>NZ_JBIBUW010000016.1:0-139072 GCF_043079785.1 Streptomyces sp. NPDC015139 | reverse complement strand
TGGGGAAGTCCGTCCCGCCCACCTGGCGCCCCGCTACACTCCACGCCACCAGGCCGCTGACCAGCCCAGATACCGAACTACGGCTGGAGTACTAGTAGCGGTCCATTGTCCCTGTGCGACTGGTGCGGGTGACGACGACGATCTGCTGGCGGATGTGTGCCGCACGCTGCAGCGCGTGGACGCTTCGATCTCGCTTCGTCCGACAGCGACACGGACGGACTGGGGTGCGCCGTGAGGCGGATGCTGTGGTGGTGACCTGGGAGCCCGCACCGAGGACCGGGGACCGGGCCAGCACACCACGTGACGGGGTATAAGGGGATGCGGATGGCTCTGCGGCACGCGACGGTGATCCTCACGCAGACCGGCCACGCGGTGCAGGTCGAGCCGGCATCCGGCGAAGTGCACGTCAAGTTTCTGCCCTGCCGACGGCCCGTCATACGAGCCTCGCGATGACGCCGCCGATCGGCCTTGTCGCATCGCGGCCCGTGCTGTCTTGGGATGGAGTGGTGGCTGCGTTTCTGCTGTGTGGGTTGCCCCGGGGCGGGAACGCGTTTTCAGGAGTGACCCGTCCTCGTCAGTGGGTGAAGAGGTGTCATGCCAGCAGGATCCAGTCCCAAGCGTGAGCGTCAGTACGAGCACATCAAGGAGGGCGCGCAGAAGCGCGGTGCGTCTGCGGGGCGGGCGAAGGAAATCGCCGCGCGGACGGTCAACAAGGAGCGGGCGAGGTCGGGGGAGTCGAAGACGGCCAGCAAGACTTCTACCGGCGACGAGAAGTCCGCGTCGCAGCGTGGCGGCGAGCGCTCCGGCGGCGGTGCGCAGGGCCCCACCAGGGATCAGCTTTATGAAGAGGCCAAAAGGAAGAACATCGAGGGTCGCTCCTCGATGAACAAGGACCAGCTGCGCAAGGCAGTCGGGCGCTGACGGACAGGGCGCCGCTGGCGCCCCGACGGGTGAGGCCGCCACCGGCGCCCGCCCCGGCAGTGCGGCGCCCCGCGAGGGGTGAGCGGTCAGATATCTGCACCGCGTGTGTCACCGACGAGAAAGGCATTCATGCGTATTGCTCGCCGATCCGCGTTAACTCGCTGGCAGCGCTGGCGTTCCGGCCCCACCCTGCGCATCCCCCATGGTGCCGACGACGTCGAGAACACCAACCGCCGGTTTCTGCTGTACGGGGTCATGCCTCTGTGGTTCGTACCGGCTGTCGCCGACTGGGTGATGCACCGCCGCTCCGATATCGAGCACACGAGCGGGGTGCGCGAATCAGGGATCCACGCCCTGATGATGACCGAGGCGGGCCTGCCGGTCGTTGCGGGCCTGACAGCCAAGGTGAACCCGCTGGTGCTCTCCCTCATGGGCGGCGCCGCCCTCGCACACGGGGCCACGGCGCTGTGGGACGTGTCGCTGGCCACCGACAAGCGTGAGGTCACGCCCGTCGAACAGCACATCCACAGCTTCCTCGAGGTGCTGCCGCTGACGGCCGCAGCCTTCACCACCTGCCTGCACTGGGACCAGGTCCGCAAAGCCATCAGGGGCGGCGGCCGCGCCGACCACTGGAAGCTCCTTCCCAAGGAGCGGCCACTGTCCGCCGGATACCTCGGCGCCATCGCCGCCGGAGTCGGCCTCTGCATTGTCCTGCCCTACGCCGAGGAGATGGTCCGTTGCGTACGGGCCCGCCGCGACGACGAACCCGGTACCCCCTCGACAGCCGAAGCAGCGGTCCCCTCTTCCCTTGCCGATGGCGACTTCGTGCCCGAGCGAGACAGGCGCTCGTAGAGGCGGTCCCAGCGGGCGCGGCCGTCCGGGCGAAACCAGCGCACGCGTGGTCGGGCGCCCCTCGGGAACCCGAGCGGCATGGCTGTCGATCACACTGAAGCACCAGTTTTGGAAGCACTTGTCGAGTTTCGGCAGGCGGGACGCCTGTCGTTCACGCCTCCCGGCCACAAGCAGGCGCGCGGCGCGGATCCCGCGGTCCGGGACGCGCTGGGGGATGCGGTGTTCTTCGGGGACGTGCTCGCCTCCGGCGGCCTCGACGACCGGCTGATGCGGGACCGGGTGCTGCAGCGTGCCGAGGAGCTGCTGGCGGACGCGGTCCATGCCGAGCACACCTTCTTCACCACCTGCGGCAGCTCGCTGTCGGTCAAGGCGGCCATGCTCGCGGTGGCCGGCCCGCACGAGAAGCTGCTCATCGGCCGGGACGCCCACAAGTCAGTAGTCTCCGGTCTCGTCCTTTCCGGGATCGAGCCGGTCTGGGTGGAGCCGCGCTGGGACGCGGAGCGGGCGATCGCCCATCCGCCCTCGGCGGACGAGTTCGAGGCTGCATTCCGCGCGCATCCGGATGCCAAGGGCGCGCTGATCACCAGCCCCACCCCCTACGGCGCATGCGCGGACCTGCGCGCCGTCGCCGGGGTCTGCCACCAGCGTGGGCTGCCGCTCATCGTGGACGAGGCCTGGGGCGCGCACCTGCCCTTCCACCCCGACCTGCCGACGTGGGCGATGGACGCCGGCGCCGACATCTGCGTGACCAGCATCCACAAAATGGGCAGCGGTCTGGAGCAGGGATCCGTCTTCCACCTCCAGGGCGACCTCGTGCCGCCGCAGCTGCTGAAGATGCGTGCCGACCTGCTGGGCACGACCAGCCCCTCGGTCCTCATCTACGCCGGCCTGGACGGGTGGCGACGCCAGATGGCCCTGCACGGCCACGCACTCACGGACCGGGCGCTGCAGCTGGCAGCCGACGTCCGGTCCGCGATCGAGGACATGGACGGCTTGCACGTCAACGACCGCGCCGACTTCTGCGCACCCGGCCTCGCGGATGACTTCGATCCGTTGCCCGTGATCATCGACATCTCCCAGCTCGGCACCACCGGCTATCAGGCGGCCGACTGGCTGCGCGAGCACCGCGGCATCGATGCCCATCTCACCGACCACCGGCGCATCGGCGCGCAGATCACGCACGGCGACGATGAGGAGACAGCGAAGGAACTGCTGAGCGCCCTCAAGGACCTGACCCACGCGGCACCGGACCTGCCGGCCGGGCCGCGCGTGGACGTTCCGCAGCCCGCCGAGTTGCGGCTGGAACAGGCACAGCTGCCACGAGACGCGTTCTTCGGGCCGGCCGAGGACGTGCCCGTGCACCAGGCTGCCGGCCGTATCGCGGCAGAGATGATCACCCCCTACCCGCCCGGCATCCCGGCCGTGCTGCCCGGCGAACGCCTCACCGAACCCCTGCTGCGCTACCTCACGAGCGGTCACACCGCCGGCATGAACCTCCCGGACGCGGCCAGCACCGATCTGAGCACCATCCGCGTCACCGCAGCCGAGCGCGCCTGAACCAGTACGGCGCCCTCCGCTCGACGTCGCCCGCGCTGTGTGTCCGCGAGCTGGACGCAGGAGGTGGGCGCCGGTGGGCGACTACCGGGAGCAGCTTGGCGTGATGCGCGCGTAGGTGGAAGCCGATGGCGACGACGTGTCCCACCCGTGACGGTGATCAGCTCGCGGTGCCGCCCGCCGGCGGGAGGGGGCGCAGAGCCTCCTCCAGCGCCTTCTTGGTGGGCGCGGCTAGTGGTTTGTGGGTATGCGCCCAGGTAATGACGTCCTGGGCGATCGTGTGCAACTTGATGTTGGCAAGTTGTGAGGTCACGCGAAGTGCGGCGAAGCCGTCGTCGGGGCTGAGTTGGT
The DNA here is from genome assembly GCF_043079785.1 of Streptomyces sp. NPDC015139. Taxonomy (NCBI): domain Bacteria; kingdom Bacillati; phylum Actinomycetota; class Actinomycetes; order Kitasatosporales; family Streptomycetaceae; genus Streptomyces; species Streptomyces sp. NPDC015139. The sequence continues at coordinate 135,394 of NZ_JBIBUW010000016.1, read as the reverse complement.
AAAGGCAGACCAGCACGCCGACGGCCTGGCCGAGGTCTCGTGGGAGGAGAGGGCCTGGCGGAGCTCGGCAACTGTCTTCACGAGTTGCGCCACTTGCTCGTCATGACTTGGCACAGTCGGGTGGCTGTTGCTGTTTCGTACGCGGAATTGTGCGGTCATGCGTGGCTCTCCCTCGGTGGTGGGCACGAGTTCGCTGGGCTGCTCCGCGATGCCGCAGACCGCGCGCTGGTGACGCATCCCTCGCCCGAGCTTCATACCCGGCCCCGCAGGCGCCCCTCAGGCAGCTCCACCACACAGCCCACTCCGCGGTGCCGCGGACACCTCCGGACCAGGCACCACGCCGCCCACGCGGGTGATCCCAGCGCCATGGGGCCCGCACCTCGACGCCCGACAAAAGAACGGGCCCGTATGGGTGAGGTGCCTCCCGGCCCGCCGCTTCCGGCAAAGGCCGGCACATGCGTTGGGGCAACGCGGCCACGCTGCTGCAACGCTCCACGGATCCGCTTGCGCAGGTGCTTCCGCAACCGACGCAGTCACCCGGAGGCGAACCGCGGGATCGCGCGAGGAGCCCGCGCAGTGCGGAATCGGGCATAGGCCCGGTCCGGACGCGGAGGGCGGACCTGGAGCTTGTGCACACCTCCGCCGAGAGAGCCATCGCGGGTGCATGTCTGGTTTGCAGGCGGAACGCAGGGGCAAGCGGAATTTCGTGCTTCGGACCAGAGGCGCGTGCCCAGCGGGACAGGGCCCGGCTCCGTCCAGCGGCCGCGGCCATTCCCGTGCGGCAAACCCTGACAGCCGTTGTTCGGGCCGACCCGGGGGCACCGTCTCCGCGGTCGCCGTGAGATCGCTCAGGAGCCCACCCTCATGCTCATGACCATGCCGACAAGCCGTTCCGGCGCATCGGAGACCGGATCCGCCGCCACGCCGTCCACCCGGCGCAGTCATGACGACGCCCCCGACACCATGGAGCTGTTCGCCCGCCTCGCGGAACTGGAGGACGGCCCGGAACGGGACGCCGTGCGCGACGAACTCGTCACCGCCTGGCTGCCCATGGCCCACCGGATCGCCTCACGCTTCCGCGACCGTGGTGAGTCCATCGAGGACCTGCGGCAGGTCGCCGCGCTGGGACTGGTCAAGGCCGTCGACCGCTTCGAACCCTCCCGCGGTGCCTTCGAGAGCTACGCCGTGCCGACCATCACCGGCGAGGTCAAGCGGCATTTCCGGGACCGCCTGTGGGCCCTCAGGGTGCCGCGCCGCGTCCAGGAACTGCGCAACCGGGTGCGCGTGGCGCGCAGGGAACTCACCCAGCACCCCGGAAGCCCGGAACCCACCCTGGCTGACATAGCCGCCCACACCGGGCTGAGCGAGGAGGACGTCGTAGCGGGCATGGAGGCGCTGGAAAGCTTCAGCACGCTCTCGCTGGACGCCGAACTCTCCTCCGGCGACGACGGCGGCCACAGCCTCGCCGACACCATGGGCGCCGCGGAGGCCGCCTACGACGTCGTGGTCGACCGGGAGGCCGCCAAGAACGGCCTGCGCCGGCTGCCCGAACGCGAGCGGGCCATCCTCTACATGCGCTTCTTCGAGGACATGACGCAAAGCCGCATCGCCGACCGCCTCGGCATCTCCCAGATGCACGTCTCCCGGCTGATCAGCCGCAGCTGCGCCCGTGTCCGCGACGAGGCCCTGGCGGAAAGGCCCGGGGGCGGCTGTGCGGTGTGACACCGGGGCCCTCAGGTCAAGAGGAACTCTCCGGCGGGGCGGTGGCGGGTGGTCGTGTCCAGCATTCGGTCACCTCGGGTGCAAGGCTTGCGTTCGGTGAGTTCCTCGATGCCCGCCCGAAGTGGGCCGGTACATCCCGGGTACGCCTGAGCGCTCGTCACTGCCCGCTTGGATGTCAGACGGTGAGGGCGTGGCGTTCCCGCGGGTGGCATTATCCGGCTTGTGGGCCCCGGGTGGGGCGTAGTTCAGTGTTGCGGCTGGGGCCGTGCCATTCCAGGCAGACGACGGTGGCGTCGTCGCGGAGCCTGTCGCCGTGGTGAGTGAGGACGGCGCTCATGAGGCGGCGTAGGGTTTCGGGGACCGAGAGGCCGTCGGCGTGCTGGCGGATGATGAAGTCGGTGAAGCGCGCGAGACCGAATTCATGCCCCGTTGCGTCACGGGCTTCGATGACGCCGTCGGTGTAGAGCAGGATGCGGTCGCCGGGTTCAAGCTGCTCGCGGCAGAGCGTGGCGCGGATGCCGAGTTCGGTGCCCAGGGGGTGTGCGGGCGGGCAGGGCAGCGAGGTGATCCGGCGTCCGCCGCGGATCAGGACCGGCGGGTGATGGCCGCGGCTGATCCAGCTGAGCAGCCCGGTGCGGGCGTTGATGTCGGCGAGGATCGCGGTGACGTAGGTGTTGTGTCCGAAGTGGTCCAGCAGTACCTGTTCCACTCGCTCGCTGGTGGTGATGAGGGCGGTTCCCTGGCGGCGGTTGTTGCGGCAGGCGGAGACCGCCAGATTGGCGGCCAGTCCGGCGTGGCTGTCGTGTCCCATGGCGTCGAAGACGGCGAGGTGGACGTGATCGCCGGCGACGGCGTAGTCGAAGGCGTCACCGCCGATCTCGTAGGCCGGCTCCATCGCGGCGGCGATCACCACGTCCCGGTTGGCGAAGGAACGCGGCGGCGTCAGGTTCCACTGCAGCTCCGCGGCCACGTTCATCGCCTGGGTGCGCGCCAGGCGGGCGGAGGCATCACTGCTGGGGCGTTTGCTGACGAGCAGCAGGCCCACCAGGGACGCCATCGTGCGCCCCTCGCCCGGTGGTGGGGGGAGACGGGGGATGCGGCCGGGGCCGCCAGCGCGTTCGCCGAGCTGCTGGCCGACCGGCTGCGGGTGCTGGGCCCCGACCACCCCGACACCGTAATCACCCGGGACTACCTTGCCCACTGGCGGGAGCAGGCTGATGGTGCGGGCAAGGGTGTCTGATAAGGACTGTGTGCCAACAGGAGGCGGACGCGAACGCGAGCCCTCTCGTCAGAGCCGTGACCACGGCTTCTGGCCAGGCACGTACGTGCAGCGATGCCCGCCGGTCGCGGGGACGGCGGAGCGAATGCTGCACGAGCGAACGACTCGTTTGAGCGGGGGAAGGGCCTAGGGCATTTCCTTCGGATCATCTCGCCGACCAGATGAAGATGGCGGCGAGGTGGAGTCCGGCGAGGTAGGTGGTGGCGGTCTTGTCGTAACGAGTGGCCAGGCCGCGCCATTGCTTGAGCTTGTTGATGCACCGCTCGACGGTGTTGCGCTGCTTGTAGGTCTCGCGGTCGAAGGCTGGCGGCCGGCCACCTCGGCGGCCGAGCCGCTTGCGGTTGGCGGCCTGGTCGGCGGGCTGCGGGATCACTGTCCGGATCCCGCGCCGCCGCAGCTGGCTGCGGATCGCCCGGGACGAATACGCCTTGTCGGCCAGGACGGCATCTGGTGTGACCCTGGGGCGGCCTGTCCGCCGGGGCACTCGGATTCGAGCCATGACTTCCTCGAATGCTGGTGCGTCACCGGCCTGGCCGGGCGTGATGACGAAAGCGAGCGCTCGGCAGCGGCCGTCGGCAGCGAGGTGGATCTTCGTGGTCGGTCCGCCGCGGGCGTCCAAGGGCATGGTCGGCTGGCTCGCCGGCCGGGGCCCTTTTGACGGGCCCCGGCGGCGTGCTGATGTGCCCGCACGATCGTGGAGTCGACGGCGACGACCCATTCCAGGTCACCGTCGGCGTCGGCCTCGGCGAGCAGGGCGGTGAAGACCTTTTCGCAGGTGCCGTCGGCCGCCCCCCTCCGCAGCCGGTTGTGGGCGCCCTTCCACGAACCGAAGTGTTCGGGCAGGTCCATCCACGGCGTCCCAGCGCGGTACTCGAACGCGATCGCGTCGATCACCTGCCGGTGATCACGCCACCGCCCACCCCGCTTCGGTGTCCGATCCGGCAACAACGGCTTGATACGACTCTCGTTCGCCCGTCCGGTCTTCCCCTCGCCCTGTTGCTCCTCGATGGCCGAGGTGCCCTTGGGCTTGAATGCTCGGCTTCACACCCCGCCGTTGCCAGCGACGCATGCGAGCGCGGGGACGAACCTGGATACCGGTTCGAGGGCGAGCCGTTGTTCTGTCTCTCCTTCATCTGCTCTTCCTGCTTGCTCAGTGCGACCTCGTGTCGCACGGGTGTTCACGAATAGCGCTGACCAGGTGGTACGGAGGCGGTTGAAGATCGCTCCCCAAGCCGGCAAAGATCGTTTCCCACACCGTCGACAGCCAGACACCCCCCGGACAGAGTCCAGCTGGGGGTGTCTCGCCGATCACATCTCGGGGTTCAGGCGAGGTCGGCGGCGATCAGTTCCGCCACCTGTCGGGTGTGCTCGGTGAGGTAGAAGTGGCCGCCCTCATAGGCGTGGAAGCGGATGTCCCTCGTGCCGTGCCGCTTCCATTCCATGACCGCGTCCGCCGGGGTGCGGGGGTCACGGTCGCCTGTGAGCACCGTCAGCGGACAGGACGGTTCGGGGCCCGTCCGCCAACTGTAGGTGCGTACGGCCCGGTAGTCCGCCCGCAGCGCGGGCAGGATCAGCTCCAGGAGCGCCGGGTCGGAGAGCAGCTCGGCGTCCGTGCCGTCGAGCGCCCGCAGGTCGTCGAGGATGCCCTGGTCGTCGGTGATCTCCTGCTCGCTCTCGACGCCACGCGAGGGGGCGGGGCATCCGGAGACGTACAGCCGTGCGGGGTTCAGGAGGCGGGCCGCCTCGTACGCCACCAGGGCACCCATGCTGTGTCCGAACAGCACCACCGGGCGGTCGTCCAGGGCCGGTTCGAGCGCGGCGACGACCTGCCGGGCCAGCTCGTGGAGGTCGTCGACGGCGGGTTCGTGCCAGCGGTCCTGGCGGCCGGGGTACTGGACGGCCAGCACGTCGGCCACCTCGCACAGTTCCGCGGAGAGGGGGACGAAGTAGCCCGCCGCGCCGCCCGCGTGCGGCAGGCACACCAGCTGGACCGGGCGGATCGCCGGGTCGGGCGTGGTGTGGAACCTGCGCAGCCAGGTCCTGGGGTCCACCGTGGCCGTCATGCGCCGGCCTCGCTCACGTCGGTGAGCGCCGCGGCGGTCGCCTCGCGCACGGTGCCGTCAGGTCGGGTGAAGACGTACGTCAGCTTCGGCAGCGCCTCCTCCAGGGCGTCGAGCATCGCCGTGTGGTCGGCGCAGGAGCCCCAGATGACGTCCAGCGGCGTGGTCATCACCCCGCCGGCCAGGTCGGTGCCCGGGCGGACGTAGGGGCGGATGCCGTCGATGCCCCCGACCTTGCGCACGTCCGTGGCCCCGTGGATCGCCTCCAGCCGGCACGGCTCAACCGGGGCCATGGTGTTGAACAGGAAGTGGACGCGGCCGCCGTAGTCGAACTCCGGGATCTGCGAGGTGTCCCCGAGGGCGAGGAGGCCGCCGAGGCGCACCATGTCGACGCCGCAGACCCGGCGGCTCATCAGGTTGAGATGGCCCGAGAGCCGGCCGTTGACCTCGATGACGCGCGGGCCGTCGGCCGTAAGCTTCAGCTCGGTGTGGGTGATGCCGTAGCGCACTCCGAGGGCGTCCAGGGCGCGGGTGGTGAGGTCGGTGACCTCCGCCAGGACGTCGGCCGGCAGGTGCGAGGGCCAGTAGCTGCCCAGCTCGCGGAACGGCTTGAGCAGCGGGAACTTGCCGGTCACCGCCAGGTGCCGCACGCCCTGCGGCGTGCAGACGCTCTCCACGGACACGTAGTCCCCGTACGGCGCGCTCGGCACGCCCTGCAGGAGCTCCTCGACCGTGTACGCGGCCTCCGTGCCCTCGGGGAACAGCCGCGGCAGCAGCTCTTCCATCTCGGCGGCGGTCGTGACGGCGTAGGTGTCGCGACTGCCGCCGCCGCGCACCGGCTTGACGATGGCGGGCAGGCCCACGGCGTCGTACACCCGCGGCCACTCGTCTGGTGAGCTCAGCGGGTGGGAGCGGACCTTGTCGACGCCGGCGTCGCGCATCACCTGGCGCTGGCGGATCTTGTCGGTGACCGTCGAGGCCACCTCCGGGGTGTGGGACGGCAGGCCCAGCGCCTCGGCGATCTCCGCCGTCCTGCGGACCATGCGCTCGCTGTAGGTCACCACCGCGTCCGGCGCCAGGTCCCGCGCCAGGGCGATGTCGCCCTTCGTGGTGCCCGTGAGCGGCACGACGGTGCCGAAGTTCTCCAGGACGGGCCGCAGCCGTTCGGCGTGGCCGGTGGGCGGGAGCAGGAACACGATGTCCCCGAGGTCGGCCAGGCCGACCCCGATCTCGCCCGCGGAGGCCGCGCCGTCGTCGTAGAGCACCGCAAGGGTGCGGCGCCGCTCGCTCATGCGGCGCCTCCGGCGGCCGTGAGTGCGGCCTCGAAGTGGCGGGCGTACTCGCGCACGCGGGCCTCGTCGAGCAGCGCGGGGTCGTAGGCGACCGAGACGCGGCTGCCGGCCTCGGCGCCGTCGACCTCGAAGTCGACGCGGAAGGGGAAGCTCGGCTTGCCCTTCACCCACCAGTCGCGGGTCCGCAGGCCCTGGGTGCCGTCCAGGTCCTCGTAGACGTGGAAGTTCATGAAGTTGAAGGTCACGTCGAAGGGCGGCCGGCCCAGGCGGCTCTCGATCTGCGCGAGCGGGAAGGCACGGTAGGGCGCTCCGTCGCGCTCCGACGCGTGGGCCCTGCGGGCCAGCTCGGGCAGGGGCGCGCCGAGGTCCGTCAGTCGCAGCGGCACCGTGTTGAGGTAGAGGCCGACCATCAGGTCGGCGCCCGGCCGCTCCGGGCGGGTGTTGACGACGACACCGCTGACCACGTCGTCGCGGCCGGTCCAGGCGGACAGGGCACGCGCGTGGGCGGCGAGCGCCAGCGACTTCAGCGAGACGCCGGCGTCGCGGGCGGTGGCGCGCATGCCGTCGAGCACCACACCGGGCACGGTGAACTCGACGCCGGCGACCGCGTTGGCCGCGCCGTGGAACTGCCCGCGGGAGAACAGCAGCGGCTCGCTGTCGGCCTGCCCGTGCCAGAAGTCGGCGGCCTCGCCGGAGGCGAGCAGCTCGCGCTCGGCGACGATGAAGTCGTGCTCGCCGGTGGCGGGCGGCCGCGGCAGTTCGGCGTTCTCGCCGCGCAGCTTGGCGGCGTACAGCTCCAGCAGGTCGACGATGAGCCGCCCGTAGCTCCAGCCGTCGACGATCGCGTGGTGGCTGGCGATCGCGACGTGGAAGGAGTCGGGCTGGGCCACGACGTGGCAGCGGAACAGGGGCGCCCGGCTCCAGTCGATGGGCAGGGTCAGGCCCTCGCGGCTCCATTCGCGGATGCCGTCGTGGCCCTTGGCCGGGTTGTCGTCGCCGATCCGCTCGACGGTCAGCGGGGGTTCGACCTTCTCCCACTGCAGCTGCACCGACTCGGAGTACGTGCCGAGGTCGAAGGAGGTGCGCAGCGCGGCGTGGCGGTCGCACAGTTCGGCCAGGGCCTCGCGGAACAGCCGCTCGTCGAAGGCGGCGACGGTCTCCCAGCCGATGATGGAGTGGTAGAGCTCCGGGTCACCGCTGGTCTCGCACAGGTAGATGATGCCGACCTGGAGGGCGGAGGCGGGCAGAGCCGCCGCGACGCCGACCGGCACGAGGATGCGGTCGCTGGGGTCGAGGAGCGCGTCCCGCTCCGCGGCCGGCGCCGGGGCGGCGGCGGGCGCGGGGGCCTGTGTCGCGAGGTGGGCGGCCAGCTCGCGGACGGTCGGGTGGAAGAGAAGGTCCTTGAGGGTCATCGCGATGCCCCGCTCCTGCACGGCCGAGACGACGCGCAGAGCGATGAGCGAGTCGCCGCCCAGGGCGTAGAAGTCGTCGTCGGGGTCGACCTCCTGGCCACCGAGCTGCTCGCCGACGATGCCGGTCAGTACGGCGGTCAGGTCCGTCGCGGACTGCTCCATGGTATGAGGGTTCCTCTCGTTCATCGGCCCGCCACCGCTTCGACGCGGCGCGGTACGGCGCGGACCGGAAGGCTGGTGAAGCCCGCGACGAAGTTGGACACAAGGTGCTGCGGTTCGCCGGCCGGCACGAACTCCTCGAGCCGGTCGAGAACTTCCTCGAAGAACAGGCGCAGGGTGAGGCGTGCCACGGTCGCCCCCAGGCAGTAGTGGGCGCCGTAGCCGAAGGCGATGTGACGGTTGTCGGAGCGGCGGACGTCGAAGCGGTACGGCTCCGGGAAGACGTCGGCGTCACGGTTGGCGGAGCCGACCCACACGGCGACGGCCTCGCCCCGGGGCACCACTCCCCCGGCGATCTCCACATCGTCCACGGCATAGCGCAGGAAGCTGCTGGCCGGGGAGGTCCAGCGCAGCCCCTCCTCGACGAGCGAGGGGATCAGCCCGGGGTTCTCGCGCACGGCGCGGAGCTGGTCGGGGCGCTCCATCAGGGCGAGGACGGTGCCGGCCACGGTGTGCGGGGTGGTCGCGTTGGCGCCCAGGAGCAGGCTGTAGCAGTTGACGACCACCTCCTCGCGGGTCAGTTCGCCGTCCCGCATGGTCATCAGCAGCCGGAAGGCATCGTCGCCGTCGGTGCCCTTGCGGGCCTCGTACTGCGTGGCGAAGTACTCGAAGAGCTGGTGGTGCGCGATGGCGAGGGTGGCGTGCGGGTTGCGGATGGTGAACACCGGGTCCTGCGGGGCGGCGGCCATGCCCGTCCACTGGACCAGGTCCTTCCAGTCCGGCTCGGGCAGGTCCATCAAGGCGCCGGCGATCGCCATCGGCAGCATGGTGGCCTGCTGGGCCAGGTCCCAGACCGGCCCGCCGAGGGCGCCGGCGACCAGGGAGCGCACGGCGTCGCGGATGCGGTCCTCGCTGCGGGCCAGGCCGCGGCCGGTGAACATTTTGTTCAGGGGGCGGCGCAGTTCGCTGTGGCGGGGCGGGTCGGTGGCGACGAGCATCCGGCCGGAGGCGGCGTCGTCGTGTCCGAGCTGGCTGAGCAGGCTGCCGCGCTCGGAGGTGAACTCGCGGTGGCTGCCCAGGACTCGGCAGGCGTCGTGGTAGCGGGTGACGTTGAAGAAGGCGCGTCCGTCGGGCAGTTCGCTGCGGTGCAGCGGGGCCTGCTCGCGCATCACGGCCCAGGCGGCGTGGGGATCCCCCTCGGCGTGGTAGGCCGCGTCGAACAGGTCGACGCGGGACAGGTCGACCGCGGCCCGGTCGGCGGCCGTGACGTCGGTCAGCTTCACCTGGTCACTCCCGCCTGCGCCAGGGACCGGGCCAGTCCGGCCGGGGTCGGGTCGAGGTAGAAGGAGATCGGGGAGATCTCCACGCCGAACTCGCGGTGCAGTTCGGCGATGAGCGCCACCGCGAGCAGCGAGTGCCCGCCGAGCTCGAAGAAGTCGTCGTCGGCGCCGATGCCCTCCAGTCCCAGGTGGTCGCACCACATGCCGGTGACGGCCTGCTCCAGGACGCCTTCGGGCGCGCGGTGGGAGGCGTTGACCTCGGGGCGCTCCTGGACGGAGCGCTGTGCCAGCGCGGTGCGGTCGACCTTGCCGTTCGGGGTGAGCGGGAGCTCGTCGACCACGCGCACCAGGGAGGGGACGGCGTAGGCGGGCAGGGTCTCGGCGAGCCGGGTGCGCATCTCGAGCGCGGAGGGCCGGGCCGCGGTGTCGGCGGGGACGACGTAGGCGATCAGCCGGCGGGTGCCGGAGCCGTCGCGCGGGGCGACGACCTCGGCGCGGGCCACCGCAGGCAGGGCGGTCAGCGCGGCCCCGACCTCGCCGGTCTCGATGCGGAAGCCGCGTACCTTGACCTGGCCGTCGGCGCGGCCGAGGAACTCCAGGGTGCCGTCGGCGGTGCGGCGTGCCAGGTCGCCGGTGCGGTACATGCGCTCGCCGGGGGCGCCGGTGGGGGCGGCGACGAAGCGGGCGGCGGTCAGGCCCGGGTTGCCGAGGTAGCCGTGGGCGAGGCCGGTGCCGGTCGCGTAGATCTCGCCGGTCTCGCCGTCGGCGACGGGGCGCAGCCGCTCGTCGAGGAGCAGGACGCCGGTGCCGGAGACGGGCCGGCCGACGGGGACGGTCGTCGCCCCGGTCGGCTCGGTCATGGCGTGCACGGTGGTGAACGTGGTGTTCTCGGTGGGCCCGTAGCCGTTGGCGACGACCGCGTGCGGGAGCGCGGCGAGCGCCCGGTCGACGTGTGCGGCCGAGAGGGTGTCGCCGCCGGCCAGCAGATGGCGCAGCCCGGGCAGGTCGCGCAGCCCGAGGTCCACGGCCTGGTGGAAGAGGCCCGCGGTCAGCCACATGACGCTGACCCGCTCCTCCCGTACGAAGGAGAGCAGTCCTTCCAGGGAGAGGTCGCCGTCGGGTGCGACGGCGAGGCGGGCGCCGTTCAGCAGGGCGCCCCAGATCTCCAGCGTGGAGGCGTCGAAGGCGAGCGGCGCGAAGTGCAGGAACACGTCGTCGGGCGTGGCGGTCAGGAAGTCCGCGCCGCGCACCAGGCGCAGCACCGCGCGGTGCGGGACGCACACGCCCTTCGGGGTGCCGGTGGAGCCGGAGGTGTAGGCGACGTAGGCGACGCGGTCACCGCCGGCGACGGGCGCCGGCGGGGCCGTCCCGGCCTCCGTCTCCTCCGACGGCTCGTCCAGGGGGACGAGCACGGTGTACGCGTCGCCGAGGTCGTCGGCGGCGCCCTTGTCGGCCAGCACCACGCGGACCGCGGCGTCGCGCAGGATCAGGTCGCGGCGTGCGGCCGGCTGGCGGCGGTCGAGGCCGAGGTAGACCGCGCCCGCCTTGAGGACGGCGAGCAGATGGACGGCGGTCGCGGCGCCGCGGCCGGCGGCGAGGGCGACGACCTCGCCGGGGCGTACGCCCTCGGCGCGCAGACGGTGGGCCAGCCGGTTCGCGCGGGCGTCGAGTTCGGCGTACGTCAGCGTGGCGTCGTCGCCGGTGACCGCGGTGCGGTGCGGGTGTTCGGCCGCGAGGCGGGCGAACAGGGAGTCGATGGTGTCGGTCATCAGTGGTGTCCTTCTGCGGGCGAGGAGACGGCCACGGCGGGCAGCGGGGCGCCGGGCAGGGCCAGCGAGTGCAGCAGCCGGGTCAGTTCGGCAGGGGCGTTCAGGAACGCGTAGTGCGCGCCGGGCAGTTCGGTGAAGGTGACCTGCTCGGACCACTCCTGCCAGCCGGTCAGCTCGGCGGGCTCGATCTCCGGATCCTCGCTCCAGGTGAGGGCGGTGACGGCGGAGGGCAGCCGGACCGGCTCCGGCCGGTGGTAGACGCGGTTGGCGTCGAGGTCCTGGTGCAGCACGTGCAGGGTCAGTTCGATCAGCATGGGGTGCGCCTCGCCGCCGCGGGCGACGACGAGTTCCGACAGCTCGGCGCCGAGCGCCTCGTCGGTCATGTCCAGGAACCGGTCCTTGGGGCAGTCCTGCGGGGCCACTTGCGCGGAGACGACGACCTCGCGCGGCACCGGTCCGCCCAGCTCCGCGAGGCGCAGCGCGGTCTCGAAGGCGGGCAGGGAGCCCGCGCAGTGCCCGAAGAACACGGCCGGCCGGTCGAGGTAGGGCAGCAGCTGGTCGGCGAGGTTCTTCGCGAGGTCCTGGTAGGTGCCGTAGTGGGCCTCGCGGAAGCGGTTCTCGCGTGCCGGCAGCTGCACGGGGCAGATCTCGACGTCCCCGATCATCCGCGGCCACCGGTTGAACATCGAGGCGCCGACGCCCGAGTACGGGAAGCAGAAGACGCGGGCGGCCGCGTCGTCCGACGGCTTGCGCAGCAGGGAGCGCGGGAACTTCGCGGGGGCGGTCGGGGCGGCGTGGGCGGATGCGGTCATGCCTTGCTCTTCTCTGCGGCCTCGGCCCCGGCCTCGTGCCCGGCCTCCGATTCGGGTACGTCGGTCACGGTGCGCACCGAGCGCAGCAGCAGGACGGCCGGTCCCGCGAGCATGATCAGCGCGGCGGCTCCGTACAGCGCGCTCTGCACGCCCACGGCGTCGGCCACCGGGCCGGCGCCCGCCATGCCCAGCGGCACCAGGGCGAAGGAGCCCAGGGACTCGTAGGACATGACGCGAGACAGGGCGTGCGGCGGCACGTTCTTCTGCAGCGCCGTGTCGAGCAGGACCTCGTAGACGTCGATGACGATGCCGGCCAGGAAGGTGGCGACGGCGATCGCGGCGAGCGGTGCCTCGGCGGCCATGAGCAGCACCGACAGCGGGAAGCCCATGGTGAGGAGGGCGGCCGCGCGCACCGGGCGGCGCGGCCGGAACTTGATGGCCACCACGCTGCCCACGATGAAGCCGAGGGCCTGCGCGATGAGCACCACGCTCCAGGCGCCGGCCCCGCCCAGCGACCGGTCGGCCATGACCGGCCCGAGGACGTAGAAGCTGCCGGCGAGCAGGACGTTGACGTAGGCGAGTTGGGAGACCATCACCCAGACCCACTGCTTGGCCGTGAACTCCTGCCAGCCCTCGCGGATCTGCCGGATCAGCGTGGGCGCGTCGGACGGCGGCGGCTGGTGGGCGACCTTGACGCCGAGCAGCAGCAGCGCGGAGAGCGTGAAGGTCGCGGCGGGCACGACCATGGTGTTCCCGGCCCCGATGGTGGAGACCAGCACACCGCCCAGGGCGGCGCCGAGGATGCCGCCGCCCCGCATCGAGAGCTTGAGCAGGGAGTTGGCGGACTGCAGGTCGTCGCCCGAGACGAGCAGCGGCATCGCGGAGCGCGAGGCGGGCTCGAAGAGCGCGGTCGCCGCTCCGGCGAGGGCCGCGAAGCCGGCCAGCATCCACGGGGTGGCGTGTCCGGTGATGACCAGGACGGCGGCGAGCCCCTGGGTGAGGCCGGCGGCCAGGTCGGCGCCGACCATGATGCGCAGTTTCGGCAGCCGGTCGGCGATCGCCCCGCCGAGCAGGACGAACGTGACCTGGCTGAGCAGCCGCGCGGCCAGGACGACGCCGAGCATCGTCGGGGAACCGCCGGGCAGGTGCAGCACGGTGAACGCGAGCGCGATCGGGGCGATCGCGTTACCGAGCAGGGAGGTGGACCTGGCGGCGAACAGCGCGAGCACGGAGCGGTCCTTCAGGACCGCGAAGTCGCTGGTCATACCGGTGCGCCCTCCTCGACGGGGGCGGGACGCAGGTCGGTCCAGTTCGCCTCCACGTAGGCGAGGCACGCCTCACGGCTGTCGGTCGGCAGGACCACCGACCAGCCGGCCGGCACCTCGGCGAACTCGGGCCACAGCGAGTGCTGTCCCCGGGCGTTGACGATCACCTGGAAGCGGCCGGTCTCGTCGTCGAACGGATTGGTCATCGGTCATTCCCCTGCTTCTCGCTGCGCCGGGCAGCGGTGATCTCGGCCAGCGCCTCTGCGAGAACCGGCCCCATCTGGGCCAGCGACTCCGGCTGGTTCATGGCGGTGTGGGTGGTCTTGACGGAGTGCCAGGCGACCCGGCCGGCGACGTACTGCTCCCAGACGTCGGGCATGGGCGCGCCGTCGTTACGGCCCTCGGTGGCCAGGAAGAAGAGCACGTCCCCGAGGAACTTCTCCGGCTCGTGGTCCTTGACGATGTGGCGGTTGTGGGACATCGCCGTCAGCAGCGCGACGAGCTGGTCCTCGGTGAGGCTCGCCAGCGCACCGGTGTCCTGCTTGAGCACCTCCAGGACGTCGGTGATCTCCTTGGAGCCGGCCTGCGGCACCACGCCGGGCCGCTCGGGGTCGAGGAGGGCGGCGACCATGTTCTGCTCGTTGACGCGGTAGTGGTCGGGCACGCCCGGGTAGCAGTCGAGCATCGTGAGCAGCGCCGTCTCGTCGCCCTCGGCCTGCAGCTGGGTGGCCATCTCGAAGGCGACGACGCCGCCGAAGGACCAGCCCAGGAAGTGGTAGGGCCCCTGGGGCTGGATGCGCCGGACCTCCTGGACGTACGTGGCCGCCATCTCCCGTACGGTCGCGGGCATGTCGTCGGGGTGCAGGAGGCCTCGGGCCTGGATGCCGTAGACGGGCATGTTCTCCGGTACGTACTTGAGGAAGCTGGAGTAGCTCCAGGCGAGGCCGCCGCCGGGGTGGATGCAGAACAGCGGCTTCAGGTCGCCGCCGGTGCGCAGCGGCAGGACCGTCTCCAGGGCGGCGGCGCCGTTGTCGACGCCGGCCCGCTCGGCGAGGCCGGCGACGGTGGGCGCCTCGAAGAAGGAGACCATCGACAGTTCGAGCCCGAGGGCGGTGCGGACCCGGGCGATGAGCCGGGCGGCCAGCAGCGAGTGCCCGCCGAGCTGGAAGAAGTCGTCGTCGATGCTGACGTGCGGCAGGCCGAGGACCTCGGCGAACAGCTGGCACATGACCTCTTCGCGCGGGCTGCGCGGGGCCCGGCCGGAGGTGGTGGCGCCGATCTCGGGGCGCGGCAGCAGGTCGCGGTTGAGCTTGCCGTTGCCGCGCAGCGGCAGCGCGTCGAGCAGGACGTAGGCGGCCGGGACCATGTAGTCGGGCAGCCGGGCGGCGACCTGGCCGCGCAGCTCGTCCGGGGTCGGCGCCTCGGCGCCTTCGACGGGCACGACGTAGGCGGCCAGGCGCCGGTCGCCCGGCTGGTCCTCGCGCACCACGACCGCGGCCCGGGCGACGGCCGGGTGTTCGGCCAGCACCTCCTCGATCTCGCCGAGCTCGATGCGGAAGCCGCGCAGCTTGACCTGGCCGTCGACGCGGCTGACGAAGTCCAGCGTGCCGTCCTTGCGCCGGCGGGCGAGGTCGCCGCTGCGGTACATGCGCTCGCCGGGCCCGCCGAAGGGGTCGGCGACGAAGCGGGTGGCGGTGAGACCCGCGCGGCCCAGATAGCCGCGGCCGACCCCGATGCCGGCCAGGTACACCTCGCCGACGACGCCGACGGGCACCGGGTTCAGGTGCGCGTCGAGGACGTGGACGCGGGTGTGGGAAAGGGGGCCGCCGACGGGGATGCGCCCGTCGAGGTCCGCCGCGGTGACCGGGTGGACGCACGACATCATCGTGTTCTCGGTGGGGCCGTACTGGTTGACGACCTCGCAGCCCCACTCGTTCAGGAGCGTGCCCGCCTCCGGGGCGCGCAGCGCCTCGCCGCCGGTGCCGACCAGGCGCAGCGCGGCGACGTCGGCGGGCCGGAGGTCGTAGGAGAGCACGGCTTCCAGCAGGGACGGGACGATGAACAGGATCACCGTGGGGCGGACGGCGCGCAGTTCGTCGACGACGACGCGCGGGTCGCGGGCGCCGTCGGCGGGCAGCAGCGCCACCGTGGCGCCGACCGCGAGCGGCGCGAACAGCTCACGGACGGAGGGGTCGAAGCCCAGGGCGGTGATCTGCAGGCTCGTGTCGGCGGGGGTGAGCCGGAAGCGCTCGATCACGTCGGTGAGGCGGGTGGCGACACCGCGGTGCTCGATCAGGACGCTCTTGGGCCGGCCGGTGGAGCCCGAGGTGTAGATGATGTACGCCAGGTCGCCGGCGTCCGCGACGGGGGCGGGGCGGTGCACGGGGGCGGCGGCGAGCTCCTCGTCGCGGTCGGCCCGCAGCAGCCGTACCCGCTCGGGCAGGCTGAGGTCGTCGCCGAGGTCGGCCTCGGTGAGCAGGACGGTGGCGCCGCAGTCGGCGAGCATGAACTCACGCCGCTCCGCTGGGTGTTCGGCGTCCAGGGGGACGTAGGCGCCGCCGGCCTTCCACACGCCGAGGATGGCCGCGACGGCTTCGGGGCCGCGCCGCAGGCACAGCGCGACACGGCTGTCCGGGCCGACGCCGAGGGCGCGCAGCCGGTGGGCGTACTGGTTGGCGCGCTCGTCGAGTGCGTGGTAGGTCCAGGTGGCGCCGGACTGGGTGAGGGCGACGGCGTCCGGCGTCGCGTCCGCCTGGCGTTCGACCAGTTCGGCGGTCAGCTCGGTGGTGGCGGGCAGCGTCGAGGTGTCGTTCCAGCGCACCAGCGACGCCCGCTCCGCCTCGGTCAGCAGCTCGACCTGGCTGAGCCGAGTGGCGGGGGCGGTGGCGACGGCGCGCAGCAGCCGGGCGAGGCGGCCGGCGATCGACTCGGCGGTGTCGCGGTCGAACAGCGCGGTGCTGTACTCCAGGGCGGACCGGATGCCGAGGGCCTCGCCGTCGGCGCCGCGCCGCTCCTCGAACTTGAAGGACAGGTCGAACTTGGCGGTGCCGCTGAGGACGGGGTAGGCGGTGCCGGTGACGCCGGGCAGGCCGAAGTCGTCCGGCATGCTGTTCTGGGCGGCCACCATCACCTGGAACAGCGGGTGGCGGGCGGCCGAGCGCACCGGGTTGAGCGCCTCCACGAGCCGCTCGAACGGCAGGTCCTCGTGGTCGAACGCGGACAGGTTCACCGCGCGCAGGCGCCCGAGCAGCTCGACGAAGCTGGGGTCGCCGGAGGTGTCGGCGCGCAGGACCAGGCTGTTGACGAAGAAGCCCACGAGCGGGGTCAGCGCGTCGTCGGTGCGGCCGGCCACGGCGTTGCCGAGCGGGATGTCGGTGCCCGCGCCGAGCCGGGTGAGCAGGGCGGCGACGGCGGCCTGGAGCACCATGTTGACGGTGGTGCCGGTGGTCCGGGCCAGGGCCGCCACCGCGGTGTGCAGCTCCTGGTCGAGGTCGCCGACGACCATGTCGCCGGCGAAGTCGCCGCCGGCGGGCCGCGGCCGGTCGGTGGGCAGGTCGAGCTCGTCGGGCAGCTCCGCGAGCGTCTTCGTCCAGAAGTCCAGCTGGCGCGAGACGAGGCTGTCCGGGTCGTCCTCGCCCACGAGCAGCTCGTGCTGCCAGGCCGCGTAGTCGGCGTACTGGACGGGCAGCGGCTCCCAGTCGGGGGCCGCCCCGGCCAGACGCGCCGTGTAGGCCTGGGCCAGGTCGCGGATCAGGGGTTCGAGCGACCAGCCGTCGCCCGCGATGTGGTGCAGGACGAGGAGCAGGACCCACTGTTCTTCGCCGGTGCGCAGCAGCCGGGCGCGCAGCGGCAGGTCGCGGGTCAGGTCGAAGGGGGCGCGGGCGGCGGCCGTCACCTGCTCGTCGACCAGCTCGGGCGTGGTCTCGACGACCTTCAGCTCCGGCCGCGCGTCGGCGGCGGCGAGGACGCGCTGGTGGGCGACGCCGTCGCGCTGCGGATAGACGGTGCGCAGCACCTCGTGACGGGCCACCACGTCGCGCACGGCCGCCTCCAGCGCGGTGACGTCGATGCTGCCGGTGAGGTGCAGGGCGTGCGGGATGTGGTAGGCAGCCGTGCCCTCGTGGACCTGCTGCAGGAACCAGAGCCGCTGCTGGGCGTACGAGAGCGGGGCGTCGCCCTCGCGGGTGCGGGCCCGTACGGCCGGGCGGGTGCGTCCTGCGTGCGCCCGGGCCGCGAGCGCGCCCGGGGTGCGGGCGTCGAAGAGGTCCTTGACGGCGACCTCCAGGCCCAGGACGGCGCGGATGCGGTTGACGAGGCGGATCGCCATGAGGGAGTGGCCGCCGAGGGCGAAGAAGTCGTCGTCGGGGGTGACCGAGGTGCGGCCGAGGACCTGCGCGAACAGCTCGCACAGCAGTTCCTCGCGCAGCGAGCGGGCGGACGCCGCCCCGGCGCCGGCGGCGGTCTCGGCGGCGGTGGCGGCCGGCGCGGGCAGCTTGTCGCGGTCCAGCTTGCCGTTGACCGTCATCGGGAACTCGCTCATCGCCCGGAAGGCGACGGGCACCATGTACGAGGGCAGCAGCGCGAGCAGGTGGTCGCGCAGCCGCGCCACGTCCAGGGCGGCGCCGTCGGCGAGCACGACATATCCGGCCAGCTCGCGCTCCCCGTCGAACTCCTTGACGGCGACGGCCGCCTGGCGCACGTCCCGGTGGGCGGCCAGCGCGGTCTCGATGTCGCCGAGCTCGATGCGGAAGCCGCGGATCTTGACCTGGGCGTCGCGGCGGCCGCGGTATTCGAGGTCGCCGTCGGGCAGCTGGCGAGCGAGGTCGCCGGAGCGGTAGCCGCGCAGCGGCGAGCCGTCCGCTGCGGTGAGGGTGACGAACCGCTCGGCGGTCAGGTCGGGGCGGCCGAGGTAGCCGAGGGCGACGCCGGGTCCGGTGACGACGATCTCGCCGGTCTCCCCGTCGGCGACGGGGGTGAGGTCCTCGTTCAGGAGCTCGATGCCGAGGTCCGGCAGCGGGCGGCCGATGAGGCTGCGGTCCTGCTCCAGGTCGGCGGCCTGCACGCGGCGGTGGGTAGCGTGCACGGTGATCTCGGTGATGCCGTACATGTTGACGAGCTCGGGCGTGGCGTCGCCGTACTTGTCGATCCAGGGCGCGAGGTCGGAGAACCTGAGGGCCTCGCCGCCGAAGACCACGGAGCGTACGGACAGCCGGTCCTCGTGGCCGCGCTCCTCGGCGATCAGCTGGCCGAAGGCGGTGGGGGTCTGGCTGAGCATGGTGACCCGCTCGTCGCGCAGCAGGGCGCGGAAGCGGGCGGGGTCCTTGGCGATGTCCCCGGGGACGATCACGACGGTGCCGCCGTACAGGACGGCGCCCCAGATTTCCCAGACGGAGAAGTCGAAGGCGAAGGAGTGGAACATCGACCAGACGTCGTCGGGCCCGAAGCCGAAGAGCGACTCGGTCTCGGAGAACAGCCGCACGACGTTGCCGTGGGTGACCTCGACGCCCTTGGGACGGCCGGTGGTTCCCGAGGTGAAGATGATGTACGCCCGGGTGTCCGGGGTGATCGTCATGGGCCGCAGGGGCGCGGCCGGCGTCTCCTGCGGGGGGCCGTCGAGGACGAGGACGTCCTGCCCGGCGGGGAGCGCGGATGCCAGCCGGGCGGTGGTGAGGACGAGCGCGGGCGCCGCGTCCTCCAGGATGGTGGCCAGGCGGGCTGCCGGGGCTCCCGGGTCGAGCGGCACGTAGGACGAGCCGGTCTTCAGGGCCGCGAGGGCGGCCACCACCATGTCGCAGGAGCGCTCCAGGAGGATCGCGAGCGGCCGGGCGGGCTGGTCGGTCCGCGCCTGGATCCGTGCCGCGAGGTCCGTCGACGCGGCTTCGAGTTCCTCGTAAGTCAGCCTGTCCGTACCGCACTTGACTGCAACGCGTTCCGGATGGCGCTCGGCGGTCGCCAGGAAGGCACTCACCAGAGTCGCTTCGGTCGAATGGTTGGCAGCACTGTTCGGCATGCTCAGATCCCCCGCTTCCGAGAAGGGTGCGACGTACGTCCGCACTCGACCGAAAGTGATCGGCGGAACCGTACTGATGGCGAGAACATAAGATCACTTGCCAGACCTTGTCAATCTGTTGCCTAATCCGAGGCAGCTCGCTACCTTCAGGATGTAACCCCTGATCAGACGCTTCGGGCCACCGCCCGGACCGATCGTCGCCGCCGCCCGGCCCACCCCTGGTCCAAGGCGGCGCAGAGAAAGAGAAACCCCATGAAACGCATCAGCCGTATACTTCTGGCCGCCCTCGCCGTACTCACCCTGGGCGCCTCCGCGGCCGTCGTCGCTCAGGGCAGCCAACCCATGCGGAACACGGCGCAGCAGGCGTCCATCGAATGGCCGTGATAACACTCGCCCACCGCGAATTCACTCACTGTTTGACTTGCCAAGTACCTGGTTGACAACATTGCCAGTCAGGGAGGGGGACATGGACACGAGCCTGGGGACGAAACATGCTGACGCAACCGTCATTCGGCCGCCGACTGAAGCAACTCCGGCAGCAGCGCGGAAAGACCCAGTCGGACCTCACCGGCCCCGGCATGTCCTCCGCCTACCTGTCGCGCCTCGAATCGGGCGCACGCCCCCCCACTGAGCGCGCCGTCGCCATCCTCGCGGAACGCCTCGGCGTCCCGGCCGGCGCCTTCGAGACGACGGATCCCTCAGGCCTGGTGGACGTCCTCGCCGCGGTGCTCGTGGTGGGCGACGATTCGGGCCACGCCCGGCGGATGCTGGAGTCGGCGCTCTCCGGCGCCGAGCACGTGGACGTGGGCTTGCAGTGGCAGGCCCATGCCCACCTGGCCAGACTCCTCACGGCCGACGGCGAGCGGCCCGAGGCGCGCACCACGCTGACCAAGTTGGCGGCGCTCTCGGACGAGCTCGGCCACGCCGTGCTGCGTGTCTACTCGCGCCTGCACCTCGCCCGCGTCCAGCGCGACCTGGGCGAGGCCGACTCGGCCCGGATCACCGCGCTCGAAGCGCTTCGAATCGGCAGCGAGGACTCCCTCGACAACCACGACATGCTCCGATGTCGCCTGTTGCTCGCCTCAGTGACGGCCGAACTCGGGGACCTCGCCGAGGCCTTCCGCCTCAGCGAGGAGGCCTGCGCCCGAGTCGGCGGGCAGACCGGCGCGCTGGCGGCCCAGGCCCTGTGGACCGCCGCGACAGTCTCGACCCGCAAGGGCAACTACGAGCTGTCTGCCTCCTTCCTGGAACGGGCGATGACCGCACTGTCCAGCCGCGATGACCTGCTCCTGTGGATGCGCCTGCGCCACGCCGCCGCGGCGCTGGCCCTGCAGGCACTGCCGCCTGCCCCCGACAAGGCGCAGCGCTACCTGGACGAGGCACACCCCGCCCTGGAACTCGTCGGCACGGCGCAGCACCAGCAGGAGTGCGCCTTCCTGCACGCCCAACTCGCCTACGTGCGAGGTGAGTACGAGGAGGCCGACCGCCACTGCGAACAGGCCGCCACCGAGAAGGTTCGGCTCAACTTCCGGGACCGGATCCGCTTGGAGATGCTCAAGGCGCAGATTCGCGTCAAACAGTCCGACCCGACGGCCCGCGCGCGCCTCTACGCCCTGGCAGCCGAGGCACAGGCCCACGGCATGCTCGACCTCACCGCCGAGATATGGCGCGCAGCCTGCCTTGGGGACCAATAGAACAGCCAGTAACACCAAGCACTTGATCTTGCCCCGCTCTCCTACAGCTAACGTCGATCCGCCGCCGCGGCTGAGCCCGGCTCACGGCCTGGCCGGCCAACCGAGGCGTCCGCGGCGCAGACGCCGTCACGGCCACTGCACTTCAGGTAGCGCAGGCTCGGCAAACCGCCCAGGGTTCGTCGATGCTGTGCACGCCGAGTGCGGGTGTGTCCAGCGACTGGCCCTGTCTCACATTCGGTGGTGACGGAGAGTGCTGCTATCCGAGGAGGATGCGGTGCCGGAGCAGGGTGAAGCCTGCTCGTCCGTGCATTTGACGCGCGACCCGTGTGGTCTTGGTGTTGATCGCGCCGAGCAAGAAGCTGATGTCGGTTGCGGCCGAAGAGATCCAGCAGCGCTCGCAGTTCAACCTGCTCAACGAGCAGCAGGTGGCCTACTCGCTGGTGATGCGTGCGGTGAAGAGGGCCAGGCAGTCCGACTTCAAGGAAGTCATCGTCGTCACCGGAGGGCCGGGCTCCGGTAAGAGCGTGATCGCGCTCGAGCTCCTCGGCGAGCTGTACCGCAACAACTTGACGGCCGTCCATGCCACCGGCTCCAAGTCGTTCACCACCACTTTGCAGAAGGTCGCCGGACGGGGCAGCACCCGCGTCCAGAAGCTCTTTCGCTACTTCCCGGGAGTCCTCCAACCACCGCTTCACCCCGAAGAACAAGCGCAGCAACCGCCGTCAGATCGAAGAACTCCTCGACGCCGCCCGGGTCCCGGTCTTCCTCCTCGACGAACGCCAGGTCGTACGCCCCGGCGAGATGGGAACCGTCCACGAGATCGACGCCGCGGCGAAGGCCAAGGGCCTGACCGTCCGGCACGTCAACCTCGACGGGCAGTTCCGATGCGGAGGCAGCCGCGCCTACGAGGAGTGGGTGCTGCGCCTGTTGGGCCTCATCCCAGGTGGTCCCATCCCGTGGCAGGGCGACGGTCTCTTCTCCGTTACGGTCGCCGAGACCCCACAAGAGCTCGAAGCGATGTTCCGAACCCACCAGGCAAAGGGGCTGCAGGCCCGTATGACGGCCGACTTCTGCTGGCCGTGGAGCGAACCGGTCTTCGACGACGACAAGAACTTCGTCCACCTCGTCGACGACGTGAACCTGCCCCAGTGGGACTGGAAGCGGCCATGGAACGTACAAGGGGACCGCTCCGTCGGCGGCTACCCCTCGAAGAATCTCTGGGCCACGGACCCGGCAGGATTCACCCAGCTGGGATGCATCTACACCGCCCAGGGCTTCGAATACGACTACAGCGGCGTCATCTTCGGCCCCGACCTCGTATGGCGCGACGCCGTATGGGTTGCCGACAGAAAGTCCAGCAAGGACACCGTTGTGGCTCGCGCCCCCGAGCACGAGTTCGCCCACCTGATCCGCAACACCTACGAAGTGCTCCTCACCCCCGGCATGCAAGGAACCGTGCTGTTCTCCACCGACACCGAAACCCGGGAGATGCTCCGGTCCCTCGTGCGGCCCGCGTAAGGGACACGGCCACGACGCTTGTTGTGGCTGGCCGAGCCAGGCATCGACCAGCCACCCGTCATCACCTGACGCCGGCTTCCAGGACATGCGCCCCACGAGCTGTTGGCATGGGCAGATCTCTGGAGGCTGGCCGACCACCTTCAGTAACAGGTGGCCTCGTCACTCATGCTGTGGCTGCTGTGCTGGTCAGGCGAGATTGGGTTAGGGGCAGGGGGGTTTCCGGGTCGCTCGGGTCGGCTACGCGCCAGGGGGTGCCCTCGAGTGTGATCGTGGGGCTGTTCTCGTGCTGGGTCATCGCCATAGGTCATTGTCCGACGGACGCCTCACCGGACCGGGGCGCCACGAGTAGCCCGGCTTCGACGGCGCCGACCGTCCGGCCCGCGACGCATGGTCAGGTCCGGTCGCGGTTCAGCCCTCAAGGTCGTCGGCGCACCTCCTCGGCTTCCCGCGTGCGGTGGAGCAATTCCAGAACGCATGCCCACCGTTCGAGCACCTGCCGTAGGGAGGCGGTGAACTCCTCGGGGTGCGCCTCGGCGAGCGGGGTGAACAGCGCGGCCGCTTCCATCGCTGCCGACAGTGCCTCCCCGGTTCTGCCCGCCCGTAGCAGCGCATCCGCGCGGTTGGCCAACGCCCAGCCCCTGGCAGGGGCGTCGGTCAGCCGCGGTGGTTCGCCGACTCCTCCAGTAGCTCGACCAGTTCGGCAGCCATGGCCTTGATGGTTTCCAGCCCTTCGCGCCCCCACGGCTGTGGGTCCTGGTCGACCACGCAGATGGTGCCCAGCACCACGCCGGTGCTGTCTATCAGCGGTGCGCCCAGGTAGGAGTGGACGCCGATCGCGTCGACCACCGGGTTGCCGGCGAACCGGGGGAAGTCCCGGATGTCCTCCAGCACCAGCGCCCGGCGGCGTTTGACCACGTGCGGGCAGATGCCCATGTCGGTGTCGCGGGGCATGACGCGGCCGGGCACCGGTTCCTCCAGCAACGGCGGCCCCACATGAGCCGTGGTGTCCTGCGCGGCGCTGTACAACCCCGCGAAGTACTGGCGGTCTGCGTCGAGGAAGAAGTTGACCCCGGCGTAGCAGCCGCCGGTGCGTTGTGCCAGCTCCCGTGCGAAGGCGTCGAGTTCGGCGTCCGGACGAGCATCGATGCCCAGCTCGCGCAGCCGCTCGGAACGGGCGCGCACCTGTGGGTCCTCCGGGGGGAGGAGCAGATGGCGCAGGGCGATCCCGGACTCAGGCCCGGACGGTGGGTCGATCTGTGTCGCTGCCATGGGAACTCCTTGTCGTGATCAGATGCTGAACCAGATCGAGAAGCACGCGTGTGCCCGACTTCTGGACGCGGGCGTCGCACAACACCACCGGCACCTCCTGCCTGAGGTCGAGCGCGGTCCGTACCTCTTCCCCGCGGTAGCGGTGAGCCCCGTCGAACTCGTTCACGGCGACGACGAAGGGGATGCCGCGCCGCTCGAAGAAATCCACCGCCGCGAAGGAGTGCTCCAGCCTGCGGGTGTCGGCGAGCACCACCGCCCCGAGCGCTCCCTCGGAGAGTTCGTCCCACATGAACCAGAAGCGCTCCTGCCCGGGCGTGCCGAACAGGTACAAGACGTGGAACGGACTGAGCGTGATCCGGCCGAAGTCCAAGGCCACCGTGGTGGTGGCTTTGTTCTCCACTCCGTCCAGTCGGTCCGTGGCCGCGCTGACGGCGGTCAGCATCTCCTCGGTGCTCAGCGGCTCGATCTCGCTGAGTGCGTTGACGAAGGTGGTCTTTCCCACGCCGAACCCGCCGGCGATCAGCACCTTGACGCCCACCGGCAGGAGGTCAGCGGGCAGCGGGTCACAGTCGTTTGAGGAGGCCATCGCGTATCGCTTCCAGGAGGTCTCGATCAGGTCGTGCGGAGTGGCCCGTGGGCGCCGGGCGCGTATCACCTGCGACCACCGCGCCTCCCTCGGCCAGATCGGACAGCAGTACCTTGACCACGGCGGCGGGCACCTGCATCCGGGCCGCGACCTCGGCAACGCTCACGGGCTGTTCGCACAGCGCCAGCACCTGCGCGTGCTCCAGGCCGAATACGCCCTGCGTCTGGGCGCCGGTGGCCCGCACCGTGGTCACCAGTGTGAAATGGGACGTGGCCCTGGTCCGACCGTCGCTCACCGTGTAGGGACGGACCAGCCGCCCGGCCGCTTCGTCGAGCTGCGGTCCGTCTGGGAGGACCGGCGTCATCGGTCACCCCACCGGGTGCCGGGGCGGTGTGGCCAGGTGCGGACGCACGCTCTTCACCATCATGCCCATCTCGTAGCCCAGTACCGCCGCGTCCGCATCGCGTCCGGCCAGCACCGCCAGCACCGCGCCGTGCCCGGCGGACGAGACGAACAGCAGCGAGGTGCTGAGCTCCGTCACGATCTGTCGCACGTCACCGCCGTCGTCGAAGTGCCGGCCCGCGCTGCGCGCCAACGAGTACAGCCCACTGGCGAGCGCGGCCAACTGGTCCGCGGCGTCCTTGTCGAGTCCCTCCGCTGCCTTCACCAGCCCGTCCGAGGACAGCAACAACGCGCTTCGGGTGTGCGGCACCCGGTTCACCAGACCCGTCAACAGCCAGGAAAGGTCTTCGCTCGCCACGATCGTGTACTCCTGTTCGGCAGAAGGAAACGTTTCGCTGTACGGACCCTGGTCCTTCAGGGCGGCTGCGGCCATCAGGGCGTCTCCGCTTCCTCGGCTCTGCGCAGTCCGGTCTGGAATGCGGCCATGAGGCCGGGGTCGTGTTCGATGTCCTCGGCAGCACCGGCGCCGCCGACCGGTTGCGGCACTTCGGCGGCGTGGTCCTGGCGGCGGCGCTGAGGCAGCCGCGGGCGGTCGTCCGCGCCGTCGGAGGGGGCCGGGGCGGGCCCGGGTGCGGAATCTGACACGCTCGGATCCGCGACGACGGTCGTCTCCGTCGCCGGGAGGTCCACCGCCTCGGTCTCCGTCCGGTCGTGCGGCTCCGCCTCGGGGGCCGGGACGGTGTGGGGCGCCGGCGCGGAAGCTGTCGGCTGCGGACCGAGCAGTGCCTCGGGCAGCACCATGACGGCCTGTGTGCCGCCGTAGACGTTGCTCTGCAACTGCACGGCGATGTCGTGTCGCTTGGCCAGGACGGAGACCACGTACAGGCCGATCCGGCCGTCTTGCAGCAGTTCGCCGAGCGCAACCTTGTCGGGTGCGCTCAAGACGGTGTTCATCTGACCGCGCTCGGCCGGGGACATGCCCAGGCCCCGGTCCTCGACCTCGATCGCCACCCCCGCGGCGACGGGCTCCACCCGTACGTGCACGGTGGTCTGGGGCGGTGAGAAGACCGTCGCGTTCTCCAGCAGCTCGGCCAGCAGATGGACGACGTCTACCACGGCATGGCCGCTGACCGACCCCTCGACGGGCGGGACCAGCTTGACCCGGGCGTACTGGTCGATCTCGGCGACGGCGGAACGCAGTACGTCGGTCAGGCTGACGGGGCGGGTCCACTGGCGGTGGGTGTTCGCGCCGCCGAGCACGGCCAGGTTCTCGGCGTAGCGGCGGATCCGGGTGGACAGGTGGTCCACCCGGAACAGCCCCTTGAGCAGGTCAGGGTCCTCGACCTCGTTCTCCAGGTCGTCCAGCAGGCCGATCTCGCGGTGCACCAGGGACTCCAGACGGCGCGCCAGGTTGGCGAACACCTCAAACTGCACCAGCCGGGAGTGGTGTTCCGCGCCGATCGCGGAGGCGGCGGTCTCCTGCAGGGCTGCCTCCGCCTCGTGCCGGGCCACGGCGATCTCGAATCCGAGGCGGGAGAGTTCGTCCGGGCCGGTCTGCGGCGGGAGTTCCGGCCGGCCCCGCCCAGGGCGCTCCCCGGCCCGCAGCCGGCGGCACAGCGACTCCAGTTCGGCTCTGCCCTCGGCTGTGGCACGGGTCAACTCGGTCAGCTCGGCACGGTTTCGGTCGGCTGCGCGGGACAGCTCCGCCCATTGCTCGGTGACTGCTCGTGCTTCCACCGAAGCCCGCATGCCCGCGATCGCGGCCGCCATGGTCCCGATGAGCACAACGCCGCCGAACACAGCGCCCTGATACGCCTGGTCCAGTTGGCCATCGCCGACCAGCGCGGTGGCCACCGCGCCCGTCACGGCGACCACGCTCGGCGGCAGCACGGACGACAGCACCAGACGCCGCCTCAAGGACCCGGGCGGCGACTCGGCCGTCACACGGGGCCTCACAGGCGACGCCGGCCGGTCGTCCGGCGACATGGAAGGATCAGGCATAACTATTCCCGGACAGTACGATGATCAGGCCGAGCGCGCACGTTATCGCGCAGCAGGACCCCGGTGTCAGCCCCTGGCGCGTACAGAAATCGAACCGTTGTACTTTGAACGTTTTACGAAGCGCCCGTCCCGGACCTGCGCTGGCCCTCGTCGGGGTTTGGGTTTCTCGTCGTCGCCTACGGGAGGATGCCGAGGACGAGCTCGAGCATCCACTGCTGGGCGCCAGTGAGTTTGTCCCAGCCGAGGCGTTGTGCCCGTACCCACCGGCCGAGGTCCTCGCCCTGATGACTCTGCTGGCCGCGCCGGGGGGTGAGGTGGCGCTGACCGCGTCGCAGGCGGCGGCGAACGCCGGATCGTCTCCCCGCCATGCCCCGGCACCGCTGATACCGAGGATCAGCTCCGCCCGGCCCGGGGAGAGGCCGAGGGCCAGGAGGCGAAGGTAGTCGGCGCGCAGGGTGCGGCCGCGTTCCTCGAGGACGTCGGGATCCCGGCCCGCGAGAGCGATCGCCAGCCGCGTGTCGGTACGGGCCCTGGCCCACACCGCGCAGATCGACGCCGAGTTCCGTGGCCGCAACATCCAGGTCCCGGCCGTGCCGGAGCACGGTGACGAGCCGGTCGGCCTGGCGGCCGGTGCGCGGGACGGGTCGGTCACGCCCGCACCCTACGGGCGCGACGTGCCGGCTTTAGCCCCAGGGCCGACGGGTGGTCGAGAAGCCCCGGGCCACTCAGGGTTGCTGCCAAACGAGCGTATAACGCCAGAACAGCCGCCGTCGCAGCCGTGCGCCGGGGAGGAGAGTCCCGGTTTCACGGACGGTGTCGTCAAAGGCCATGTCTGCCGAGCGAGTAGGGGCCGTCATGGATGCCGGGCGCGGTGAGGAGCGGCCTTTGTTCTTCAGCCAGCCCATAGCGGCGTTGGATGGAATGGCGAGGGCTCCGAGTAAATAGTCCACAGGGGTCTGGGCGCGGGACAAGCCGACGATCACCAAGTTCCCTCCCGGCGCCAGATGACTTCGGAAACAGGCGAGTGCCCGGGCGAACGGCAGATGACGGACCGTGGCGACACACGTGATGACGTCGTAGGAGCCGGCAGGGAACTCGGCTACTGCATCCGCGACGGTGAAGGTTACAGGAAGCGATGGAGCAGTCAGCTTCTGAGCCTGGGCCGTGATCACCGGATCGGCATCGACTGCCGTCACGGCAACGGCGCGTCGGGCCAGGAGCCTTGCAAGGTCACCGCTGCCGGAGCCGATGTCGACAGCGCGAACGAAGCGTTTCGGCAGCTGCCGCAAGATCCAGCGGTGGTAGTGGGCGTTGTGATCCCAGGGATAGGCGGCATTGAATCGCTCAAGAGTCCGCAGGATACGAGGCGACAGGATCTTCGTCCGCTCAGTCCATCAAGTCCTGGTTCCTGGTTTGCCCGTGTGCGATGCGAAAACAGCCAATCGTGCGGGCGACTTGCCGACGCCTTGACGATCCGTTTCCTGAGCGTTCAACTGACTGTCTGTGTACGCGTTGTGTGTGCTCCCTAAGGTTCCTGAGCGTTGCGGAAGAAGGGACTCATGGACGCACTCCTAGCGGTCCGGGCGCGCGGGATCACCAAGTGCTTCGGCGAAGTCGTCGCACTCGACGGCGTCGACCTGGATGTCGGACAGGGCCGGATCCACGGTCTCGCCGGGCCCAACGGCGCCGGCAAGACGACCCTGTTGGGCCTCCTGCTGGGTCTGGCCGTCGCCGACGGCGGCCGTCTCGACATCCTCGGCACCACGGTCGGCCGGGCGCTCTCGGCCCCGGAGAGTGTCGCCGGCTTCGTGGACGGGCCAGGCCTCTACCCTTCGCTCACCGCCAGGCAGAACCTCGTGGCGCTGGCCGCCCTCCACGGCCGTGACACGCGGACGGGCATCGACGCCGCGCTCGAACAGGTCGGCCTCACCGATGTCGCCGACGACCGCACCCGTGGCTTCTCGCTCGGCATGCGCCAACGGCTCGGCCTGGCCGCCGCCCTGCTCACCAGGCCCCGGCTGCTCGTGCTTGACGAGCCCTCCAACGGCCTCGACCCGGCCGGCAAGAAGCAGGTGCACGGCGTCCTCGGCCGGCTGGCCGAGGACGGAACCGCCGTCGTGCTGTCGAGCCACCGCATGGACGACCTCGAGGCGCTGTGCTCGGACGTCACCATCCTCGCCACCGGCCGGGTCGTCTTCTCGGGTCCGCTGGGCAAGCTGGCCGCCGAGAACGGCGAACTCGACTACCGGATCCGCACGTCCGACCCGCGGACCGCACGCCGACTGGCCGCCGACGCGCCGGGGGTCGTCGTCGACGAGACCGGGACGCGGCCCGGCGACGAGGCCCTCGTCGTCCGCGCGCTGGTGCCCGCCCTCGACGAACTGGTGGCGCGGCTCGTGCGGGCGGGAGTCGCCGTGCGGGAGCTCGCCCCCGTGGTGTCGCCGCTGGAAGCCGCGTTCCTCGCCCTCACCGAGCAGCAGGAGGCCGACCGATGAACGCGACCGCCGTGGAGGACGACGTCGCACCCGCCCGCCGCGTCCCGGTTTCCCGCGGCTACCGCTTCGAACTGACCAAACTGGTCGCCCAGTGGCGGATCCGTCTGCTGGTCCTCGCCTGCTGGATCGCACCGGCGCTCTTCGTCGCCGGGGTGAGCCAACAGGGCACCCTCCCCTCCGACACCCTCTTCGGCCGCTGGATGCACGCCACGGGATGGGCCGGACCGCTGGTGGTGCTCGGTTTCGCGGGTACCTGGGCGCTTCCGCTGCTGACTTCGGTGGTCGCCGGGGACGTCTTCGCCTCCGAGGACCGGCTCGGCACCTGGCGCCATCTGCTCGTCGCGGTCCGCTCACCGCGGCGGATCTTCGTGGCGAAGGCACTCGCCAGCCTCACCGTCATCCTGCTTCTCGTGACCGGGCTGGCGTGTTCCAGCGTGGCCGGCGGGATCGCGGCGGTCGGCAACCAGCCCCTGGTCGGCCTCGACGGCCACCTGCTGGCACCGGGGGAGGCCGCGGGGAAGGTGCTCCTCGCCTGGGTCTGCGTGATCGCCCCCACCCTGGCCCTCGCCGCGATCGGTCTGCTCGGGTCGGTCACGCTGGGACGGTCCCCGATGGGCCTGCTGCTGCCCGCGCTCGTCGCGTTCGTCATGCAGCTCGCCCAGATGCTGCCGCTGCCCGTCGCCGTACGGATCGCACTGCCCAGTTACGCCTTCATCGCCTGGAACGGTCTGTTCACCGACCCGGCACAGCTCGGTCCGCTGCTGATCGGCGTCTCGGTCAGTCTGGTCTGGGCCGTGCTCGCGACCGTACTGGCCCATCTGCTCTTCCTGCGGCGCGACTTCACCAACCCGGGCTACGACGGCTCCGGGCGCCGTGCGGTGACCGCGGGCGTCCTGCCCCTCGCTGGGCTGACGGCCGTGACGGTCGCGGTCGTCTCCGTGACGACCGGGGCGGAGGGGTCCGGCATCGAGCAGGACAAGGTGCAGCGCTCGGTCGCCACGGCGTTCGCGCACCTCTACCGGCTGCAGACCGACGAGCTCAACCGCCCGGACGTCGCCGAAGCGCAGCTGAAGGCCACGGCGACGTGCGACAAGGGCAGTGTCAGGGTCGCCGCCGAGGGACCGGGCAACGACTGGCGGTGCGTCGTCTCCTGGCACCTCCCCGGTGTCGAGGCCGTGGGGTCGGCCATCTACCAGCTGGACGTCACCCCGGACGGTCGTTTCATGGCCGACGGCGACGGACCGAAGGAAGTGAACGGCTACTTCCTGGTCCGCACCCCGACCGGGGACGCACCCAACCCGCTGTGGCAGTTCGACGGCAACGTCGAGCTGCTCGCCACGTCGAAGGGATAACTCCATGCAGGTAACACGCCGTCGCCGGCGTGTCGGGAAGGACGACCTGCCCGGCCTTCTCGGTAGACGCATCGGTCGCCGGATACCTCTGGTGACAGCAGGCACCACGGCTCTCGCCCTCGTGGCGGCCGGTGTCGCCTTCGCCCAGACCCACCAATTCGGTACCGACCATGTCGGCCAGACGACCGACCGCGGTCAGGTCGTCTCCAGCGACCAGTACATCGCCCCCTACGGCGACCGCCTCGTGGTCGACAACGGCAAGATCATGTCGTCCTCGGTCAGCCCGGACGGCAGCCACCTCGCCGCCTCGGTCACCGACGGCGGCAGCGCGCTCGCCGTCGTCGACCTGAAGGACTGGAAGGTGCAGCAGCTCGTCGGCACCTCCGCGGCGTCGACCCCGCGACTGAGCAGCAACTCCGTCGGTCAGGAAGGCCCCACCTACTCGCCCGACGGCTCGCAGCTGTGGCTGGGCCAGACCGACGGCTACACCAGGTTCACCGTGAACCCGGACGGCAGCGTCGCCGACCCCAAGGCCGTGAGCATCCCGGCGGACGGCGCCAAGCACGCGCTGGTCGGCGAGGCCGTGTTCTCGCCCGACGGGTCCACCGTGTACTCCGCGGTCAACGGCCAGAACCGGGTGGTCGCCATCGACGCGGCGACCGGCGCCGTCGAACAGACCTGGGCCGTCGGCAACGCCCCGCGCGACATGGCCCTCGTCGGCTCCAAGCTGTACGTCGGCAACGAGGGCGGGCGCCCGGCGAAGCCCGGCGACACCACCATCAACTCGTACGGCACCCAGGTGCCCGCCGACCCGAAGACCGCCGCGACCACCACCGGCACGGTCAGTGTCATCGACGTGGCGCATCCGTCGGCCTCCGTCGAGAGTATCGACGTAGGACTGCACCCGACCGCCCTGTACGCCAAGAAGGGCGCGCTGTTCGTCACGAACACCGCCACCAACGACGTGTCGGTCGTCGACACCGCCACCGACGAGGTCGTACAGACCATCGCCACCCAGCCGTGGCCCGAGGCGTCGGTGGGCTACGAGCCCGACGGGGTCACCCTCACCGACGACGGCCATCTGCTGGTGACGCTCGGCCGCGCCAACGCGGTCGCCGTCTACCGGTACAAGTCCCCGCAGGAGCCCGTGAGTTATGTCGGGCTGCTCCCGACGGACTACTTCCCCGCGGAGATCGCCACCGTCGGCGACCAGGTGGTGGTCTCCAACACCCGCGGTGTCGACGCCCGCCGCCCCACCACCAGCGGTGGCCACGGCACGCACGACACCACGTCGAGCGTGCAGCGGTTCACGCTGCCGCGCGACAGCGTCGTCCGGTCCCAGACGGCCAAGGTCTTCCGGCAGAACGGCTGGACCCCGGGCTCGGTCAAGCTCACCAAGGGCCACAGCAAGGCCCGGCCGGTGCCGGTCCCGGCACGGCTCGGCGAGCCCTCGACGATCAAGCACGTCTTCCTGCTCGTCAAGGAGAACCGGACCTACGACCAGGTCTTCGGCGACGTCCCGGAGGGCAACGGCGACCCGTCGCTGGCGCAGTTCGGTGCGAACGTCACACCGAACCAGCACGCGCTGGCCGAGCAGTTCGGCCTGTACGACAACACCTACGACATCGGCACGAACTCGGCCGAGGGCCACAACTGGCTGATGCAGGCCGACGACCCGGAGTACACCGAGTCCTCCGCGGGCGAGTACGCGCGCAGCTACGACACCGAGGACGACGCCCTGGGCCACCAGCGGACCGGGTTCATCTGGACCGGTGCGCAGGCGGCCGGCAGGTCCGTGCGCGACTTCGGCGAGTTCCAGCAGTTCCTGACCAAGCCGTCGGGCGCGAGCTGGCAGAACCTGTACTGCGACGCCAAGAACATGGCGTCCACCGGGCAGGACACCGCCTACCCGCTGAACTCCTCCTCGCCGATCCCCTCCCTCAACGACGTGTCCGTGCACGGGTTCCCGAAGTTCGACACCAGTGTCCCGGACGTCTACCGGACCGAGATCTGGAAGCGCGACTTCGAGCGGAACGGGCCCGCGAACCTCAACATGTTCTGGCTCTCCAGCGACCACACCGGCGGTCCCGCGGGTGCGGCCGCCCAGGTCGCGGACAACGACCTGGCGGTCGGCCGGATCGTGGACGAGATCACGCACAGCGAGTACTGGAAGGACTCCGCGATCTTCGTCGTCGAGGACGACTCCCAGGCCGGCCTCGACCACGTCGACGGCCACCGCGCCCCGATCCAGATCATCAGCCCCTGGGCGCGGCACGGCGGTGTCGACAGCCGCTACTACACCCAGATCACCATGATCCGGACCATCGAGCAGATCCTCGGGATCCACCCGATGAACCAGAAGGACAGCGCGGCCAGCCCGATGCGCGGGGCGTTCACCCGGCACCCGGACTACACGCCGTTCGAGGCGCTGCCCAACCGGACCTCCCTGACCGACGGCCTGAAGACCCCGCCGTCCTGTGGCCTGGACACCCCGGCACCGCAGGACCCGCACGCGGCGGCCGTACCGTCGGCGAAGGTGCCGGCGGACAAGCAGGCTCTCGCGGCGAAGTGGGACAAGTGGAAGGCGAAGCAGCGGCTGACCGGACCCCACGCGGTGCCCGACTTCGCCAACCCCGCTCAGATGAATCACCTCACCTGGTACGAGACGCACGAGTGGAAGAAGCCGTACCCGGGCGAGCACAGGATCTACGCGCCGGACGACGTACCGGGCGCCTACCTCCCCTCGGCGGAGTCCGACGGCTGACCCCGTCCGACCGCCCCGGGGCCCCTGTCCGCCGTCACGGCCGGGCAGGGGTCCCGCCCGTTCCCGTTCCCGTCCCGGCGGCTCCGGCATACCCCTCCTGCGCCACCTGACCGAAAGACTGTTCCCTTTGGCGGGGTGTGCCAGGTAGGGTCGTGCTCTGAGCGATCTTGTACGGAGGTGCCCCGGATGCACGACAACACACGCACTCGCCGGGGCAGGCCACCTGGGAGCCGCGCGCCGGAGGGTGAACTCACCGTCCGCCAGCAGCAGATCGTCCGGTTCATCGCCGGTGCCGTCCGGAGCCAGGGCTATCCACCGTCCATGCGGGAGATCGGCGAGGCCGTACAGCTCGCCAGCACCTCCTCGGTCGCCCATCAGCTGATGGCCCTCGAACGCAAGGGCGTCCTCTACCGCGACCCGCACCGGCCCCGCGCCTACCGTGTACGGCCCTCCTGGGCCCCCGATCTCGACGCCCGGGGCCAGACGCCGGTCGACGTACCGCTCGTCGGCCGCATCGCCGCCGGCGCGCCCCTGCTCGCCGAGGAGATGGTGGAGGACGTCTACAGCATGCCCCGCCAGGTGGTGGGCGAGGGCGAGCTGTTCGCCCTGACGGTCTCCGGTGACTCCATGATCGAGGCCGCGATCTGCGACGGCGACATCGTGACCGTGCGACGGCAGGACAGCGCGGATCACGGGGACATCGTCGCCGCACTCCTGGACGACGAGGCCACGGTGAAGCAGCTGCGGCGCCGGGACGGGCGGGTGTGGCTCATGCCGCGCAATCCGGCGTACGAGCCGATCCCCGGCGACCAGGCACAGATCCTCGGCAAGGTCGTGGGCGTCCTGCGCGTGCTCTGAGGCCGGCCCCCGGGTCCGGACGTGACCCGGGGCGGCCGACCGCTGTCAGCCCGCGGTCGCGGCGAGGCGGGAGGCGAGGTCCCGGCCCGCGGCCTTGCAGGCGGGCGGGAAGGTGAGTTTCCGACCCTGCTCCTCCCCGTGCACGCCGAGCACGGTCTGCAGTCCGAGCCCCAGCAGCGCCTTCTTCAGCGGTGACCCTCATGAACACCCGGCGCAGGCAGCAACTGCTCCGGTCCGTCACCCCCCCCTGCTCGTCGAGGGCGAGCAGGTCGAGGCCACCTCCCTCACCGAGGTCGGCTCGGTAGCCGTGCAACGCCGCGTGCTGACCAGCGCGCCGCAGGGAGCGCGGCCGCGACCGGCTCGTCGGGTGACGGTTCGACAGCCGGTCGCCGAGCGACGGCCCTTGCCGGTTCCCCGGCCGAGGGAGCCTGTACTCCCTGGTAACTTCTGGTCATGATCATTTCGCTCCGCTTAGCCCGGCCCGCCTGCGCCGCGGTGACCTCCGCCCTCGCCCTGGCCGTGCTGCCCGCCGCGCCCGCCACCGCGGCCGACCCGGCGACTCCGCATCTCGACGCGGTGGAACGCACGCTGCGCGACGTCTCGCCCGGCCTCGAAGGAGACGTGTGGGAGCGGACGAGCGGCAACCGGCTCGACGCCCCGGACGACGACCGGACCGGATGGCTGCTCCAGACTCCCGGCTGCTGGGGCGACGACGCCTGCGAGAACCGCACCGGCACCGAGCGCCTGCTGGCCAGGATGACCCGGAACATCGCGCGGGCCACGCGGACCGTCGACATCTCCACCCTCGCGCCCTTCCCGGACGGCGCGTTCCAGGACGCCGTCGTCGCGGGCCTGAGGTCCGCCGTCGCGTCCGGCCACCACCTCAAGGTCCGGGTCCTCGTCGGTGCCGCGCCCGTCTACCACATGAACGTGCTGCCCTCGAAGTACCGGGACGACCTGCGCGGCAAGCTCGGCCCGGCCGCCGACGCCGTCACGCTCAACGTCGCGTCGATGACGACGTCCAAGACGGCCTTCTCGTGGAACCACTCCAAACTCCTGGTCGTCGACGGCCGGTCCGCCATCACCGGCGGCATCAACGACTGGAAGGGCGACTACCTCGACACCGATCATCCGGTCACCGACGTGGACCTCGCCCTGACCGGCCCCGGCGCCGGTACGGCCGGCCGCTACCTGGACCGGCTCTGGAAGTGGACCTGCGACAACAGGGGCAACGTCGCCGCCGTCTGGTACGCCGCCTCGGCCGACGCGGACTGCATGGCCGGCATGGAGCAGGACACCAACCCCCGTGCCGTCGGCCCCACGGGTGACGTACCGGTGATCGCCGTAGGCGGTCTCGGCGTCGGCATCCAGGACGCCGACCCAGCCTCCACCTGGCGTCCGGCCCTGCCGGGCGCGTCCGGCACCCGCTGCGGGATCGGTCTGCACGACAACACCAACGCCGACCGTGACTACGACACGGTCAACCCCGAGGAGAGCGCCCTGCGTTCGCTGATCTCCAGCGCGACCGACCACATAGAGATCTCGCAACAGGACCTCAACGCGACCTGCCCCCCGCTGCCCCGCTACGACACCCGTGTCTACGACGCCCTCGCCGCCAAGCTCGCGGCCGGCGTCAAGGTACGCATCGTCGTCAGCGACCCCGCCAACCGCGGCGCCGTGGGAAGCGGTGGCTATTCGCAGATCAAGTCCCTGTCCGAGATCAGTGACGTGCTGCGCGACCGGCTCGCCCGGGTCACCGGCGACGGCCGCAGCGCCACGGCGGCACTCTGCTCGAACCTCCAGCTCGCCTCCTTCCGCGGCTCGGCGAGCGCGAAGTGGGCGGACGGCCACCCGTACGCCCAGCACCACAAGCTCGTCTCGGTCGACGGCTCCGCGTTCTACATCGGCTCGAAGAACCTCTATGCGGCGTGGCTGCAGGACTTCGGCTACATCGTGGAGAGCCCCGATGCCGCCCGGCAGCTCGACTCCGAACTGCTGACCCCGCAGTGGACCCACTCCAAGGAGGCCGCCACCGTCGACTACGAACGGGGTCTGTGCCACCTCTGACCCGTCCGGCCGGGCGGCCGGCTTCTCCGGCGCGCGGTGGCTTCGCGGTCACCGCGTCGTCGGCCGCCGCGACGGCGCTCCCGAGCCCACCGAGAAGCGGCCCGTCTCCAGACCGGCGGCCAGCTCGGCGGTCGTCTGCTCCACGGTCTGGGCGGTGGAATCGAGCACGTGGCGTTCGAGTGCGCCGATGCCTTCGAACGCCTTGTGGAGGCCGGTGATCGGCTCCATCTCCTTCAAGTGGCGTCCCTCGCGCCGCGTGGCTCGGGAGAGCGTCACCTCCAGGCTCGGACGCAGGACGACATAGGACAGGTCGAGGCCCCGGCGGTCCGTTCGCGCACGGAAGGCATCGAGCATCCACGGCCCCAAGATGCCGTCGAGGACGACGTCGTAGCCTCCGTCCGCATAGGCGCATGCTGCGTCGAGCATGACCTTCTGCACGACATCGTTCTGCGATTCGGCCTCCGGGAGATAGGGCGGTACGAATCCGGAACGGATCCAGACGAAGAAGGTGTCGGTGTGCATATGGACGGTGGGGCGCCCCGCCGTGCCGGCCAAAGCCTCGGCCACGGTCGACTTTCCGGCTCCGGGCGGCCCACCGAGCAGGACGAGCCCACCGGTCGGGGAATCTCCACATGCGTCCTGCTTCGACAATTCGAGGCTCCTGGTGGCGTGTTGGGGATGCCGGGGGAGCCTAAGCGGAAGAAGTCGCGGAAATCCAAGCGGCGGCGCAAAGAATCTGCGTCAAGGAGCGGGTTGGGTGAGATGGGCCACGGCAGACCTAGGGCCGGGCCATGCGGCTTTGGGGAGGGCGTGTCCGGACGCGCGCGATCCGGCCCGCGGGATGTAGTTGAACGTGTTCAAAATTCCTGTCACCATGCGGTCTGTGGGCCGGACACTGGCGAGAGGACCCCGACATGACGAGTTCGCTTCTCACCCCGCGAGGCCGTGTGCGCACGCCTGCGGCGGACGGAGCCGTGGCCGCGGGGAGCACGGCCGCGACGCGGATCCTCGACTGGCGGCATCCGGAGGTCTCCGCGCTGCTTCGGAAGATCGACGTGCCGGGGGCCCCGGATCCCGCCCACCGGATCACGGCTCTGCGCCGGGCTCACCGATGGATCGCGGCGGCGGTGCGGCCGGTGTACTCGGTTCGGGACGAGCTGCCCGTGTCGGAGGTGCTGCGCCGCCGCCGGGGTTCGTGCAGCCAGCGGCTGGCGGTGCTGGAGTCCGTGGCGCGTGCGTCGGGAGTGTCCACGCGGGTGCGTGGTCTGCTGGTCGACGGGCGGTTCTGGTATCCGCGCTTTCCCCGGTTCCACCGGTTGGTTCCGGACCAAGTGGTCCTCGCGTGGCCGGAGTTCCGGCTGGACGGACCGTCGCGGGCCGGCCGTCGCGGCGCGCCCTGGCTGACGGTCTCGGAACTCTTCGGTGACCTGGACGAGTTGGGCGTCGCGGGGGGTGGCGGCTTCACCAACGCCGGTGCGGAGACGCTCTTCGAGGCGTTGTCCAGGACGGCCGTCGACTGGGACGGCACCACCGTCTGCCCGGCCGGCGGCGACGGGTGCGACCTCTCGGGGTACGTCCTGGCCGACCTCGGTCGCTTCGACTCCCGTGACGAGCTCTTCACCCGTCACGGGCAGACCCTCTGCGGGATGGCGAGGCTGTGCGCCGAGCCCGTCATGAGCCGCCGCTCCGCGGGCGCCTAGTGCGGCGTCGCGTACGGCCCACACCGGCTCTCGCGGGGGTGCGGCCGTGTGAACGGCCGGGGCGCGACGGTTCGCGCGCGGAAGGGTCTGGGCCGGCGCTCTGCCGGTACGCTGCTGGTCGTTCGAACGAACGGAAGTCGTTGCTTGACAGGTACGCGACAGCAGGGGGTGGCGCGGTGCCGAACGACCAGGGAGCCGACAGATACGCGGCACGGGAAATCGGCGGGCCGTCGAGCCACCGGGTGCACCGCCGTGACGTGCTGCGCCTGGGCACACTGCTCTCCGCCGGCGGCCTCGCGGCCATGCTGCCCGCGGGGGTGGCCAGGGCCGACACCCAGGCGGACGGCGCCAAGGTGACCAAGACCTACCAGGGCCACTCCCCGATGGGCTTCGACCAATGGGCGTACCTCGACATCGACGTCCCGGCCGGCGTGAACCGCATCTCGGTCACCTCGGCCTTCGAACCCTTCGTCCTCGTCCCGGGCGTCCTGTCCAACGTCCTCGACCTGGGGATCTTCGGCCCGTCGGGATTCCGCGGCTGGTCCGGCGGAGCCAGGCGGGACTTCACCCTCTCGGCGGCGGACGCCACCCCCGGCTACGTGCCCGGGCCGGTCGAAGCCGGGAAATGGACCGTCGCCCTCGGTCCCATCGTCTACAAGGCCACCGGCATGAAGTGGGAGGTCGGCGTCACCCTCGAATACGGCCCCCCGCTGCCGCAGACCCCCTACGACCTCCTGCCCGACTCGGTGCGCGGCCGGACCGCCGGCTGGTACCGCGGCGACCTGCACCTGCACAGCGTCCACTCGGACGGCGCGCGGACCGTCGACCGGATGGTCGTGGACGCCCGCGCAAGCGGGCTCGACTTCATCGCCACCTCGGACCACAACACCAGTTCCACCGGCGTGTCCTGGCACGGGAACATCCCCTCGGACCTCCTGGTGATCAACGCCGAGGAGGTCACCACCCGTCATGGCCACTGGCTCGCCGTGGGACTGCCGCAGGGGGAGTGGGTGGACTGGCGCTACGCACCGGGCGACCGGGGCGAACTCGACCGGCACGTCCAGCGGGTGCACAGCCTCGGCGGCCTCGTGGTGGCCGCCCATCCCACCACTCCCGGGCCCGGCTCCTTCTGGGAGTTCGGCCTGGACCACGTCGATGCCATGGAAGTGTGGAACGGCCCCTGGACCCTCGACGACGCGGCCAACGTCGCTCTCTGGCACGGCGCCCTGTCTACGGGCAAGCGCCTCCCGGGTCTGGGCAACAGCGACTCCCACGCCACGACCGACACCATCGGCCTGCCGCACAACGTCGTCCACGCCTCCGCGCTGTCCACCACCGCGATCCTGACCTCGCTGCGGCAGGGCAGGTCCTACGCCGCCGAGTCGGCGTCCGTCACCGTGGACTTCACGGCCAGTGGAGCCGGCCGCACCGCGGGGCCGGGTGAGGAACTCCCCCTGGGCTTCTTCGACGCGGTCGACGTCACCGCCTCCGTCTCCGGCGCACCCGACACCGTGGTCACCCTCTGCACCGAGTGGGGGATCATGGCATCGACCGCCATCGGGGCGGGCGGCACGGGACAACTGCGCTGGCGCGGCTGGGGCAAGGCCTCGCTGTTCGCCCGTGCCGAAGTGCGCCGCCTGCAGCCCGGCTCCAGCACCCTGGACCAGATGGTGGCCCTCACCAACCCCGTCTGGTTCTACGCCGCCAACCGGCCGCCGTACGCCGTGGAGAAGCGGGTCCTGTTCCAAGGCGCCCGGAAACCGGACGGGAATTGGACCGGCATGAGACCCCTGCGCGGTGTCGCGAACGAGTCCGCCTTCGCCGGGATCCAGGTCTCCGCCGCCGGGATGCCGGACGGGTCCGTGCAGGTCCTCGGGCTGCAAGCGGACAACAGCCTCTGGTGGGCGACTCTCGACGGCCCGTCCCTGTCCCGGCCGTGGCAGCGCCTCGACGGCCCCGGCGGGCAGAAGGACTTCGCCGCCCGCGAGGCGGCCGTCGGCGCCCTGCCCGACGGGACCAGTCAGATCGTCGCCACGAGCATGGACGGCACGCTGTACCACCAGCAGCGCCGCGCCGACGGCACCTCGGCGGGCTTCCGCCCGGTTCCCGGCTTCACCCCGGGCAGCACCTGGGGTGCCACCAAGGTCGCCCTGGCCGGCATGCCCGACGGCTCGACCCAGGTCCTGGCGTACCACACCGACGGGGCGATGTACCTGATCATCCGCCGCCGGGACGGGTCCTGGACGCCGTGGACGCGTCCGGCCGGGTTCGGGGGTGCGGCCACCTTCTCCGGTCCGGCCCTGGCCGTCACGGGTCTGCCGGACGGCTCTTCCCAAGTCGTGGCGATCGGCCTCGACGGGAACGTCTACCACCAGGTGCGCCACCCCGACGGGCGGTGGGACGGCTTCGCACCTCCGGCGGGCGTCGGCGCCGGCCGCATGGGTGCCAGCAGTGTCGACATCGCCGGTATGCGCGACGGATCGGCACAGGTGGTCGTCGTCGGCCGCGACGGTACGGTCTGGCACACCATCCGCAAGGACGACGTCTCCTGGTCCGGCTTCGCCCAGATCGCCGGCCCGAGCGGAGTCGACCCCTTCCCGGCCGGCCAGGTCCGCATCACCGCCCTGCCGGACGGCACCGCCCAGGTGCTGGGCATCAGTGCCGCGTAGGCGTCGCCTCCGTCGGAGCCCGCCGTGGCACGTGCAGGTCACGCAGCAGATCCGCCATCACCCCGGCCGGCAGTGACGGGTCGGCGGCGGCCGCCTCGGCCGCCACTGCTCGCCTGCCTGACGGACAGCCGGGCGAGGCAGGTGGCCGCCGCCCACCCCGCGCTGCCGCCATCGGTCTGGCGGATATCAGCCGGTCGAGCAGGTCGGGCGGCAGGGACGGGTTGCCGGCGAGGCCGTACAGAAGGTGGTTCACGAGCACATCCTGCTGGAGTCCCGCGTCCACAGGCTCGTGAATTCCGCGGGCTGGGGAGGCGGGCACCGCCCTCGGTGCCCGCCTCCCCCGCCCGTCCGGGCCGGCTCCGGAGACCGCGATCAGTGACCCAGCAGCAGCCCCGACGCCGAGACGTCGGCGCGGATGCCGTCCTTGCCCACCGTCACGCGCTGGAGGCGCAGGTCGCCCGCGGGCGGTTTCGGCAACTGGAACGCGAAGGAGAAGCGGTCCGCGATCTGCGGGCGGGTGAGCTTGGTCAGCGCCGTGAGCAGCGACAGATCCAGGCCCAGCCGTTCGAGGAGCCGGGGATGGGCCAGCGCCGCGTCCACCAGGTTGACGCGGGTCAGGCGGTGCAGGAAGCGCGGCGCACCGGTCAGTCGGTGCAGCCGGTCCTCGTCGTGCAGCGCCGCCCGCACCGCGCCGTCGGGGACGCCCAGGCGGTGCACGACCTCCGGGATCGACAGGAACGCCTTGATCTTCTCCGCCTCCCGGGTCAGCCGGCGTGCCGAGGCGCGGGTCAGGTGCAGCCCCTCGGTGGGCCCGGTGCCGGGGCGGTACGTCGCGAGATCGCCGATGTCGAGCCGCATTCCGTCCACGGAGGCCGCGATGCCGCGATCCCCGTCACGCCGGATACGCGTGTCGGCCCGTACCCGCAGATCGCGTCCGGCGATGCGCAGCGATCCCCGCGCCCGGACGCTGCCGGGCCCGTGGGCGGTGAAGGCCACCTGGGAGGCGCCGAGTTCACGGTTCATGTCGGCGAAGGAGAGGAGGACCCGGCCGTGCATCCGCCGAACGAGGGCGCCACGGACGGCGGTCGGCCCGTCACCGTCGATGCGGATGTCGTCGGCGTCGGCCGTCACCTGGGTGAGGGTGACCCGCTGGGCCGGGATGTCGGGCACGGTGACCTGGACCGAGTCCAGGCGCCGTGCGGCCAGCTGGGTGAGGAAGGGGAAGCCTCCGATCCGTACCTCCGGGGCGGCGGCGAGGTCCAGTTCGTCCTTGAGCCGTTCGGAGGCCTTGTGCTCCGCGTAGAGCAGGGCCCAGCGATCGGCCAGGGTGACGAGGCAGGCGAGGGTGAGGGTCCAGGCGAGGAGCCTCACGATCGTGGGCAGGCCGGTGGCGCGGTTGCGACGGCGGCTGCCCCGCCGGTGGTTGGGCGGCGCCCACGGCTCCTCGGAGTCGTCGTCCCGCCGGGTCCCGGTGGCGTCGTCGGCAAGGAGGTCGTCCAGCGGATCGTCCGCCAGTGACGCCAGTTCGTCGTACGGATTGCGGCTGGGTGGAACCCTTTCGGTGGCAGGGCCGTCCGACTGGGCAGGTGGATGCGTCTGTATGTGGGGGGTACGCATCGGTAGATTTGATCATATACCGCCACCCGCACCGCAAGTCCTTCACCAAATCAGGCGCGAAATAGGCCGGTTGGCGTTCGGTGCGGCCCTTCGCACATGCCCCGGGCGCAATGCCGGTGCCGGTGCCGGCTGCCGGTGTCGTCCCATCGGTGACCGGGTGGTCGAGGGGGATGTCGTCTCCGGGGTGGCCGATCGGGGGAGTGCCCGCGCGTACCGGCGACCCGACGATCGTGGCGTGAGCACTTCCCCCATCGGGTCCGGGACCCACCGGACCCGGGGAAGGATCTTCGACAGAAAGCTGTACGCGCATGATGGCAGCGTTGGCATCACGCTCCGGGCCCGCGGCCGTCGCTGCGGCCTCCTGGTCGGCTCATGACACCTGGCTGATGATCGTGGTGGGTCTCTCCGTCGTCCTGGTCGTCGTCCT
This sequence comes from Streptomyces sp. NPDC015139, assembly GCF_043079785.1. Taxonomy (NCBI): domain Bacteria; kingdom Bacillati; phylum Actinomycetota; class Actinomycetes; order Kitasatosporales; family Streptomycetaceae; genus Streptomyces; species Streptomyces sp. NPDC015139. The sequence goes on along the minus strand of NZ_JBIBUW010000016.1, from coordinate 92,915 downwards.
CGTCAGCTGGGCGAAGCTGCACGCCTTCCTCGCCCTGACGCTGGGCGCCTTCGCCGTCACGGTGCTGTCGGGGCAGGGCGTCGCCCGGGCGGCCGCGGCCTTCACCACCGGCTTCGGCGCCACGGCGGGCCAGGTGGGCGTCCTCATCGTCCTGGGCGCGGTATTCGGGCGACTGCTGGCGGACTCCGGTGGCGTCGACCAACTGGTGTCGGCGCTCACGCGACGGGTGGGCCCGAAACGACTGCCCTGGGCCGTGACCGGCATCGCCTGCCTCGTCGGGCTGCCGATGTTCTTCGAGGTCGGGTTCGTGATGCTGGTGCCGCTCGTGCTGCAGATCGCGCGCCGTGCCGGCCAGCCGGTGCTGAGGATCGGCGTACCGGCGGTGGTCGGCCTGGCGACCGTGCACGCCCTGGTGCCGCCGCACCCCGGCGTCCTGGCGGCCATCACGGCCGTACACGCCGACACCGGCCTCACCCTGCTCTACGGCCTGGTCATCGCGATTCCCTGCGCCGTCGTGGCCGGCCCGCTGTTCACCGCCTACATCTGGCCCCGAGTGGCCGCCCACGTGCCGGAGGCCGCGCTCGCGGCCTTCACCGCCGATGCCCCGGCACCCGCCGCCGTGCCTCTCAGGCGAGTGGTCCGGCTCAGGGCGCCGGCCGTGGCACCCGTACCGGCCGCGGCGTCACCGGTCCCGGTGGCCGCCGCCGGCGGCCCGCCCGCGTCGGCGGCCGTCGGTCCCTGTCCGGCCGCCCCGGCCGCCCCGGCCGGCCCGCCCGAGCGGACGGCGCGCGAGCCTCGCGCCGAGGACCGGACGGCGCCGGGCGGCGGCCGACGCACACCACCTTTCGCGGTGACACTCTGTACCGTCCTCCTGCCCGTCGTGCTGATGATGCTCGAGGCCGCGTCCGGCACGTTCCACCTGGGGCACGGATTCGTGGCGCGGGCGATCGCCTTCACGGGCACCCCCGTGGTGGCGCTGCTCCTGGCCGTCCTGGTGGCGCTGGCCGTCTTCGGCTGGGCGGCGGGAGCCTCGAGACGGCGGGTGCACGAGACGCTGACGCGTGCCTTTCCGCCGATCGCCGGGGTGCTGGTGATCGTCTGCGCAGGCGGCGGATACTCCGCGGCGTTGCGCGGCGCCGGGATCGACACCGTGATCGGTGAGGCCGCCCGGGACCTCCACATCCCGCTGATCCTGCTGGCCTGGCTGGTGGCCGCCCTCATGCGCGCGGCGACCGGCTCGGGCACGGTGGCCACGGTCGCCGCGGGCGGCATCGTCGCGTCGATGGCACACGGCCTGAACGCCCCGCACGCGGCCCTGCTCGCCCTGGCGCTCGGCTCCGGTGCGGTCTTCCTCGGCCACGTCAACGACGCGTCGTTCTGGATGTTCAAGGAGTACTTCGGGCTTTCCGTCGGCGGCACGCTGCGCACCTGGACGGTTTCCCACATGCTGATCTCGCTGCTGTCGCTGGGCGGAATCCTTCTGCTGAATGCCTTCGCGGCGTGAGGGCCCGATCGACGCCGAGCGCGGGGCAGGTCACCGCCGACCTGTGCTAAGGTCTACGTGTTGCAGTTGTGGTACCCATGAACCTATGTGCGCCTGACGGGAATGCTTATCCTTCAGGCGCATTATTTGTTTTCCGGCGTTTCCGGATGGGGCCTCTGCCTACCAAAAGGAGAACGTCATGGCACAGGGAACCGTGAAGTGGTTCAACTCTGAAAAGGGTTTCGGCTTCATTCAGCAGGACGGCGGCGGCCCCGACGTCTTCGCCCACTACTCGAACATCGCGACCCAGGGCTTCCGTGAGCTCCAGGAGGGCCAGCGGGTCAGCTTCGACGTGACGCAGGGCCAGAAGGGCCCGCAGGCGGAGAACATCGTCCCCGCCTGATCGCCGGACGCGTAATCCGCTCACCGGGGTCCGCACCGACATGGTGCGGATCCCGGTTTGTGCTGTTTCCAGGAAGGCAGACAACCGCATGTCCCGCAGGCCCCAGAAGTCGAACCGGCGAGCCTCGTCACCCCCACCGTCCTCGTCGTCGCCGATGGAATTCCGGCTGCCGGAAAGCACGACGCCCGCGCTTCCCGCTGTCGAGGACTTCGCTGGTCTCGACATGCCCGCGGGGCTGCTGAAGACCCTCGCCGCGCAGGGCGTGACCACCCCTTTCCCCATCCAGGCCGCCACCCTGCCCAACTCGCTCGCCGGCCGTGACCTGCTGGGACGCGGACGGACCGGCTCCGGCAAGACCCTCGCCTTCGGGCTGGCGCTGCTGGCCCGCACGGCCGGCCTGCGCGCGGAGCCCAAGGCGCCCCTCGCCCTCGTGCTGGTGCCCACCCGCGAACTCGCCCAGCAGGTGACGGACGCGCTGACCCCCTACGCGACGGCGGTCAACCTCCGGCTGGCCACGGTGGTCGGCGGGCTGTCCATCACCAAGCAGGCCGGCACGCTGCGGCGCGGCGCCGAGGTGGTCGTGGCCACTCCGGGCCGCCTCAACGACCTCGTGGAACGCGGGGACTGCGTGCTCGACGCCGTACGCATCACCGTGCTGGACGAAGCCGACCAGATGACCGACATGGGCTTCCTGCCGCAGATCACCAGGCTGATCCAGCAGGTGCGGCCCGACGGCCAGCGCATGCTCTTCTCGGCGACCCTGGACCGCAACATCGACCGCCTGGTGCAGCGGTTCCTGACGGACCCCGTGGTGCACTCCGTGGACCCGTCCGCCGGCGCGGTGACCACGATGGAGCACCACGTGCTCCACATCCAGGACGAGACCGACAAGAAGGCCGTCACCACGCGCATCGCGGCCCGTGACGGCCGGGTCATCCTCTTCCTCGACACCAAGCGGTCCGCCGACCGGCTCGCCAAGCGGCTCCTGGCCGTCGGCGTGCGCGCCGCGGCGCTGCACGGCGGCCGCTCGCAGCCGCAGCGCACCCGCACCCTGGAGCAGTTCAAGAACGGCCAGGTCACCGCGTTGGTGGCGACGAACGTCGCGGCCCGTGGCATACACATCGACGACCTCGACCTCGTCGTGAACGTCGACCCGCCGACGGATCACAAGGACTACCTCCACCGGGGCGGCCGTACGGCCCGTGCCGGCGGCTCCGGCAGCGTGGTCACCCTGGTGCTCCCGGAGCAGAAGCGGGACGTCACGCGGCTCATGTCGGACGCGGGCATCCGCCCCCGGGCGGCCCGCGTCAAGTCGAGCGACACGGAACTCACCACCATCACCGGCGCCCGCGAGCCCTCCGGCGTGCCCGTGACCATCGAGATCCCCCAGCCGACCGCACCCGCGGCGTCCCGCCCGAACCGGAAGGCCGGCACCGAGCCCGGCGCCCGGTCCGGCCGTCGGCGCCGCAGCGGCGGCGGGGCCAAGGCGGCGACGGCCGCGGCCGCCGGGACGGGGGAGCGCGGAACGGACCGCCGGGCCGCCGCCGGGGCGGCAGCGGCCGGTGGCACCTCCGCGACCGGCCGGCGCCGTTCCCCCCGCAGGACGGGCGGCGGCGGGGCCACGGGCGGTGCCGCCGGCACGGTCGGCCGTGGCTCCGACCGCCGAGGCGGCCGCCGCACCTCCTCCTAGGGATGTGTCCGAGCGATCCGGTCCGCCCGCTCACGCAGCGGCGGACCGGACCGCTCGCCCGTTCCCGGTGACCTGCGCGGTCGGGGGGCCGTCAGCCCGGGAACCGTCCCGTGGAGCGCAGGTGCCAGCGTCGTTCCGCGTACGCCAGGTCGTCGCGCCACAGGCGTCCCGCGGCGCCGCGTACGAGAGGACGCAGAGCCGGGGCCGCGCGGCGCGCCATCGCGAACCCCCGGCGGTGGGACGTGGCGACGACGGCTTCGACGACGGCCGTCCGCGGGCGGCCCCGGCCGTCGGGACCGAGAGGGGTTGCATGGGTCTCGACGACCGAGCCCTGCCCCTCCCCGTCGGTGATGCGCATGACGACCGTGCGGGGCTCGGGCGCCGTGAACACGGCACGCACGGGAACGACCAGCCGGCCGGCGACCTTGAAGGAGACGTCGACGGTGAAGCCGTCCTCCGCGCCCCCCGGGTTCTCCGGCTGGTCCACCACCGTCAGGTCGACGAACGAGTAGGGGTGGAACCAGGCACCGTGCCAGGGGTCCAGCCGGTTCGCGACCACGTCCTCGGGTTCGCAGACGCCCGTGCCCACGTAGACCGCGCTGAGGGAACGGGCGAGGTCGGGACGCGGGGGCAGGACCGGAGCGTCCAGCGGTGGTTCGTCCCCTACGTCGTCGAGCCGCACCCACAGCAGGACCCCGTCGTCGTGCACCGGAAGCGGCTGCCACCCGGCGAACGGCGTGCCGTCCAGGCTCAGACCGTGCCAGTGGCACACGAGGGTGCCGCAGCGCACCGGACTGTCCTTCAGCGGCGCGCCCAGATGGGGGCAGATCCCGGGGCCCGCCACGGGACGGCCGTCGGCCGCACGCCAGAGGACCACCTCGCGTCCCGCCACCGTACGGGCGAGGGGACGGTCGTCCCGCAGACCGCGCGAGGCGCCGACGACGTACCAGTTGCCCGACGGGCGTGCCTGGGCGCGCTTGAGCGCGTCGGCGATCAACGCGGGCTTCGCTTCGCGCCACGTGGGGCGTTGCCGCTCCCAGGAGACGGGCTGCCGGCGCAGGGAGAGCGGGAGGCGGCTTCGCCGTACCGGCCGCATGGGGTTCACGCGACCTCCTGATGTGCGTGCGGTCGTACGGACTCCGTGGACACGGCGGTCGGCGGTACCGGCACCGCGCAGGCGGAGCGGTGGGTGCGGCGGGCGTCCTCGCGTGCGCGCAGCCGGGCCGCGATCACCCTCAAGAGCCCGTCGGCGGCGACCACCGCGCGTCGTCGGCGCGGCACCACGGCCCGGCGGTGCAGCACCGTGTACCCGTCCCGGGCGACGGCGTCGAGGATGCCGCTGTACAGGACGAACGCGGTACGAATGCACGGCCTGGACACGGGATCCAGCATGGCGAGACCCGGGAGCGCCTCGCGGTACACGCCCCGGGTCAGCGCCTCGAACTCCTTCAGCGCGGCGGTGACACGCGGATCGGTACGGCCGGTGTCCCGGCTCCAGTGGAGCAGCGCCCTGTCGACCCCGTGGGAGTCGAGCAGGTCGGCGGGCAGGTACACCCGGCCCCGGTCGAGGTCCTCGCCCACGTCCCGCAGGAAGTTGCTCAACTGGAAGGCCACGCCCAGGGCGGCCGCGTGCGGCGCGGCCTCCGCACGGGGCACGACGGTTCCCAGGACCGGGAGCATCTGGAGTCCGATGACGGCCGCGGAACCGTGCATGTAGCCGCGCAGGTCGGCGTACGTGGGGTAGTCGGTGACCACCAGGTCGGCGCTCATGGCGGCCATGAAGTCGCCGAAGTGCCGGTGGGGGATGTCGTAGCGGCGAGCGGTGTCGGCCAGGGCGAGCACGACCGGTTCGCGGCTGCGCCCGCTGCGCAGTCCGTCGGCGAGGCTCTCCCGCAGCGTGGCCAGCGCCGCCACCCGCCGGCCGGCGTCGAAGTCCGGGTCGAGGGAGTCCACGATGTCGTCCGCCCAGCGGGCGAAGCCGTACAGGGCGTGCACGGCGGGCCTGCGCTCGATCGGCAGGAGCCGGGTGGCGAGGAAGTACGTCTTGCCGTGGCGCGCGTTGAGTGCCCGGCATCGGCGGTAGGCCTCGCGCAGCGTCTCGTCCGTGATGCCTGCCGCCGAGAGTTCACGGGTGGTCATACGGCGGTCTCCTTCGTGCACGGCGACGAGGCGGGCGGCGGTGGCGGGTGCGGTGACGACCCCGGTGCGGGCCGCGAGGACGACGCGCGCGACGACGTGCGCGGGGAGGCGGAGCCGGGCCGGGCGACGCCGGTGATCCGTGCCGCGGCCAGCTTTCCCGACAGCAGCACGGTCGGTACGCCGACACCCGGGGTGGTGCCGCAGCCGGCCAGGACGGCGTTCTCCGTGCCGCGCACCAGGTTGCGCGGGCGGAACGGGCCGGTCTGCGCGAAGGTGTGGGCGGCCGAGAACGGGGTGCCGGCCGCATGGCCCTGCGCATGCCAGTCGGCCGGGGTGACGAGGCACTCCTCCTCGATGGCGGCCCCGATGCCGTCGAGGCCACGTCGCTCCAACTCCCGTAGGAGATGGGCACGGTAGCGAGGTGCGAGGTCCGTCCAGGCCCGTGCGCCGGGTCCCAGGTCGGTGTTGGGGCAGGGCGCGAGGATGTAGTGCAGGTGCCGGCCCGATGGCGCGAGCCCGGGATCGGTGGCGGTGGGCCGGGTGATGAGCAGCGAGGGATCGCTCATCAGGGTGCCCTGGCGGGTCAGTTCGTCGAAGGTGCTGCGCCAGGCCCGGCCGAAGGAGATGGTGTGGTGGGCGAGTCGGGGCCAGGTGCGGTCGGTGCCGAGGTGCAGCACCACGGCCGAGGGGGAGTGGCGCAGCCGCAGGGGGCGCCGGGGCCGATGGCCCAGCAGACCGTAGACGACGGGCAGGTCCGGAGTGAGGACGACGGCGTCGCACGGGATCCGCCCCTCGTCGGTGACGACCGCCGTGACCCGCTCTCCGGAGCGTTCGAGTCGTGTCACCCGTTGCCCGAAGCGCAGATCGGCGCCCGCGTCGGCGGCGGCGTCCGCCATGGCCCGCGGCAGCGCGTGCATGCCGCCCCGGGGGAAGTACACGCCGGCGACGGTGTCCATGTAGGCGATGACCGCGTACGCCGCCAGTGCCCGGGCCGGCGGCACCCCCGCGTACAGGGCCTGGAAGGAGAACACCCGGCGCAGCCGTTCGTCGCGCAGGAAGTGGCCGATGCGCGCGTCCAGCCTGCCGAACCCGCCGAGTGCCGCCAGTCGTGCGAGGTCGCCGTTGAGCAGGGCCAGCGGGGAGTCGAAGTTGGCGTCGATGAAGCGGCGGATCTGTACCCGGTAGAGCCGTTCCAGCCACGCCCGCAGTCGCCGGTAGCCCGCCGCTTCCGCGCTGCCCGCGAAGCGCTCCACCTCCGCGGCCATGGCCTCGCCCTCGGTGTGCACGTCCAGGGAGCTGCCGTCGGCGAACAGGGCACGGTAGGCCGGGTGCAGGGGGATCAGGTCGACCCGGTCGTACAGGCTGTCGCCGACCGCCGCGAAGGCCTCGTCGGCGAGTTCGGGCATGGTCAGCACGGTGGGACCGGTGTCCAGGCGGTAGCCCGCGAGGTCCAGCCGCCCGGCACGCCCGCCGGGCAGGGGGTCACGCTCGACCAGGGTGACGCGGCGGCCCGCGCCGAGCAGATGCAGGGCGGCCGACAGTCCGGAGAGTCCCGCGCCCACGACGACGACGTGATCGCTGCGGCCGGGCAGGACGCGGTTCATGCGCGGGAGTCCTCCGAGTGCGAGGCGACCAGGGACAGGGGCGTGCCGTGATGCGGTGCGGGGGCCGTGGCGCGGGTGGCCGGACCCGTCGTCGTGGACGCGGCCGGACCGTCGGGCGGCGACGCGTGCGGGCGGCCGGCCGAAGTGCTCGCCGCGGACGGGTGCGGGTCGGCGGTCGCGCCGTTCGACGGGGCTCCCTGCGCACGGGCGCCCGGACGGTTCGCCGGGGCTCCCTCGGGCCGGCCGGCCGGACCGAGCGGCGTGCCGCCCGCCGCGGCCAGGAGGAGATCCCTCAGCCGGCCCGCGCCCGCGGGGTCGAGGGGGACGGCGTCGAAACGGCGCAGGCCCTGAGCGACGAGTCGCTCGGCCTTCGCCTCGACGGTCGCCAGCGCCCCCGTGCGCCGCAGGATGTCGCGCACCTCCTCGAGGTCCGCCGGCGACAGATCGTGTTTGCCGAGCGCCCGCTCCAGCACCGTCAGGGCGAGGCGATCCCCGGCCGCTTCCGCCCGGGCCCGGGCCAGTGCCGTCAGACACGTCGACTTGCCCTCGCGGATGTCCCCGCCCGCCGGCCTGCCGGTCCCCTCGCCGTCCAAGAAGACGTCGCCGACGTCGTCCCGCAGTTGGAAGGCCATGCCGATACGGCGGCCGGCCGAGCACAGCGCGCCCGTCGTGGCCTCGTCGGCCCCCGCCAGCGCCGCACCCAGCGCCAACGGGCGCTCCACCGAGTACAACGCGCTCTTGAGGCAGGCGGAGCGCAGCGCCCGCGGCAGTGAGCGGGAGCCCGTGATCTGCCCCTTGAGGTCGAGGTACTGGCCCGCCACCATCTCCGTCCGCAGATCTCCCCAGAGCCGCCGCACCAGGTGCCCGGTACCGGCCGGCAGCGCCGTCCCGGCGACCAGGTCGTCGGCCCAGGCGAGAGCGAGATCCCCGGCGAGGACCGCCGCCGCCTCCCCGAACCGCCCGGCACGCTCCGGCGCGACGGCCGCGCCGTACTGGGCACCGATGTCGGCGTGCAGCGCCGGCCTGCCCCGGCGCCGGGGCGAACGGTCCATCACGTCGTCCTGGACGAGCGCGCAGGTCTGCAGGAGTTCCACCGCGGCTCCCAGCCGCAGGGCCGCCACGGCCGACGTGTCGTCACCGCCGCCGCAGGCGCGCATGGCCCACCACAGCAACTGCGAGCGGACACGCTTGCCACCCCGCTGGGTGAAGTGCGCGACCCTCAGGGCGAGGTCGTCCGCGAAGACCGGGTCCACGGCCCGGGACCGCTCCAGCCGTTCGGCCAGTTCCTGATCCAGGACGCGACTCACGGCCGCGCGCACATCCCGGTCGGCGGCACGGGCCCCCGCGAACCCGTCCCGCCCACCGCGTCGATCCGTATCCGGGCGGTCGGCGGACGGCCCGCCCCACGCGGCGTCGGACTCGGGAGACCCGTGGGAGCCTTCCGACCCACCGGGACCGCCGGAGCGTACCCGGACGGGCGAGCGAGCCAGGGCGACCAGTCGGAAGGCGGGCGGCGCCCCGGCCTCATGGTGGTCCGTCGCCTGTGTCGGACGCATCGCGGTTCCTTTCGTCCTGATCGCGGACAGCTCCGTTGAGCAGGCATTCGCTCCGCGACCCGTGAACGGATGCGGAAGGGGAGCCGAAGCACGGCGGGCGGACGGCGCATGACATTCCCTCCAGACTCGCCCGACTCGGCGACGATCGCCTGTCGCATTCGAGTGACCCGCATCCGAAGGGGCACACGGGCGGGAACATCGGCCAGGTGCGCGATCACAGAAGCGGGCCGCAACAGCAGAGGGAGGCAGCCGTCGTGGAGCGGACGGATGTGGCGATCGTCGGGGCGGGGGCGGCCGGCCTCTCCCTGGCACACCGTCTGTCGGGGCACCTGCCCGGCCGACGCATGCCCTCGGTGGTCCTGCTGGACGCCCCTCCCGGACCACTGCGCCCCCCGCGGCGGACGTGGTGCTTCTGGGAGAGCGGCATGAACCGCTTCGAAGCCGCCGTCACCGCCAGCTGGCGGTCCCTCCGGGTGCGCCCGTCGACCGGCGCGCCCGTCACCGGGGACATCTCCCCCTTGCGCTACAAGCTGATCCGGTCCACCGACTTCGAAGCCCTCGTCGACCGTGACCTGCGGCTCAGCCCCAACGTGCGGCGCCGGGAGGCGACCGTCGAAACGGTGGAGGACGTCAGCGGGGGAGCCCAGATCCGCTTCCGGACGGCCGACGGACGGCCGGGCGTCCTGCACGCCCGATGGGTGTTCGACTCGCGCCCCCTGCACAGCGTCCCGGCCGCCCGCACGACCCTGCTCCAGCACTTCCACGGCTGGTTCGTCCGCACGGACCAGCCCGTCTTCGACCGCGACACCGCGGAGCTGATGGACTTTCGCACCCCCCAGCCCGACCAGGGCCTCTCCTTCGGCTACGTGCTGCCCATGAGCCCCCGCGAAGCCCTGGTGGAGTACACCGAGTTCTCCCCGCGCGTCCTGACGGCGGAGGGCTACGAGGACGCCGTACGGCACTACGCCGAGGACGTCCTGCGGCTCGGCGAGATCGAGGTGGTCTCGACCGAGACCGGAGTCATCCCGATGACGGACGGCCCGGTCGCGCGACAGGTGGGGCAGTCCGTCTTCCGCATCGGCACCGCGGGCGGCGCCACCCGCCCGTCCACCGGGTACACCTTCGCCGGACTCCAGCGGCAGACACGGTCGATCGCGGCCGCCCTGCGACGGGGCCGCCGTCCCGTCCCGCCACCCGCCCACTCCGCACGCTCCCGGGCCATGGACGCCGTACTGCTGCGAGCCCTGGACAGCGGTCGGGTCGACGGCCCGGCGCTCTTCTCGCGGCTCTTCGCGAGCCTGCCCATGAACCGCCTCCTGCGTTTCCTCGACGGTCGAACCCGCCTGACCGAGGACCTGACCATCGGCCTGCGCACGCCGGTCGGTCCCATGCTCCGATCCGCGCTGGAACTGCCCGTCCTGCCCCGCCGCCCCTTCGACCAGCCCTGACCTCCTCCGCGCACCCCGCCTTCCTGGAGACCGTATGACCCTGCTGCACGACGAGAGCCTCGCCACGGCGTTCGACCATGCCGCCCGCAGCTACGACACGCTGGTGGCCGCCAACCCCGGATACCACGCGCACCTGCGCCGTTCGGTGCGCCGACTCGGCCTGCCCGGACACGGCGAAGGGCTGCGCGTGCTGGACCTCGGCTGCGGCACCGGTGCCTCGACCGCCGCGCTGCGGTCCGCGCTGCCGGCCGCCGACATCACCGCCGTCGACGCCTCCGCCGGCATGCTGGAACGCGCCGCGGCCAAGCCCTGGGCGGCCGATGTGTCCTTCGTGCACGCGCCGGCGGAGCGCCTGGCCCAGGCCGGTGTGCGGGGCCCCTTCGACGCCGTCTTCGCCGCCTACCTCTTCCGCAACCTCGCCGACCCCGACGCCGTACTGAGCACGGTGAGCGCGCTGTTGGCGCCGGGCGGACGGCTCGGAGTGCACGAGTACACGCTCAGCGGCCGGCCCGTCGACCGCGCGGTGTGGACAGCGGTCTGCCGGGGCATCGTCCAGCCCGTGGCGAGCGTGCTCGGAGACGGCGGGCTCTACCGTCATCTGTGGCGCAGCGTCGTCGAGTTCGACACCGCACACCGGTTCGCCGAACGGCTGCGTGCCGCGCACTTCGAACAGGTCAGGACGCTTCCGCTGCCGGGCTGGCAGACGGGCATCGCGCACACCTTCGTCGCCCGGCGCGCCGACTCGGTGCCGAGGGAGGCGCGATGAACCGCGCCGGTCGGGCCACGGGACGAGCGGCCGCCGCGCCCCCGGTACGCGGCCGGACGTGCGACGACCGCGTCGGCCGGACCCGCCGGGAGGCGCGATGAACGCCGCCCGCCGGCCCGACGGCTCCCGCCGCGGCCGCGATCGCCGCGCCCGCCTGCTGCCGGCACGTCCGGGCACCGCGCGCGTCACCGGCCCCCGCCCCACGACCGCCGTCGTGGGAGGGGGCATCGCCGGACTGGCCGCGGCCACGGCACTGGCCGAACGGGGGGTGGCGGTGACCCTGTACGAGCGTGAGCCCTACCTGGGCGGACGCGCCGGCGGATGGCCGATCGACCTCGCGGACGGCTCCTCCACCACCATGAGCCGCGGCTTCCACGCCTTCTTCCGCCAGTACTACAACCTCCGCGGTCTGCTGCGCCGCACCGACCCCCGGCTCGAACGCCTCACCGGGCTCCCGGACTACCCGCTGCGGCACAGCGACGGCATGCGCGACAGCTTCCGCCACGTCCCGCGCACCCCGCCGTGGTCCGCGCTCGGCTTCGTCGCACTCAGCCCGTCCTTCGGCCTGCGGGACCTGCGCGCGATGGACCCGGTCGCGGCCCTTCCCCTGCTGGACGTTCGCGTCCCCGAGGTGTACGCGCGCCTCGACCGCACCAGCGCCCACGACTTCCTCGAAGCCGTCCGCTTTCCCCCGACGGCCCGCCACCTGGCCTTCGAGGTCTTCTCCCGCAGCTTCTTCGCCGACCCGCGGCAGCTGTCGGCGGCGGAGATGGTCCTGATGTTCCACATCTACTTCCTCGGCTCCGCCGAGGGACTGCTGTTCGACGTCCCCCGCGCCCCGTTCCCGGCGGCCCTGTGGGAACCGCTGGCCGACTACGTGCGGCGGCACGGCGCCGACGTACGGACCGGCACACCCGTCGAGAACATCACGCCCACCCCGGACGGCGGCTACATGCTCACCGCCGCGGGCGGGGAACGGCGTCACGACACCGTCGTGCTCGCACTCGACACCTCGGGCCTGCGCTCCCTCATCGGCAGCTCGGAGGGTCTCGGCGACCGCCAGTGGCGCGAGAGCGTCCGACGCCTGCGCAACGCCCCGCCGTTCCTCGTCACCCGCCTCTGGCTGGACCGGCCCGTACGCCGTGACCGGCCCGGCTTCCTCGGCACCAGCGGGTACGGAGGCCTGGACAACATCAGCGTCCTGGAGCGCTACGAGGACGACGCGGCCCGATGGGCGGCGCGGACCGGTGGTTCGCTCGTCGAACTCCACGCGTACGCGGTACGGCCGGACGCCGCGCGCGACGTCGAGGAGAAGCGGCTGATCGAGCAGCTGCACCGCGTGTATCCGGAGACCCGCGAAGCCGGCACGGTCGACGTCCGCCACGAATGGCGGGAGGACTGCCCGCTGTTCCCCGTGGGCGGCTACCTCGACCGGCCGACCGTACGCACACCCGAACCCGGACTCGTCCTGGCGGGCGACCTCGTCCGCACGGACCTGCCGGTGGCCCTGATGGAACGCGCGGCCACGAGCGGGTTCCTCGCCGCGAACGCCCTGCTGGAACGGTGGGGAGTGCGGGGGCAGACACTCTGGACGGTACCGGACCGAGGACGAGGCCCCGCGCTGCGCGCGCTTGCCCGGTGGGGGAGCACCTGACCGGACCCGGCGTGGCCGGTTGGTCGCGGCCCACATCAACCCTGGGTTGCCACGTATCGTTGCGTTCCCGCGCCTCCCGTCACCTTCGGCGAGCGGCTCCGGCATCGGGAGCCGCAGTCCCGTGCCGCCGTCACCGCCCACCTCGACCGGCTCGTCCACCAGGGCATCGCCGCGACCGGGCAGGTCCTGTCCAGTGTCGGCGACCACGCCTCCGCCGGACGCGCCCTGGCTCGACACGCCGGCCGCGCTCGACTCGCCGTGACAGGTGACGGCGTCGCAGGCTGGTACCTACCTCTCGGGTTCACCGCGCCCTCGCGCCGCCGTCGTAAGGAGCACCCATGAACTCCCGCCTGGACGGACGCACCGCCGTCGTCACGGGGGCCAGCAAGGGCATCGGACTGGCCGCCGTCGGCGCCCTCGCCCGCGCCGGGGCCACGGTCGTCGCCGGCTCCCGCACCTCCACCCGCGAACTCGACGCCCTGGTCGAGCAGGGCACGGTCACCTGGGTGCCCGTGGACCTCGGCACGCCGACGGGGGCCCAGCAACTCGTCGAGGCGGCACAGGGCCGCGTCGACGTCCTGGTGAACAACGTGGGCGCCGCGCCGGCCCGCACCGGCGGCTTCCTGTCCGTGACCGACGACGACTGGCAGCACGTCCTCGACATCAACCTGCTCAGCACCGTACGGGTGACCCGTGCCGCCCTGCCGCTCATGGCGGAGGCCCGGCAGGGTTCGATCGTCACGGTCGCCTCCGTCAACGCGACCCTGCCCGACCCCATGGTGATCGACTACAGCGCTTCCAAGGCCGCGGTGGTGGCCTTCTCCAAGGCCCTGTCGAAGGAGGTCGGTCCGCAAGGCATTCGCGTCAACACCGTCAGTCCCGGTCCGGTGCAGACGGACCTCTGGCTGGCCGAGGGAGGTGTCGCGGAGACCATCTCCGCGGCCGCCGGCGTCAAGCCGCGCGACGTGGTCGCGCAGGCCGCCGCCTCGACCGTCACGGGCCGTTTCTCCAGCCCGGAGGAGGTCGCCGACGTGATCCTCTTCCTCGCCGGTGACCTCTCGCGCAACATCACCGGAAGTGACGTGATCATCGACGGTGGCTTCATCCCGACCTGGTGACCGGCCGCGCGGTGCGAAGATGCAGCGCCCTCGGCCCTCGCGTAGCGTGATGCGGGAACGAAGTCCCGCGAATGATCTCGCGCCCCCACGCGCGCATTCGCCGGTTGCGCGCGTCCGATCACTCAGCCACCACCGAGGTACGCGCGGTCGAGCGGAGGTACGGCAATGGGTAGCCCCGACATCCTGGCGTTCCTCGAGTCCTGAACGCAACGGCGTGAACGACAGCGACACTCCGCACGGCGCGACCGGCATGAACCGCGTCCTGGAGAGCCCGATCGTCGGGATGTCCCCCTGGATCGTCTTCTCCCTGGTGGTCGGACCGGGCCGGTTCGAGATCGCGGTCGCCCTGGCCCTGGCCTGCACCGTCGTTCTCGTCGCGGCCGGCAGGCTGATGAACCGGGGCAGCTCCTGGAAGATCCTCGAAGTGTCCGACCTGGTCTTCTTCGCCGGGCTCGCCGTCGTCGGCGCGCTGGCCGACCAGGGCACGCTGCGCTGGCTGGAGACGTACGCCGGAGAGGTGTCCAACATCGCCCTCGTGGTGATCGCGTTCGGATCGATGGCCGTGGGGATGCCGTTCACGCTCCAGTACGCCCGCGAACAGGTCGATCCCGCCCACTGGCACACACCCGAGTTCCTGCGCACCAACCACGTCATCACCGGCGTGTGGGGCCTGGCGTTCCTGGTGGCCGCCGTGTCGGGAGCCTACGGCGACATCGTCCTGCACGATCCGAACGACCTCTGGACCGGTTGGATCATCCAGATCCTGGCCATCGTGGCGGCCATCCGCTTCACCGACTGGTACCCGAAGGTGGTCCGTGCCCGGGTCCTGCGGGAGCGCGGGGAACCGGTCGCCGAGGAGCCCCGGCTCTCCGGCCTGCTGCTGCCCCTGGCCGGCCTGCTCGTGCCGGTGGGGATCGCCGTCCTCGTCTTCGAGAACACCTGGGGCGGTCTGTCCCTCATCGTGCTCGGCTCCGTACTCACCAGGACCCTGCGTGACTGAGCCGCGCACCCCGTGGGTGCGGGAGGGGCTGTAGCGTGACGGCGAAGCACGACCCCGGCCCGTGAAGTGTGGTGTGTTCCCGATGGCGTCCGCTCCCGGCAGGTTCATCCGGCAGATCCGGCTGGCCCCGGGCGTCGACGACCGCCGCTACCCTTTCAGCCTTCCCGCCGTGCGGCGGCTGGCGCGTTCCGGGGCGCTCACCCTGCCGCCGGGGGTCACGTTCCTGGTGGGGGAGAACGGTGCCGGCAAGTCGACGCTGATCGAAGGGATCGCCGTGGCCGCCGGGTTCAACCCGGAGGGCGGCAGCCGCAACTTCAGGTTCGCCACCCGCGCCACCGAATCCGAGCTGGGTGAGCACCTGATCCTGGCCTGGGACGTCCGCAAGCCGCGTACCGACTTCTTCCTGCGGGCGGAGTCCTACTACAACGTGGCCAGCGAGATCGAACGGCTCGACGCGGCCGGAGGACGGCCGCTGCTGCCGGCCTACGGCGGAGTGTCCCCGCACGAGCGCTCCCATGGAGAGGCGTTCCTCGATCTGGCCACCCACCGCTTCGGACCCTCGGGACTGTATCTGCTGGACGAGCCGGAGGCCGCCCTCTCCGTCCAGAGCTGCCTCGCCCTTCTGGCGCGTATGCACGAACTCGCCGCGCAGGGCAGCCAGCTCCTGGTGGCCACCCACTCGCCGGTGCTCCTCGCCCTCCCGGGCGCGACCATCCTGGAGATCTCCGACGACGGCGGACTGGAGCGGGTCGCTTTCGAGCAGGCTCTCCCCGTCCGTCTGACCCGCGAGTTCCTCGAAGCACCGGGCCGGTTCCTGAAGAACCTGCTGGGCACGGGCGGGGCCGACGCGAGCCGGCACAGCTGGTACTGAACGCCCAGGCAGGAGCCGCAGCGGCCGCGGTTCACGGTCCGGGCCGGCGGCCCCAGGCGGTGATCAGGCCGGGGGAGAGGTCGGCGAGCGAGGGCGAGGAGAGGTAGTCCAGCGCGTCGTCCAGTTCGCTGGCTGTCAGCGCGCCGCCCTGTTCGAGGGCGTCGCGCATGCTCAGCCAGGTGTTCTTCCAGAACGCGGTGATGGGGGCGTCGACGGTCAGCGGGGGCAGGACGACCTCGGCGCCGACGTCGGCCAGCCCCAGCCGGCTCAGGATGTGGGGATAGTCCGTCATCCAGGTGACGTCGGTTCCGATCGTGTCCCGCAGCACCTGCCACATCGCCTCCATAACTCGTCGGTAGGCGGTGTGGGGCGAGTCGGCCGTGGTCAGGTCGAGGGCGTCACCGACGACCAGCCAGCCGCCCGGGGCCACCCAGCCGGCCAGGCGCGCCAGCACCTCCGCGTGCTGGGGCAGGTGCATCAGGACGAATCGGCAGTGGACCAGGTCGAACCGGCCCGGGTCCAGCGCCGGGTCGGTGATGTCCCCGGCCATCGTCCGCAGCACGCTGTCCTGGGCGGGGCGCACGAATCGGGGGTCGCGGTCGAGGGCCAGCACCTCGTCGGCACCGGCCTCCTCGGCCAGCCAGCGGCTGATCGTCCCGGTGCCGGCGCCCACGTCGAGGCAGCGCCACCCGGGGCCGACGCCCAGGGCGGCCAGGCGTGCCCGGCTCACCGCGTCGTAGGCCAGGGCGCCGTAGTCGATACGCTCGGCCTCCCCGGCCCGGTCAGGGGGGAAGAGGTCTTCGCCGTAGTGCCCGCCCTCCACTGCAACTCCTTCCCACCCCTCGTCGGAAGGGGCCCCGTGTGCCTGCGGCGGAGCCGCGATGCACCAGTGTCGGCGTGAGTTCCGAGGGGCGGGCGGGCGACGGGCGGCGGTGTCCCCCGGATGGCGGCGAACTCGAACGCGGGCAGGGAAAGTTCCGTGCGGGACCAGGACAACCTTCGGCCGATCCCGATCGTCATTCGATCATGTCGCAGATTCTCACCGGCCGTCGCTCCAGCGCGAAGTTCGACTCGGACGGCGTCCGCATCACCCGCTCCGGCCAACAGGTCGACATACCGCTTCCCGCGATCGAGGCCGTCCGGGCCGCGGAGGCCCGGACCGTCGAGATCGTGCTCACCGACGGTACGGTCCACCGCGTCGAGGGAGACAACCCGACGGCCACCACCGCCTTCGTCGATGCCCTGAGCGCCGTACTGCCCGAGAAACGGGACCCGTCCAGCCGCGCCGTGGTCACCGACACCAGCGCGCCGCGCGACCCGGGCCTCTACGTCATCGGGGGCCTGCTCGCCCTTCTGTCGCTCGGCTACATCGGGTACGCGGTGTGGGTGGCCCGCTCGCACGGAGCGCGGGTGGTCGGAGTGATCATCGGTCTGCTGCCCCTCCTGTTCGGCGCCGCCATGCTGTTCACGGGCGTGCAGGAGGCCTTCCGCCGGATCGTGCTGGCCCGGCGCGGCATCACCGTTCTCGCCGAGGCCGTCGGCAGGGAGGGCAAGAAGAACGTCGTGTACCGGTACACGACCGTCGAGGGCGACGACCGTACGTACTCCTGCAAGCGGAACCGGCAGCGCATCCACGTGCTGTACGACCCGCAGGCGTCCTGGCGGGCCATACACGCGGACTGGCTGCCGTTCGTGCTGGGCCGGGTCGTCGTGCTGATCCTCGGGTCCTTGTTCTGGCTGTTCGTCGGCGTCGTGATGATCTTCGGAGTGCTGTGGTGACCCGCGGCCGATCACGGCCCGGTGGCCCGGTGGCCCGGTGGCCTAGAGGCCGCCGCGGTACGCGCTGCGCAGGAGGTCGACCACGCCGAGGACGACCGCGGTGTCCGTACGCCCGCAGCTGCCGTCGATCAGTCCGGCGACCGCCGCGGCCAGCCGCTCGGCGTCGAACTCCGCCCCGCCTCGCGCCATGTTCAGCACCCTGTTGAGCTGCTCCAGGCGTACGGCGGTCTTCAGCCCGTCACCTGCCTTCCACGGTTCGGCCAGCACCAGGGTATGAGCTGCCGCACTTGGTCGGCACCGAGCGTGGTGCAGGCGGTGCGCACCGCGTCGATGAAGCGGGGCACCCCCCACAGCACCAGGGTCAACTCCTGCAGAGCCGTGGTGAGCGTCGCCTTCCGCGTGACGGCGACGGAGCTGTTGCGGACGTCGAGGACGGACGGGAGGAAGACGCTGAACGAGCCGCGCATACGGTTGACCGAGTGTGCCTTGAACACCAGCCGGTAGTTGGTGAGGAAGGCGCGGCCGCCGATGGCTTCCTTGCCGTCCATGCCGACCAGCCACATCAGGTCGTCGAAGGCGAACCGGGAGAGTCCCGACTCCCGCACGTCGATCACCGCGTTGGCGTTCTTCTGCAGGACGACGTGTTCCCCGGGGAACAGGTCCTCGGGCGCCAAGGACAGGAACGACAAGGTCTTCCTCCGTCTTCGTTTCGTTGTGCCGTCGGCCGGTGCGAACGCCTCCCCGCGACCGGCACTAGCTCCGTCTGCGCGTCACCAGCGCGACGACCGTGCCGATCCCCGCCGCCAGCAGCCCGAGCCCGCCGAAGACGAGCGGCAGCAGCCAGAGAGAGGCGAACCCGTTGATCCGCGCGTCCTCGGGGGCGTCCGCGCGGTAGAGCACCTCGACCCGCTCACCCACCTCGTACGAGGGCGGGTTGGCCCCCGTGGAGCTGCGGAACCGCGTCGGCGTGCCTTGCGCCGGTGTGAACTCGACCACCGGGTACGCCGCGGGCCGGTCGTCGCTCCGGTTCCGCCGGGAGGAACTGCTGTGGTCCTTCCGCCAGTCCAGGTCGACCACCGTTCCCTGGGCGCGCTTCGCGTCGCTCAACAGCGAGATCGACTGCACCGCGAGGACAAGTCCGATGACCAGGAACACCGACCCGAACGCGATCGTCCCGAAGACGATCCACCGGCGGGCCTTTCGCCCGCGCGCCTGCACCCGCACAACGTCCCTCTCACTCGTTCGGAGTGAGAGGGACGCTATCCCAGTGGTCCCGGTGGCCGTACTCCCACCCCGGGACATGTGTGGCCCCGCACCTGCCCTAGGGCTCGGTGGGCGGGCGCGTCGTCGACCGGTAGGAGTCCCAGTCGGCCCGGCCGCCCTCGCCCAACACGCTCACATCGGCCGCGAGTTCGGTGCGGGAGCGGGTGCGCAGTTCGCGTCGCGCGACCCGGGCGACCACGGCCGGGAAGAACGGCCGCAGGGGCTGGCACCAACGCAGCCACGGCGGTGCGTAGATGTAGGGGGCGCGCCGGGCGATGCCGGCGGTCAGCCACTCGGCCACCTGCTCCGGTGCGTGGACGCGGCGGGCGAAGCCGGGCTGGTGGCGGCGCAGGGCCTTGAGCACGGGATGCTCGTCGATGCCGGCGACCATGTCGGTGCCGGTCCAGTGGAGGTAGGCGACACCGACGGCGATCCGGTCGGGCTCGACCTCGCCGCGCAGGGCCTGGGCGAAGGATTCCGCGCCGGCCTTGGAGGCGCAGTAGGCACTCATCATGGGAGCGGAGCCGAAGGCGGCGGTGGAGGCGATCTGGAGGAAGTAGCCGTGCCTGGCCGCGAGTTGGGGGAGGAATGCCCGGGCCGTGTTTGCGGATCCGACGAGATTGACGTCGACGACCCGCTCCCACAGCTCCGCCGGAGTGTCGGCGAACGGGCCGCCCGCGGCGATGCCGGCGTTGGCCACGACCACGTCGGCCGGGCCCAGTTCGTCGGCCACCCGCCGGGCGGCGGCCGCCAGCGCGGCGCGGTCGGTGACATCGGCCTCCACACACATGCTCCGGTTCGGCAGGGAGTCCGCCGTCCGGCGGAGGGTCTCCTCCTCGCGTCCCAGCAGAGCGAGGCGCATGCCGGCGTCGGACAGCTGCCGCGCCAGAGCCGCACCGACCCCGCGCGCGGCTCCGGTCACGACCGCGACCCGCCCACGCAGGGGTGCGCGGGCTGCGGAGCGGTGCCCGCCCACGCCGAAGATGTCGCGCATGTGTCGTCCTCATCCACCAGTTCGCCGGATCACGCAGCCGTCAGTCGACGTATGCCTCACGAACGGCACGCCCTAACGGCGGGCGGGGCCGGTTTCGCGCCCGGCACGGCGTGTCCGGGCCCCGCCCGACGGTCGGACGCCGCGAGCGCCGCGGGTGCACCGTCGGGCGAAAGGCCCGGCCGTTCGGCCGGGGGAGTGGTGTCGCCTGAGTAGGTGTACTCAGGCAAGGCCGGCCGGGAACCGGCAGAATGCCCGCCATGATGTCTGGAGAGCCGGCCGGAGGGGCACCTCGGGGCCTGGGCGGGGGAGAGCACATGACGTACCGGCGCGCGGTGATACCGGCACTGGTCGGGGGACTGCTGATCACACTGCTGTTGTGGTGGGCGGGGGCCAGCACGCGAGCACTGCAACTGCCCGGAACCGGTACCGTGTTCGACGCCCAGTCCGCGAGCGAACTGCGACGCTGGCTGGCGCCCTGGGCGTACCCGTCCCGGGACATGCCGCCGTCCGGCGGGTCCACGGAGACGACCTGGACCGCAAGCACCCAGTACGCCGATCTGTACCGCACCGCCATGCAGATCAGGTACGTGGCGGTCTTCGCGTTCTTCCTGGCGGGCGCGCTGCTTCTGCTCCGCAGGATTCCGCCGACGCGGGGCCGTACGCCGGCCACGCTGCTCGCGCTGTGGGCCTGGGGGCCGGTGGCCGGAACGCTGGCGGTGACGGTCTCCGCGCCCTGGCTGATCGCCTCCATGGGACGCGGCAGCTTCCGGGTCCTGCCGCAGCTGGCGAGTGTGACCGCATCGAGCGGGCCGGTCGTGGTGTTCGCCGCGTTGCTGGCCTCCGTGCTCACCGTGGTCGCAGCGCGGCTCACCGCCAAGGGCACCGATCCCGTGCCCCGGCGGAGTGCCCCGCCGCGCGCCGCTCGTCTGGCGGCGAGCGCCGGGACCGCGGTGATCGCGTTCTCGCTGGTGATCCTGTCGTACGAGTCGGTGGCGGCCCGGATCCAGACCTCGGCCGGCGGCTCGGGGCTGCTGTCCGAGCCCGGAGACCTGCTGCGACAGTGGCTGCTGCTGGGCGGCTGGACGGGCCCGTCGACCACGCCGCTCGGCCACTGGCTGCTGTACCGGGCGGCGGACGTGGTCATGCTGGCGGTGGTGTGGTGGGCGCTGCGGGTGCTGCCCGGCCTGCTCACCCGCACCACGGCCCCCGCGATGGCGGTCGGCGCGGTCTGCGCCACCGTGCTCGGCCTGCTGGCGAGCCAGCTCCTGCACATGGCGATGGACGACACCGTCACCGTGTGGGGTCCCGTGTATCTGTTCTCGAAGCTCGGTGAGAACGTGCCGGCCGCCCTCACCTTCGGTGGCGCGGCCGGACTCGTGGCGTTCGGCGTCCTGCGGCTGGCGGGTGGCGCGCTACCGGTGGCCGCCGGGCAGCACCCCGGCGGTGAGACCAGGACCGTGGCGGAGGACGTCCACCGGTGAGCCGGGACCGGGGCCCGGGCCCGCGGGCCGGCCGCTCACCGTGGTTCGTCAGTGCGGCCGAAGCCCCGTAGTTCGTCAGTGCGGACGAAGCCCCGCGAAGACCACCTCGAAGATCCGCTCCTGTCCGGCGGGGTCCGCTCCGAGCTGCTCCATCGCCCTGCCGATGCCGGCCAGCAGGGCGAGCAGCTCCGGCAGGCTCAGCTCCGGGCGGACCGCCCCGGCCCGCTGGGCTCCGGTCAGCAGTTCGCCCAGCCGATCCCGGATCGCCGCACTCGACTCCCGCAGAGCCGATCGGACGTCCACCCCGGCCGCGGCCAGCGCCTCCACGAAGTCGCTCTTGCCCACGGACTGTTCGACGAGCAGACGGAAGCAGTCGAAGAACGCCTCCGCGGGTGCGGACCCGGTGGTCAGCCGCTCGGTGCGGGCCGCCATCGTCTCCAGCCGGCGCACCATCACCGCTTCCAGCAGTGCTTCCTTGGTCGGGAAGTGCCGGAAGAGGGTGCCGACTCCGACCCCGGCGGCCCGGGCGATCTCCTCGGTCGGCACGCCAACGCCCCGGGTGGTGAACACCTCGGTGGCGACGTCCAGCAGGCGGGCCCGGTTGCGGGCGGCGTCGGCCCGCATCGGGCGCGGGGGCCGTTGAGCGTCGCCCATCGTTCCCACCTCTTCTCGTCGGCTTCAACAGCGCGCTGATCGGCTTCAACCGCAGGCTGGACAAACGGAGTTGGCAGTCCGTATCGTCGAAAACGGAGTAGCCAGTCCGATTCCAGAGACGGTTTGCCGACCCGGGGGTTTGTCATGTCCGAAACGCGGTCACCGCGCGAAGTGTTCCACAAGCTGCTCGAGGGCATCACCGACGGACGGTTCTCCGAGCTGGCCGAGCTGTACGCCGAGAACGTCGTGGTGGAGACCGTCTTCGAGCCTGTCGGGCCGCGCCGCTTCGAGGGGCGAGCCGTGCTCATGGAGCGGTTCGCCATGGTGGCCGCGCACTCGCCTCTCGAACTGTCCGCGACGAACGTGGTGGTGCGGGAGACCGACGACCCCGAGGTGGTCGTCGCCGAGTGGGACTACCGGGTCCACCACCGGGTGACCGGGCGGACCTTCGAGGCCGCCAACATCCAGGTGCTGCGCGTCCGTGACGGTCTGATCGTCGAAAGCCGCGACTACCACGACCACTTGGCCCTCATCGTGGGCGGTGACGGCCTGTCGGAGCTGGTGACGGCGCTGGACGGCAAGCGGCGCGCGTGACGCACCTGGCCAGGCTCGCCCGGGTGCGCGCCGGCTGCCGGGTGTGCGCCCGCCGGACCGGCTATACGCGGTCCGGCAAGGCGGTGACGGGCCCGTCGGTCAGGGCGTGAACACCTCGTCGAGGTGGTCGATCGCTCCGTCGTCGCCCAGGTGGTACTTGAAGACCAGCCCGCTGTCGGGGTGCGCTTCGAGCCAGTCGAGGAATTCCTGGACCCCGATGTGCTGATTCTCCGTGCCGGCGACGATGGGGTCGGTGGCGGTGACGTAGGCGGCCTGGTCCATGGGCAGGTAGACCTCCTTGCCCACGGTCTCGAACGGCGCGCCGTCGGAATCGGCGGGAGCACAGCCCCAGTTGCCGTACTTGACGATCAGGCCGAGGGAACCGCCCTCGGGGGTGTAGCGGTAGACCGCGATCTCGTCGGGGGAGATGGGCATCTTGTGGTCGCATCCGCTGGTGCCGTCCGCGGCACTCGGGGCGGCCGGCTCGGCGGGTGCCGGAGTGGCGGCCGCGGACGGCGACTTGGCGCTGCCCGGCGCCTTGGTCGGTGTCGCGGCGGGCTTCGCGCCGGCCGTGGTGGAGCCGGTCTTCGTACCGTCCGCCGCCGGCTCGGCCGTCGCGGTGGGGCCGCCGGCCGAAGAGGTGTCCGTGCCGCCGTCTCCATCGCAGGCCGTGAGCGTCAACGCCAGGACGGCGATGGCGGACGCGCTCACCACGGTCCGATGGAGAACGGCGATGGGTCTCCGGCGGACGTTCTGTCTGTTTCTGGCCACGGTGGCCCCCTTCTGCTCCTGCTGGTCGCAGCCTCTGTCAGGCTGATGCCTGTCGCAGAGACGGATGATTTCAGGCCAGGACCAGTTGCGGCGGACGGGGGGTCGTTGCCGACTCGTGACGAGCCTGCGCACGCGGGGGACGCCTTCGTGGTCGCGGTGCGGGCCGGGAGCGCTACCGGGGGTCCACCCACAGCGCCGAGGCGTGGGCGCAGAGGTCGCCCGCCGCCGTGGTCAGGGCGACGCCCATCCGATGCTTGCGCCCCTCCTCCGAGACGACCCACGCGTACGAGATCAGCCGCGCCGACACCGGCACCGGCCGGAGCAGTTGCGCGGTGAGTGACGCCGTCACCGCCCCCTCCCGCATGCTGCCGAGCAGTCGGCCCGCAGCGTTCCCGGGGCAGTCGAGCGCCCCCCACACCAGTTCCGGCCGCAGCTCCCCCTCGGCGCCGGCGAGCGCCGGTCCGGCGGTCCAGGCGGTGGCCACGAGATCCCGTCCCGGTACCACTCCGCAGTGCTGGCGCAGCCCGGTGTCGGGCGTACGGTCGAGTCCGCATCCGAAGCAGTCCACGGCGCCTGCCGGCGGAGCCGCGCGGTACGCCTCGGCCGCCGCGTACGCCTCGTCCCAGGAGGGCGGTTCGGGGATGTCGAGGCGCACCTCGTCGGGCGTCGCGACCGCGAGCAGGCCGTCCGCGCCGGTCAGTACGGCGCCGCCGTCGTCGGTCCCGGTGAGTTCCACCGGCACCTCCACCGGCGTCGGCCGCCGGAAGTCCACCCGTACGGTCTTGGCCGGCGCGCGCCCGGCGAGGACTCCCGCCACGTACCCGCCGTACGCCACCCCCGGATAGCCCCGCAACCGGCCCGGCACCGTGATCGTCCCGATGTCGGTCATGCGCCCGCCTCCCCCTCGTCGGACGGCGCCGTCCGGCCGGCCTCGTCATGGGCGAGCAGGGACAGGAGCGAGGCGACGGTCAGTCCCAGCCCGGCCTCCGCCGGGTGGCGGAGGATCTTGCCGGGGTCGATCCGGTAGGTGTTGGACCGGCCCTCGCGGGTGTGGGAGAGGTACCCGTCCTGCTCCAGATCGCTGATGATCTTCTGCACCGCGCGGTCGGTGAGCCGGCAGTGCGCGGCGATGTCGCGGATGCGCGCGTTGTGGTCGTCCGCGATGGCCGCGAGTACGCGGGCATGGTTGGTCAGAAAGGTCCATCCGCTGTGTGGCTCGGGCACTCCGTCCATGCCGCCAAGTCTAAGGGTCCGCGGTTCACGCATTCAAAAACACGTACTTTATTTCGCGCATTGGGTGACGTATTTTGGCTCCCGGGGAATCTGGCCACCAGATGTCGGAGGGAGCCATGCAGAAGCCGGCCGAGTACCACAAGTCCCTCATAACGCGAGGTTGTCTCCCGCGAGACGGAGGAAGCGGCCCCGGTCCCCTGCCACCGGGCCGGCTGGTCGTCTCGTACACTTCCGTCGGGCCACGGACACGTGCGACGGTCCGCGGCGAGCTCGACCTGAACGCCGGGCGCCAGCTGCACCCAGCGCTGCACCGGGCGCTGACCGGTTCGGCCGAGGGCCTCGACCTGGACCTCAGCAGACTCGACTTCTGCGACTGTGCGGGTCTGAACGTCCTGCTGGACCTGCGGCGGCAAGCCCTCCGGCAGCACAAGACCCTCACCGTCTCCGCCGCCGGCCCCGCGGTCGGAAGGCTGCTCGACCTCATCGGGGCGCGTGAGCTGCTCACCGACCCGGGTGCGCGCTCCGGCCGGCCGTGAGGCACCGCCCGCCCGCCGGAGGCACGCCGTTCAGCCGTCGCCCGCACCGCTTCGTGGAGGGATGCGCAGGGCGAGGAGCGCGACGTCGTCGTGGCCCGGCGGGCGGACACGGCGCAGGAGCTGGTCGGTGAAGGACGGCAGGCGGCGGTGGGCGAGGGCGGCGGCGTGTTGCCGCAGTCGGCGCAGGCCCTCGTCGAGGGGCTCGCCGGGCGCTTCGATGAGACCGTCGGTGTACAGCAGCAGGGTCGAGCCGGGTGGCAGCACGGTGGTGGCGTCCGGGCGGGGCAGGTGGACCCCGGTGCCCAGCAGCAGGCCGTGGCCGTCGGTGAGGTAGTCCGCCAGCCCGTCGTGGGTGACGAGCAGCGGTGGGGGGTGGCCCGCGTTGGTCCAGGACAGTCGCCAGTGTCCGTCGGCGGTCTGGGCGAGGCGGGCGAAGATCAGGGTGGCCATGGCCACGTCGGTGATGTGGTGGATCGCCTCGTCGAGCCGCTCGGTGACCCGGCTGGGCGTGTCCTGCTGGGACCAGGCGTAGGCACGCAGCATGTTGCGCACCTGAGCCATGCCCGCCGCGGCCTCCAGATCGTGGCCGACGACGTCTCCGATGGCCAGCGCGGTGGCCCCGTCGGACAGGGTGAAGGCGTCGTACCAGTCGCCACCGACCTGTGAGGCGTCCGGAGCGGGCAGATAGCGGACGGTCAACTGGAGCCCGGGCACGCGCGGCATCTGGGGCAGCAGGTGCTTCTGCAGCGTCTCGGCGACCGCTCGCTGGCGTTGGTAGAGGCGGGCGTTGTCCAGCGCGAGGGCGGCCCGGCGGGCGATGTCCTCCAGCAGGGACAGGTCGGCGACGGTGAAGTGTCCCGGCCTCCGGGCGCGGCCCAGCGTCAGGGCACCCAGGACGTCCCGGGTGCTGCGGATGGGCGCGATGGCCGCCGAGTGGATGCCGGTGGCCTCGAACAGCCGGCGCTGTTCGACCGCGATGCCGGAGTCCGGGGCGCCCCGGTAGGTCTCGGGTCCGGCCAGGGTGGAGGCGACCCCGCGCAGGGCACGGGACAGCGGCATCGGCGACTCCTCCGGAATCGGCGGCATCGGTCCCTGGAGGTCCTCGTGCCGCACCAGAACGTCACCGTCCGCCTGCACCACCGAGGTCCGCCACACCTCGTCGGCCTCGGTGATCAGATCGATGACGACCCAGTCCGCCAGGCGGGGCAGGACCAGTGCCACCAGTCGGCGCAGCGCCTCGTCGACGTCGAGAGTGGAGGTCAGTCGCGTGGTGGTCTCGGCGAGCAGGGACAGCCGTTCCAGGTCGGTCAGCGATTCGGCGGCTTGGTCCGCGCCCGGTCCGGTGCCGTGCGCCTTGTCGAGGCCGTGGAAGACCACGAGCGCGCCGGTTCCGTGATCGCCCATGGCGTACGGGGTGATCATCCAGGAGATGGGCAGCAGAGACCCGTCGCCATGGGCGAAGTAGTCCTCGTCGGCCTGTGCCGGACGTCCGGCGTGGAACGCCTGCCGCATACTGCACTGCGTCGCGGGCAGCGACTGCCCCGAAGGGCCGCGGTGCAGCAGGTCATGGGCGTCCTGGCCGATCAGTTCGTCGGTGCGTCGGCCGAGCAGCCGTGCGGCGCTGGTGTTGGCGGCGACGATACGGCCCTGGTCGTCCACGGCGTAGGCGGCGACGCCGATGGCCTCCAGGGTGATCTGGCCGGCGGGTATCGCCTCGGACCGAACCTCGGGAACATCCGCCTCGTCCTGCCCCGTCATGCCCTCGCCTCCTGGATGTCGAGCCCGTGACCTCGGCGCCGTGTCCGCCGGGCGCCCGGCTCTGTCCTCCCACGCCTTCACCCCTCGTATGCCCAGCCGTCGCGAAAGAACCAGCCGTGCCGTCCGGCGATCTTGGTGGACGGGCGGTCCGGGCTGGTCTCAGACGAGTGCGGGCCGTCGCCCGACGCGGCGGCGCTGCGAAAACGGGTTCCCCGTCGGATGCATCCGGCGTTCAGGTCGTCACGGAACTACGGGTGAGGGGACGGGGCGACCTACCCGTCCGAGCGCCCGCTGCCATGAGGGATGCACGGGAGGCGGCGCGCTCCTGGGCCCCCTTGCACGGCGGTGTGGGGGGCCCGGTCCGACACCGGGCTCTCCCCGTCAGTGGGCGGCGCCGGTGAGCGCGAGGAACTCGCCGCGGGACCGCGCGTCGGAGCGGAGGATTCCGAGGAGGGTGGAGGTCATGGTGCTGGACCCGGTGGCCCGGACACCGCGCAAGGTCATGCAGGAGTGCTCGGCCTCGATGACCACGCCGACACCCTTCGGCTCCAGATGGGTCTGCAACCAGTCGGCCACCTGCTTGGTCAGGCGTTCCTGGACCTGGGGGCGGCAGGCGAAATGCTCGACGACGCGGGCCAGCTTGGACAGCCCCAGGATGCGGGTGCCGGGCAGGTAGCCGACGTGGGCGGTACCGACGATCGGCAGGAGATGGTGCTCGCAGACGGTTCGGACCGGGATACGGCGGGCCAGGACGAGCTCGTCGTAGCCCTCGTCGTTGGGGAACGTCGTCAGGTCGAAGGAGCGGGGTGCGAACAGTTCGGCGTACGCGCGGGCCATCCGCCCCGGCGTGCCCCGCAGGCTCTCGGAGGCGGTGGAGATGCCGAGGGCGTCGAGGAACCGGCCGGCGGCCGCCTCGGCGGCCGCGATGTCGATCCCGGCGGTCTCGTGGACGACGCGCAGGGCGGGCCGTGCGGTGGCCTTCTCCTGGTCGTCGAGCGGGACTGTCCGGGCGGTGGCGGGGTGGAGGTGCTCGGTCATGTCAGCTGCCTCCCACGCCCAGGGCGGTGAGCAGGACCAGGAGGAGGGTGGCGACGGCGAACAGGCCGTGTGCCACCACGACCGGCACCGGGAAGTGCCGTTCGGCGGGGACGGCGTCATCCGCGTTTGCGGCCGCCGCGGTGACGTGCGGCCCCGCGCCGGTGGCCGGTGCACGGTGGACGGGAATCCAGCGCGCCAGCATCACGAAGCCGAGGAGCGCCACCGGCAGCAGCAGGACGAAGGCGGTCCAGGCGAGGGCGGCCTCGTCGGCCACGACGTAGACGATCCACACCACCAGTCCGATCGCGGCCAGGGCGAAGTGGCCCAGGACGGCCGGGGCGGGCAGACGACTGGTGCCGGTCCGCTGCTGCCGGATCCCGCCGCGCTGGACCCAGGTTCCGAGCATGTAGAAGCCGCCGAGGGCGGTGACCACCCAGGCGATCAGTGCTGCGATGTCCATGAGGTGCTCCCAGAAGGAAGTGGGGGTCGGACACGGCCGGCGGGCACCGGCCGCAGGAGGGGAGCCGGCCGGCTCACACGCTGGAACGGGTGCTCGTCCGGCCGGGGTCGGGGGTGAAGCCCTCGGCCTGGGTGCGCTCGTCGGCCACGCGGACGCCGTAGCGGTACGCGAGCTTGCCGCCCAGGAAACCCGAGACGCCGAGCGCCGCCACGCTGAGTGCCGACAGGACCAGCTGCCCGGCCCCGACCCCTCCTCCGTCGGCGTGGGCGCCGTACCGCCACAGGAAGTTGCCGGCGTAGGCGGCGGTCACCAGCAGGTTCAGCGTCATGTGCACCAAGCCGGTACGGAACGCGGGGGTGCCGGCGGGGATCGCGAACAGGTCGAGGAAACCGACGGTGGCCGCGAGCAGGGCACCGATCACCCCGACCGCGATCAACCACTGCGAGGAGTGGGTCAGGAATTCCGGACGGTGCACGACGTGCGACGCGATGTCGAACACCAGGCTGGTCACCCAGGCCCCGATCGGCACGGTCACCAGGATCGGGTGGAACGGGTGGCCGTAGGGCCCGGCGAGCAGCGCACTGACCGGGCGCTTCGAAGGAAGCCGTGTTTCGTCGGCCATCGCAACCTCCTACGTAGTTTCACCAACAAATCTTGGTCTTATTACGGAGAGGCGTCAAGACGCGCACGGCACGAGGCTGGGGCAGGGCTTGTGCCCAGGCCGGTGGGAGTTACCGTGGTCCTGTGGCTTCCGATCCGACTGTGCGGGCCGACGCGGCCGAGAGCGCCATCGACTCCGTCAGCGTCCTGAGCGAGGACTCGCGGCGACGCATGTTCGCCTTCATCCGGCGCGCTCGCCGCGCTGTCACCCGTGACGAGGCCGCCGCCAGCGTCGGCATCTCCCGCAAGCTCGCCGCCTTCCACCTCGACAAGCTCGTCGACGCGGGCCTGCTGCGCGCGCGGTACGAGTCGCCCGGCGGGATCCGCAAGGTCGGCCGGCAGCCGAAGGTGTACGAGCCCACCGGCGCGCAGATCACGGTGAGCATCCCCGACCGGCGCCACGAACTCCTGGCGGACCTTCTCCTGGAGGCCGTGCTGACCGAGGGCGCGGACGAGAAGGCGGAGCAGGCCGCGGTACGGACCGCCGGGCGGCGTGGCCATGAGCTGGGCGCGGCCGCACGGGAGGAGACCCGCCCGGGCCGTCTGGGCCCGGAGCGTGGGCTGACCGCCTGCGAGGGCCTGCTCGACGCGTACGGCTACGAGCCCGTCCGGGAGACCCCCACCCGGCTGCGGCTGCGCAACTGCCCCTTCCACCCACTGGCCGCGAAGGCTCCGGCCCTGGTCTGCGGGATGAACCAGGCCTTCCTCAGCGGGTACCTCGACGGCCTCGAGGTCAGCGGGGTCGAGGCCGTCCTCGCCCCGACCCCGGGGGAGTGCTGCGTACGGCTGGGACCGAACGACACCGCCCCCGACGACACCGCCCACGGCGACCCGGGGGCCGACGACCGCTGACGCCACGCGGGCCGCGTTCTTTTCCCGGGCGGGCGGCGGGAAGTGGGCGGTGGGCGGTGGGCGCCGTCCCGGCCCTGCGGCCTGCCCTCCCCCCGGCGCCATCGGTTCGGCCGGGGCGGGTCAGTGCCCGGCAGCCGCCTCGATGAGTGCGTTCGCCGCCGTCTCGATGCCCGCGGGCGTGGACCAGCGGCCCAGCGTCAGCCTCAACGCCCCTAGCGCGCTGGCCGGTTCGAGTCCCATGGCGGTCAGCACCGGCGACGGGGTGTGGGTGCCGCTGTGGCAGGCCGAACCCGTCGAGGCCGCGACGCCGTGCGCGGCGGCCAGGAGTTCGTGTCCGAGCACGCCGTCGATGCGGACGTTCAGGGTGTTCGGCAGGCGCGCCTTCTCGGGGCCGTTGAGATGGACGCGGCCGGGCAGTGCCGTCCTCAGCCGCTGATGGAGGTCGTCGCGCAGGGTCGCGATCCGGTCCGGTGTGCCGTCGTCGAGCTCATGGGCCGCGACACGGGCGGCGGCGCCGAGGGCGACCGCCAGGGCGACGTTCTCCGTGCCGGCCCGCAGCCCCTGCTCCTGCGGGCCGCCGTGGACCACGGGCTCCAGCCGCACGCCGTCGCGCACATAGAGCGCGGCCACGCCCTTCGGCGCGTACATCTTGTGCCCCACGACGGTGAGGAGGTCCACGCCCAGCTCGCCGACGTCGAGCGGGATCTTCCCCGCCGCCTGGGCCGCGTCGCAGTGGAAGAGAGCCCCGCGTTCGTGCGCGAGGGCGGCGAGTTCGGTGACCGGCTGGAGGGCGCCCGTTTCATTGTTGGCGGCCATGACCGACACCAGCACCGTCGCCTCGGTGAGCGCGGAGGCCAGCGCGGCCGGGTCGACCTGCCCGTCGCCGTCGACCGGCAGCACGGTGACGCGCGCTCCGTGCAGGCGCTCCAGGGACCGGCAGCTCTCCAGCACGGCCGGGTGCTCGGTGGCCTGCGTGATCACATGCGGCCGTGAGCGGCCGGAGGCCAGCACCGCGCCGCGCACTGCGAGCAGGTCGGCCTCCGAACCGGAGCCGGTGAAGACCATCTCGCCGGTGCGGGCCCCGATGAGGGCGGCGACCCGGGCCCGGGCCTCACCCAGCGCGCGCCGGGGCTCGGCGCCGTAGGGGTGGCTGCTGGAGGGGTTGCCGAAGAAGCCGGTCAGGTACGGGATCATCGCCTGGACGACCCGTGGGTCGACGGGCGTGGTGGCGTTGTAGTCCAGGTAGACGGGTCCGTCGGGCGGCCCGGGGAACGGCGGCGGCACGGCGGCGGCGTCGCCCCGGCCGGTCATGCCGTCGTCGAGGCGGACCGCAGGTGTGCTGGTGCCCTCCACCGTCGTCCTCCGTGGATCCATGGAACAGCGTAGGTGAGGGTGGCGCGCTGCGGCCACGGCTCCCTCACACCATTACGGATCTTGGAGGACTGCTCGTGGATTTCCCTGCCGACGGGCTGAGCGTGTCCCGCCCCGGCGAGGCGGGCCCGCCCCGGGGGCGGACCCGTCCATGAGCGCAACACCCGGATGGCGCCCGGGTGTTGCGCTCACACTCCGACAGGGGTCACGGACGCCAGTCCGCCTCCAGGTCGTGGGAGTCGGTCTTGGTGAGCTGGGTCAGGCCGGTGCCGTCGGCCCGCACCAGATAGAGGTGTTCGGGGTCCGCGTCGTCGCCACCGCCCCGGGTGAAGACCAGACGCTTGCCGTCCGGCGACCACGAGGGGTTCTTGTCGTTGCGGCGGGACGCGGTGATGCGGTGCAGCCCGGTGCCGTCGGGGCGGACGAGGTAGAGACGGGCGAAGCCGGAGGAGTCCACGCGGCTGAACGCGATGCGGTTGCCATGAGACCAGTCGGGCGTCCAGTCGTGGGAGCCGGACCCGGTGACCGGTGTCTGCGCCAGGGTGGACAGCCGGATCCGCATCACCCTGCTGTGCCCGCTGGCGTCCGCACGGTTGAACGCCAGGTACGTGCCGCCCGGCGACCACGTCGGGTGGAGATCGTCCGCCGCCGTGTGGGTGAGCCGAACGGCCGGTGAGCCGTCGATGTCGGCCACGTAGATCTCGCGCTGGGTGCCGACCGGCTTGGCGTAGGCGATGCGCTTGCCGTCCGGGGACCACGCCGGGTCGGAGGCGCCCTTGGTGCCGGGAACGGCCTTCAGCCCGCCGCCCGTGGTCTTCATCGTCCAGATGCCGTCGACGGCGCCCCCGGATCCGTAGCGGACGAAGGCCACCCGCTTCCCGTCCGGGGACCAGCTGGGCATCACGTCGCTGACGGTGGCGGTGTGGGTGAGCGCGACGGGCGCTCCGCCACCGGGGGAGATCGCGTACAGGTCCTCGACCGGCGCGGTCGCGGTGTAGCGGGCGAAGACGATCGAGTGGTCCGTCGCCGCCCCCGCGTCCGCCGCCCCGCCGAGGGTCAGCGGTACGGCCATGGCGAGCGCCGTGGCCGCGACCGTCGCCCGCACGCGCCGCCTCGTGCCGCTCGCGCCGGATCCACCGGCGCTCCGAATCCTTCCGACGGGTCTTCCGTCGCGCTGCTGTCGGTACGTCAAGGTGTCCACCCCGTTTCCTCCCGGCGGCCCCCCGCGGGCCGCTCCGGGCGGTAAAGATCCCACCGGGCGGAGCGGCAGGGAAGCGACGGCGCCCGGTGGTACGCGCCCTGTGACATGTTCCGTACGCCGCTGTCACACGGGACGGGCGCGGCGGCCGTGGACCGGGCCCGACCAGGTCCACGGAGGGTAGTCCGGACGCCGCTCACGCGTCCGCGAGGAGTGGATCGAAGAGGGCTGAGCGGTGCCGGCCCGACATGAACGCGAGGAAGTCGTTGATGAACGCGCTCCGGCCGTAGGTGCCGTCGGCGGTGTCCATGTCGTGGTGGAACGCGGTGCGGAACAGAGTGCGGTACTCGTCCGCGTCGATGGTGCCGTTGCCGTCCTTGTCGGTGGCGGCGAAGAGGACCTCCGCGACCTTGATCAGTGCCGGTCCGGCCAGCCGGGGCACCGCGGCCGCGTACTCGCCGGCGCTGACACGGCCGTCGCCGTCGGTGTCGAGAGCCGCCTGCAGTTCGCGCCACCAGTCGGCACAGGCGTCGTAGAGCCGCGTCTCCTCGGGTTCGTCCAGGTCCAGACGGGTGGACAACTCCCGCGCCATGGCGGCGAGGTCGGGCCAGTCCAGGTAGCCGTCCCCGGTCTGGTCCAGCACCGCGCGGAAGAACTCCTCCGCGCCGCGCCGAGTGGCCGTCGCCCGGGTGGGCTCCGGATCCGGCAGCGGAGTCATGAGCCGGATGAGGGCTCCGGCCCGCTTCATCCTCTTCCGCAGGGCGGTGATCGTCCGTGCCCGCGGGTCGTCGCTGTCGGGGGAAAGGGCCAGCAGGTCGGCGACGGCGTCCGCGCGGATCCAGCCGTCGGGGAGGAAGCGGGCCAGGCCGGCGGTCAGATAGGCGCCCTGCATCAGGGTCTGGGCGCCGGGCACCTCGGGCAGGCCCGCGCGCCTGCGGAACGGCTCCGGGAGGGAGGCCACGGTGATCGCGCCGATGAGCGGCCCGGCGACGGCCCGGCCGGTGGCCCACAGGGTGGGCAGACCGGTCAGCAGCGGAGGCGCCGGGAGGTGGTCGAACAGTTTGTACAGGATGATGCGCATGGCCTCGGTGTTCTCCAGCTCCTGCGCGACCACCCGGTCGTAGTAGATCCAGAACTCGCTGACGGTGGGCGGCAGCAGCCCGGCGTCGTCGCCCAACGCGGCCAGGTAGGCCCGGAATTCGGCGTACAACCGCTCCACGACGTCCTCGCCGAGGGGCTGCCCGCTCAGCCGGCACATGGTGACGGCACTGTCGAACAGGGTCGCCACCACCCAGGCCCGCACTTCCGGGTCCATGGCGTCGTAGGGCCTGTTCTGCGCGTCGGTCCCGTTCAGCCGCGCGTGCAGACGGTTGAGGCGCGCCGCCTCCCGCGCCCGCACCTGCTCGTCGGCGCCGAACATGCGCTGCAGGCTCGTGAGGGTGTTGCGCAACCGCCGCCAGGGGTGGGCGACGAACGTGGAGTTGTCGATCAGCGCGCCGCCGATCTGCGGGTGCGCGGCCTCCAGCACGGTCGCCCGGACCATGGCCAACGCCCAACGCGGGTCGCCGAAGAACTCGTTGAACCAGGACCCCTCGCCGAACAACGACTCCTGGCCTTCCTCGACGCCCGGACGGGCGGAGGCGCCGTCAGGCCCACTGGCGTCCGCGTCGGTGCGAACCGGGCGGCCGTCGGCTTCGGTGCTCATGATCAGAGTTCTCCGTTCTGCGTCGGCAGCACGTCACCGAAACGGCGGTCGCGCTGCTGGTAGCTGTGCAGGCACTCCAGGAAGTGCGGCGCGCGGAAGTCGGGCCACAGCACGGGCGGGAAGACCCACTCGGCGTACGCGACCTGCCAGAGCATGAAGTTCGAGATGCGCTGTTCCCCCGAGGTCCTGATGACCAGGTCCACATCGGGTGTGTCGGGGAAGGACAGGTGCGCGGCGAAACTCTCCTCGGTCACCTCCTCCGGCGAGAGCCCGGCGCGGATCAGCGACCGTGCGGCCTCGACGATGTCCCGGCGCCCGCCGTGGTCGAACGCGACGGTCAGGGTCATGCCCGGGTTGTCTCCGGTCAGGGTCGTCAGGTCGGCGAAGTCCTCGGCCAGCGCCCGGGGGATCCGGGGGGTCCGTCACACCGAGGAACCGGCAGCGGATCCGGCGGGCGTGCAGCAGCGGCGCGTGCTTGCGGACGACCCGGCGCACCAGCCGCATGAGGAAGTCGACCTCGGTGCTCGGGCGGCGCCAGTTCTCGGTGGAGAACGCGTACAGGCTCAGCCACTCGACCCCCGCGGCCCTCGCCGCCTCGATGACGTCGATCACCGTGGTCTCCGCCGCATGATGACCCGAGGTACGCGGCAGTGACCGCTGCGTCGCCCACCGTCCGTTGCCGTCCATCACGCACGCGACGTGACGCGGAACCCGGCGGGGCCGCCCGGCGGACTCCGGACTAGGCAGAGGCGGAGGGCTGCCGTCACTGTGCCGAAACGCACCGTTCGCGCCCTCTGTCACGCTGACGACCTCACCCCTCACGGCCGACCGTCCCGCCGCATGGACGGGGAACGGATCACTTCGAGCAGCGTGTCAGTTGCCGATCCGACGGACCGTGGGAGTTGACCCCGTTCACCCCTGGAACAGCAGTCCGGGCCGGTGCCCTCACCCCGCCGCCCGGGCCACGCGGAACGATCCGGCCGCATTCGGCGATCATGATCCGTGTGACACGGGGT
This sequence comes from Streptomyces sp. NPDC015139, assembly GCF_043079785.1. NCBI lineage: Bacteria > Bacillati > Actinomycetota > Actinomycetes > Kitasatosporales > Streptomycetaceae > Streptomyces > Streptomyces sp. NPDC015139. The sequence continues at coordinate 57,820 of NZ_JBIBUW010000016.1, read as the reverse complement.
AGGCACGGCCGGTGAATCGTGAACCATTCGAAGAACGGAGGCACTGTGCCGACACCGAACCCGCTCGAACCGACCGGTCCCGTCGCCGCCGACAGGCTCGCCGTCGCGTGGCCGGGCTGGATGCGTGAGCACGCCGCGGCCTGGGTCGAAGTCCCGCTGCGCATCGCGCTCATCGTGGTCGTCCTTGCCGTCGTCCGCTCGGTCGCCAAGCGGGCGATCACCCGTGTCGTCCAGCACATCCTGGAGCCCTCGGGCGGCGACGGCGAGGCACGGCGGCCGCGTTCGGACCGTGGGGTCGCCGTCCTCCATCGCGACCGCTCCCGTGCCCGGCAGCGACGTGAGCAACGGGCCCGCACCATCGGCTCCGTGCTCAGCAGCGCGGTGACCATCGTGCTGTTCCTGATCGGGACGGCCATGATCCTCGACCAGGTCGGCATCGCCCTGGGGCCCCTCCTGGCCAGCGCCGGCGTGGTCGGCCTGGCGATCGGCTTCGGTGCGCAGAGCCTCGTCGCCGACTACCTGTCGGGGCTGCTCATCATGATCGAGGACCAGTACGGGGTCGGTGACTCGGTCGATCTGGGCGAAGCCGTGGGAGAGGTCGAACACGTCGGTATGCGGTTGACCCATGTGCGTGACCTCAACGGCGGTCTGTGGCACATCCGCAACGGCGAGATCCTGCGCGTCCGCAACGACAGCCAGGACTGGGCCCGCGCCGTCCTGGACGTCGCCGTGGCCTACAACGCCAACCTCGACGACGTCTACCGCGTGCTGGAGGAGGCGGGACGCGCCGTGCGCCAGGACCCCGCCTTCACCGACCTGCTGCTCGAGGACCCCACCGTGTGGGGCGTGCAGTCACTGGACGCCGACGGGGTGGTCGTCCGTATCGCGGCCAGGACCGTCCCCCTGCAGCAGTGGGCCGTCACCCGCGAACTGCGCCGCCGGGCCAAGGACGCCCTCGACGCCGCCGAGATCGACATCCCGTTCCCGCAGCGCACCATCTGGCTGCGCACCGACGACTCCGCGGACGAGGGCGTGTCGCCCACGCGCTGACAGCGCGCCCGTTCCCGCATATCCCCTGAGCGAGGTGGCCGTCGGTGCCCGGTCGTCGGCGGCCCGCAGGGTCCCACCCCCTCGCCGCTCGCGGACAGGGAGAGGTCAGCTCCGACCGTCTTCCGTCCACGGGCGGAGCTTCTCCGGATTGCGGACCGCCCAGATGCGGGTGATGCGGTCGCCGGCGAGGTCGAAGGCCGCCACGGTCATGGTGACGCCCGAGCGCTGGGCGACCAGGCCGGGCCGGCCGTTGACCGTCCGCTCCAGGAGCGTCAGCCCGGGGGCGACGGTGGCGATGTGGATCAGGTACTGGGCGATGCGGTCGCTGCCCTCGACCGGGCGGCGGACGGCGCCGACCATCCCGCCGCCGTCGGCGGCCATCGTGGCGTCCGGGTCGAGGAGGCCCACCAGGGCCTCCATGTCGCGTGCCTCCCACGCCTGCTTGAAGAGCCGCACGAGACCGGCCTGCCCGGCCTTCGGGACCGCCGGTGCCTGTGCGGCGCGAACACGGCGGCGGGCGGAGGACGCCAGCTGCCGGCAGGCCGCGGGGGTACGGCCGACGATCTCGGCGATCTCGGCGAAGGAGTACCGGAAGACGTCGTGGAGGACGAACGCCACACGTTCGGCCGGCGTCATCGACTCCAGCACGACGAGGAAGGCCATGTCGACCGACTCGTCCAGGGTGATCCGGTCCGCCGGGTCGGCCCCGTCGCCGCCCGCCGGCCCGCTGATCCACTCCGTACGGTCGGGCAGCGGCTCGGGTATCCACTCGCCGACGTAGCGCTCGCGCCGGACCCGCGCCGAGCCGAGCAGGTCCAGGCAGATACGGCCGGCCACCGTCGTCAGCCAGGCGCCGGGCGACCGGACGGCCTCCTGCTGCTGCCGTGACATCGCGTACCAGCGGGCGTAGGCCTCCTGCACCGCGTCCTCGGCCTCGGTGAGTGAACCGAGCAGCCGATAGGCGACGTTGACCAACTGGCGCCGCTCCCCGACGGCCGTCCCGGGCCCGGATCCGTCGTGCCCCTGCTCGGGTGGGGTGCTCATGTCGCCTCACATTTTCCGGGCCTGCGTCGTCGGACCACCGAGACACTACCGATCACCGCCGTGAGGCAGAGAAGGGGACCACGCCATGGCCATCACCCGGACTACGGCGCAACAGCGCGGCCTTACGTTCCTTCAGGTCGCGATCGCCCTGCAGACCTTGTGCATCTTCTTCCAGGCGGTCACCGCCGGAGTGCTGCTCTCCTCGTCCCACGGAGAGGTGCTGCACGGTGTCGGAGCACGCGTGATGTACGGCGCGTCGATGCTGTACGTGCTCGCCGCGGTCCTGGCGTGGAAGCCGGGCGGAGGGTCGCCGCGACCCGTCCTGCACGCCTCCGGCTTCCTCGTACTCGCCTCCGTGCAGGTGGTGTTGGGCATAGCGCACGTGCCGTTGCTCCATGTGCCGCTGGGAGTCACGATGTTCGCCCTGAGCGTGCTGGCGCTCGGGCAGGCGCTCGCCGCCCGGTTGCCGGGGCGCGCGGGGGACAGGCCGTAGCCGCCCGAGCGACGGACGGGCCAGGCATACGGCGGTGACCTCGGGATACCTGCCCCTCATGAGGATTCCGGCGGGTTTGTACGACGCTGATCGGTCGCTGGCCAAACAGGCTGCCGCACACATTCCCCCTGATGTCGGCAGGGTGTTGTCGGCGGTGGAGGAAGCCGCCGAGAGCACGAAGCTGTGGTGGGGCGCCGCCGTCGCGATGGCATGGCTGGGCGGGCGGCGCGGCCGCAGGGCGGCGGTGACCGGCCTGACCGCCCTGCTCCTCGGCCAGCTCGTCGCGAACGGCCTGGGCAAACGGCTGGCCGACCGGCCTCGGCCGCCGAAGGAATGGTTCCCCCACGACGAGGTGGACGACCGCCCCGACTCGTCGTCGTTCCCGTCCGGTCACACCGCGGCCGCCGTGGCCTTCACGGCGGCCGTGGCGTCGGCCTGGCCCGCCGCCGGGGCCGTATGCGCGCTGCCGGCCGCCCTGGTCGCGCTCGAACGGGTGCAGAGCGGTGCGCACTATCCGACCGACGTCGCCGGCGGTGCCGTCATCGGCCTGGCCGGCGCCTGGCTCACGCATCGAGCTCCGCGTCCGATCGCGCGCCACCCGGCCTAGGGCGGCCCCCCCAGCGCGAACGTTCCGGCACGCCGGTCGAGTCCCGCATCGGGCTTCCGTCCCGTCCGGGACGTCGAGCGACGATTGACTCGCCCGTTCGGGGTACTCGCGCGCTCGTCGGACGGCCGGGCGAGGGCCCCAGCCCGGCCTGCGGAAACACAGAGGAACGGAGGTGACGCCGTGTCGACCACGCAGCCGCACGACACCGCATCCGAAGGCAGTGTGGACCGCTCAGGTCAGGAGCCGGTGGGCGAGTTGGTGCAGCGGGCGTCGCAGCAGCTGACGGAGCTGGTGCGGGGTGAGCTGAGGCTGGCGCAGGCGGAGATGAAGGAGAAGGGCAAGCGTTACGGCAAGGGGGGTGGCCTGTTCGGCGGCGCCGGCGTCGTCGGCTTCCTGATGCTGGAAGCGCTGGTCGCCACCGCCATCGCCGGGCTGGCGGTGCCGTTGCCGGTGTGGGCGGCGGCACTGATCGTCACCGCGGTGCTGGGTGTGATCGCCGCGGTGATGGCCATGAGCGGAAAGAAGCAGGTCGACCAGGCCGCGCCGCCCGCGCCCGAGCAGACCGTCGAGAACGTGAAGGCCGATGTGGCCACGATCAAGGAGAGTGCGCACCGATGACCCAGCCGCCCCACGACGAGCCCTCGGCCTCCAGCCCCGAGGAACTGCGCGAGCAGGTCGAGCAGACCCGGACCGAACTCGGGCAGACGGTCGAAGCGCTCGCTGCCAAGGCCGACGTCAAGGCGCGCACGCAGGAGAAGGCCGCCGAAGTGAAGGAACAGGTCGCCACGAAGGCGGGCGAGTTGAAGGTGCAGGCCGCGCTCAAGGCCGGTGAACTGAAGGCCAAGGCCGCCGACTTGACGCAGCAGGCGCAGGACAGGCTGCCCGACCCGGTGAAGGACAAGGCCTCCCGCGCGGCGGAGCAGGCCCGGACGAAGGCGGCCCGGGCCGGTCAGCTGTGGGAGGAGAAGGCACCCGAACCGGTACGGCAGAAGACGGCCCGGGGCGCACGCGCGGCGCGGGACAACCGCAACGTGCTGCTCGCGGCCGCCGGCGTGGCCGCCGTGGTGTGGCTGGCCTGCCGCCGGAAGGGATGAGCCGGCCGCGGGCGACCCGTATCGCCTGCGGCCCGGTCGGCCGGCCCCGGCGTTCCCCGCCAAGGCCGGCGCGCACAGGAATGGAGGAGGGCCGGCAGGGATACCCGCACCTGACGGGTACGGACACCCGGCCCTCCCACCTGGCCGGTACGGATCCCCGGCCCTCATGTCCCGCCGGTACCGACACCCGGCCCTGCCCCTGCGATCAGCACCCGACGAAAGACGCCCACCTCATGTCCGATCAGCAAGCCTCCGCCGCTCTGACGGCCGCAGCGGTCGTCGCCGTCGTCCTGGTCGCCCGCGCCGCGGTCCTCCACCAGGGCGGCCGTGGCCCCACCGCCCGTGCCGTCCGGCGGCTGCGCCACCGCCTCACCTCCGGCACGGTGCACGCCGCGCCGTCCGCGGCGGGAGTCCCGGACGACGCCTTCTCCCCGGTGCTGGAGGCGGAACAGCACGTGTACGGCTACTGGCAGCAGGTCCGGACGCGTCCGGAGCCGCCCGAGTGACTCCGACGACCCGGGGAACCCGCGCGGCCATGGCTGTCGACCACACCCGAGCACCCGACCTCGCCCCGGGCGCCCGGGTGGACGTGCCCGCGCCGGCCGAGCTGCGGACGCAGCAGGTCCGGTTGCCCCGCGACGCGTTCTTCGGGCCGGCGGAGCACGTGCCGACGGCCGAGGCCGCGGGGCGCGTGGCAGCGGAGATGATCACGCCCTACCCCCCGGGGATTCCCGCCGTACTGCCCGGTGAACGCCTCACGGAACCGGTGCTGCGCTATCTGCTCACCGGGCGGCAGGCGGGCATGAACCCGCCCGACGCCAGTGCCCCGGACCTCAAGACGATCAGGGTGGTCGCACCGGCGGCCGACTGACAGGGTCGGACGAGTCCGCGGGCGCCGCGGAGCGGGGAGGCGGCCGGGGGACCGGCTGCCTCCCCGGTGGTCAGGCCGGCATCCGCAGCAGAGCGAGGGGTGCGGAGGTCGGCTGCTCGGACCCCCCGGCCGGCTCGACGGTGATGCCGACGCCCGAGGCCCGGCCGACCGCTCCCTCCATGAGGACGGCCTGACTGGTGCGGCCGGGGTTCATCAGCCCGGCCGAGCGCATCTTCTGGCCGTCGGCGAACCACAGTTGGTACACCTTGCCGTGCGGCGGGGCCGGCATGCGCGAGGCGACGAACACGGCCTCGTCGCGTCCGGCGGACACCACCAGCGTTCCCGCGCCTCCCGCCACCTTCGCCGAGCGGCTGCGGGCATCGGGAGCCGCCAGCACACGGGCCAGCTCGTCGGCGTGCCGCTGCGCCCGGACCACCTGCCGGTGCGCGTCCTGGGCGCGTTCGTACTGCCATACGGCGGTGCCACCGAACGCGACCGCGGCGGCGACGCTCGCGGCCAGCGCCCACCGGGCCGGCCCGCGCCACCGCGGCACCAGGCGGCGGACCTGCTCGGCCCGGGCGACGTCGGGGTGCACCTGGCGCACGGTGGTGACGCGGCCGAGAACCTGATCCCGCATGGCGCGGTGGACCGGTGTGGTGGCCGCCAGGGCCAGGCGTGCCGCTGTCGCGGTGAACTCGGCGATCTCCTGCTCGCAGGCCTCGCAGCCGGTGAGATGGTGCTCGAAGGCGGCGCGCTCGTCGTCGGGCAGCGCGTGCAGGGCGTACGCGCCGGTGAGACTGTGCAGATCGGTGACGCTCATGCGGTCACCCCCAGGCAGTCGCGGAGCCGGATGAGACCGTCCCGCAGGCGGGTCTTGACCGTGCCCAGCGGCAGCGCCAGCGCCTCGGCGACCTGCCGGTAGGTGAGCCCCTGGTAGTAGGCCAGGGTGACGGACTGGCGCTGCAGCTCGGTCAGGGTGCGCAGGCAGCGGCGTACCTGCTCCTGCTCCAGGCGGCTCTCGACCTGCTCGGTCACCTCGTCGTAAGCCGGTGTCCGCTCCAGCAGGGCGGCCTTGGTGTCGCGTGCGGCGGCGGCCTCGACCGAGCGGACCCGGTCCACCGCCCGCTGGTGCGCCACGGTCAGGATCCAGTTGATGGCCGACCCGCGCTCGGCTCGGTAGCGGGGAGCGGTGCGCCACACCTCGACCAGGACGTCCTGTGCGACCTCTTCCGACTGTGCCTGGTCGCGCAGGACCGCGCGGACGACTCCGAGGACGGAGCCGGCCACCGCGTCGTAGAGCGCGGCGAACGCCTCGTGGTCGCCCAGGGCCACCTCCCGCAGCAGTTGTTGCAGATCAGGCCCGGGAGAGGGCTTCCTGCCGATGAACACGGCTTCCTTCACAACGTTCCTCTCACGGGTGCGACAGGCCAGAACATGCCCGCGTAATCCGGTACCAGGCGCGGCCCGGATTGGTCCGTCGGGAATCGTCCTCCTGGCGCCGCGCCGGAGGAGGTCACATGGGTGCGGAGGTGTGGCACGCGGGATGCGGGAGAGAGGGGAACAGCGCGACCCACCCCCATGCCCCGCGTCCCGTGAAAATAACTCATATTTTGTGTGCTTGTAGGGGTGAAGTAAGGGCATTCGGTGGCCAGGAGGTTGATAACAATGGTTCCCCTGCTTCTGGTTCTTCTTCTGGCTCTGATCCTCTTCGGCGCGGGCTTCGCACTGAAGGCGCTGTGGTGGATCGCGGTGATCGTGCTGGTGCTGTGGCTGCTGGGCTTCGTGGTCCGGCCGGCCGGCAGTGGCGGCCGCAAGGGTCGCTGGTACCGCTGGTAGAGGCGGGCGCTCGGCACCGCAGCGCGCCGCGAGGGAAGTAGGAGTGAGGCCCGGCCGGACACGGCCGGGCCTCACTCGCGCGGAGATCCGGCACGGCGGAGACGGCTGGATGAAATCGGGCCTATGGGACGCACCGCGGGGTAGGCGAGCAGAGCGGCGGCCCCGTGGAATCAGCAGTGGAACCTGCGCCTCCAAGTTCTACGGGGCCGCTGCGCCGTCGGTTCCGGCGCACGGGCGGCACTCTCCCCCTCGCCGAGCACCTCGCGCTCGGGAGCGAGATCGTGCCATGAGTGGCGGGAACACGACACACGAGATGGGGGTCGCCCGCGGACCGCCGCCGCCACGATCAGCCGAAGACGGCCTTCTCCCACAGGGGGGCGACACGACTGCTCGAGTGGAGGGAGGCGTGCTCTCTGGCCGCCGCACCCATGCGGTCGCGGAGATCGGCGTCGTTCGCGAGGGCGTCCAGGCAGGTGTCCCACTCGTGAGCGCGGCGCACGAGGTATCCGGTGACTCCCTCACGGACATGGCGTGCGTAGGGGCCGACGGCGGAGGCGACCACCGGGATACCGAGGGCGGCGTACTCGAGGGTCCGCAGAGCGGACTTGCTGTGATTGAAGACGTGTTTCCGCAGCGGCGCGATGCCGATGTGGTAGTCGACCGCGCGGAGATAGGGCTCGACCCCTTTGATCCACGGGGTGAATCTGGTGCGTCCCTCGGGGGTGAGTCCGAGGTCGTAGTCGGCGCCCATGCAGTGCATCTCGGTGTGGGGATGCCGGAAGAAGAAGCCGCGGATCGGCTCGGCGTGATCCTCCCAGTCCATCGCGTGGGTACCGTCCCCGCCCCAGCCGACGGTGACGATCCCGTCCGTGCGCCGGGCCGGCCGGTGATCGAGCAGCCAGTCCGGTACCGCGTTGGGAATGACGTGAACGCGAGGGTTGATCGTCCTCACGCGGTCGGCGAGCGGCTCCGTGGTGACCGTGACCGCATGCGCGACCTCGATGTTCCGCCGCAGGTTCTCGCGGATGTCCTCGCGTTGCATGAGGCCGTGGAAGAAGGGCGAGGAACGATCGATGTTCCACAGATCGTCGTCGATCTCGAAGATCAGTCTGCGCCCCGCCGCCGCCATCTCCTGCCACAGCCGGCTGGCTCGGGGTTCGAGGATCCGCTGCCCGACGACGATCATGTCCGGGTTGTCGCGAAGCCAGTCGGCCGGAAGCGCCGTACCGCCGGCGGCGGCATGTCCGAGACCAGCGAGGCTCCTCATGGGGAGCTGCACCCGGTAGTACCCGCCGGCGCTGCCGTTCTCCCAGCCGAAGACTTCGCAGGAGGTCATAGGAACTGCTCCACGTGTCTGCTGGTGGGCGGCGGGCGCGGCCGAGGGCGCTGCCATCTATAGCAGCCCGCGTGAGCCCCGCGAAGAACCCGCCGGGTCACCCCCTGTCCTGTGTCGCGAAGCCCGTCGTCCAGCGGGCTACGACGCGCCCACGGCCTCCAGCAGGGCGTGCAGATCGTGGGCCGCCTCGGCGGTGGACAGGGTCGCGGCCGCCAGGATCACCACGGTCGCGGCGGCGAGCCAGGGGTGTCGGCCGAGGGGTGGAGCGAGCAGGGCGGCGACCCGGCGGGGCACGGGCCCGGCGCCGGCCAGCGGGCCGCGGCGGCCGAGGATGCCCATGGCGGCTCCGGGGGCGCGGGCCACCGTGTCGTGTGCGGCCAGCGCGGCCTTGCCCACGGTGCGGGCGACGCGGACGCGGTCGCCGGTGACCGTGCCCGCGTGTTCGTCGGCCCAGCGCTCGATGGTGTACGTGACGGCGGTGGCCAGCGGACGCAGCAGCGGGTTGGCGGCGGCGCCCAACTGGGCGAGCGCCACGAAGAGATAGTGGTGCGCGGCCAGGTGGGCGCGTTCGTGAGCGAGCAGAATGCCGCGCTCGGACGTGTTGAGGGTGTGGAGCATGCCGGTGGAGACGACGACACGCCCGGGCAGGCCGGGCAGCGCGTAGGCGTCCGGGGTCTCGTCCTCGACGATGACCAGGCCGTCGTCGGGCGCGGGCATGCATGCCGCCCGCAGCGCGGCGGTGGCCAGCGAGCGCGCGCGACGCCAGAGCATGCGTGCCGCGGTGACCGAGGCGCCGCCGAGCAGCAGGCCGGCGACCAGGGCGACGGACAGCTCGGTGGGGTCGTCGTGCTGCGCCGTGTGCACCGACCAGTGACCGAGTCCCGCGAGCGCCGGGATGCGGATGAGCCCCGTGATGGCGAGCAGTCCCAGCGAGATGGTGCTGGCCGTGGCGAGCACCAGGGCGGAAACGGTGAGCAGCCAGGTGGCCAGGCGGGGTTCGCACCGCTCGGAGAGTATCCGCGCGCCGAGCGGGGCGAGCAGCGGGAGCAGCAGCGGGAGGTAGACGGCGATGCGCATCCGGGTGGGCTCTTCCTACCGGTCGTCGTCCTGGTCGGGGCCGAGCAGCTGGCGGAGCAGGTCGGCGTCCGTGGCGGACAGGCTGTCGGCGAAGCGGGCGAGGACGGCCTCGCGGTCGGGTCGCTCCTCCAGGACGGTGCGCATGCGGCGGGCGGCGAAGCCGGGGTCGTCGGTGACGGGGGCGTACGCGTAGGCGCGGCCGCGCCGGGTGCGGTCGAGCAGCTGCTTGGCGTGCATCCGGGTGAGGATCGTCACCACGCTGCTGTAGGTCAGCTCACCGCCGAGACGCTCGGTCACCTCGCCGGGCGTCAGCGCGCCGTCGGCGCGCAGAAGCAGGTCGAGGACCTCCGCCTCTCGTTCGCCGTTGGCCCGTTTGGGGACTCGCTCGTGGGCATTCGGGGTCATGGGTTTGTCGATCCCTCCCTCATCTTCTACAGTCGTGTAGAACTTCTACGGCGGTGTAAAAGATGCCGCCTTCCGAGTGTGCCACGCGCTCAGGTCCGAAGGACAGCGCGGGCAGGAAAGGACCGCCGGGTGCCCCAGGCCCTGAACGTGCTCGACGCCACCTCGCTCCTCACGACCGTCGGGGCCGCGGGTGTCTTCCTGGTGCTGTTCGCCGAGACCGGGCTGCTCATCGGGTTCTTCCTGCCCGGCGACTCACTGCTGTTCACCGCGGGCCTGCTGTGCACCACCCGGTCCTCGGGCGTCCACCTGTCGCTGCCCGGCGTGCTCACCGCCGCCGTGGCCGGGGCACTGCTCGGCGCCCAGACCGGATACCTCATCGGCCGCCGCGCCGGACGGGCCCTGTTGGGCCGCAGCCGCAACCGGCATCTGCTGGACGGCGTGGCCAAGGCCGAGGCGCTGCTCACCCGGTACGGCCACGGCAAGGCGATCGTGCTGGCCCGGTTCATCCCGGTGGTACGGACCGTGCTCAACCCGCTGGCCGGCGTCGCGCAGGTGCCCGCGCGCACCTTCGCCCTCTGGCAGATCACCGGGGGACTGGTGTGGACGGTGGGCCTGGTGCTCGCCGGCTACGCCCTGGGGAACAGCGTCCCGAACGTCGATCACTACCTGCTGCCGCTGGTCGGCGCGCTGGTCGCCGTGTCCCTCCTGCCGCTGGCCCTGGAGATGCTCCGCTCCAGGCGCCGCGCCCACACGACCACGGAGCCGAACGGGGAGGAAGCGGCGTGAAGATCACGTTTTTGATCCACAACGTCTACGGGATAGGCGGCACCGTCCGCACCACGCTCAACCTGGCCGCCGCACTCGCGGGCCGGCACGACGTCACGATCGTCTCCATGCTGCGCCACCGCGCCCGCCCCCGCTTCGCCGTCGACCCCAGGGTGACGGTGGTGCCCCTGGTCGACACCCGCGAGCACGGCGCCGACGCGGCCGATCCGCTGCTGCACCAGCCGGCCGAGGTCTTCCCCGCTGCCGAGAAGCGCTACAAGCAGTACAGCCGCCTCACCGACCGGCGCGCCGAGGAGTACCTGCGGGCCTGCGAGGCGGACGTACTGATCGGAACCCGGCCCGGTGTCAACGTCTACCTGGCCCGCTTCGGCTCGCCGCGCGCCCTGCGCATCGCGCAGGAACACCTCACCCACGACTCCCACAGCAAGAGGCTGCGCGCCCACCTCGCGCGGCACTACCGCGACCTGGACGCGGTGGTCACCACCACGGAGGCCGACGCCGCCGTCTACCGGTCCCGGATGCCGCTGCCCGGCGTGCGGACCCTCGCCATCCCCAACTGCGTGCCCGACCCCGGCCTCCCGCCCGCCGAGGGCAGCGCCAAGGTGATCGCCGCGGCCGGACGGCTGGTGCCGGCCAAGCGGTTCGACCTGCTCGTCGAGGCCTTCGGCGAGGTCGCCGGGAAGTTCCCGGACTGGTCCCTGCGCATCTACGGCGCGGGCACCGACAAGGACCGGTTGCGGCGGCTGATCGACGAACAGGGACTGGACGGCCAGGCGGCCCTGATGGGAGTGGTCTCACCCATCGAGGACGAGTTCGCCCGGGCATCGATCGTGGCCTCCGCCTCCGACGCCGAGTCCTTCGGGATGACGCTGGTCGAGGCGATGCGGTGCGGTGTGCCGGTGGTCGCCACCGACTGCCCGCTCGGTCCCGCCGAGATCATCGAAGACGGCGTCGACGGCCGTCTGGTGCCCATGGGCGACAAGCAGGCGCTCGCGGCCGAGCTGTGCCACCTCATAGCCGACGAGTCCGGCCGCCGGCGCATGGGCGAGGCCGCCCGCACCGCCGCGCACCGCTTCGACCCGGCTCGTATCGCGGCCGTCTACGAGGAGCTGTTCGCCGAGCTCACCGCCACGTGCCGGTCCCGCGGCCGGCAGCGCAACAAGGCCCGCTGGCGCGCCCGGGCCGGCCGTGTCCTCCGCCGACTGCGCGGCTGATCACACCCCTGACGAGGGCGTCTGAACCGCGCACCGCTGGGTACGAGCCCCGTTCCGTGCCCTCCCGAGCAGCACATGTCCGCCCACCGCAGAAATGGTTCCATGAGCGCGATCAGCATCGGCCAGGCAGCCGTCCTGGGAATCGTCGAGGGAGTGACCGAGTTCCTCCCGGTCTCCTCCACCGGCCATCTGAAGATCACCGAGGGGCTGATGGGCATCCCGGTGGACGACGCGGCCGTGGTCGGGTTCACCGCGGTGATCCAGGTCGGCGCCATCGCCGCGGTGCTGGTGTACTTCTTCAAGGACATCGTGCGGATCGTCTCCGCCTGGGGCCGCGGCATCGTCGACCCCGAGCAGCGCCGGCGCCACGACTACAAGTTCGCCTGGTGGGTCGTCTACGCCACCCTGCCCGTCGTGGCCGTCGGGCTGGTGGCCAAGCCGCTCATCGACGGCCCGCTCGCCTCGCTGTGGGTGGTGGCCGGCTCGCTGATCGCCGGATCCGGTCTGATGTGGGTGGCGGACCGGCTGGGCCGGCACAAGCGCGGTGAGGACGACACCGGCCTCAAGGACGCGATGCTGGTCGGCTCCTCGCAGATCCTCGCGCTGCTCTTCCCCGGTTTCTCCCGCTCCGGGGCGACCATGTCCACCGGGCTCATCCTGGACCTCGACCGGGTGGCGGCCACCCGGCTGTCGTTCTTCCTCGGCATCCCGGCGCTGACCGGTGCCGGCCTGTACGAGCTCAAGGACGCGCTCGGCGCCGGAATGAGCCCACTGCCGGTCGCCGTGGGCACCGCCGTGTCCTTCGTCGTCGCCTACGCCTCCATCGCCTGGCTCCTGAAATTCGTCGCCCGGCACACCTTCAGCGCCTTCGTCGTCTACCGGATCGCCGTCGGCGCGCTGCTGCTCGGCCTGCTGGGAAGCGGGGTGCTCACCGCATGACCATCCTGGACACGCTCACCCGGCCGCGCCCCGCCGCCGGGGCCCGCCCGCCGCGCCCGGTCCCGTGGCTCGCGCTCGTCGCCGCCGCCTACGCCCTGGCCCAACTCGTCCTCGTGGTCCCGCACCTGGGGCTCGGCTGGGACGAGACCGTGTACCTCTCCCAGGTCGACCCACGCAACCCGGCCGCCTACTTCAGCGCCCCACGCTCGCGCGGCATCAGCTTCCTGGCGGCCCCTGTGCTGACCGTCACCGGCTCCACCACCGCGCTCCGGATCGTCCTGGCACTGCTGTCCGCGGCCGCCCTGTACGGCGCCTACCGCCTCTGGCAGCCGCTGACCGGCCCCAGGCGGACCGCGCTCGCCGCGCTGCTGTTCGCCGGTCTGTGGACCACCGTGCTGTACGGGCCGCAGGACATGCCCAACCTGTGGGTGGCCCTGTCCGCTGTGGCGGCGGTCGGCTGCCTCCTGCGCGCCGTACGCTCCTGGGCGCGCCGACGGTACCTGCTCGGCCTGGGCGCCATGGTCGCGACCGCCACCTGCTTCCGCTTCTCCGACGGCGTCTGGCTCGCCCTGCCCCTGCTCGCGGCCTGCGCGATCGTCCCCGCCCGGCGGCGCGCGGCACCCGCGCTCGCCGTGGCCGCCGGCCTCGCCGCGGGCAGCGCCCAGTGGGTCACGGAGGCATACGTACGCTGGGGCGGGATCGGCGCCCGGCTGCACGCCTCCAGCGCCACCGAGGGCGGCATGGGCACCCACTGGGCGGGCGGCCTGGCCTGGCGCAGCCTCAACGGCCCGTTGCTGTGCCGCCCGTGCACCGTGCCGCTCGGGCACCCCGAACTCACCCTGTGGTGGCTGGCCCTGCCCGCCCTCGCCCTCATCGCCTGCGCCGTGGCCTGGCGCACCGGGCGGCACCTCGCCGTGACCCTGCTGCCCGTCGCCTGCGCCGCCGCGCTGAGCATTCCGTACCTGCTGCTCATCGACTACTCCGCACCGCGCTTCCTGCTGCCGGCCTACGCCCTGCTCTCCCTGCCGCTCGCCACCCTGGCCGCACACGCGCTGCGCGCCGTCCGCCCGCCCCGCGCGCGCGGCCCGGTCGCGGCGGCGGCGGCCGTCCTGCTCGCCCTGCACCTGTCCGCGCAAGTCGAGGTCCTCGACCGCAACGCGGCCGACGCCCGCGCCACCGCCGACCAGTACCGCACCGCCGCGCACGACCTGCGTCGCCTCGGGCTCACCCCGCCGTGCGTGGTCAGCGGCAAACTCGCGCCGCCCGTCGGCTACTACGCGGGCTGCGCCTCGGCGAACGTCGGCGGCAACAACCGCAACACCAGCGCGCACGCCCTGCTGCACCGGGCCGCCCGCGTACCCGCCGCCGCCCTCACCAGGGCCCACTCCGGACCACCCCACTACGCCCGCCACTGGAAGAAGCACCGGCTTCCCGGCACCAAGCTGACGGCATACACACCTCGATGACCTGAAAGATGTCACCCTGGCCTCACTGGAGGAAGAGGAGCAGTCCATGGAGCGGCTGCGGCGCCGGCACCGCGACCTGACCGCACGCGACGTGTTCCGCGCACCCGAGGCGGCCGACGCCGGTGAACGGCTCAAGCAGTGCGCCGCCGCCTGCGAGGACTACGCGGAACGCGATCTCGCGGCCCTGCACCAGGTCCCGGAGCGCGAGCAGTGAGCGCCTCGGCCGGTGCGCGGGCCGCCGGTGCGCCGGCCCCGCAGATGTGGCCGCTGTACGCCGCCGGGTTCACCACGGCGTTCGGCGCGCACGGCATCGCCGCAAGCCTCGGCAGTGACGCCACCGACGCGGTCACCTCCCTGCTGGTGCTCGGCGGACTCCTCGCCCTGTACGACGGCGCCGAGGTCGTCCTCAAGCCGGTCTTCGGCACCCTCGCCGACCGCGTCGGGGCCCGCCCCGTCATGGTCGGCGGACTGATCGCCTTCGCCGTAGCCTCCGCGCTGTACGCCGTCGCCGACAGCCCCGGCTGGCTGTGGGCGGCCCGCCTCGGCCAGGGCGCCGCCGCCTCCGCGTTCTCGCCGTCCGCCTCCGCCCTGGTCGCCCGGCTCAACCCGGCCGCCAAGCACGGCCGGGCCTTCGGCAGCTACGGCTTCTACAAGTCGATCGGCTACACCCTCGGCCCCCTGCTCGGCGGCGTCCTGGTGTGGGCCGGCGGCCTGCGGCTGCTGTTCGCGATCCTGGCGGTGCTCGGCGCCGCGGTCGCCGTGTGGGCCGCGCTCGCCGTCCCCGTCGTACCCCCGCTGCCCAAGGCCCGGCAGACCGTGTTCGATCTGGCCCGCCGTCTGGCCGACACCTCCTTCCTCGCCCCCACCGCGGCCCTCGCCGCGGCGACCGCCGCCCTGTCGGTGGGGGTGGGGTTCCTGCCGGTCTCCGGTCGGGTCGCCGGTCTCGGCACCGTCGCCACCGGCGCCGCCGTCTCCGTGCTCGCCGCCTGCGCGGCACTGGTGCAGCCCCGCGCCGGGCGGGCGCTGGACGACGGACGACTCACCACCCGCACCGGCCTGGCCGCCGGACTGCTGACCACCTCCGTCGGCCTGGTCTGCGCCATGCTGCCCGGCCTGACCGGCGTGCTCCTGGCAGCCGCCCTGATCGGCGCCGGCACCGGGCTGATCACCCCGCTCGGCTTCGCCTCCCTGGCCACCGCCACCCCGGCCGCGCGGATCGGCCAGACCATGGGCGCGGCGGAACTCGGCCGCGAACTCGGTGACGCGGGCGGCCCGCTGCTGGTGGCCGCCGTAGCCGCGTCCACCACGCTCACCCACGGCTACGCGGTCCTAGCGGTCCTCCTGGCATCGGGCGCGGCACTCCAGCTGGCCCACCGCCGGACCACGGCGACGCCGTACAAGACGGAGACGTAGGGGGTATGGGCGTCAGGGGTACGGGTACGGGCGCCGCCCGGCCGCATACCCGGCCGGCTCGCCCGCTCCCCAGGACGCGCCCCGGCGCAGGACACTGTCAGCAGGACGGGAGGCCACCATGCTGACGGACATGCGTGAACACCTGGGCAGAGCCCTGTTCCACCGGGTCGCGGGCCCCGACGGGCCGGTGAACCGGGCCCGGATCCACGGCACCCCCGGAGCGCGCTGGTTCGGCCCCGACCGTCCGATCCGCACGGTCCACGGTGACGCGTCGATGTTCATCGGCGGGATCAGCGCCCTGCTGCTCCAGTCCCTGCACCCCCTCGCCATGGCCGCCGTCGCCGCCCACTCCGGCTACCGGGGCGACCCGTGGGGCCGACTGCAGCGCACCAGCACCTTCCTCGCCGTGACGACCTACGGCACCGCCGAGGACGCCCAGGGAGCGGTGGACCACGTCCGCGCCATCCACGATCGGATCCGCGGGCGGACGGGCGACGGATCGCCGTACCACGCGGCCGACGCCCACCTGCTCGGCTGGGTGCACGCCGCCCAGACGGAGAGTTTCCTGCGCGCCCACCAGCACTACGGGGCCCGCCCGCTCGACACCGCCGCCTGCGACGCCTACGTCGCCGACACCGCGCGGATCGCCGAGTCGCTCGGCGTGACCGACCCGCCCCGCGACCTCCGAGGCCTGAGGCACAGCCTCGCCGCCTACCGGCCCGAACTGCACGCCACCGGGGAGGCCCGAGCCGCGGCACGCTTCCTGCTGCTCCAGCCGCCGCTCCCCCTCATGGCCCGGCCGTTCTACGCCGGCCTGGCCGCCAACGCCGTCGCACTGCTCCCGTCCTGGGCCCGGAGCATGCTGCTGCTGCCCCGCATCCCCGTCCTCGAGGACCTCGCGGTACGCCCCGCCGGCCAGGCACTGACCAGAACCATCCGCTGGGCCATGACCCCGCCGCCGCAGCGCCACACCGACTGACCGGCGAACCCAGCCGCGGCCGCTGCCGCTGCCGCGCGGGTGTCCTCACGGACCCGCGCGGCAGCGGTGGGGTCAGATGCCGAACGGAGCGGCGTAGCGGACGGTTCCGCCGGGGAGCGGATGGCCGGCGTCGAGGCCGAGGGCCATCAGAGCCTCGTCGGGGACCTCGATGGTCAGGCCGATGCCGTGGGCGGAAGCGCGGGTGAAGCCGAACCGGGGGTAGTAGGCGGGATGCCCGAGCACGACCACATGGCGTTCGCCCGCCGACCTCGCCGCGGCCAGGGCGGCGCGGACGGCCGCCGCACCCGCGCCGGTGCGCTGATGCTCGGGCCGGACGGCGCACGGAGCCAGACACAGGGCGGGTACGTCGTCGATGTGGCAGCGGGTCAGCAGGGCGTGGCCCACCGGGCGGCCGGCCGCGTCCACGGCGACGAGTGAGAGACCTTCGATCCAGGCGGTCGGGTCGGCGCGCAGGGCGTCGACGAGATCGGCCTCCGCCGGGGTGGGGAAGGCGGCGAGGTTGATGTCGCGGACGGCGGCGATGTCGGCGCCGGTCTCGGCGCGCGTGGTCCAGGTGTTGCCCATGACGATCGGAGATCCGTTTCAGGAGATGTTCGTGTGGTTTCCCCGCGAGCTCACGCTCTCGGCGAGGGCGGACAGGATCAGGCCACGGCCCGGGACGCGAGGGAGACCCGGGCACGCACGGTGGCCTTCGACACGGTCATCAACCTCACCTCCCTGATCCTCGACTCCCGACCGAACACGAACCCCGCAACCATACCGGAAGCGGGCGGGCGAGAAGGCGCGGGCAGGACCGGATCGCCCACGCGGGAGACCTTCCCGAGGCGGCGATCGCCCCCTCGTTCATCCGCCGTTCACCGCACAACCATCCGTTCGTCCCGGGTGTCTCACCGTCGAAGCTCACCCGCGTACGCGCGCTTCGACATCTCGTGCTCCCAGGAGGAACCGTGGGCATCCGCAGGCCGGCCCTCGCCACCGCCGCAGTCGCCGCGCTGATCGGCGCGTTCACCGTGCCGCTCGCCGCCGGCACCGCATCCGCGGGGGAGGCGGCCGCCCCGGTGCGCGAGGACTTCAACGGCGACGGCTTCCAGGACCTGGCCGTCGCCGCGCCCGCCGCCACGGTGGGCGGCCACACCTGGGCCGGCTACATAGCGATCAGCTACGGCTCGGCGAACGGCCTCGGCCCGGCCCGTACCACGGTCATCACCCAGGACACCCCCGGTGTGCCCGGCACCTCCGCGGACAACAGCGGCTTCGGCTACGAGTTGTTCCCCCGCGACCTGGACGGCGACGGCATCACCGACCTCGCCGTCGCCACGCACGAGTACCAGCCGGCCGACAACATCGGCGGTTCGGTGATCATTCTCTGGGGCCGGACCACAGGGTTGTCCGGCACCGGCGCCGTCCGTGTTCCCGCACCCGCCAACGCGTTCGTCGGCGAGGACATCACCGCCGGCGACTTCGACGGCGACGGCCACCCGGACCTCTTCCTGAGCGACGCCGAGGACTACGACGTCCGGGCGGTGCTCTACGGTCCGTTCGACCGGGGCGGAGCACCGGCCCGTGAGCAACGGCTGACCGTGTTCAGCACGGACAACACGATCTGCTCCACCGCCGCGGGCGACTTCAACGGCGACGGCGTCGACGACCTCGCGACCTTCTACGTCTACGAGGACCACGCCGAGGGCGGCAAGCTGTGGCTCGGCACGGAACACGGCCTGTCCACCGTCCCACAACGGCTGAACTCCGCGAACGCCGCCGCCGTCGGCGACTTCGACAAGGACGGCTACGCCGATCTCGCCACCCGGGTCTACCCGAACGGCGAGACGTACCTGGAGGAGGACTCCGGGACGATCAGGATCTCCTACGGTTCGCCGACCGGGCCCAGCACGACCCGCACGAGGACCATCACCCAGGAGACCCCGGGCGTGCCCGGCGCGAGCGAGAAGGGCGACCAGTTCGGGGCGCGACTGAGCGCGGGCGACGCGAACGGCGACGGATACGCGGACCTCGCCGTGGGCGTCCCGGGCGAGGCGATCGGCACGGTGACGAAGGCCGGCTCGGTGGTGCTGCTCAAGGGCGGAAGGAGCGGGCTGACCGGCACGGGTGCGCAGGCGTTCCACCAGAACACCCCGGGTGTGCCGGGGGCGGTGGAGAAGGGCGACCTGTTCGGCGGTTCGGTACGGCTGCTGGACGTCACGGGCGACAGGAAGGCCGACCTGGCCGCGGGCGCGCCGGGCGAGAACCTGGGTACCGTCGTGAACGGCGGTGCTGTGTGGCTGCTGCGCGGCACGGCTTCCGGCCTCACGGCCGCCAAGGCCCTCGCTGAGAACCCGGTGGACCTCAGGGCGCCGTCCGCGAAAGCGGAGTTCGGCGAGAACCTGGGCGGGGACAACGGGCCGGTCCAGTTGATTCCGTAGGGCCGGTCGCGCACCGAGCGACAGCGCGCGGCGGGCCGCTCGGGCGATTGCCCGGTGCCCGCCCCGGTCCGTGACACACGCTACGCGCGTGGTTCCCGTGGTCCGTGGCAGATGGTAGACACGCAAGGTCACAGTTCCTGTCCGCCAGCAGGAAGGTTGCTGCCGCATGTCCGCAACACGACGTCAGGTCCTTGCCAGAACAGGGGCCTTGGGGGCGGGGATCGCCTTCACCGGCGCCCTGTCCGAGCTGTTCGCGGGTACCGCCGCCGCGCACGGCCTCGGCCACACCGGCTACGGCCCGCTCGTCCCCGATCCGAACGGCCTGCTCGATCTGCCGAAAGGATTCCGCTACCACGTGCTCTCCCGCGAGGGCGACCAACTCCGCTCGGGAGAGGGCCGCGTCCCCTCCCATCACGACGGCATGGCCGCGTTCGCCGGCGGCGGGGGCCGTACCCACCTCGTCCGCAACCATGAGAACCGCGTCACCGCGGCGATCGCGGTCCCCACGGTCGAAGGTCTCACCTACGACCCGGCCGGCAAGGGCGGCTGTACGGCTCTGACACTCGACGCGGATCGGCGCGTGCTGTCCGAACGGGTCGCCATCGCCGGGACGGCCGTCAACTGCGCCGGTGGACGCACCCCTTGGAACACCTGGCTCACCTGCGAGGAGACCGAGGACCGGGCGGGCACCAACGGCTACACCAAGGACCACGGCTTCATCTTCGAGGTCCATCCCACCGATCCGCTCCGCACCGGCGCCGTACCGCTCACGGCGATGGGCCGCTTCCAGCACGAGGCCATCGCCATCGACCCCCACAAGGGCGTGGTCTACGAGACGGAGGACGCTTTCGAGAAGCCCTTCGGCCTCTTCTACCGCTTCCTCCCCGACAGGCCGCTGGGCGGAGTCGGATCGCTCCGCGCGGGCGGCCGGCTCCAGGCGATGCGGGTGCCCGGCGTTCCGGACCTGTCGACGGTCCAGGAGACCGGCGCGCGCTTCGACGGCATCGAGTGGGTGGACGTCCCCGATCCGCTGGCCGCCTCCACCCCCACCCGGTTGCAGGACTACGGCCCCGGGGGCATCACCCACGCGCAGAAGCTGGAGGGCTGCTACTGGGGCCGCAGTTGCGTCTACTTCGTGTCGTCCTTCGCCCGCAGCGCGGACGGCTCCACCGCCGACCACTACGGGCAGATCTGGCGCTACGACCCGGCGCGCCGCCGACTGACCCTGGTCGTCGTGTTCGGCCCGGACACCGATGTGCAGCTGCCGGGGGAGTCCCCGGACAACATCTGCCTCGCCCCGGGGGGTGGCCTGATGGTCTGCGAGGACGGCAACGGTGCCCAGCACGTCTTCGGCGTGACCCGCAAGGGCGAGGTGTACGCGATGGCCCGGGGCCGCCAGAACATCGGGACCGCGGACAAGCCCGAGTGGGGCGAGTTCGCCGGCGTCACCTTCGCCCCGGACGGGCGGACGATGTACGTCAACTGCTACACGCCCGGCACCACGTTCGCGGTCACCGGTCCGTGGCGGAGGTAGACGCCGGACAGCCCTCGTGACGTCTCCTCGCGGCGGGGCGAGTGCAACTCGCCCCGCCGCGAAGGAGAGGAGACGAGGCCGGGATCACGTGCTGAGCAACCGCTGCTTCCGCTGCTCGAACTCGGCGTCGGTGAGGACGCCTTGATCGCGCAGCGCCGCCAGCTTGGCGATCTCGTCCGCCGGGGACGGCGGTGCGGCCGGCGCGAAGACGGGCATGGGCGGCGCCGACTTGACGGTGGCACCGGCCTCGGGGCGTACGGCCCAGCGGGCGGCGAACACCACGGCTCCGACACCGATGAGCACCATGCCGAAGGTCTTGTCCTCCTCGGCGATCCGCTTGTCCTGCTCGGCCTCGAACCTGGCGTCCCGCGCGGACTGGTCGGCCTCGTAGCCGAGGGTGTCGGCCCAGTCGGCGGATGACGCGTCGATGGCTTCCTGGTCGGCCGTGACGCTGTCGCTGCCGGCCGGGAGGTAGATGACCAGTCCGATCGCGGCGATGATCAGCCCCAGCAGGGTGAGTGCGAGGCGTGCTCGTCTTCTTGCTCTGCTCATCGTCTCCCCACACGAATGTCGTTGCAGCATGCATCATGCCGCGTCCACCTCGCCGTGTGAACGTCTCGTGGCCGTTCCGTGCTCAGGATGAGTGGAGCGCCCGTGGTCGGCCGTGCGGGCGAGGAAGTGCCCGGTCGCTCAACCCCTGTCTGTGCGACGGGCGTTCACGTGGGGTCGGTGTCGGGGACGTACTCGTCGGCGTGCTCGCCGGTGACCAGGTACACCACGCGACGTGCGAACGAGACGGCGTGGTCGGCGAAGCGTTCGTAGTAGCGGCCGACCAGCGTGACGTCGACGGCCGTCTCCACGCCGTGCTGCCACCGGTCGTCCAGCAGGTGCTGGAAGATCATGCGGTGCAGCTCGTCCATGCGGTCGTCCTCCTGCTCCAACCGGAGGGCGGCCTCCACGTCCAGGGTGAGGAGCGCTTCGGCGGCCTGAGCCATGAGGCGCTGGGCGAGCTGTCCCATCTCCAGGACGGTGCGGTGCAGGTCTCCCGGCACGGCACGGTCGGGGTAGCGCCGCCGGGCGAGCTTCGCCACGTGCGCGGCGAGGTCGCCGCAGCGTTCGAGGTCCGCGCTCATGCGCAGGGAGGTGACGACGGTCCGCAGGTCCGTCGCGACCGGTTGCTGCCGGGCGAGTACGGCGATGGCCCGGTCTTCGAGGTCCCGCTGCAGGTCGTCGACCTCGGTGTCGCCGGAGATGACGCTCTCGGCGAGGGTGAGGTCGGCGTCCAGGAGGGCGGTGGTGGCGCGGCCGATCGCCGAGCCGACCAGGCGGCTCATCTCCATGAGGCCGGCGGCGAGCGAGGCCAGCTCCTCGTGGTAGGCCCCTCGCATCGAATTCCTCCTCCTGAGGTGGGTCTCGTCCCTTCTGTCAGGCTCCCACAGCCTTCCGCCGGGCTCTCGTCGCCGGGTCGGCGAAGATCGGCACTCCCGTGGTCTACGGCAGTCCGGCGTGCTGCGCCATCACGCGCAGGGCTTCGTCCAGCGCCTGCCGCTGCTCCCGGGTCAGGCCGGCCACGAGGTCTTCGTCCAGGGCGCGTGCCACGGACGTGCACCGGTCCAGCAGGCCGTGACCCTCCTCGGTGAGTGTCAGGACCTGCCGTCGGCGGTCCTGTGGATCGCGGACCCGCCGCACCGCGCCGACGTCCTCCAGGTGGTCGGCCAGGGACACCACCAGGCTCGGCGCGATGCCCATGCGCGCGGCGAGTTCCTGCTGGGACGCCGCCGCGCCGAGGCCGAGCGCGGCCATCAGGCCGACGTGCTTCGGCTTGAGGCCCAGTTCCTCGATCTTCCGGGTGAACCGGTCGGTGGCCACCGTGCCGAGGGTTCCGAGTCTGAACACCACGGTCGAGGTCAGGTCCGAAGTGCTGTCGGCCGCCGATCCGTTGACGTCGCTCATGTCGAGAATGATACCGTCCTCATATCGTTCACAATCAGAATGATTTACGGGGTGATGTAACTGTGAGTCCGGCAACCGCCCAGACCGTCCTGGCGGTCGCGAATGCCCTCGGGTCCCTCGTGTCGGCCGGCTTCGGCGTCGCCGGAATCATGACCGCCGGTGCCGGCCTGCTCGGCGCCCTGCACCTCGCGTCGGCGTGGTGGTTCCACGCCCACTGAGCCTCAGGCATGGACTCCGCCACCGTCAGTTCTGACGGACGATGGACGCGTTCAAGGCCGTGGCGAAGGCGCACCATGCGGCGTAGGGGAGCAGGGCGGCGGCCGCTGTCCGGTCGGTTCGTGCCACGCGGCGCATGAGTTCCACGTTGCTGACGTCGAGCAGCACGGTGCCGAGCAAGCCGGCCCTGGTGCTGCGCAGGCCGAAGAACAGCCGGCTCCACCCCGCGTTCAGAGTGAGGTTGACCGCCAGGCTCGCGGCCAGCAGCCCGCGTTCCCGCCGATGGGAGGCGGTGTACAGCGCGCGGCCGCCCGCGTAGGCGATCGTCACGTACAACGGTGTCCAGACGGCGCCGAAGGCCCAGGGCGGCGGTTCCCACAGGGGCTTGCGCAGGGACCGGTACCAGTCGCCGTCGGCGTCGACGGCTCGCGCGCTCGTGGCGGCAGCGGCGGCGACGGCCGCACCGGTGGCGGCGAAGCACGGCCAGGATCCCGTCCACCGCCGGTTGCCGCCGTGCCGCCCGATCAGCCTCATGCTGCTAGTGCTTCCCCGAAGGCGACGCCCGTACCGGTCGCGCTCGCGCTTCTCACCGTATGCACGGCCGCTACGCCGTTCGGGTAGAGGGCGATGCCGGGCGACACCACAGGAAGGCGCCCCGCCCCCTGTCGACGGGTGCGGCTCACGGCGACGCCGGGCGGCCACGGTGACCCTTCGACGTGCCGGCGCGGGGCGCCCTCCGGATCGCGTCGACCGAATGTCCCACCAGGGCTCTATAGTGATCGCGACCAAAGATGATCTTGGTTGTGAAGGTCATCGTCCAACGAGGGAGATCACACAATGAAGCACCGTATGAAGTCGGTACTGCGGGGTGCCACCGTGGCTGTGAGCGCCGCGGTACTCATCGGCGTGGGAACGTCGTCCGCGAGCGCCAGGGTCGGCGCACCCACCATCCGCTACGGGAACTCCGGGTTCAACGTGCAGTGCGTGCAGTACGCGCTGAACCACTGGAACTCGGCGCAGGGCAGGAACAATCACCTCATCAGCGCGGACGGCATATTCGGCGACAACACGCTCGCCGAGGTCAGGAGATACCAGCAGGCCTACGGCCTGGACTCCGACGGTGTCGTCGGCCCGGTGACCGGTGGCCGCATGTACTGGGCGTGGATCGCCGGTGACCTCGACGGCCCGGCCTGCTACCAGGCGATGCCCACCCAGTCGTAGTCTCACCGGCCTTGCCGGTGCGCCCGGCGCCGCGGACTCGGTCGCGGCGCCGGCACCCGCGGCGACGATGGCGGCCCAGGCGCGGCGCCCCTCGCCCGGATGCGCACCGGATCGAACAGCGTCCACTCGGGGCTGGTCGGTACCCGCACCTGGAGATTGGGCGCGGAGGCGACCGGGGTACAGAAGGCGCCATCGGCGACCGTGGAGGCAATCTGGTCCAACCAGTTGACCAGTGGCCCACCTCTGTCCACCCTGTGCGTCATGACCGAGCGACACATCCGGCGCGAGGCGGTTTCGGACCAGCTCTTCGCCGTACTGCGCGACAGGATCCTCGGCGGTGGCCTGCCTCCCGGGTGCCCCCTCACCGCCGAACGTGACCTGGCGGCCGAGTTCGGCGTGAACCGGCACGCGGTGCGCGAGGCCGTCAAACGGCTTCAGCAGGCCCGGCTGGTCGAGGTCAGCCACGGCGGTCGCACGCTCGTCCTGGACTGGCGGCGCAGTGCCGGCCTCGACCTCGCCGTCGGGATCGCCGCGTCCGACGGCGGACCCTCGGTCGCGGACCTGACACGCGACGCTCTGGAGATGCGGGCGTGCATCGGCGCGGACGCCGCCCGGCTGTGCGCGATCCGGTGTTCGGAGTCGGCCGCCGGGGAGATCGTCGACGCGGCGTGGCGGTACGCGCGCAGCGGGCCCGATCTGGAGGAACTCGGCCTGGCGGACGTCGCCTGGTGGCGGCTGATCGTGGAGGGGGCCGCGAACATCGCCTACCTCCTGGCCTTCAACAGCCTGGTGGACGGCACGCTCCCGGTCGCCGACGTACCGGACGACCTGCGGACCGCCGAACTGCTCGACGTGGAGACGCACGTGCGGCTCGCCGAACTCATCGCGGCACGCGAGTCCGAGGCGGCCGAGAGACTGGCGCGCGAGCTGCTGTCCCGCAGTGTGCCTTCGACGCCCCGGAAGGCGGTGCGCTGACATGATCCCCACCGTGGTCTACGCGATACCGGCGTTCGTGCTGCTGGTGGTCGTGGAGGCACTCTCCTACCGTTTCCTGCCGGACGACGACGAGCGCGGGTACGAGCTGCGGGACACCGTCACCAGCATGTCCATGGGCGCCGGGAGCCAGGTCATCGCGGTGCCGTGGAAGGTCGTGACGCTCGTGCTGTACGCGGCCCTGTTCACCGTCGCCCCCTGGCACCTCTCCGCGTCCTCGGCATGGACCTGGCTGCTGTTGTTCTTCGCCGACGATCTGGCGTACTACGCCTTCCACCGCGCCCACCACCGGGTGCGGGTGCTGTGGGCGAGCCATGTGGTGCACCACTCCAGCGTCCGTTTCAACCTCTCCACCGCCCTGCGCCAGAGCTGGACTCCGATGACGGGCCTGCCGTTCTGGCTGCCCCTGGCGCTGCTCGGCATCCCACCCTGGATGATCCTGCTCCAGCAGGCCTTCAGCCTGGCCTATCAGTTCTTCCTGCACACCGAGCGGGTGGACAGGCTGTGGCGGCCGGTGGAGTGGTTCTTCAACACGCCCTCCCACCACCGTGTCCACCACGGCTCCAACAACGCGTACCTGGACCGCAACTACGGCGGCATCCTCATCCTCTGGGACCGGCTCTTCCGCACCTTCGAACCGGAGGGCGAGCGCGTGGTGTACGGCCTCACGAAGAACATCGACACCTACAACCCGGTGCGGGTCGCCTTCCACGAGTTCGCCTCGGCGTGGAGCGACGTCCGCACGGCCCGCCGCTGGCGCGACCGCGCCGGCTATCTGTTCGGCCCGCCCGGGTGGGTGCCGGACGCGAAGGGGTGAGAAGGCACCGTCGCAACACCGGCTACCGGCCGGGCCCGCGGCGGCGGTGCCTGGAGGCGGGGGACCGGGAAGCGGATGCCGTAGCGCGTCTCCAACTCGCGGAGCTTCGAGAGGAGTCGCACGCGAACGGTGGCGATGTCGGACGTGTGCGTCGCCCGAAACCGCCGGCCGAGCACCTTGCGCAAGGGTTCCCGCACCTCCTCGACGGGCTTCATGCATGTCACGTAGACGGTGGACAGCCGTCGGGTGCCGGCCGGGTCGGCTGCCTGGAGCCGCTGGTCGGCCAGTGCGAAGAAGGCCCGTTCGTCGTCGGCGTCCACGTTGTTCTCGGCCAGACAGGCGGAGAACGAGCGGTAGGCGCGGCTCACCTTCGGATCGCTCCGGAGGCGCGCCACCCGGGCGAACCACTCGGACTGCAGGGGCATGTATATGTCCCGCAGTTCGCGGGTGACGGCTCGGGCCTCGGCGCCGCAGCGTTCGAGGGTCCGTGGGGCCGGAGGAGAGACGGAGGCGGCCGGTCCGGTCGGTGTCGCGCCGGGCACGAGGACGGCGCCGCCGAAGCCGTGGGCCCGCAGGTAGTCCAGGTCGGGCAGGTCCGCGAAACGGGTGAACATGGGCGGTCGCCCGTCGGGTGGCTGCTCACCTCGTAGTCCCGCGCAGCGCGAGAACGCCCGGGCGGCGGCCAGCTTCCCGAAGGCGTCCAGCCCCTGTGTCGCGCGGGACTGCCGGCCTGTGGTCGGCAGCACCATGGTGACGAGGTCCGCCGGAACACCGTAGGTCACCGTCGCCGGGCGCTGCCGTGCGCTGGGCGGAGCCGCCGACGGTTCTGTGTCACCTGAGCAGCCGGTTGTCAGGCCGGCGAGGACGAGACTCACAAGAAGGGCGAGGTGGCGGACGGGACGAGGCATGCTCGAACAGCTTCCCGAGGAGGAGGTAGGTGGTCGGCGGTACGGCGTGGACGCCGGCCCCGTCGGGGCGCGGCGTCCACTACGGGTTCAGTGCGTGATGGTGACGGTGTCCCCTCCGTCGTTGTAGCTGCCGACACCGAAGGCCCGGCCGCTCGTGAGGTTCGAGACGAGGACGATCGAGCCGAGCGGCTTCGACCCGTTGAAGACACCCCAATAGCCGGTCGAACCCTCGGTCCAGTTGCCGGCGGCGTTCTTGTAGAACCCGGCGTACGACTCGAAGTTGGAACCCGAGGAGTCGTGCGCGTACGTCAGGTTGAGGTCGCGGCAGCCGCTGGCGGCCTTGTAGGCCACCTGACCGGCGCCCTGATAACCGGTGGTCAGAGTCGTCGACACGCAACCCGCGGCCGACGCGGCCGGGGCCATGGAGATGAGCGAGGCGCCGGCGAGCGCGGCAACGGCGAGCCCGGTCAGGTACTTGTGCATGGAGATCTCCCAGGAGTCGTCTGTCGGAGGGGCAACCCGGCCTGCGCGGCCGGGAGAAGGGGGGTGGGTGCGTGCGTCGGGCGCCGCGAGCGCCGGCATCGCTAGAGGGCGCTCCTCGCGCGCCACTCGTCCCAGCCGGCGTTCCAGTCGCCGAGGCCGTTGTTCAGGGCCACTCGACCCTTGGTGTCGGCGCCCTCGACCTCGAAGGGATCGCCGACGGAGGTGTGCCGGTAGAGCCATCGCGCGTCGGAGTCGCTCATGCCGATGCAGCCGTGACTTCTGTTGGCCCGGCCGAAGTACGCGGCGTTCCAGGGCGCCGCGTGTGCGTAGGTGCCCGACCAGGTGAGCCGCATGGCGTAGTCGACCTTCTGGTCGTAGGCGTCGCCGAGCCCCACGGTCTCGGAGTTCATGCGGATCGAGCCCTCCTTGGCCATGACGACCTCGGTGCCACGCCAAGAGCCCGTGTCGGGGCCGGGGGTGCCTCCGGAGACGGGGAAGGTCCGCACCGGCCTGCCGTCGCGCTCCACGGTGAGCCGCTTGCGGTCCAGGTCGACCTTGACCACCTGCCGTGCGCCGACGGTGAAGCCGAGGCGGTAGTCGCGGACGAACCAGCCGCCGTCCCCTCCCGAGTCCGTGCCGTTCAGTCGGGCGTCCAGGGTGACCTCGGTGCCGGGCCGCCAGTACTCCTTGGGGCGCCAGTCGACCCGGTCCTTGCCGGACCAGTCCTTCATCCACCCCCACGAGCCCTCGGTGTCGTCGGAGGTGGTGACCGTCAACTGCTCCTCCACCGCCGCCTTGTCGCGCACCGGGCGGTCGAAGACGAGGGATATCGGCTGGGCGACGCCCACCGTGGTGGCGTCGCCCGGACGCCAGTCCACCTTGTTGACCCGCTCGGCGGCCTCGGTGGTGAAGGAGGTGCGCGCGCGACGCGAAGTGCCGTCCTCGCTGCGGGTGATGGACACGATCGTGTACGAGGTCCCCGGTACGGCGTTGCGGTCGGACACCCAGGCCCGGTCGTGGGCCGACATCCTGCCGGAGAGCCGCCTGCCCCGTGCGTCCTTGACCGTCACCGACGTCAGCGTGCCTCCGTGCGCCGCCACCCGGACCGGCTCGCCGGCCTTCGCCCGGGCGCCGTGCGGCGACACGGTGACCGTCGCCGTGCCACCGCGCACATGTCCGGCGCCGCCCTTCGCGTCCGTGGACGCCGCGGAAGGACCGCCCGCGGAGCAGGCGGGAAGGGTGGCGCTCGCGAGCACGGCGGCCACCGCGATGGTGGCGCCCCGGACCCCTGCGGGGCCCCTGCGCGAGGCGCCGACGGTCAAGGGTCCGACACGTATCGGGATCAACGAATACCTCCGGGAGAGACGGCGGAACGCCGGGACGCAGGTGACTCTAGGACGAGAAATCCGCAGGACAACGGCTTGTCGACCATGTGACGGCAGGTGCACAGGAACGGTCGTCGTCCCGTCACGAACGCGGCGCCGGACGGTCATGGGAGGCGTTTCGACGGCGGTGCGTCTCAGCCGCGGGCAGCCGGAACGACGTGCGGCGGAACAGCGGGAGCAGGCCGGGGGAGCCAGTCGCGGCGACCCGGAGTGACAGCCGCGGCACCGCAACGGTCATGGTCCGGTCACACGGGCCGCGTGGCCCGGTCACGGGCGCCTGTGAACCTTCGACGCGTTCCCTTCCCCGGGAGCCCGGCTCCCCATGACGACGCAACCAAGGAGGCGCAGTGTCAGCGCTGCTCGCGACGGCAAGCCGTGACCGGCAGGACACATGGCTCGCACCCGTGTCCGCCGATGTGTACCGGGCCTTTCTCGCATCGCGTGCCGGCTCCCGACTGGCCCCCTCCTTTCTCCAGTGGCCGTCCTGGGCCGGGGTGAAGGAGGGCTGGCACGCCCAGCTGCTCGGCTGGGGACCGCGGACCGGCGGCGAGGCGGGCGAGCTGAGCGGAGTGGCGCTGGTGCTGCTGCGCCCGTTCCCCGGCACCCGCAAGTACTTCGCCTACCTGCCCGAGGGGCCGGTCGCCGACTGGGCGGGCGCGGATCTCGACGGCTGGCTCACGCCGCTGCTTCGCCATCTGCGGGCGTCGGGTGCGTTCGCCGTACGGATCGGGCCCTCGCCCGACTATCGCCGCTGGGACGCGGCCGGGATCAAGGCCGGCGCCGGACCCGGACGGCGGGTCACCGACGTGCTGGCCTGCGAGGTCGATCCCCTCGGCGCGGTCGTCGCCGAAAGACTGAGAGCCCGGGGCTGGCGGCGGTGTGGTGGCGACGAGGACGACTCGGACGCACAGCCCCGCTTCGTCTTCCGCGTGCCGCTGGCCGGGCGCGGAGTCGACGACCTCTGGTCCGGACTCAGCCAGGAGTGGCGGCGCAACATACGCCGGGCGCGGAAGGCGGGAGTGGAGGTGACGGTCGGCGGACCCGCCGATCTTCCCGCCTTCCACCGGCTGCTGAGGATCACGGAGGAACGGGACGGCTTCCGCCTCGGCCGTTCCCTCGCGTACTACGAGCGCCAGTACGCCGCGCTGAACGCCGAGGATCCGGACCGCATGCGGCTGTATCTCGCCCGGCATCAGGGCGAGATACTGGCCGCCCACACCATGATCCGGGCGGGCCGCCGGGTCTGGTACCAGACGGGAGCGTCCGCGGACCACCGGCGCGAAGTCCGCCCGTCCAACGCCCTGCAGTGGCGCATGATGCGCGACGCCCACGCGCTGGGCGCGGAGGTCTACGACATGCGCGGTGTGTCTTCCGTGCTCGATCCCGGCGACCGGCGCTTCGGGCTGCTCCGCTGGAAACTCGGCACCAGGGGACAGGTGGTGGAGACGCTGGGCGAGTGGGAGACACCCCTGGACGGCGCGGCCAACCAGGCGCTGTACCGGGCCTTCCAGATGTACCTGGCCCGCCGATGAGCACCTCCATGACACCGGACAACCCGAGCGGGGCCGAGTGCGAGGGCACCACCGCCGGCGGGGTGCGCACGGGGCACCGCCGGCCCGAATCGGTGCTGCGCAGCAGTGCGTTCATGGCCGCCGGGTCCCTCGTCTCCCGCGCCACCGGATTCGTACGCTCCGCGGTGGTCGCCTCCGCGCTCGGCGTCGGACTGACCGCCGACGGCTACGCGGTCGGCAACACCGTCCCCAACATCCTCTACACCCTGCTCCTCGGCGGGGCGCTCAACGCCGTCTTCGTGCCGGAACTGGTGAAGGCGGCCGAGCAGCACCAGGACGGCGGAACGGCGTACACGGAACGACTGCTGACCGCCTGCACGGCCGCCCTGTCGCTGATCACGGTCGGCGCCATGCTCGCCGCGCCCGCCGTCGTGGCCGCGTACACCGGCTACAGCGGCGCGCAGGCGGCGACGACGGTCGTCTTCGCCCGTTGCTGCCTGCCGCAGATCTTCTTCCTCGGAATGTTCACCCTGCTGGGACAGGTGCTGAACGCCAGAGGCCGCTTCGGCGCCATGATGTGGGCGCCGGTCCTCAACAACCTGGTGGTCATCGCCGTTTTCGGCGCCTACCTGACCACATGCGGCACGGGGAGCACGCTCACCACCGGCCAGACGCAACTGCTCGGCTGGGGCACCACGGCCGGCATCGTCGCACAGACCCTGGCGCTGCTGCCGTCCCTGCGCGCCGCGCGCCTGCACTGGCGGCCCAGGTTCGACTGGCGCGGCAGCGGGCTGTCCCGCCCACTGCGCTCAGCCGGCTGGCTGGTCCTGCTCGTCCTCACGAACCAGCTCGCCTACTGGGTGGTGACCAGGCTCGCCACGACGGCGGGGGAGCGGGCGGCGGCCCAAGGCACCGAGGGCGGCGCCGGATTCAGTGCGTACTCCAACGCGTACCTGCTCTGGGCGGTGCCGCACGGCATCGTGACCGTCTCTCTCGTCACCGCGCTGATGCCACGGATGAGCCGGGCGGCGGCCGACGGCGACACGGCTGGACTGCGGCGGGACGTCTCGCGCGCGCTGCGCAACAGCTTCGCGGCCGTCGTACCCGCCGCGTGCGTGCTCGGCGCCGTCGCCGGACCGGTCATGGCGGTCGTGTTCCGGTACGGCAGGACCGGCGCGGACGACATCGCGGTCATGGCGGGGACACTGGCCGCGTTCGCACCGGGGCTGGTCGCCTTCTCCGGGCAGTACGTGCTGTCCCGCACCTTCTACGCCCTCTCCGACACCCGCACCCCCTTCCTGCTGAACCTGGTCATCGCCGGGCTCAACGCGGCCCTGTCCGCCGCCGCGTTCCTGCTGCTGCCCCCGCGCTGGGCGGTCACCGGCATGGCCGGCGCCTACTCGGTCGCGCTCTTCGCGGGGTGGGCGGTCACCGCCCGCGTGCTGGCGCGCAGGCTCCCGGCCACCTCCGGCGGTGGCCTGTCGCGCTCACCCGGCGGGACCGCGCCGGCCCGCCTGCTGTCCGCGGCGATACCGGCCGCCCTGCTCGGTCATCTCGCCGCCACCCGCGCCTCGTCGCTCGGCCCGCTGACGGCGGCCACCGCCGGGACCGCGGCCATCGCGGCGACCTTCGCCGCACTCGCCCGCCCGCTGGGGCTGACCGAAGTGGAGGCCGCGCTCGGCGCTGTGGGCCGCGCACTGCGCCGCCGAGGCCGCTGAGACCGTCACCTGACCGTTCCGAGCGGCCAACTGACCAGGTCACCGACCCAATTGATCGAATGGAATACTCAGCCCATGCCACGTGTCCTGCTCATCGAAGACGATCCCTCCGTGCGCGAGGGGATCGAGCTCGGCCTGCGCCGCCGCGGGCACGAGATACGCACCACGCCCAGCGGTGAGGCAGGGCTGGCGGCCATCGGTGAGTTCCGCCCCGATCTGCTCCTGCTCGACCTCATGCTGCCCGGCATGAACGGCGTCCAGGTCTGCCGTCGGGTACGGGAGTCCGGCCCCCTGCCGATCATCATGCTCACCGCCCGCGGTGACGACTTCGACGTGGTGGTCGGGCTGGAGGCCGGGGCCGACGACTACATCGTCAAACCCGCGCGCACCGAGGTCATCGAGGCCCGCATCCGGGCCGTGCTACGCCGCATCGAGGAGCCCGCCGGACGCGCCGCCGTGGAGTTCCACGGAGACCTCGCCGTCGACCGCGCCGGACTGAACGTCGCCAAGGCCGGAGAGCGCCTGGCGCTCGCGCCCTCCGAGCTGAAACTGCTGCTCTACCTGACAGCGGCGCCCGAACAGGTCTTCAGCCGTCAGCAACTGCTCGAACAGGTCTGGGAGCACAGCTTCCACGGGGACGCCCGACTGGTCGACGCGTGCGTACGACGGCTGCGCAACAAGATCGAGGACACCCCCGGCGAGCCCCGCTACATCCAGACCCTGCGCGGCTTCGGCTACCGGTTCGGACCCCTGTGAGCCGCTTCAGGGCACGTATCGGGCTCCGTACACGGCTGATCCTCGCCTTTCTGCTCGTCGCCGCCGTGAGCGCCGGGACCACCGCCGTCCTGACCTACCGCGAGGCACGTACCGCGATCCTCGACCAGGCCCAGAACACCGCCGTGTCCTCGTTCCGCGACCAGGTGCAGGAGCTGGCCACGCCCCTGCCCGTCGAGCCCGGACCGCTGCAGGAGCAGCTGCGGCGCATCGCCCGGGAGGGCAGACCGCACCCCTGGGTCGTGTTCGCGGAGTACGGATCCCTCCGGGTGTCCTCCGGTACCAGCCCCGTATCGACGGTCGTCACCCCCGCCCTGCGCAGTGCCGTGCTCACACACCCTCACGGCAGCTTCCAGCGCGTCGACCGGAACGGCACCCCGTGGCTGACCATCGCCGTCCCGACCGTGTTCCGGGCAGGGCGGATCGTCCGGCCCACCGGGCTGGTGCTGTACGCCGTGATGCCGCTGACCAGTGAGGAGGCCAACGTCCGGGCCATGGTCACCGCGGCTCGCGACGGTGCCCTGCCGGCCCTGGCGATGGCACTCGTGCCCGCACTGCTGGCCGCGCGCAGTGTGCTGCGCCCCGTCCGCGACCTGCGCAAGGCCGCGGAGCAGATGGGCAGTGGCCGGCTGGACGCCCGGATCCGGACCAAGGGGAGCGACGAACTCGCCGATCTGGCACGGACCTTCAACCACTCCGCCGTACAACTGGAGCGGTCCGTCGATGAACTGCGGGAGGCCGAGGCACGCGCCCGCCGCTTCGCCTCCGACGTCTCCCACGAACTGCGCACCCCGCTCGCCGGGATGCTCGCCGTCACCGAGGTGCTGGACGAGGACGCGGACCGGCTCGCGCCCGACACCGCGGCAGCCGTCCGCCTGATCAGCGCGGAGACGGGCAAACTGGCGGTGCTCGTGGAGGACCTGATGGAGATCTCACGGTTCGACGCGCGCGCCGCGGAACTCCACACCGACGAGGTCGATGTCGCCCAGGCCATCCGCAAGACACTGTCGAGCCGTCACTGGAACGATGAGAAGCAGGTGACGACCGACCTCCCCGACGGCGTCAGGGCCCGGCTCGATCCCCGCCGCTTCGATGTCGTCATCGCGA
Source organism: Streptomyces sp. NPDC015139 (assembly GCF_043079785.1). NCBI lineage: Bacteria > Bacillati > Actinomycetota > Actinomycetes > Kitasatosporales > Streptomycetaceae > Streptomyces > Streptomyces sp. NPDC015139. The sequence continues at coordinate 24,149 of NZ_JBIBUW010000016.1, read as the reverse complement.
ACCTGGTGGGCAACGCACTGCGGCACGGCAGCGCGCCCGTCCTGGTACGGCTCCGAGTGCGGCGGACCGCCGCCGACGCGACCCCGCCGCACCGGTCGGCGACGGACGGCACGGAGACCCCCGCACGGCTCGTCGTAGAGGTCAGCGACCACGGCCCCGGCATCGCCGCGGACGCGCTGCCGCACGTCTTCGAACGCTTCTACAAGGCGGACGCGGCCCGCACCCGTTCGCGGGGAAGCGGCCTCGGCCTGGCCATCACCCTGGAGAACGTGCGTCTGCACGGCGGCCGGGTCCACGCCGGCAACCGCCCCGACGGCGGAGCCGTCTTCACCGTGGAGATACCCCTGACGCGCCTGGAGGCCACGGCGTGAAGCGTCCGGTCCTCCGCGCGGCCCGCGCCACGGCGGTCTGTGCCACGGCGGCCGCCGTACTGACCGGCTGCGGCGTCCAGCGGACCGGTGTCGTAGAAGCCGGCGGCCCCGCCACCGTCGCCGTGTCGTCGAGCCCGGGGCAACGCATGCTGCTGCTCTACTTCGTCTCGCCCCGGGGCCGCGTGACACCGGTGACCAGAATGCTGGCGGGCGGCGACGACGCCGATCCGAGCCCTCAGCCGGTGTCGGGGGCCAAGGCGCTGGCCGCGCTGTTCGACGGGCCGCGCGGCAACGAGACCGCGGCCGGCCTCCACACCGAGCTGCCACGGTTCCGCGGCGACCTTCAGGTGAAGGCGGACACGGACACCGTCACCATCCACCTGCCCATCGCGACGGCGAGGCTCACGACCACAGCCCTCCGGCAGATCGTGTGCACCGCGGCGTACGCGGAGGGCGGCGGTTCCGCGACGGTGACCATCTGGGGGGAGGACGGCGGACTCCCGCCGGCCCGCTGCTGAGCGCCCTCCGCCTTACGAACCGGTGACCTGGTGGGGGGATCGGTGTGCGTACAGCCGTGCGATACGGGACCCTGGGTCCTCGGCGCCGGCCACGCAGGGCGTCGTCGCGGTACAGGGAAGCGGCTGCCGCGAAGGGGCGCCCCGGGCCGACCCCGGGGCGCCCCGCCGCATGCCGCGCCACCCACACCCCCGGGGCCCGTCGGCCCGGCCGTCACGACGTGAGCGGCTGGCGCATGTCCAGATAGCAGCGCAGCCGGACGCCCACCTGCCCGGGCCCCCGGCTCGCACGTTCGACGGCGGTGATGGCCCACATCGAGGCCAGAGCCGCGTGGAAGGCGAACGCGGTCCGGTCGTCGGCGGCCGCGATGTCGACCACCACCAGGCCGGACTCCGCCACGTGCACCTCGTGAATCACATCCATGACCGGAACGACGCCTTCCGGAGTGCGGAGGGTTCGGCCGGGGCTCACCTTTCACCCGGTTGGACACCTCGGGCACACCACTGCGCCCGGCTCACAGGACCCGCTGCCGGCGTCCGAGCCACGTCTGGGCGACGACCACGGCCGCCAGGAAGGCCCCGCTGACCACCTGTTGGTAGGCGGAGTCCAGCGAACCGATCTGGTTGATGACGTTCTGGATCACCTTCAGCAGGGCCACGCCCACCAGCGAGCCGCTGATGAAACCGAAGCCACCGGTGAGCAGCGTGCCTCCGATGACCACGGCCGAGATGGCCTCCAGCTCCATGCCGGAGCCGAGGATGGTCACGCCCGACACGAGCCACGCGGCGTTCAGCGCACCGGCGAGACCCGCGCACAGCCCCGACAGGGTGTACACCGCGACCTTCGTCCGGGCCACGGGCGCGCCCATCAGGGCTGCCGCGTCCTCGTTGCCGCCCACCGCGTACACGTACTGGCCGAAGCGGCTGCGCCGGAGCACCACGGATCCCGCCACGAACAACGCCACGGTGATCCACACCGGCACGCCGACACCGAGCAGGGAACCCTGGCCGAGCTTGGCGAAGAACGAGTCCGTCTCCACGAGATAGGTGCGTGAGCCCTCGTCGGTCAGCGCGAGCAGCACACCGCGCGCCCCGAGCATGGCGGCCAGGGTGACGATGAACGGGGCCAGCCCGGAGCGCGCGATCAGCAGCCCGTTCACCAGTCCGACGAGCCCGCAGACCGCGAGCGGCAGCAGCAGCGCCACCACGGTGCCGTACTGCGACCCCCACGCGGCGAGGACACCCCCCAGGGCGAACAGGGAGCCGACGGACAGATCGATCCCGCCGGTGACGATGACGAAGGTCATGCCGAGGGCGACGACGGCCAGGAAGGCCGACGACAGCGCCATGTTCGCCAGGTTGTCGCCGGTCAGGAAGGTGTCGAAGCCGAGCGAAGCGGCGACCATGGCGATCACCAGCGTGACCAGCGCGCCGTGCTGCTGGGCGAGCGCGCTCAGGCGCTCGGATCGGGTCGCACCGGGCGGCGCGTCCTGGGTGACGGCGGCGGTCGTGGTTCCCATGGCTGCTTCCCCGGTGTCGGTGGTCATCGCTTCCTCCGTTCGCGCGCCGCGTAGACGGCACCGACGATCACCACGGCCTGCGCGATCTGTGTCCACGACGGCGGCAGGTCGTGCTTGATGAGCGTGGTGGTGAGCAGCTGGATCAGCAGGGCGCCCGCGACCGTGCCGCCGATCCGGACCCGGCCGCCGCTGAGCGGGGTGCCGCCGACGACCACCGCGGTGATGGCGGACAGTTCCATCAGCGTGCCCAGGGAGGTGGGGTCGCTCGCGGTGAGCCGGGCCGTGGCCAGGACACCCGCGACCGCCGCCAGGGCGCCCGAGCAGACGTAGACGATGACGAGGACCCGTCGCACCGGCAGCCCCGCGAGGCGCGCCGCCGGCCGGCTGTCGCCGATGGCGAGCAGCTGACGGCCGAACGTGGAGCGCCTGACGGCGAACGCCACCAGCAGCGCGAGCACGACCGCGATCAGGACCAGGTACGGGACGCCCAGCACGTCACCGGAGCCGAGAGAGGCCATGCCGGGATCGTGGACGTCCTTGAGCTGGGGGAGCAGGACCAGGGCGAGACCACGGGCCCCGACCATCAGGGCGAGCGTGGCTACGATGGGCTGCACTCCCATGAAAGCGATCAGCGCCCCGTTGGCCGCCCCGACCAGCAGGCCCCCGACCACGGCGATCAGCGTGGCGATCCACGGCCCGTAGCCCAGGTAGAGCGACAACAGCGAGGTGGACAGGGCCATGACGGAACCGACGGACAGGTCCACTCCCTCGGTGCCGATCGCGAGGGCCATGCCCAGGGCGACGATCAGCACGGGGGCGACCTGTACGGCCTGGGTGCGGAAGTTCTCGGCGGAGGCGAAGTGCGGTGTGAAGGCGAAGTTGAACAGCAGCAGCACCACGACTCCGCCGTAGACCCCGTAGTTCTGCAGCAGGCGCAGCGCCCGGTCGCGGTCCACCGAGCCGCGGGCGAGGCTCAGATCAGTCACGGGCTGCTCCTTCGGGTACGTCGGCGATCGCGCGCAGCAGTTCGTCCTCGGTGACGGCGTCACCGGTGAGTTCCCGCACCACCGCACCGTCCCGGAGGACGACCACGCGGTCACTGCCCTCGATCAGCTCCTCGGTGTCCGAGGAGATCAGCAGGACGGCCAGGCCCTCGTCGGCGAGTTCGTCGACGAGGGCCTGCACCTCCGCCTTGGCTCCCACGTCGATCCCGCGCGTGGGCTCGTCCAGCAGCAGCACCTTGGGGTGCAGGGCGAGCCAGCGGGCCAGGAGCACCTTCTGCTGGTTGCCGCCGGAGAGTTCGCCGACCTTCTGGTGCGGGCTGGAGGCCTTGATGCGCAGCCGCTTCATGAACGTCTCCACGACGCGGTCGATACGGGCGTCGTCCACCAGCCCGAAGCGCGACAGGCCCGGCAGGGCGGCGAGCGCGATGTTCTCCCGGACCGACAGGCCCGGCACGATGCCCTCGGTCTTGCGGTCCTCGGGCAGCAGACTGATCCCGGCCCGGATCGCCGCCGGGGTGGACCCGGCGCGCACCGGCGCGCCCGCCACCACGACCCGGCCGCCGTCGACGGGCAGGGCGCCCGCGATGGCCTTGGCGGTCTCGCTGCGCCCGGAGCCGAGCAGCCCGCCGAGGCCGACCACCTCACCGGGGCGCAGCGACAGCGAGACGTCTCGCAGCCGATGACGAGCCGTCAACCCCCGTGCCGTCAAAACCGGTTCGGCCGCCGTTTCGTGGGACCCGCTGAACTTCGTCAGGCCCTCGCGGCGTACCTCGCCGATCTCCCGCCCGAGCATCAGCCCCACCAGATGCAGCCGGTCGAGGTCGGCGAGGCGGCCGGTGTGCGCGACCCGGCCGTCGCGCAGGACGGTGACCGCGTCGCAGATCTCGTACAGCTCGTCCATGCGGTGGCTGACAAAGACGACCGCGATGCCGCGCTCGCGCAGGGTGCGGATCACCTCGAACAGCGTCCGCACCTCGCGGGGCTCCAGCGACGAGGTGGGCTCGTCCATGATCACGACTCGGGCGTCGATGGCCACGGCCCGGGCGAGGGCGACCATCTGCTGGGCACCGACGCCGAGCTCACGCAGGGGACGGCGTACGTCGACCCGGATGCCGAGGCCGCGCAGGGTCTCGTCGGCCTCGCGGTGCATACGGCCGAAGTCGATCAGGCGCAGCCGGTTGCGCGGCTCGCGGCCGAGCAGGAGGTTACGGGCCACGCTCATCAGCGGGACGAGGTTGACCTCCTGGTAGATGGTGGAGATGCCCGCCTGCTGGGCCCGCAGGGGAGTGGTGAAACGGACCGGGGCGCCGTCGTAGGTGACCTCACCGGCATCGGGCAGGTGGACGCCGGTGAGGACCTTGATCAGGGTGGACTTGCCGGCGCCGTTCTCGCCGACGAGGGCGTGCACCTCCCCGGCGCGGGCGGTGAAGTCCACGTCGGACAGCGCCCGCACGCCGGGGAAGGTCTTGCACAGTCCGGTGACCGCGAGCATCTCAGTAGGCCTTGCCCAGGTCGGACTTGGCGTTGCTCTCGGTGTAGGAGCTGTCCTGGATGACGATGTCCTGAGACACCTTCCGGCCCTGGGTGAAGGTGTCCAGGGTCTGGAACGCCAGCGGCCCGAAGCGCGGGTTGGACTCGACGACGCCGTCGATCCAGCCGTCCACGATGCCCTGCACGGCGTTGCGGGTGCCGTCGATCGTCACGATCTTGACCTCGCCGGGCTTCTTGCCGGCCCCCTTGAGGGCGTTGACGGCGCCGAGTCCCATCTCGTCGTTCTCGGCGTAGACCCCCTTGATCCCCGGCTTGGACTGGATCAGGTTCTCGGTGACGGACTGCCCCTTCTCGCGGGCGAAGTCACCGGTCTGCCGGAAGACGATCTTGAGCCCGGGCGCCTTCTCCTTGATGCGGTCCTCGAAGCCCTTGGTGCGTTCGGTGGTGACGTTGTTGCCCGCCGCGCCGAGCAGGATGGCGATCTCGCCCTTGCCGCCGGTCGCTTCGATCATCTGGTCGGCGGCCCGCTTGCCCTGCTCGACGAAGTCGGAGCCGATGAAGCTCACATAGTCCTTGCAGGCGGTGGCGTTGATCTTCCGGTCGATGGTCACGATGGGAATGTGCTTGGCCGAGGCGGCGCGCAGCACCGGCTCCCACCCGTCGGAGTTGAGCGGGGCGATGACCAGCAGGTCGGCACCCTTGGCGATGAGGTCCTGGACGTCGCTGATCTGCTTCGAGAACTGCGACTGGGCGTTGGCGGTGAGGAGTTCGACGCCCCGCTTCTTCGCCTCCGCCTTGATCGAGGCGGTCTCCGCGATGCGGAACGGGTTGGCCTCCTTCTCGGACTGGGAGAAGCCCACGGTGGCGGACTTCAGGTCGGTCTTCTCGCCGCCGTACGCGTCGATGGCGCAGGTCGGTCCGGATCCGCCGCTGGGCGAGGCGACGACCTGGCCGGAATCGGTGTTCTGGGAGGCGCTCTTGTCACCGCCGGAGTCGTCCTCGGACTTGGCGCATCCGGCCACGAGGGCCAGGCTCGTGACGAGGCCGGCGGTGAGGAGGTTCCGCGCGTGAACGCGGCGCTGTGCTGCGATGGGCTTCATGAAAGTCCCCAAACGGCGTGGCCCCGGCGCACTGGGAGCGCTCTCGGGGTCGGACGGCTCTTGCGGTCAACTCGATGTGCACGTCGTTCGGGGAGGTTTTTACATCGTTGGAAGAGTGGTGTAAACCCCTCCCGCTCGAACTCCGGGCCACAGCGCCGGCGCCACCGTCAACGCCGGCCCAGGGTGCTCTCCCGCTCCACCAGCCGGAATTCCGCGCTCAGTTCACGTCCGCCGGTCTCGCCGCGGCCCGACAGGCTGCGCAGCAGCGACGCCACGGCCATCCGTGCGATGGCCTGCTTGTCCGGCGAGATCGTGGTCAGCGACACGGCACCGAACCGGCCCTCCGCGATGTCGTCGAACCCGACCACGGCGACGTCCCAGGGCACCCGCAACCCCCGCTCGTGCAGCACCCGCATCGCCCCGATCGCGATCAGGTCGTTGAGCGCGAACACCCCGTCGGGCCGTACCCCCGAGTCGAGCAGCTGGGCCATGGCACGGGCGCCGTCGTCCCGGTCCCAGCCGCCGACCGGGACCACCAGGTCGTCCGGCGCGGGCACCCCCGCGGCGGCCAACTCCTGCCGCCAGCCGAGGAGTCGCAGGTCGGCGGGCCGGTTGGCGGCATCGGTCCGCGCGCCCAGGTAGGCGATCCGGGTACGGCCCCGGCCCAGCAGGTGCCGGACGGCGACCCTCGCCGCGGTCACGTTGTCGATGACGATGTGGTCGTGCGGTGTGTCGTACTCGCGCTCGCCGAGCAGCACGAGCGGCACGTCGTCGGACCGCCCCTGCAGGTCCTCGGCCTCCAGCTCCAGCGGGCTCAGGATCAGTCCGTCGATCACCCGGGCCCGAAACCCCTGGCTGACCAGGACTTCCTGCTCGCGTCTGCCACGTGTGTGATCGAGCAGCACCGTGAACTCGTGCTCCGCCGCCGCGTCGATGACCGCGCTCGCCAGCTCCGCGAAGTACGGGTTGCCGAGCTCCGGGACGGCGAGCGCGATGATGCCGGTGCGGCCCTTGCGCAGGTGCCGCGCGGTCAGGTTGGGCCGGTAGCCGAGTTCGTCGATGGCCTCCTGGACCCGGGCCCGCATCCCCGGTGTGACGTGCGGATAGTTGTTCACGACATTCGACACGGTCTTGATCGAGACACCGGCCCGTTCGGCCACGTCTTTCAGACTCACCCGCAAGGGAACTCCTCGACGTCGACGGAGGCTCCGGGGGGCGGAGCCTTGTCATGACCCTGGACAGCGGCCGGGAGCCGTGCTCTCATGCCAACTGCCGTTGCTTCCAACGTTGTACAGACTGAAGCAGTGAGCCGCCACCCTTCCCCTCAGTCAAGGGAGAACCGTGCGCATCAGACCACTCCGACACCGATTGTCCCTTCTGCTCGCCGCGGCCCTGGGCTTCGCCGGGCTGGCCGCGGTACCCGACGCCACGGCCGCGGACAGCACCGAGGTCCATGGCCTCAAGGGCGAGTACTACACCCAGTCCGCCCCCGGAGCCTTCGACTTCGCCCAGCTCAAGGCCACCGGATTCGACCCGCAGCTCGACTTCGGCTCCCTGGAGTCACGCCTGAACTCGGCCACCGGCCAGTCGGACGACGTCAGCGTCCGCTGGACCGGCCGGATCGTCCCGGAGAAGACCGGCGCCACCACCTTCTCGATCACCGGCGACAACGGCTTCCGCCTCTGGGTCGACGGCAAGCTCACCATCGACCACTGGGTCGACGACTGGGACCGCGAACAGACCGGCGCCCCCGTCGAACTGACCGCCGGCAAGGCCTACGACATCAAGGTCGAGTACTTCGAGCACTACGGTGGCTCCAACCTCCACCTGCGCTGGACGCCGCCCGGCGGTACCAAGGCCGCCGTACCGCAGTCGGCGTTCCTGCTGCCCGAGGGCTACGCCTACGACGGCGCCATCGCCACCACCGTCCTGCGGGACGGCCGAACCCTGCGCCTCGACTTCGCGCAGCCCCTCGCGACGCCCGCAAAGGGGCTCACCGACCACCTCGACGCCGTGATCGGCGGCGCGAAGTGGCCCCTGGGCGCCGTCCGGCTCGCCCCGGACGATCCCAAGTCGCTGCTGGTCTCGCTGAAGGAGCCGGTCGTCGGCAACAAGACCGGCACCGCGCCCGGTCTGGCGGACGTCCGCTACGACGGCGAGGGGAGCCTCGCGTCCCAGGACGGCAACGTTGTCAACGCCTTCTGGAGCAGCGGTGCCAACCACTCCACCCACGAGCTGCGCACCAAGTGGGCCGACGAGGTCACCCCGGCCAACGCCCACCGCGAGTACCCGAGGCCCCAGCTCACCCGCGACGCCTGGCAGAACCTCAACGGCAGCTGGCAGTTCGCCGCCGCCAAGGCCGGTGAGCAACCGCCCGTGGGCCGCACCCTCGGTGAGCGGATCCTCGTCCCCTATCCGGTGGAGTCCCAGCTCTCGGGCCTGGAACGGCACGAGGACCGGATGTGGTACCGGCGCACCTTCACGGTCCCGGCCGGCTGGAAGATCGGTGACGGCAAGCGGCTGCAGCTGAACTTCGGTGCCGTCGACTGGCGGGCCGAGGTGTACGTCAACGGCACCAAGGTCGCCGAACACCAGGGTGGCTACGACAAGTTCAGCGCCGACATCACCGACGCCCTCAAGCCGGGCCGCACCCAGGAGCTGATCGTCGGCGTCTACGACCCGACCGACGCGGCGAACGGTGAGAACCCGCCGATCGGCAAGCAGCGCCTCGACCCCAGCGGCATCTGGTACACCCCGACCTCCGGCATCTGGCAGACGGTGTGGCTGGAGCCCGTGGACTCCGACCACGTGGACCAGCTGAAACTCACCCCGAACGTCGACGACGGCACCCTCACGGTCGAACCGCGGGGCACCCGCGACGGCCTGCCGGTCACCGCGACGGCGTACGCCGGAAAGCGCAAGGTGGCCACGGCGACCGGACGCACCGGTGAACCCCTCAGCCTGAAGATCCCGCACGCCCGGCTCTGGTCGCCGGACGACCCGTACCTCTACGACCTGAAGGTGAGTGTCGGCCACGACCGTGTGGGCAGCTACTTCGGGATGCGCTCCATCTCCGTGCAGAAGGTGAACGGCGTCCCGCGCACCGTCCTCAACGGCGAGCCGGTCTTCATGATGGCCACTCTCGACCAGGGATTCTGGCCGGACGGCCTGTACACCGCACCGAGTGACGAGGCCCTCGCCCACGACCTGAAGATGCACAAGAAGATGGGCTTCAACTCCGTCCGCAAGCACATCAAGGTCGAACCCGACCGCTGGTTCTACTGGGCCGACCGGCTCGGCCTGATGGTGTGGCAGGACATGCCGGCGATGACGGCGGGCGTGAACCCCTCCACCCCGGCACGCGCCGAGTACGAGCGCGAGATGAAGCAGATGATCGACGAGCACATCAGCAGCCCGTCCGTCGTCATTTGGGTCGTGTTCAACGAGGGCTGGGGTCAGTACGACATCGGCCGCGTCGCCTCCCAGGCCAAGTCCTGGGACCCCACCCGCCTGGTCAACAACATGTCGGGCCTCAACCTCGGAGCCGACGGCGGGGCCGGTGACATCATGGACGAGCACGGCTATCCGAGCCCCGCACTGCCACCCCGTCCCGACGGGCAGCGAGCCCTGGTCAGCGGCGAGTACGGCGGCCTGGGCCTCGGCATACCGGGCCACGCCTGGTCGGTCCAGCAGTCCTACGTGGACGTCGACCCGACGACGTACACCGACGACTACCTGAAGAAGCTGACCGAGGTCCACGCGCTCGCCTGCCGTGGCGGCAACGGCGCGGTGTACACGCAGATCTCGGACGTCGAGGGCGAGCTCAACGGCCTGCTGACGTACGACCGCAAGGTGGTCAAACCCGATGTGTCCCGGTTGAAGGCGGCACAGACCGCCCTGATCGACGACGCGTCACGACCGGTGCCGGCGGGCTGCGCCTGACACCGGGACGGAACCGCACACGTCATCGGTAGTGGTCGGTCCGCCCACGGCTTCGGTCGTGGGCGGACCGCTGCGCGGCACCGGACGTCAGCCGACCTGCCGGCAGCCGACGGTGGGGTAGATCCGCTGGATCAGGGTGGTGGCCTGGGGTGTCGTCGTGATGGTGAACACCGGGCCGCCGTTGCAGGACCACTTGGTCGTCACCAGTTCGGCCGCCTGGGCGGAGGGCGCCAGCGCGAAGGTGGCGAACACGAGGGCACCGGCGATCGCCGCGAGGCGGACACGAGTGGTGGAGGGGCGCAGCTTCATGACACTCCTTGGTCTCGGCGGACTGCGGACTTCTGACCGCTCTCCCCTCGATTGTTCGGAAACTTTCCGACGGCGGTTGACCGGAATACCCCGATTGGCTCCCCCTTCGCTCTTTCAGGTGCGGTGGTCACCGTCCTGGGCGAAGCCGGGCGTGCCGGCAGCCGGCAGGCGGGCGGCGTCGCCGACCCCCTGCTCGGCGCGCCTCGCGGCCGCCGGGCGGCCCTGTGCGACGCGCGACATTCCGCGGCCACCTTCCCCCTGAACGGGGACGAACCGGTGCAGAATTCCGAGCTGGCGACCATGCCGGCCGGGACGGGGGCAAAGGATGACCACGGAGCACCGCGTCACCGTGACGACCGGGATCGCACGACTGCACGCGTCACCGGGCCTCGCCGGGCCCGGCCGGCTCGGACTCGTCACCAACCACACCGGCGTCCTCCCCGACCTGCGCCCCGCCGCGCCCGCGCTGCTCGAAGCCGGCGCTCGGCTGGCCGCGCTGTTCGGCCCCGAACACGGACTGCACGGAACCGGTCAGGCCGGCGAGAGCGAGGCCGTCCGGACGGACCCCACGACCGGCCTGCCCGTCCACGACACCTACGGCTGCGACGCCGAGCGCCTCGACAAACTGCTCATCGACAGCGGTGTCGACGCACTGGTGTACGACCTCCAGGACGTCGGCGCCAGGTTCTACACCTACGTGTGGACCATGTTCGACCTGATGGTCTCGGCGGCCCGCACCGGCGTACGGTTCGTGGTCGCCGACCGGCCCAATCCGCTCGGCGGGCTGGTCAGCGAGGGCCCGTTGCTGGACCCGGCGTATGCCGGTTTCGTCGGGCGGGCCCCGGTGCCCGTCCGGCACGGGCTCACCTGCGGCGAACTCGCGCGGTACCTGAACACCTCCGCCGTCCTCGACGCGGCGGGCAGCGCCGCCGACTTGACGGTGATCGAAGCGGTCGGCTGGCGGCGAGCGATGGACGCGGAGGCCACCGGCCTGCCGTGGGTCGCGCCCTCGCCGAACATGCCGACCACCGCCACCGCCACCGTCTATCCCGGGACCTGCCTCTTCGAGGGCACGAACCTCTCCGAGGGGCGGGGCACCACCCAGCCCTTCGAGACCGTCGGAGCCCCGTACATCGACGCGCGGTTCGCGCCCGCGCTCGCCGAACTCGCCCTGCCCGGAGTGCACTTCCGCGACCTGCGGTTCGTACCGACCTTCCACAAGCACGCCGGACGGCCGCTGCGCGGCGTCCAGCTCCATGTCACCGACCGCGAGACCTTCGCCCCGGTACGCACCGCCGTCGCGATGCTCGCCACGCTGCGGGACCTGTACCCGGACGACTTCGCCTGGCACACGCCCGACGGCGGCGCGGAGGGGACCGGTCACCGGCACTTCATCGACCTGCTGTGGGGATCCGACCGGTTGCGGCGCGCCGTCGACGCGGGTGACGACCCGCTGAAGCTGTGCGATCCGCCCGCGCCGCCCGCCCGGTGGGCCGGCGGCGACGCACTGCTCTACGCATGAGCGCCGCCGGGTCCTGCGCCCCGCGCGCCCGCCCTGCCCCGCCACCCCCGCCGCCCGTGCACGGAAGGACCACGCCGTCGATGACCGAGCAGATCGACCGAACCACGCACCGCCGGGCCGAGGTCCGCGGCTTCCGCGCGGGTGACGGGCCCCGGTTGGTGCAGACGTGGTGCCGCAGTGCCCCCGCCGACCCCCTCACCCCGGACCGCTTCCGTTCGTCGGTGCTGCTGGACGCCAACTTCGATCCCGAGGGGCTGCGGGTCGCCGTCCACGAGGACCGCCTGGTCGGCGCCGCCTACGCCGTGCGCCGCCGGACACCGATGACCGGCACCGACCTGGAACCCGAGCAGGGCTGGATCCCCTTCTTCTTCGTCGACCCCGCCGCCCGCGGGCAAGGACTCGGCCGCCGGCTGCTGACCGACGCGCTCGACTGGCTGCACGGGCACGGCCGTACCCGGGTGGACTTCTCGTCGTACACCCCGAACTACATCCTGCCCGGCCTGGACGCCGAGACGTATCCGGAGGCCGCCGGACTCCTGGAGTCGGTCGGCTTCCGCACCCTGTACGAGGCGGCGGCCATGGACCGCGGCCTGGTCGGCTACCGCCTGCCGGAGGATGTCGCGCTCCGCCTGGACGAACTGCGGACACTGGGCCACCGGTTCGGCACCCCGTCCGACGACGACCTGGTGGAACTGGTCGCGCTCGCCGGGAACCACTTCAACCCCGACTGGGCCCGCGCGATCCGCGAGTGCCTGGCCGCGGGAACGCCGCTCGACCGGATCGTCTGCGTCCGGGACCCGGCGGGCCGCCTCGTCGGCTGGGCGATGCACGGCGCGTACGAGTCGGCCGACGAGCGGTTCGGCCCCTTCGGTGTGCTGCAGGAGACGCGCGGTACCGGGCTGGGCAAGGTCCTGCTCCACCTGGTCCTGGAGCGGATGCGGGCACGTGGCGCGCACTCCGCGTGGTTCCTGTGGACCGGGGAGCAGTCCCCGGCGGGCCATCTGTACCGCAAGAGCGGCTTCGCCACCACCCGGGTCTTCCGCGTCATGCGCCGGGAGGCCGCACGATGAGACCACCACGCCGCGGCAGCGGCCCGAGCCGCCGGCACTTCGCGCTCGCGCTGCCCTCGGCGCTGCTCACCGCCGGATGCGCCGCACCGCACCAGGGCACCGGACGTCCCGGTGACCCGATCGTCCTCACCCTCCTCTCCCACTACACGAGCGGAGAGCTCAAGGAGGCCCTGCAGAGCCCGGTCGACGAGTGGAACGCCTCGCACGACCGGGTCAAGGTGCAGACCAAAGCGGTCGAGTTCACCGACCTCCTGACCACGTTCATGGTCCGGCAGGCCGCCGGGCAGGGCGCGGACATCCTCCACCCGTACTGCCTGTGGAACGGCCAGCTCGTCCAGGCACGCGTCCTGCGAACCGCCCCGCCCGAGCACGCAGAGGAGATCCGACGCGGATACGGCGAGGCCGCCGTCCGCTCAGCGTCGATCGAGGGCAGGATCTACGGCTATCCCACCGAGGTGCAGACGTACGCCCTCTACTACAACAGACGACTGCTCCGCGAGGCCGGGATCACCCGTCCTCCGCGCACCTGGCGGGAGTTGGAGGAGACGGCCCACCGCACCGCCGCGCGCGACCGCTACGGCAACACGCTGGTCCAGGGGTTCGGGCTGTCGACCTACGACGACTCCACCACCGTCGGCCAGACACTCGCCCTGCTCAACGCCGCCGGCGGAACCTTCGTCTCCGCGGACGGCAGGAGCACCGCCATCGACTCGCCCGCCGGCCGGGCCGTGTTCGACCTGGAGCACCGCCTCATCGCCGAAGGGGCGAGCGCCCCCGGCATCAACGTCTACAAGGCTTTCGCGTCCGGACAGGTGGCCATGGTGATCAGCGCCGGCTGGTGGACCGCGAACCTCAAGTCACTGATGGGCAACGCCTATCGGGACGTCGGGGTCGCACCCGTGCCCGTCCCCCGCATCGGCGACACGAACGCCACGCTCTCCACCGGCTTCATGCTGGGCGTCAACGCCGCCGCCCGACACCCCCGGGAAGCCTGGGACTTCCTGCGCTGGCTCAACACCGACAGGACGCGCGCCGGCCACACCGCACAGCACACGACAGCTACCAGGATGAGCTCCCTGCAGGTCTCGGTCGGTTCCCTGACCGGCCGCGCCGACGACATGCACGCCCTCCTCGGCCAGGGCGGTGACCCGAACCTGCGCCCGTTCCTCGACGCGCTGGCGTACTCGGTGCCCGAGCCGAACGGGCCGGGCGCCCAGCAGGCCAAGTCGCTGCTGCGCAAGAACATCGAGGCGCTGTGGACCGGCCAGCAGTCGGTCGACGAGGCCCTGCGCACCACCCGCCGACAGGTCGACCAGGAGGTGTCGCGCTCGTGGTGAACACCCTGACGCCGGAGACGACCGGGCGGCCGGCGCACACCGCGCCCGTCACCGAGCCGGCCGTCGACCGCCGCGGCCGGAGCCGACGCCGCCAGGCCACGGTCGCGTACCTCTTCCTGGCACCGACGCTGCTGTTCTTCGCCGTCTTCCTCATTCTGCCGCTCGGCTTCGCGCTGCTGCTGTCGATGTCCCGCTGGGCGGGGTTCGACCTCGGCGACATCGATCCGGTGGGCCCGGACAACTTCACCGGCCTCTTCTCCGCCGGCTCGACGTTCCTGACGCCGATCCTCACCAACACCCTGCTGTTCGCCCTGGGCACCGTGACCCTCGCCCTCGCCGGCTCCCTGCTCGTCGCCACCTGCATCGACAAGCTCCGCTTCCAGGGACTGTGGCGCACCCTGTACTTCCTCCCGATCGTCACCACCGTCGTCGCCGTCGGCAACGTGTGGAAGTACATGTACGAGCCGGGCGGTCTGGTCAACGGCGTCCTCAACGCCCTCGGTCTCGGCTCGGTGGCCTTCCTCCAGGACCCGGACACCGCCCTGCCCTCGGTCGTGGTCGTCCAGGCGTGGGCCTCGGTGGGCTCGGCGATCCTCATCCTCACCGCGGGACTGAAGTCCGTCCCCGAGTCGTACTACGAGGCAGCCGCGCTCGACGGGGCCGGGCCCGTCACCGTCCTGTGGAAGATCACACTGCCGCTGCTGCGCCCCTCCCTGCTGTTCGTGTGCGTCACCCAGTTCCTCACCGGCCTGCAGTCGTTCGCGCTGATCATCGTGATGACCAAGGGCGGCCCGGGGGACGCCACCAACGTGGCCGCGCTGGAGATGTACCGGCAGGCCTTCTCGTACGGCGACTGGGGCACCGCGAGCGCCGCCGCCTTCGTGCTGTTCGTGGTGGTCCTCGCGGTCACCCTGGTGCAGCTGTGGATCTTCCGGCGCAAGGGAGAGGACGCATGATCCGCCGCCGATTCCCCTGGTTCTCCTACCTGTTGGTCGTGACCGGCGCCGTGCTCACGGTGGTGCCGTTCCTCGACATGGTGATGACGTCCTTCAAGGGGCCCGGTGAGTCCGGCACGCTGCCGTACCATTTCCTGCCCGAGGCGTTCGACCTGTCCAACTACCGCGCGGCGGTCGACCAGCTCGACCTGCCCGTGCTCTTCCGCAACAGCGTCGTCGCGACCGCCGTGATCACCGGGTCGGTCCTGCTCACCTCGTCCCTCGCCGGCTACGCGCTGGCCAAACTCCACTTCCCCGGGCGGGACTTCGTCTTCCGGCTCGTGCTGTCGACGATGATGTTCCCGCCGTTCCTCTTCTTCATCCCGCACTTCCTGATCCTGGTGCACTGGCCGCTGGCGGGCGGCAACGACCTCTTCGGCCGCGGCGGCGCCGGCCTCACCGTCAGCATCGTGGCGCTCGCCGTGCCGTTCCTCGTCAACGGCTTCGGCATCTTCCTGATGCGGCAGTTCATGGTCTCCATCCCCGACGAGGTGCTGGAGGCGGCACGCATCGACGGCGCCGGGGAGTTCACCGTGTGGTGGCGGATCGTCGTGCCGCAGACCAAACCGGTCATGGTGACACTCGGACTGCTGACCTTCGTGGACGGCTGGAACGAGTACATCTGGGCGCTGCTGGTGTCGACGGCCAACCCGGACGTGATGACACTCCCCGTCGGTATCCAGCTCCTCCAGGACTACGTCGACCCGACCCGCACGATGCCCATCGTCATGGCGGGCCTCGTCGTGAGCATCCTGCCGGTCCTGGTGCTCTTCCTGCTGCTGCAGAAGTACTACATCCGCGGCGTCATGCTCAGCGGCCTCAAATAGCGGTCACCGGGACGTGCGGTCCCGCGCCTGATGGGCGTCACGAGCGCGCCGCACGTCGTGCGGGTCGGCTCCGTGCGTGTCCAGCTGGGAGGCGAGAACCGCCGCCTGGACGCGGCGCTGCACACCGAGTTTCGCCAGCAGCCGCGAGATGTGGTTCTTGACGGTCTTCTCCGACAGGAACAGCCGCTTGCCGATCTCGCGGTTGGTCAGACCGTCACCGATCAGCGTGAGGATGTCCCGCTCCCGCGGAGAGAGGCCGGCCAGCTCCGGAGGCAGCGACGGGGCCGCGGCCGGGTCCGTGCGCAGGGAGCGCATCAGACGGGCGGTCGTCGCCGGATCTAGCATCGACTGGCCCGACGCCACCGTGCGCACCGCCGACACCAGGTCCGAGCCCTTGATCTGCTTCAGGACGTATCCGGCCGCGCCGGCCATGATCGCGTCCAGCAGCGCCTCCTCGTCGTCGAACGAGGTCAGCATCAGACACGCAAGCCCGGGCATCCGGTCGCGCAGCTCCCGGCAGACCGAGATGCCGTCGCCGTCCGGCAGCCGCACGTCGAGGACGGCCACGTCGGGGCGCAGGGCGGGGCCCCGGGCGAGCGCGTGCTCGGCGGTGTCCGCGTCGCCCACCACGGAGATGTCCGGTTCGGCGTCGAGAAGGTCCGACAGGCCGCGCCGCACCACCTCGTGGTCGTCGAGCAGGAACACACGGATCGGGTGCTGCTCGCTGAAGACGCGCGTCTCGGTCATGGCGATCCCACGTTTCGCGGACGACGACAGCCTGCCGACTGCCCCTTGCGGACCGATCATCGCCGGTCGGCGCCGGTCGCACCAGGGCCGACCGGCCCCAGTCGCACCGCGGCCCGGCGACGCCCCGCCGCTAGTGCGTCACCCTGTCGTGGGCCAGGTCGAACTCCACGTCCACGACCCCTTCGACGGCCCTGATCAGACGGGCCGCCACGGGAACGAGGGCGGTGTCGCGGATCCTGCCGGTCAGCGTCACTACACCGTCGTGCACCTCCACCCGCACGGCCGACGCCGGCGGCGGGAAGAGGTACACCGCGACCTCGCGCCGTACCTCCTCGGCGATGTCCTCGTCGTCGCGCAGGAACACCTTGAGCAGGTCGGCGCGGCTGACGACACCCGCCAGCATGTCGTCGTCGTCCACCACCGGCAGCCTCTTGACGCCCGCGCGCGCCATCATCCGCGCGGCCTCGGCGAGGGTGGCGTCGGCGTGCACCGTGACGGCGGGCGAGGACATGAGGTCCCCGGCGGTGAGGGCATCGGCCTTCGCCACGTCCACGGGTTGGCGCAGCTCCAGATAGGCCCGGTCGGGGCCGTCCCGCAACTCCTCCTTCGGGAGCAGGTCGGCCTCGGACACCACGCCGACCACCCGGCCCTCACCCTCGATCACGGGCAGGGCGCTGACCCGCCAGTCCTGCATCAGATGCACGACCTCCTTGAACGGGGCCCGGCGGCCGACGGCGGCGACCGTCAAGGTCATCACGTCACTGACGATGTGCGGGAAGCCGTGCATGGTCACTCCACAAGCGCCTCGACGATGTCCGGCTCCTTCCAGGGTGGGCCGAGAAGCCGGAAGGTGCCATGGGCCGCCCGGCCCCCGCCCGCCCGCCGGCTTCCGCGCCACGGCGGGCCGATCGGCCCCCGATGGGGCCGTGTGGCCCCTGACCCCGCCGCCCGCCCCGGCGCCACGCTGGTGGGGGACGCGGACCCCGAGGAGGAGACCATGGCGCCGACCGTCACCGTGGGCCTCGACGACTCGCCCGAGAGCCGGGCCGCGGCCGAGTGGGCGGCCCGCGAGGCGCTCCTGCGCCGTCTGCCCCTCGAGATCGTCCTCGTCCAGGAGCCGTCGTCCAGGAGGGTGGCCCGGACACCGCTGCTGGACCTGGAGAAGTACCGGCGGTGGGCCGAGCGGACGGCACACGAGTCCGCCGAGGGCATTCGGCTCCGCCACCCCGGCCTCGACGTGACCGCCGAGGTGCTCACCGGGACCGTGGCCGACGTCCTGTGCGAGGCCGCGGGCCACGCCGAGTTGCTGGTGCTGGGTTCGCGAGGCCTCGGCCGGCTCGGCGGCCATCTCGTCGGATCGGTCGCCCTCGCCGTCGTCGCCCGTGCCGAGCGCCCGGTGGTGCTGGTGCGCGCGGGGGAGCAGGCCGCCGACGAACACCTGCCGGACCCGGCGGGCGTGCCCTCCGCGGCGGCGCCCTACCGGCCCGTGGTCCTCGGCCTCGACCTCGACCGCCCGGACGGCACACTCACGGAGTTCGCCTTCGACGCCGCCGCACGCCGCCGAGCACCCCTGCGGGCGGTCCACGCCTGGCCCGAGCCGCCGACCTCCTTCCACGACCTCGACGACGTCCCCGGTGACGTCGACGTCCACGACTCGCTCGAACGCGGACAGGCGGCCCTGCTGACCAGGACGCTCCAGCCATGGCGGCAGAAGTTCACCGACGTCGAGGTGATCGAGGCGAGCCGGTGCGGCAGCGCCGCACAGGTCCTCGTCGCCGCCTCCCACGACGCCTCGCTGGTGGTCGTCGGCCGGCGCGTGCGCACGGGTCTGTTCGGCGCCCACATCGGCCATGTCACCCAGGCCGCCCTCCACCACGTCGCCGCGCCCGTCGCGGTCGTCCCGCACGGTTGACCGTCCCCGAGGAGTGAGAAGCCATGAGCGCAGCAACCGCACATGCCTTCGGCGAACCCCTGGACCTCCCGATGGTCGTCGGCGTCGACGGCTCCGAGCCGAGCCTGCGCGCCGTGGACTGGGCCGCCGACGAGGCGGCCCTGCGCGGCGCATCGCTCCGCCTGGTGCACGCCTCCCTGTGGGAGCGGTACGAGGGCACCACTCCCACCGCCGACACCGAGGAGCCGTCCGAGGAGCTGATGGCCGAGGACGTCGTCGAGGGCGCGGAACGGCGCGCCCACCGCCGGCAGCCCGCCGTCAAGGTCTTCACCGACGTGCTGCCCGAAGAGCCGGAGTACGCCCTGACACGGGAGAGCCGCAGCGCCCTCCTGCTGGTCCTCGGCTGCCGTGGCCGCAGCGGCATGGCCGAGGCGCTTCTCGGCTCGGTCAGCGTCGCGGTGGCCGGCCACGCCCACTGCCCGGTCATCGTGCTGCGCGCGAACCACTCCGGCGAGGCCCGCCCGCAAGCCCACGGCCGGATCGTCCTGGGGGTGGGCGACAGCCCCGCGGGCTCGGCCGCCGTGCGCTTCGCGGTCGAGGAGTCCCTGCTGCGCGGGGTCCCGCTGGAGGCCGTACGGGCGTGGCGCCCACGGCACCCGTTCGAGCAGCACGCACAGCCGCCGACCACCGGCGGTCCGGCCCATCCGCGGGAGCGACAGGCCAGGGACCTGGTCGAGGAGGCCCTTCACGACTCTCCGGCCGGCCTCCAGGCACGATGCCGTACGGTCGAGGGCCGCGCCCAGGACGTCCTGCCGGCCGCCGCGCACGGAGCCGACCTGCTCGTCGTCGGCGCCCGGCGCCGCCCGGGCCACTTCGGGCTCCAGCTCGGCCGGGTCGCCCATGGGGCACTCCACCACGCGGACTGCCCCGTCGCCGTCGTACCCGAGCCGGCCTGAGACGGCGACCGGACCCGGCGCCGCGACGGTCCCGCACCCGCCCCGCCGGCCCACGGACAGCACACCGAAACAGGGTGAGGAGCAGCATGAAAGGCTTCGTCTTCCACGGTCCCGGACAGGCGTCCTGGCAGGACGTCCCGGATCCGGCCGTCAAGGAACCCACCGACGCGATCGTGCAGGTCGACGCCGTGACCATCTGCGGAACGGACCTCCACATCCTCAAGGGCGACGTCCCCGAGGTCCGCCCCGGCACGGTGCTCGGCCACGAAGCCGTCGGGGAGATCGTCGAGGTCGGCGGCGACGTGCGGACCGTACGCCCCGGGGACCGGGTGCTGGTCTCCTGCATCACCTCGTGCGGACGGTGCAGGTTCTGCCGGGACGGCTCCTACGGCCAGTGCCGGGGCGGCGGGGGCTGGATCCTCGGCCACCTCGTCGACGGCACCCAGGCCGAGTACGTCCGGGTGCCGCACGCCGACCTCTCCGTACACCCCCTGCCCGCCTCCGTTCCCGGTCAGGACGCCGTCCTGCTCGCCGACATCTTCCCGACGTCCTACGAAGTGGGTGTCCTCAACGGGCAGGTGCGTCCAGGGGACACCGTCACCATCGTCGGGGCGGGCCCCATCGGACTCGCGGCGATCGCCACGGCACGTCTGTTCGCGCCCGAGCGGATCATCTCCGTCGACCTGGCCCCGGCCCGGCTGGAGGCCGCCCATCGCCTCGGCGCCGACGCCGTGGCGGACGCGAACGAGGACCCCGGCCAGCTGGTCGCCGACCTGACCGACGGTCTCGGCGCCGACGTGGTGATCGAGGCGGTCGGTGTGCCGGAGAGCTTCGAACTGTGCACCCGTATGGTCCGGCCCGGCGGGCACGTCGCCAACGTCGGTGTCCACGGCGGACCGGCCACGCTCCACCTCGAAGACCTGTGGATCAGGAACGTGACCATCACGACCGGCCTGGTGGACACCTACTCCACCCCCACCCTGCTCCGGATGGCCGCCGCGGGGCGGCTGCCGACCCGGCAACTCGTCACCCACACCTTCCCGCTGGACCACATGGAGGAGGCCTACGAGGTCTTCGCCAGGGCCGCCGACACCGGCGCGCTGAAAGTCGTGCTCGGTCCGGAGCAGCACGCGGAAGTGGCCGTCCCCGCGGCCTGATCGAGAAGGAGCGTGACGGCCATGACCGAACGGACGAGCGCACACACGACGACCGAGGCACCCCTCGGTGATCTGGGCCGCCGCCTGGCCACCCGGCGCGCCCGCCTCGGCCTGACGCGCGGGCAGACGGCCGCACGGGCCGGCATGGACGCCGGCTACCTCCGCTACCTGGAGGAGCACCCCGGCGCCGCCCCCGGCACCGGGGTGCTGCACCGGCTGGCCGAGGCCCTGGAGACCACCGTCACCGAGCTGACCGGCGGCGCCCTCGACACACCGCCCGGCTCCGGACGCGCCGCCCGCGAACCCCGCCTCACCGAGCTGAGCGCCACCGAGTGCCAGGCGCTGCTCGGCTCGCACGGAGTGGGGAGGCTCGCGGTCCCCACCGGCTCGGGTCCGGAGATCCTGCCGGTCAACTACAGCGTCGTGGACGGTGCAATCGTCTTCCGGACCGCGGCCGGCTCCCCGGCCGCGCCGGCCGACGGCCGCCGGGTGGCCTTCGAGGTCGACCGCATCGACGACGCCTTCAGCCAGGGCTGGAGCGTCCTGGTACGCGGAGTCGCGCGCACCGTGACGGACCCCGAGCGACGACGCCACTACGCCGAGCGGGCACACAGCAGGCCGTGGGTGGGCGGTGTGCGCGAGGTGTGGATCCGGATCGAGCCCGACGTCGTCTCGGGACGCCGGATCACCGTATGAGCGCAGCGGTACGAGGACGCGGCCGCCCGGCACGCGTACGGCCGCACCGCCGTGGACGCGCGCGGTACCCGCAGGGCGTCAGCCGACCGCCGTGTCAGCCGACCGTCGGCGCCGTCTCAGCGGCCCCCGCCAGGCGGACCCCCGCGACCAGCTCGGGGCGGATGCGCACCGCCTGGTCCATGCCCTCGGAGGGGACCCAGGGCTGCAACAGCGTCTGGAGGCGGGCCAGTTCGGACGGATCGGTCACCAGGCGCGCGTAACCGGTGACGACCACGCTCCAGCCGAGATGGGTGTCTGGATCGATGACATCGGCCTCGTACGCCACGACCACTCCCGCGCCGTCGGCCTCCTGAGCGTGCGCCGTCAGTGCCGCGCCCTCATGGGTGCGGATGACGATGTCCCCGCGGTCCAGGACGTGGTTGACGGGGCGGACGGTGGGCAGGGCCTGCCGGGTGAAGACGATCCTCCCCAGGGACACGCTGCCCAGCAACCGCAGCGCCTCGGCGGAGTCGAGGTCGATACGCCGGCGCACCGGGTCGTGGTGAGGAGTCATGGCCTGCTTCTCCAGGAGGGGGCAACTGTCCCGCCGGCGTGGCCCGTTGCTTCGCGGGTGCCGGGGCGCGGTCGCGGAGACCGGGGCATTCTGCGGGCGGAGCGACACCGCGGGGGACCGGCGCCGCTCCTGTCCTCACTGTCGTCCACGGCGCACCCGCCCTCCAGTGCCGGTCGGACCTGATGGGGGGCCGTACGTCCCCCCGACTGGGCGGCCGAACCGGACCGGCGGGCCCCACTCGGGGCGGCCGCGCTGCCGGGTACCGCCGGCGAAGGCTACTGTGGCAGTGACCCCGACAGTCCACCCTTCGCGCGCGAGGGGACACGGAGGCACGTGGTGGCACACCCGGAGGAGTCCCGCGTTCGGCTGCCGCAGCTCAAGCTCGACGAGTTGCTGGAGGAACTGCAGGCCCGGATCAACGCGGCCAGGGGCACGCAGAAGAGGGTGCACAGCCTGCTGGAGGCGGTGCTCTCCGTCGGCCGGGAACTGGACCTCGAACAGGCACTGCACTCCATCGTGGAGGCGGCCGCCGTGCTCGTCGACGCCGAGTACGGCGCCCTGGGCGTCATCGGCCCCGACGGACGATCCCTGTCGGCCTTCCACACCGTGGGCGTGAGCGAGGCGCGGATCGCCGAGATCGGCCCCTTCCCGGAGGGGCACGGCATCCTCGGCGAGGTCATCCGGCACCCGGCGCCGCTCCGGCTGGAGAAGATCGCGCAGCACCCGGCCTCCTACGGCTTCCCGGCCCACCATCCGCCCATGAATACCTTCCTGGGCGTGCCGATCCGGGTCCGTGACCAGGTCTACGGCAACCTCTACCTGACCGAGAAGCGCGGCGGGGCGCAGTTCGACGAGGAGGACGAGTCGGTGCTGTCCACGCTGGCCGTGGCGGCCGGCGTGGCCATCGACAACGCCCGACTGTACGAGGACTCGCGGCTGCGCGAGCGCCGGCTGCTGGCGAACGCCGAGATCAGTCACAGTCTGATGTCCGGCAGCGGTCGGGCCGAGGCCCTCAAGCTGATCGCCGAACGCGCCCGCGAGCTCATGGGCTCGGCACTGGCGGCGGTGGCGATACCGCTGGGCGCGGGTGCGTCCCTCAGTGTGGAGATCGCCGTCGGCATGGACGCGGACGCGCATCGCGGGCTGGTGCTGCCCCCGTCCGGAACGCTGATGGGTCTCGCGTTCGCCGCCGCCGCGCCGGTCGCGTCCGAGGACGTGCAGCGCGACGAGCGGGTCTCCCCGGAGCCGCCGCGCTTCGAGGGGCTGGGCCCTGCCGTCGCCGTCCCCATCGGCACCGGGGAGGGCGGTGCCCGGGGCGTGGTGCTGGTGGCCCGGGAATCCGGCCGGCCGGTGTTCTCCGGCAAGGAGACCGAGATGTTGCAAGGGTTCGCGGCGCAGGCCGCCATCGCGATGGAGCTGGCCGACCGCCGGGAGGACGCCGAGCAGATCGCGGTGCTCCAGGACCGGGACCGTATCGCCCGGGACCTGCACGACCTGGCCATCCAGCGATTGTTCGCCACGGGCATGACCCTGCAGAGCGCGGGGCGCTTCATCGAGCACCCGGAGGCCTCCGAGCGGGTGCTGAGGGCCGTGGACGACCTGGACGAGACCATCAAGATCATCAGGTCGGCCATCTTCGGGCTGCGCTCCCGCACGGGGGGACCCGACGACGGGCTGCGGGCCCGGGTCATGCGCGTGGTGGGGGAGGAGACACCCGTGCTCGGCTTCCCGCCCAGCGTGCGCATGGAGGGCCTGCTGGACACCGATGTCCCGCGCGAGATCGCCGACCACGTCGTGGCCGTCCTGTCCGAGGCACTGACCAACATCGCCCGTCACGCGCACGCCGACCGGGCCCAGGTCGTGCTGACGGCCGGCGGCCGGGAGGTGTCGTTGACGGTGTCGGACAACGGCGTGGGCATCCCGCCCGGCGGCCGGCGCAGCGGGCTGCGCAACATGGCCGAGCGGGCGGAACAGCTGGGCGGGCACTTCGACACGTCCCGCCCGGACGAGGGCGGGGCCATTCTGCGCTGGCGGGTACCGCTACCCGACGCCTAGTACTCCAGCCGTAGTTCGGTATCTGGGCTGGTCAGCGGCCTGGTGGCGTGGAGTGTAGCGGGGCGCCAGGTGGGCGGGACGGACTTCCCCA
>NZ_JBIBUW010000015.1:0-148405 GCF_043079785.1 Streptomyces sp. NPDC015139 | reverse complement strand
GGGGGCCGGGGTGCGGGCCGGGGCCCTCGGCTGACCGCCGTGGGGCCCCGCCCCCCCCCCCCGGGGGGGGGGGGCGGGGCCCCGACGAGGACGCCCCGCCCCGCGCGCCGCGCCTGCCGCCCCGATTTCCCGCCCGTCCCTGCGTTGGTGCTCGGCGCCGCCCGGGATCATGCTGGTCAGGGAGAGCCTGCCGAGCAAGGGCGAGATGAGCGGCGATGGAGCGACAGTCGACGTACACGGCCACGGCCACCATCGATGCGCAGGGCATCCTCACAGGCTGGAGCGAGGGCGCCCAGCGGCTCCTCGGCTACGACTCCTCCGCGGTCCTCGGCCGGCCCGCCGCCGCGCTGCTCGCCGCCGAAGGCGCCGCGGCGAGGCGGGTCCTCGCCGGACGGGAACGCTGGAACGGCAGCATCCCGCTGCGGCACCGGGACGGCCGGTCCCTGGAGCTGGGCGTGCTCGCCCACCGGCGGACCTCCGCCACGGGAGCCGTCGACTGGCTCGTGGTGAGCGCCGTGACGGCCCGGACCCAGCCGCCCCGGGGGGAACCGCTGGAGGAGTGGACCTTCCTTCAGTCGCCCTTCCCGCTGGCCATCTTCGACGCGGAGCTGCGGCTGGTGCGCGCCAACCGCCGCATGGAGCACGCCCTCGCCCTGCCCGAGGCGGCGATGCGTGGACTGCGCCTCGTCCACATCGTGCCCGGTGCCGCGAGCGAGGAGGCCGACCGCTCGCTGCGGCTGGCGCTGGAGTCCGGCCGGCCGCAGGACGTCCGGATCCGCCTCGGCGCGGAACTCGGCCGCGGGATCGTCCTCACCCCGCTGAAGGACGCCGACAGCCGGGTCCGGGCCGTCTGCCTGTCCACCCAGCAGCCCACCCAGGACTCGGCCGTCCGCAGGAGCCCGTCGGGCGAGACCGGCTCGCGTGTCGGCACCGTCGCGGACCAGGCCCGTGCCGCACAGGAACTCGGCGAGGTCACGGTCCCCCGGCTGGCCGACGTCATGGCGGTCGACCTGCTCGACTCGCCCCGCTCCGGCGCCGAGGACCCCGTCCCCCAGCCCGGCCCGGTCGTCCTGCGGCGCGCCGCCCTGCGCGCGATGCCGAACGGCGACGGGCCGGCCTACGGCACCGGGGTGGGCGAGGCGATCGTCTGCCCGGCCGACTCCCCGCCGGCACACTGCCTGGCGGCGGGCCGCCCGCTCCTGTACGACACCGCGGACCCGGCCATCACCGAGTGGGCGACGCTGGACCCGGGTGCCGTGTGGCTGCGCACGTCCGGCGCCCGGTCACTGCTCGCGGTGCCGCTGCTCGCCCAGGGCAACACGCTCGGGGTCGCGCTCTTCGGCCGCCACCGGGACCGGGAGCCGTTCGGCCCGGAGGACCTGCGGCTCGCGCAGGAGTTCACGGCGAAGGCGGCAGCGGGCATCCAGCAGGCCCGGGCCTACTCCCGGGCCCGCACCACCACCATGGCCCTCCAGCGCAGCCTGCTGCCGCACACCCTGCCCGACCAGGGTGCCCTGGAGATCGCCACCCGCTATCTGCCCGCGGCGACCCGGGCCGGCGTGGGCGGCGACTGGTTCGACGTGATCCCGCTGTCCGGGGCGCGGGTGGCGCTCGTCGTGGGCGACGTGGTCGGCCACGGCATCCGCGCCACCGCCACCATGGGCCGGCTGCGCACAGCGGTGCGCACCCTGGCCGACGTCGATCTGCCGGCCGACGAACTCCTCACCCACCTCGACGACCTGGTGCTGCGGCTCGCCGCCGACGAGGGCAGCGCCGACCCGGCCGCCGAGACCGCCGGCGGCATCGGCACCACCTGCCTGTACGCCGTCTACGACCCGATCTCGCGCCACTGCACGCTGGCCCGGGCCGGCCATCCGCCGCCCGCGGTGGTCACCCCGGACGGCACCGTCCGCTTCCTCGACGTGCCCGCCGGGCCGCCGCTCGGGCTCGGCGGACTGCCCTTCGAGGCCGTGGAGACCGAACTGCCCGAGGGCAGTCTGCTGGCCCTGTACACCGACGGCCTGTTCGAGGCCCGCGACCACGACATCGACGAGGCGCTGGACAAGATGTTCGCCGCGCTCGTCCGCCCGGCGAAGTCGCTGGACTCCGTGTGCGACCGGGTGCTCACCGAGCTGCTGACCCACCGCCCCGACGACGACATCGCCCTGCTGGTGGCCCGCACCCGGGCGCTGCACGAGGACCGGGTCGCGTCCTGGGAGCTGGCGAGCGAGACCACGGTCGTCTCCCGGGCCCGCCACTACGCCATCGAGCAGCTGTCCGCGTGGGGCCTGGAGGACGCCTCGTTCACCACCGAGCTGATGGTCAGCGAACTGGTCACCAACGCCATCCGCTACGGCCGCCCGCCCATCCGGCTCCGGCTGATCCACCAGGGCAAGACGCTGGGCTGCGAGGTGTACGACTCCAGCGGCACCACACCACACATGCGGCGGGCGCGGATCTTCGACGAGGGCGGGCGGGGGCTGCTGCTGGTCGCCCAGCTCGCCGAACGCTGGGGCACCCGGCACGATCGCGTCGGCAAGACGGTGTGGGCGGAACAGACGCTCGCCTCCGGCTGACCGGCGCCGCCGCCACCCCGGCGGATTTGGCTATAACTGGTAGAGCTACATATAGGCCCTACCGATACCCCATCTAGGTACTTGTCCGGCTAATCCCTCACCCATTTGCGCCGCATCCATCACCGAATGGCGGCGTTATCTGGAATATGACTAAGGCATCGGGGGGGCGGGGGTTCGCATCCGTCCCGAAGCGGTCGCACTCGACTGCGCGGCGGCCCGCGCGGCTGGGCTCCTACATGTACGTGCCCGGGCAACCCGCCACCGGCCCCGCCAAGGGAGTTCTGGTGAAGGGCGGTCTTCCCGTCGCCCTCGAGGTGACCGAGGAGATCCTCCAGGAGTTCGTGGATGTGATGAACTCCCTGGAGGATGACGTCGCACAACGCTGGCCGAGCCAGGAGACGTGGCTCTGCGGCTCGCCCACAGGGTGAGTGGGCCGCATCATGTATCAAGAGCATATGGGGTATCCGGAACCTTCCATGGGATATCCGGACGACTATCAGAGCGAGTATCAGGGCGCCGAGGGATGGCATCCGGCGTCCACCGAAGGATTCTCCTCCCCTTTGATCCCTCCGGACTCCAGCTGGGATCCCGCGGAAGAGCTGGCCTTCATCCTGCAGGAGACCATCGAGCAGCAGCCGAGGATTCCGGCCGCGCGCGATGAGGACTTCTTCGCCCATCCACGCGTGATGACTCCACGCGAAGCGCTCGTAGAGATGACCGCGGAGTTGCCCCCGGTAAAGTCGCCTCCCCGAGGCCATCGAAGGGTCAGGGCACGGCAGCGCCCGAGCAAGATCCGGATCGCCAGTCACTTCATCGCCGCGGTGGTGACCTCCGTCGCGTCCGCGGTGAGCATCTTCGGCGGCCTGATCGCCTACGACCCGCTGCGCTTCGTGGCGATGTCGCGGATGCAGACCGACGTGGTCTCGTGGTGGCCGGTGCTCGTGTTCGGACCCTGGATGGTGGCGTCGCTCTCGATCGTCCGCGCCGCGCTGCACCAGCGCCGGGCCCTGCACTCCTGGTCCGTGCTCCTGGTGTTCTCGGCCATCGGGATGACGCTCTGCGTCGCCCAGGCGCCGAAGGACATCATCGGAGCCGCGGCCGCCGCCCTGCCGAGTCTGGCCTCCCTGGCCTGCTTCCAGCAGGTGGTGCGTCAGATCACCCTGACGAGGCCGCCCCGGAAGGTCACGCCCCGGCACCGTACGAAGCTCGCCGAGCCGCCCGCCGGAAAGAGTGACCGGCAGGTCCGTACGCCACCCCGTACCAGGAGTGCCGAGTGAACAGTGTCGCCGCGGGCTTCCTGACTCTGCCCGACGTCTCCCGGCTCCTGCCCCGCCAGCAGATGGCCATGGACTGCGCGGTCTGCGCGCGCCCGCTCGGTGCCAACGGCCAGGTGATGGGCGACGTGCTGCACCTCGGTTTCCTGTACCGGCTCTGGGTCTGCATGCGCGGCTGCGAGGTGGGCGGACCGGCTTCCGGCCACCAGGTCTCCCGGGGCCCGACCACCACGGGGCCGGGGCTGCTGCTGTAGGCCGGCCGTGCACGCAGAGGGGTCCGGGTGGTGCGGTCGTCGACCGCACCACCCGGACCCTCTTACATCAACCTCTCAGGCGGTCCGCGCCCTAGCCGGCGGTGGCGTCACCGCCGTTGCCTCCGGTGGCGTTCCCACCGGCATTGGTGGTGGCGTCGCCGCCGTCGCCGCCGGTCGCGTTGCCACCCTTGTTGGTGGTGGCGTTACCGCCGTCCCCACCGGTCGCATTGCCACCGGCATTGGTCGTGGCGTCACCACCGTTGCCGCCGGTCGCATTACCACCCTTGTTGGTGGTCGCATTACCGCCGTTCCCGCCGGTCGCATTGCCACCGGCATTGGTCGTGGCGTCACCACCGTTGCCGCCGGTCGCATTACCACCCTTGTTGGTGGTCGCATTACCGCCGTTCCCGCCGGTCGCATTGCCACCCTTGTTGGTGGTCGCATTACCGCCGTTCCCACCGGTGGCGTTCCCGCCGCCGTTGGTCGTGGCGTTACCACCATTGCCGCCGGTCGCGTTGCCGCCACCATTGGTCGTGGCATTTCCGCCGTTACCACCCGTCGCATTTCCCGGGTTCTTCTTGTGATCCTTCTTGTGGTGATCCTTCTTCTGGTGGTCCTTCTTGTGATGGTCCTTCTGGTCGTGGTTCTTGTGATGAACGACCATCGCCGTCACGGCCGAGTCGGGCATCGTGCCGGCCGAGGCGGCGGTTGCCGGGAGGATGATTCCACCGGCGACGACCACGGCCGAGGCGACGAGGGTCGAGAGTCGGAAACCGCGCTTGGTGCGGATCTCCTGGGCGTTCTGAACGTTCTCGGTGTTGCGCTGCATGGTTATCTCCTACTTGTCGTCCGGGCCTTTTCGCTTTCCGGTCCTTCCGGTGCGGCCCGTGCTTCAAGTAGGCCGGAACGTGAAAGCGGGGTCACGTTCCGAGGACTCGGGACTTGACGAGGAGGAGGGCGACCGGGACTATGCCGGTTTCCCGAGGACCGGACCGGCCCAGGCGGGCGGCTCGGGGACCGGCGCGGACACCGTCAGGGTCTCCGCGCCCAGGGTCCGCACCGGGTCCGCCGGAGCGTCCACGGCGGGGGCCGCCACATGGGCGTCCACCAGCGTCGGGGTACGGCCGCGCGGGCCGACCTCGCCGGTCGCGGTGCGCAGAGCGGCCACGAACTCCAGGCAGGAGCCGTGACGGTCGTCGGGGATCTTCGCCAGGGCCCGCCTGAGGACGTCGTCGGCGGCCCCCGGAAGGTCCGGCCGCCTGTCGCTGAGCGCGGGCGGCGGATCGTACTGGTGGGCCCAGAGCAGTTCGAGGTGGTCCTCGCGCTCGAAGGGCGGGACACCGGCCAGGATCTCGTGGACCACACACGCGAGGCTGTACAGGTCTGCCCTGCCGTCGACCGGGCGCCCGGCGATCCGCTCCGGCGCCACGTAGTCGAGGGTGCCGACGAACTCGCCCGCGGTGGTGAACCCGGTGAGCGACAGGGACTTCTTCGCCAGCCCGAAGTCGGTGAGGTAGACGTGCTCGGGGTGGTCGCTGTCGATGCCCTTGGCCACCAGGACGTTGCCGGGCTTGACGTCCCGGTGCACCAGGTCACGCGCGTGGGCCGCGTCGAGCGCGGACGCCAGCTGGGTCGCGATGCGCAGTGCGGCGGGCACCGGGAGCGGGCCCTCGCGGTCGATCAGGGCGCGCAGATCGAGACCGGAGACGAAGCACATGGCGATGTAGAGGATGCCGTCGGCCTCGCCGGCCTCGAAGACGGGGACGATGTTGGGGTGGTCGATGGCGGCGGCCACCCGCGACTCCTGGGCGAAACGGCGGCGGAAGGCGTCGTTTCTGGTGTACTCGGGGGCCAGCAGCTTCAGGGCGACCGTCCGGCCGAGGCGCAGGTCCTTGGCGCAGTAGACGACGGCCATGCCGCCGCGACCGAGTTCGCGCTCGACCCGGTAGCCCGCGATCTCCGTCCCGATCAGACCGGAGGGCCGACTGCCCTGCCCATCCACGTCCGAATTCTACCGACCGGACCCCGACGCCCGCCTGATCACACCGCCTGCCCGGACGGCACGACGGGCCCGCGCACGGGACGGCGGCAGACGAGGCCGGGCACCGACGGCAGGCCGGGCGAGGCACGACGGCGGCCCTCCGATCACGGCGACGGACACGGGCGCGGCGCACGCGGCGGCAAGCCGGGCCGCGCACCGGGGGGCCACGCGGACCGGGCCGGATCACGAAGGCGGGCGCCTCCGCACACGCCGGCGGGGCGAGGCGCAGGCCCGCCCGCGGCATGGCGCGCGCCCGGTCGGGGCGCCGCTCGCGCGGCCGGAACGTGGCGGAGGCCCGGGGCCCCCTTCGGGGTCCGGGCCTCCGCTCGTCCGGGAGCGTCCGTCACGCCGCTACCGGAACCTCCGGCCTCGCACCGCTCGCGGCGGGTGCGAGCGCCAGTTCCAGGACCTGGCGGACGTCGGTCACGGCGTGGACGTCGAGCTTGTCCAGCACCTCGGCCGGGACGTCGTCCAGGTCGGGCTCGTTGCGCTTGGGGATGATCACGGTGGTCACCCCGGCGCGGTGGGCGGCGAGCAGCTTCTGCTTCACGCCGCCGATGGGCAGCACCCGGCCGGTCAGCGAGACCTCGCCGGTCATGGCCACGTCCGTGCGGACCAGCCGGCCGGACAGGAGCGACGCCAGGGCCGTCGTCATCGTGACGCCGGCGCTCGGGCCGTCCTTGGGGACCGCGCCGGCCGGGAAGTGGATGTGCACGCCCCGGTCCCGCAGGTCGCCCACGGGCAGTTCCAGTTCGGCGCCGTGGCTGCGCAGGAAGCTCAGCGCGATCTGCGCCGACTCCTTCATCACGTCGCCCAGCTGGCCGGTCAGGGTCAGCCCGGCCGCGCCCGTCTCCGGGTCGGCCAGGGAGGCCTCGACGAACAGGACGTCACCGCCCGCGCCGGTCACCGCGAGGCCGGTCGCCACTCCGGGGACCGCCGTCCGGCGCTCGGCCGGGTCCTGGGCGGACTCGGGCACGTGGTGCGGGCGCCCGATCAGTGCGCGCAGGTCCTCGTCCCGCACGGTGAACGGCAGCTCGCGCTCGCCGAGTTCGTGCTGGGCCGCGACCTTGCGGAGCAGTCGCGCGATGGACCGCTCCAGGGTGCGCACGCCCGCCTCGCGGGTGTACTCGCCGGCGAGCCTGCGCAGCGCGCCCTCGTCGATCGTGACCTCGTCCGTGTTCAGGCCGGCCCGCTCCAGCTGGCGCGGGAGCAGGTGGTCCCGGGCGATCACGATCTTCTCGTCCTCGGTGTAGCCGTCCAGGCGGACGATCTCCATACGGTCGGCGAGCGCCTCCGGGATGGCCTCCAGGACGTTGGCGGTGGCCAGGAAGACCACGTCCGACAGGTCGAGTTCGACCTCCAGGTAGTGGTCGCGGAAGGTGTGGTTCTGCGCCGGGTCCAGGACCTCCAGCAGGGCCGCGGCCGGGTCCCCGCGGAAGTCGGAGCCCACCTTGTCGATCTCGTCGAGGAGCACGACCGGGTTCATCGACCCGGCCTCCTTGATCGCGCGCACGATCCGGCCGGGCAGGGCACCGACGTACGTACGGCGGTGGCCGCGGACCTCGGCCTCGTCGCGGACGCCGCCCAGGGCGACCCGGACGAACTTGCGGCCCATGGCGTGCGCGACGGACTCACCGAGGCTGGTCTTGCCGACACCGGGCGGCCCGACGAGCGCGAGCACCGCGCCGCCGCGCCGGCCGCCGATGACGCCGAGGCCCCGGTCGCCGCGCCGCTTGCGCACCGCCAGGTACTCGGTGATGCGCTCCTTCACGTCCTCCAGGCCGGCGTGCTCGGCGTCGAGGATCGCCTTGGCGCCCTGGATGTCGTACGCGTCCTCGGTCCGCTCGCTCCACGGCATCTCCAGGACGGTGTCCAGCCAGGTGCGGATCCAGGAGCCCTCGGGCGACTGGTCGGAGGACCGCTCCAGCTTGTCGACCTCCTTGAGGGCGGCCTCGCGGACCTTCTCGGGCAGGTCGGCGGCCTCCACGCGGGCGCGGTAGTCGTCGGACTCCTCGCCCTCCTGCTCGCCGTTCAGTTCGCGCAGTTCCTTGCGGACGGCCTCCAGCTGACGGCGCAGCAGGAACTCGCGCTGCTGCTTGTCGACGCCTTCCTGGACGTCCTTGGCGATGGTCTCGGCCACGTCCTGCTCGGCGAGGTGGTCGCGGAGCTGCTGGGCGGCGAGCCTGAGGCGGGCGACCGGGTCGGCGGTCTCCAGCAGCTCGACCTTCTGCTCGGTGGTGAGGAACGGCGAGTAGCCGGAGTTGTCGGCGAGCGCGGAGACGCCGTCGATGGCCTGGACGCGGTCCACGACCTGCCAGGCGCCGCGCTTCTTCAGCCAGTTGGTGGCCAGCGCCTTGTACTCCTTGACGAGTTCGGCGACCTGGCCCGGCAGCGGGTCCGGCACGCTCTCGTCGATACGGGCGCCCTCGACCCAGAGGGCCGCGCCGGGGCCGGTGGTGCCGGCGCCGATGCGCACCCGGCTCCGGCCGCGGATCAGAGCCCCGGGGTCGCCGTCGGCCAGCCGGCCGACCTGCTCGACCGTGCCCAGCACACCGGTCTTCGCGTACGTCCCGTCGATGCGCGGCACCAGCAGCACCCTGGGCTTCCCGGGCTCCGACCGGGCGGCGGCCTGGGCGGCCTCCACCGCGGCCCGTACCTCGGTGTCGCTCAGGTCCAGCGGAACCACCATCCCGGGCAGCACGACCTCGTCGTCGAGCGGCAGCACTGGCAGAACGAGCGTGAACGCCGTGGACTCAGCAGCCATGATCTCCCCTTAGGCAGTCAACTTGAGCTATGCCGACTCAACCGTTGGGCGTGGGCTGGTGTTCCCACAGCGGTGTTCGCTGTGGGCGATCACTGGGTGACGCAGGTGTTCTTGCAGGTCAAAACTGCCGAGGCGGCTGGGCCGACGGCGTCCGGCGGCGTACGAGAGGCCATGAGGCGACGCCGAGCGCGAGGGCGATCAGGTGGCCCCAGTTGGTCATCGGGTCCGTGAAGGCGGCGAGGTCGTCGAGGAGCATGCCGCCCACCACGACGAGCAGGAGCCCGCGCAGCCACGGGGCGAGCAGTCCGGCCAGGGCGCCGATGCTGGTGGCCACGCCGAAGCTGATGCCGTAGTCGAGGCGGTGCAGCGAACTGTCGGGCAGGTGCCCGGACAGGACGGCCAGGCCCACCGGGACCTCCGTGGCGAGCGTGGCCAGGACGTGCCCGGCGAGGAACACGCAGGCCGCGCGCGTGCCTCCGATCCGGCGCTCCAGTGCGGTGAGCACGAGCAGGAACGCCAGCGCGTACGGCGAGACGATCCCGCCCGCGATCCACAGCGCGCTCGCCGGCAGCACCAGCAGGGGCGTGCGCACGAGGTGGGCCACGTCCGTGCTGGAGGCCTGGTGGACGGCGTGCACCAGCGCGGGGTCGGCCAGGGCCGCGAAGGCCGAGGTGGCGGCCAGAAGACAGGCGTAGGCGAAGGTGAACGGGGTGCCCGCCGGGGTGGGCAGCAGCAGCCACCGCCGCGCGACCGCCGCGGCCGGACGCGTCGCGGCCGGCACCGGGGCGGGAGCCGTGGCACCACGCTGACGCGGTATGCCGTCCAGCAACCGGACGACCGCGGGCGGGCCGACGGCGGCGGCGCCGTCGGGAAGGGGCGTGCCCGGCGGGGGCGGGGACGCGGCCGTCGCAGGGCCCTTCGCGGTCCGTTCCACGGTGAGGCGCTCCTTCCGTCGCGCCCCACCCTTCGTGCTCCCCGGGCCGCTGTCTATGACCGACGCCACCCGAGAGCGGATTCACAGCAACCTCTCACGCTCCCGCCGCGTCCGCGTCCGCCGGCCGGGGCCGTCATCGGCAATTCCCGTGAACGTCGGGCCCTGTTCAAGCAGGATGGGCGTATGACAGCCGCGTACGACTCCCCCGTGGTCCTGGACCGGCGCGACGGCCCGTACGGCGAGGTGGTGCTCCGCAGACAGGGCGCGCTGCTCCAGATCATCGCCAACGGCTGTTTCCTGATGGACACCTCCGACGGCCGCTCGGAGCGGCTGCTGGTCGACGCCGCGTACGGCGCGCTGGACGGGCGGCCGGCGCCGGAAGTGCTGATCGGCGGTCTGGGCGTGGGGTTCTCGCTCGCACACGCGGCCGCCGACGCGCGCTGGGGGCGCATCACCGTCGTGGAGCGGGAACCGGCCGTCATCGGCTGGCACCGCGGCGGCCCGCTCGGCGAACTGTCCGCCGCCGCGCTCGCCGATCCGCGCACCGAGATCGTGGAGGCGGACCTCGTGAACTACGTCAATGAGACATCGGACACGTTCGACGCACTCTGTCTCGATATCGACAACGGGCCGGACTGGACGGTGACCGAGGACAACGACGGCCTGTACGCGTCGGCCGGACTCGCCGCCTGTGCAAGGGTGTTGAGACCCGGCGGCGTCCTCGCGGTGTGGTCGGCGAAACCCTCTCCGGAATTTGAAGGATCCTTGCGGAATGCCGGGTTCCAACAGGTGCGTACCGAAGAGGTGCCCGTTGCCCGGGGCGTTCCGGACGCCGTTCACCTCGGCGTCCGCCCTGGATAGCGACAGCGCGGTGAGTCCCCGTAGGGTGCTGCCCTGACGCGCGGATCATTCAAGCGTCAATCGCAGACATGGGATCACCCCACGGATTCCGGAAAGCAACAACAGGGGCGGGCGATGGAGCAGACACACACCTCCCAGAGCGGCGCGGCGACGACCACCCCGGGCGCGCAGCGCCGGGTGCTGGTCGTCGAGGACGACACGACGATCGTCGACGCCATCGCGGCCCGGCTCCGCGCCGAGGGATTTCTCGTACAGACGGCTTCCGACGGTCCGGCCGCCGTCGACACGGCCGAGGCCTGGCAGCCCGACCTGCTGATCCTCGACATCATGCTGCCCGGCTTCGACGGCCTGGAGGTCTGCCGCCGTGTGCAGGCCCAGCGCCCGGTGCCGGTGCTGATGCTCACCGCGCGCGACGACGAGACCGACATGCTGGTCGGGCTCGGGGTCGGCGCCGACGACTACATGACCAAGCCGTTCTCGATGCGGGAGCTGGCGGCACGCGTGCACGTGCTGCTGCGCCGCGTGGAGCGGGCCGCGGTCGCCGCCTCGACGCCGCGCAGCGGGATCCTGCGGCTCGGCGAGCTGGAGATCGACCACGCGCAGCGCCGGGTGCGGGTGAAGGCCGAGGACGTGCATCTGACGCCCACCGAGTTCGACCTGCTGGTGTGCCTGGCCAACACCCCGCGCGCGGTGCTCTCCCGGGAGCAGCTGCTGGCCGAGGTCTGGGACTGGGCGGACGCCTCCGGCACCCGCACGGTCGACAGCCACATCAAGGCGCTGCGGCGGAAGATCGGCGCCGAGCGGATCCGCACGGTGCACGGCGTCGGATACGCGCTGGAGACGCCGACTCCATGAGCGGTGACGGGCGCCAGGCCGCACGGAGGAGCCCCGGGGAGGAACCCTGGGGCGGCGTACGCCCGTTCTCGATCAAGACCAAGCTGGGCGCGCTGGTCGTCATCTCGGTCCTGATCACCACCGGTCTGTCGATGATCGCGGTGCACACCAAGACGGAGCTCCGCTTCATCACGGTCTTCTCGATGATCGCCACACTGCTGATAACGCAGTTCGTGGCCCATTCGCTCACCATGCCGCTGGACGAGATGAACACGGTCGCCCGTTCCATCTCCGAGGGCGACTACACGCGCCGCGTGAAGGACAACCGCCGGGACGAACTCGGCGACCTGGCCGGGACGATCAACGTCATGGCCGACGAGCTGGAGGCCCAGGACCGGCAGCGCAAGGAGCTCGTGGCGAACGTCTCGCACGAGCTGCGCACCCCGATCGCGGGCCTGCGCGCG
The DNA here is from genome assembly GCF_043079785.1 of Streptomyces sp. NPDC015139. Classification (NCBI taxonomy): domain Bacteria; kingdom Bacillati; phylum Actinomycetota; class Actinomycetes; order Kitasatosporales; family Streptomycetaceae; genus Streptomyces; species Streptomyces sp. NPDC015139. Next base: position 136,403 of record NZ_JBIBUW010000015.1, on the reverse strand, counting down.
GTGCTGGAGAACATCGTCGACGGGGTCACCCGGGCGGACCCGGAGACCATGCGCACGGCCCTGAAGCAGACCGAGCGGCTTGGCCGGCTGGTGGAGACCCTGCTGGACCTGTCCCGCCTCGACAACGGCGTCGTCCCGCTGAAGCTGCGCCGCTTCGAGGTGTGGCCGTACCTGTCGGGCGTGCTGAAGGAGGCCAACATGGTCGCCTCGGCGCGCGCGGGCATCGCGTCCGGCTCGGGCAGCCACACCCGCACGGACGTCCATCTGCACCTCGACGTCTCCCCGCCGGAGCTGACCGCGCACGCGGACCCCGAGCGGATCCACCAGGTCGTCGCGAACCTGATCGACAACGCGGTCAAGCACAGCCCCCCGCACGGCCGCGTGACGGTGCGGGCGCGGCGCGGGCCGCGGCCGGAGTCGCTGGAGCTGGAGGTCCTGGACGAGGGCCCCGGCATCCCCAGGTCGGAGTGGCACCGGGTGTTCGAGCGGTTCAACCGCGGCGCGGTGACCCGGCCGCACGGCCCGGGCAGCGACGGCGGCACGGGGCTCGGTCTCGCGATCGCCCGCTGGGCGGTGGATCTGCACGGCGGCCGGATCGGTGTGGCCGAATCCGAGCGCGGCTGCCGGATCATCGTCACCCTTCCGGGACTGTCCTCCGCTTCAAGTTGACGTAAAGTTCGAACCGGAAGCCCAAGATCCACGACGGTCGCCGAGGTTCGGCGCAGCTGGACACGTGTGATCAGGCGCAGGCCCGCGCCATCCGTCGTACCCAGGCGCCCCGGGCCTCGACCGGCGCACCCTCCCGCATCCGGAACCACGCTTGTTTCCCGCCATTTCAAGCCCTGAAACAAGATTTCTGATGTGACTTACGCGACGATGAACGGGCCCGACCTGACCTTCGCGGTCTTGGAGGCGTAGCCTTTATTCCCGCTGTCCATCACCTTGTGAAGCGGAAGAGGGCGGTTGCCGCCGTGTCGCCACAGTCCCCCAGTAACTCGAGCATCTCGACCGACGACCAAGCCGGGAAGAACCCCGCTGCCGCGTTCGGTCCGAACGAGTGGCTCGTCGACGAGATCTATCAGCAGTACCTCCAGGACCCGAACTCGGTAGACCGAGCCTGGTGGGACTTCTTCGCCGATTACAAGCCGGGTGCACCTGCCACCCCGGCTCCGGCGGGTACTGCGGCCGCGGGGGCCGCAGCCACCACCGCAACGGCGCCGCAGGCCCAGCCCTCGGCTCCGGTCTCCCGGCCCGCGGCTCCGGCCCCCCAGGCCGCCGCCCCGGCCCCCGCGGCTCCGCAGCCCCCGGCCGCTCCGGCCCCGGCTCCGGCTCCCGCCGCGAAGGCCGCTCCCGCCCCCGCCAAGCCGGCGCAGCCCGCACAGGCGCCCGCTCGGCCCGCGGCGCAGGCGGCCCCCGCCAAGGAGGCGCCCGAGGGTCCCGAGTACGTGACGCTGCGTGGTCCGTCCGCGGCCGTCGCGAAGAACATGAACGCCTCGCTGGAGCTGCCGACCGCCACCTCGGTCCGCGCGGTCCCGGTGAAGCTGCTGTTCGACAACCGGATCGTCATCAACAACCACCTGAAGCGCGCCCGGGGCGGGAAGATCTCCTTCACGCACCTGATCGGCTTCGCGATGGTGCAGGCCATCAAGGCCATGCCGTCGATGAACTACGCGTTCGGCGAGAAGGACGGCAAGCCGACCCTCGTCAAGCCGCCGCACGTCAACCTCGGCCTGGCCATCGACCTGGTCAAGCCGAACGGTGACCGCCAGCTCGTCGTGGCCGCCATCAAGAAGGCCGAGACGCTGAACTTCTTCGAGTTCTGGCAGGCCTACGAGGACATCGTCCGTCGCGCCCGCGACAACAAGCTGACGATGGACGACTTCACCGGCGTGACGGTCTCCCTGACCAACCCCGGCGGCCTCGGCACCGTCCACTCCGTGCCGCGTCTGATGCCCGGCCAGTCCGTGATCATGGGCGTCGGCTCCATGGACTACCCGGCGGAGTTCCAGGGCACCAGCCAGGACACCCTGAACAAGCTCGGCATCTCGAAGGTCATGACGCTCACGTCGACCTACGACCACCGGGTCATCCAGGGCGCCGCCTCCGGCGAGTTCCTGCGCCAGGTGGCGAACCTGCTGCTGGGCGAGAGCGGCTTCTACGACGACATCTTCGAGTCGCTGCGCATCCCCTACGAGCCGGTCCGCTGGCTCAAGGACATCGACGCCTCGCACGACGACGACGTCACCAAGGCCGCCCGTGTCTTCGAGCTGATCCACTCCTACCGGGTCCGCGGCCACGTCATGGCCGACACCGACCCGCTGGAGTACAAGCAGCGCAAGCACCCCGACCTGGACATCACCGAGCACGGGCTCACCCTGTGGGACCTGGAGCGCGACTTCGCGGTCGGCGGCTTCGCCGGCAAGTCGCTGATGAAGCTGCGGGACATCCTCGGCGTGCTGCGCGACTCGTACTGCCGCACCACCGGCATCGAGTTCATGCACATCCAGGACCCCAAGCAGCGCAAGTGGATCCAGGACCGCGTGGAGCGCCCGCACTCCAAGATGGAGCGCGAGGAGCAGCTGCGCATCCTGCGCCGCCTGAACGCCGCGGAAGCCTTCGAGACCTTCCTGCAGACGAAGTACGTCGGCCAGAAGCGCTTCTCGCTGGAGGGCGGCGAGTCCGTCATTCCGCTGCTCGACGCGGTGATCGACTCCGCCGCCGAGTCCCGCCTGGACGAGGTCGTCATCGGCATGGCCCACCGCGGCCGCCTGAACGTCCTCGCCAACATCGTCGGCAAGTCGTACGCGCAGATCTTCCGCGAGTTCGAGGGCAACCTCGACCCGAAGTCGATGCACGGCTCCGGCGACGTGAAGTACCACCTGGGCGCCGAGGGCACCTTCACCGGCCTGGACGGCGAGCAGATCAAGGTCTCGCTGGCCGCCAACCCGTCCCACCTGGAGACGGTCGACCCGGTCATCGAGGGCATCGCCCGCGCCAAGCAGGACATCATCAACAAGGGCGGCACGGACTTCACGGTCCTGCCGGTCGCGCTGCACGGCGACGCGGCCTTCGCGGGCCAGGGCGTGGTGGCCGAGACCCTGAACATGTCGCAGCTGCGCGGCTACCGCACCGGCGGCACGGTCCACATCGTCATCAACAACCAGGTCGGCTTCACCGCGGCGCCGGAGTCCTCGCGCTCGTCGATGTACGCCACCGACGTGGCCCGCATGATCGAGGCCCCGATCTTCCACGTGAACGGCGACGACCCGGAGGCCGTGGTGCGCGTCGCGCGTCTGGCCTTCGAGTTCCGCCAGGCGTTCAACAAGGACGTGGTGATCGACCTCATCTGCTACCGCCGCCGCGGTCACAACGAGTCGGACAACCCGGCCTTCACCCAGCCGCTGATGTACGACCTGATCGACAAGAAGCGCTCGGTGCGCAAGCTCTACACCGAGTCCCTGATCGGTCGCGGCGACATCACCCTGGAAGAGGCCGAGCAGGCCCTGCAGGACTACCAGGGCCAGCTGGAGAAGGTCTTCACGGAGGTCCGCGAGGCCACCTCCCAGCCGGCCTCCGGCCCGGTGTCGGACCCGCAGGCGGACTTCCCGGTCGCCGTGAACACCGCGATCTCCGCGGAGGTCGTCAAGCGGATCGCCGAGTCGCAGGTCAACATCCCCGACACCTTCCACGTCCACCCGCGTCTGCTGCCGCAGCTGCAGCGGCGGGCGGCGATGGTCGAGGACGGCACGATCGACTGGGGCATGGGCGAGACCCTCGCGGTCGGCTCCCTCCTGCTGGATGGCACCCCGGTCCGCCTGTCCGGCCAGGACTCCCAGCGGGGCACCTTCGGCCAGCGCCACGCGGTCCTCATCGACCGCGAGTCGGGCGAGGAGTTCACGCCGCTGATGTACCTCGCCGAGGAGCAGGCGCGCTACAACGTCTACAACTCGCTGCTCTCCGAGTACGCCGTCATGGGCTTCGAGTACGGCTACTCGCTGGCCCGCCCCGACGCGCTCGTCATGTGGGAGGCGCAGTTCGGCGACTTCGTCAACGGCGCCCAGACCGTGGTCGACGAGTACATCTCGGCCGCGGAGCAGAAGTGGGGCCAGACGTCCGGCGTCACCCTCCTCCTGCCGCACGGCTACGAGGGACAGGGCCCGGACCACTCCTCGGCCCGTGTCGAGCGCTTCCTGCAGCTCTGCGCCCAGAACAACATGACGGTCGCCATGCCGACCCTCCCGTCGAACTACTTCCACCTCCTGCGGTGGCAGGTGCACAACCCGCACCACAAGCCGCTGGTGGTCTTCACCCCGAAGTCGATGCTGCGCCTGAAGGCCGCCGCGTCGAAGACGGAGGAGTTCACGTCGGGTCAGTTCCGCCCCGTCATCGGCGACGCCACCGCGGACCCGGCGGCGGTCCGCAAGGTCGTCTTCGTGGCCGGCAAGCTGTACTACGACCTGGAGGCCGAGCGGGTCAAGCGCGGCGTCACGGACACGGCGATCATCCGTATCGAGCGGCTGTACCCGCTGCCGGGTGCCGAGCTCCAGGCGGAGGTCAACAAGTACCCGAACGCCGAGAAATACCTGTGGGCGCAGGAGGAGCCGGCGAACCAGGGTGCCTGGCCGTTCATCGCGCTCAACCTGATCGACCACCTGGACCTGGCGGTCGGCGCGGACATCCCGGCCGGCGAGCGGCTGCGGCGCATCTCGCGCCCGCACGGCTCGTCGCCGGCGGTGGGCTCGGCCAAGCGCCACCAGGCCGAGCAGGAGCAGCTGGTGCGTGAGGTGTTCGAGGCGTAGGCCTCCGGCGCCCGCCGACACCGAAAGGGCCCGGTACCGAGTTCCGACTCGGTACCGGGCCCTTCGTGTGTCCGCCGGCTCTTCGCGCTACGGCCGCTCTCGGCTGCCCGCCGGCTACTCGTCGTCCTCGTCCTCGTCGTCGAGGCGGGCGAGCCAGGTGGCCAGCCGCTCCACGGGCACCTCGAAGTCGGGGTTCAGGTCCACGAAGGTGCGCAGCTGCTCGGCGAGCCACTCGAAGGTGACCTCTTCCTCGCCGCGCCGCTTCTCCAGCTCCTCGATACCGCGGTCGGTGAAGTACATGGGGTGTGTCTCCTGCGTATGCATCCAGGCCGTTGATGGCTTCGAGGACAGCCTATGCCGCCCTCGCTCACCCGGATGAGTGCCTTGACTTCCCGCGAGCACGATATATCGTGTTTCCCAGAGACGCGATATGGCGCGTCACGTCCGCGCCCGGCCTAGGAGGTCCCATGTCCGAGTGGTCCGTCACCGAGCCCCAGAAGCTGACCTTCGACGCCCCGGTGCACGACCTGCGGGTCCGCCTCGTCAACGGAACGGTGAACGTGGTGGGCACGGACGAAGGTTCCGCCCGCCTGGAGGTCTCGGAGATCGAGGGCCCACCCCTGGTGGTCACACAGGAGCGCGGCACCCTCACGGTGGCCTACGACGACCTGCCCTGGAAGGGCTTCCTGAAGTGGCTCGACCGCAAGGGCTGGCGCCGCAGCGCCGTGGTCTCGCTGGCCGTCCCGGCCGGCACGCGCGTGGAAGTGGGCGTGGTCGGCGCCTCGGCGGTCGTCTCCGGCATCAGCGGACCGGCGGTGATCAAGGGCGTGACGGGGGACACCACCCTGGTCGGCGTCTCGGGTCCGGTCCGCGCGGACACCGTCTCCGGGAACCTGGAGGCCCAGGCCGTCACCGGCGACCTCCGCTTCAACTCGGTCTCCGGGGACCTCACGGTGGTCGAGGGTTCGGGACGGTCCGTCCGCGCCGACTCGGTCAGCGGCTCCATGATCGTCGATCTCGATCCGGACGGGCCCACGGAGGTCGGGCTCACCAGCGTCTCCGGCGAGATCGCCATCCGCCTGCCGCACCCGGCGGACGCCGAGGTCGAGGCGAACACCGCGAGCGGCAGGATCTCCAACGCCTTCGAAGGACTGCGGGTGTACGGCCAGTGGGGCGCCCACAAGATCGCCGGCCGGCTGGGCGCGGGTGCCGGCAAACTCCGCGCCAGCACGGTCTCCGGCTCGATCGCCCTGCTGAGCCGGCCGCCCCGCGAGGACGAGCCCGGCGCCGCCTGGGAGACCGAGCCCCCACGGACCCCCGGCACCGGCCCGATACCGGACCCGGTCGGCGACGCGCCGGCCGCGGCGGGGGACAATTCCGTCTCCGGCCAGGGTTTCGACGCCACCGACGTCCCGGCCGACGGCACGACCGACAAGAAGGTGCTCTGACATGCCCCCCGTCTTCGCCCACGGCCGCCTCCGCCTGTACCTGCTCAAGCTGCTCGACGAGGCCCCGCGCCACGGCTACGAGGTGATCAGGCTCCTGGAGGAGCGCTTCCAGGGGCTGTACGCCCCCTCCGCGGGCACGGTCTATCCCCGTCTCGCCAAGCTGGAGGCCGAAGGGCTGGTCCGGCACACCACCGAGGGCGGCCGCAAGGTGTACTCCATCACCGACGCGGGCCGCGCCGAACTGGCCGACCGCAGCGGCGAGCTGGCCGACCTGGAGCTGGAGATCCGCGAGTCGGTCGCGGAACTGGCCGCCGAGATCAAGGCCGACGTGCGCGGCGCGGCCGGTGACCTGCGCCGGGAGATGCGCGCGGCCGCCTCCGAGGCCCGCCGGGACTCCCGGGCGGCCGGCGGCGGTCCGGGCCCCTTCGGGGAGTACGGCGACCTCGGTGACAAGGAGGCCTGGCGCACGGCCAAGGAGGAGATGCGCCGGGTGAAGCAGGAGTGGAAGGAGCAGGCCCGCCGCGCCAAGGACGAGAGCCGCCGGGCCCGCGAGGAGGCCAAGCAGGCCCGTCATCAGGCCCAGGAGGCTCAGGCACGGGCCCGGGCGCAGGCGCAGGAGGAGGTGCAGCGCATCGCCCGGCAGGTCCAGGACCGCGTCCAGGACCACTTCGCCCGCGGTGACTGGCCGACCGGCGTCCGCGAGGGGCTGACCGAACTGGCCAAGGAGTTCGGTGAGTTCGGCAAGGACTTCGGCAAGGAGTTCGCCAAGGACAGGGCCTCGTCCTTCGGCCGCACCCCGGGCAAGGCCGGCCCCGCCGCGGCCTCGGAACCGCAGTACACGGTCACGCGGGAGGAGTTCCCGGCCGAGTACGAACCCTCCTGGGCGCACGAGGAATCCACCGGCGACCCGGTGCGGGACCTGGACCGTCTGCTGGACCGCTTCCGGGACGACATCCGCGACACGGCACGGGATCACGGAGTCACCGCGGACCAGCTCGACGACACCCGCCACCATCTGTCACGGGCGGCGGCCCACATCACGGCACTGCTGCGGCCGCGCACCCCCTGAGCCGGCCGGGCCCGCCGAGCGCATGGACCGCCCTCCGGCCGACCGGGTCTGCCGGAGGGCGGCAGGGGTGTCGCGTCAGCCGTACAGCACCCGGGTCACCGACGCGTGCGTGACCCCCGCGTCGGCCAGCACCTCGGCGGGCGCCCCGGGCAGGACGGTGAGCGCCAGCAGCAGGTGCTCGTCGCCGATGTGCCGGTCGCCGCGTCCGACGGCCATGCGCAGGGACTGCTCCAGCACCTTCTTGGCCGTGCGGCCGAAGCCGGGCCGGCGCCCGCCCCACCGGCTCGCCCCGTCCGTCCGGCTCGCACCCTTCCCCGCGCCGGACATCGCCAGCGCCCCGACTCCGTGCGCTTCTTCCACGCGGGCCACGATCTCCGAGACGTCGATGCCCAGCCCGGCCAGCGCGTCCGTATCGGCGCGGGTCAGCCCCGCACGGCGCCGCGCCTCCTCCACGGCCCGCCGCACCGGCTCCCGGCCCTCGGCGAGCCCGAGGGCGGACAGGGCGAACGACGCGCGGCTGCCCTCGCGGTCGAGGACGGCGAGCAGCAGATGCTCGGCGTCGACGGACCGCGCCCCCTCTCCCTGCGCATGGCCGAAGGCTCCCTCGACCACGGCCCGGGCGTCCTTCGTGAACCGCTCGAACATCATCGCCTCCCGTACTTCTTGTGCACGGCCTGCCTGCTGACTCCGAGCTCCGCGGCGATCTCCTGCCACGACCAGCCCTGATTGCGCGCGTTGCGCACCTGCACCGCCTCCAGCTGCTCCAGCAGCCTGCGCAGCGCGGCCACGGCCCGCAGTCCCACCCGCGGATCACGGTCACCGGCGCGCTCGGCGAGATCGGTTGCCTCCGTCATGATGTCAACTTACGTTGACACTCGGCGGGCGTCAACCCGCGTTGACATGTCGGTCGCGGAAGAGGCGGACCCGGTATCCCGGACCCGCCTCTCGTCGCACTTTCGCCTCAGGTGGCCTCAGGCGTTGGTGAGCACGATCTTCCCGAACTGCTCGCCGGACGCCAGCCGTTCGAAGCCCTCGCGGGCGCGGTCCAGCGGCAGTTCCTCGTCGATGACGGGCCGTACGCCGGTCGCGGCGCAGAAGGAGAGCAGGTCCTCCAGCTCGTCCTTGGTGCCCATGGTGGACCCGACCACCTTCAGTTCGAGGAAGAAGATGCGGGTCAGCTCGGCGTGCGAGGGCCGGTCACCGCTGGTGGCCCCGGAGATGACGAGCGTGCCGCCGGGTCGCAGGGACTTCACCGAGTGGGACCAGGTGGCGGCGCCGACGGTCTCGATGACGGCGTCCACGCGCTGCGGCAGCCGGGCACCCGACTCCACCGCCTCGACGGCGCCCAGTTCCAGGGCCCTCTTGCGCTTCGCCTCGTCCCGGCTGGTGGCGAAGACCCTGAGGCCGGCCGCCTTGCCGAGCACGATCGCGGCCGTGGCGACACCGCCGCCCGCGCCCTGCACGAGGACCGAGTCCCCAGGCCGTACGCCGGCGTTGGTGAACAGCATCCGGTACGCCGTCAGCCAGGCCGTCGGCAGACAGGCGGCCTCCGCGAAGGACAGCTCCTTGGGCTTGGGCAGGACGTTCCAGGACGGCACGGCGACCTGCTCGGCGAAGGTGCCCTGATAGCGCTCGGTGAGGATGGAGCGCGGCTCGTTCGGGCCGACGCCGTGGCCGGTCTGGCCGATGACGGAGTGCAGGACGACCTCGTTGCCGTCCTCGTCGACGCCGGCGGCGTCGCAGCCGAGGATCATCGGCAGCCGTTCCTCCGGCAGGCCTACGCCCCGCAGGGACCAGAGATCGTGATGATTGAGGGAAGCGGCCCGTACGTTGATGGTGCTCCAGCCGGGACGGGCCTCGGGAGCCGGACGCTCCCCCAACTCAAGGCCGGTGAGCGGCTGGTCGCGGTCGATTCGGGCGGCGTAGACGGCGAACATGGCTCGACGATAGGTGCGCTGTGCAGCCGACGGAACCAGGCGGCCCTGTGACACATGCCCTCTTGCACGACGACACCCACACAGCTCAGCCCCCCTTCGCCCCTGCCCGAGCCCCCCAGCCCCCCACCCGAACAACCGTCGACCACCCCACCGACCGACCGCCGGGCCGGCACGGAACGAGCGCAAAGGGGCGCCGGGCTGGCGCGGAGCGGGGCCAGTGTGCGCCGGGCTGACCGCGGCCACCCCCACCGACCGACGCAAGGCGAACGGAGACGGGGCTGCCGACGGGCGACGGTCCGGCAGCGGACGGGCTTCGCCATCCGGCGGGGCGGCGGGCCGGTTGCCGGGCAGCCCGCCGGCAGAGGACGGGGCCTTCTCCGGCGGTGGGGTGTTCGGGTGGCGCGAAAAGAAATGGCCCCGCCCGGTCGGGCGGGGCCATCAAGGGTGGGGTCAGCTGCGGGCGACGCCCTCGGCTCGGGCGGCTGCGGCCACGGCCGCGGTCACCGCCGGGGCGACCCGCTCGTCGAACGGCGACGGGATGACGTAGTCGGCGGCGAGGTCGTCACCGACCACCGCGGCCAGCGCCTCAGCCGCCGCGATCTTCATCCCCTCCGTGATCCGCGAGGCCCGCACCTGCAGCGCGCCCGCGAAGATCCCGGGGAAGGCCAGCACGTTGTTGATCTGGTTCGGGAAGTCGGAGCGCCCGGTGGCGACGACCGCGGCGTACTTGTGCGCCACCTCCGGGTGGACCTCCGGGTTCGGGTTGGCCATCGCGAAGACGAAGGCGCCCTTAGCCATCGAGGCCACGGCCTCCTCGGCGACCGTACCGCCGGAGACGCCGATGAAGACGTCCGCGCCCGCGAGCGCGTCCTCCAGCGAGCCGGTGATGCCCGCCTTGTTGGTGAAGCCCGCGAGCTCCCGCTTGACCGGGGTCAGGTCCTCCCGGCCGGCCGACACGACGCCCTTGCGGTCCGCCACGGCCACGTCCCCGATGCCGGCCTCGACCAGCATCTTGGCGATGGCGACACCGGCCGCGCCGGCACCCGAGATGACGGCGCGCAGCTGCCCGATCTCACGCCCGCTGAGCCGCGCCGCGTTCCGCAGCGCCGCGAGCGTCACGACGGCCGTGCCGTGCTGGTCGTCGTGGAAGACCGGGATGTCCAGGCGCTCCTGGAGCCGGCGCTCGATCTCGAAGCACCGCGGCGCCGAGATGTCCTCCAGGTTCACTCCGCCGAACGAGGGAGCGAGCCGGACGACGGTCTCGACGATGTCGTCCACGTCGGTGCAGGCGAGCGCGATCGGCACCGCGTCGACGCCGCCGAACTGCTTGAACAGGATCGCCTTGCCCTCCATCACGGGGAGGGAGGCCTCGGGACCGATGTCCCCGAGTCCGAGCACGGCCGTACCGTCGGTCACCACGGCCACCACGGAGGACTTCCATGTGTAGTCGTTGACCAGTTCCGGCTGCTCGGCGATCGCGGTGCACACCCGCGCTACGCCGGGCGTGTACGCGAGGGAAAGGTCGTCCTTGTCGCGGACCGGCACGGTGGCCTGCACAGCCATTTTGCCGCCGCGGTGCAGCGCGAACACCGGATCGAAGGAATCGAGGGGCTCCGCCCCGCCGTCCTGGTCGGTGCCGCCGTCGCTGCGAGGATTGACGATCTCCGCTGCCACTTTGTTTTACCCCTTAGGTATGCATGGTTTGAGGGTCGACCACTCCTGGTGAGGGGTGGGCGGGCACCGCGCACGGCTCGATTGCGGATACGTACGAGCACATACGCGACGGGCGCGCCGCACACGCGCCCTGAGCCCCGGATGAGGGGTGTAAAGAACCTTCTTACCGGACGGACGGTACCCGCGACGAGTCCATTAGGTTCAAGGTCACATCCCGGAACCGGGAAACCACACGGAGATGACGCCCGGCCGACGGATGGGCGAGAGCACCACCGGGGCCGCCACCGGACCGCCCCGAGGGCGTCGGCGCTGGGCGGCACAAGGCCCGAACGGGGTGAAAGGGGCAGCCGCCCGGTTGATCACATCGTGAGATGCGCTGAAGATTTTCCGGCCGGAGCGCTTGATTCCCGCAGATGATTCGGCGGCTATGGACCAAGGATGTACCGACCTGATGCGGTTCGGGGGTCACCCGTTATCTGATTTTGACATAGCGACGCCCCTGAATGGCGTAGTCCGAATGGCAAGATGCCGTAAACCCACGAGGTCGCGACACCCGAAGGTGTGTGTTTCCGTCGACCCATCGGCAACTCTTCCCATCCGCCGGAGGAACCACGATGACCGCAAGCTCCACCCGTCGTACCACCGCCGCGCACTCCCGTCTTGCGGCGGTCGGTGCGATCGCGGTCGCAGGCGCCCTGCTGCTCACCGGCTGCGGTGACCAGACCAAGGACAATGACAACGGCTCCGGCAGCTCGTCCGCCGGCTCCGCTCCGCTGGCCGACAAGCTCCCCAAGGACATCCGCGACAAGGGCGAGATCAAGGTCGGTTCCGACATCGCCTACGCCCCGGTGGAGTTCAAGGACTCGTCCGGCAAGGTCGTCGGTCTCGACCCCGACCTCGCGGCGGCCATGGGCAAGCAGCTCGGCGTGAAGCTCACGTTCGAGAACGGCACCTTCGACGCCCTGCTCACGGGTCTGCGCTCCGGCCGCAACGACATCGCGATGTCGGCGATGACGGACAACAAGAACCGTCAGGAGGGCGTCGACCCCGACACCGGCAAGAAGGTCGGCGAGGGCGTCGACTTCGTCGACTACCTGACCGCCGGTGTGTCGATCTACACCCGCAAGGGCGACACCAAGGGCATCACGTCCTGGTCGGACCTGTGCGGCAAGAAGCTCGCCGTCGAGCGCGGCACCGTCTCGGAGGACCTGGCCAAGCAGGAGGCCAAGAAGTGTCCGAGCGGCAAGAAGCTCACCATCGAGGCCTTCGACGACGACCAGCAGTCCCAGACCCGTCTGCGCTCGGGCGGTGTGGACGCGGCCTCCTCCGACTTCCCGGTCGCCGCGTACGCGGTGAAGACCTCGGGCGGCGGCAAGGACTTCGAGATCGTCGGTGACCAGGTCGAGGCCGCCCCGTACGGCATCGCCGTGGCCAAGGACGACACCCAGCTGCGGGACGCGCTCCAGGCCGCGATGAACGCGATCATCAAGAGCGGTGAGTACCAGAAGATCCTCGAGAAGTGGGGCGCGGAGGACGGCGCCGTCAAGGAGTCCGCGATCAACGGCGGCAAGTGACCCGCGGATCCCGAGCGGCCACTGAGAGGCAACACCCGTGACTGACATCAACAAGACGGTCGGGGAGCCGGGCACCCCCCCGGCCGGCGCGGAGGCCATCAAGGCCATCCCGGTCCGGCACTACGGACGGTACGTTTCCGCGGTCGTCGCCATCGCGATCCTCGTCGCGATCGTCTACGCGTTCGGCCAGGGCCGGATCAACTGGCACGCGGTACCGGACTACTTCTTCGACGACCGGATCATGACCGGTGTCGGCAAGACCCTCCTGCTGACGGTCCTGTCGATGGTGATCGGCATCGTCGGCGGCATCGTCCTCGCGGTGATGCGGCTGTCGAAGAACCCGGTCACCTCGTCGATCGCCTGGTTCTACATCTGGTTCTTCCGCGGTACCCCGGTCCTGGTCCAGCTGTTCCTCTGGTTCAACCTGGGCCTGGTCTTCGAGTACATCAACCTGATGCCGCTCTACAAGGACCACTGGTCGAACTTCATGACGCCGTTGCTGACGGCGCTGCTCGGCCTGGGTCTGAACGAGGCGGCGTACATGGCCGAGATCTGCCGGGCCGGCCTGCTCGCGGTGGACGAGGGCCAGACCGAGGCGGCCCACGCCCTCGGCATGAGCCACAGCAAGACCCTGCGCCGGGTGATCATCCCGCAGGCGATGCGCGTGATCGTGCCGCCCACGGGCAACGAAGTGATCAACATGCTGAAGACGACCTCGCTCGTGGCGGCCGTCCAGTATCCCGAGCTGTTCCGCTACGCCCAGGACATCGGCCAGAACTCCGGCGCCCCGGTGGAGATGTACTTCCTCGCCGCCGCCTGGTACCTGATCATGACCTCGGTCCTGAGCGTGGGGCAGTACTACATCGAGCGGTATTACGCCCGCGGCTCCAGCCGCAGCCTCCCGCCGACACCGTGGCAGAAGGTGAAGGCGCACCTGACGACCTTCTCGAGCAGGAAGGTCACGGCATGAGCGACAAGCTGAGCAAGACGCAGGACACCCCGCCGCAGAGCACCGTCCCGATGGTGAAGGCGGAGGGCGTCCACAAGTCCTTCGGGCACGTCGAGGTCCTCAAGGGCATCGACCTGGAGGTCAAGCCGGGCGAGGTGTTCTGCCTCATCGGCCCCTCCGGCTCCGGCAAGTCGACCTTCCTGCGGTGCATCAACCACCTGGAGAAGATCAACGCCGGCCGGCTGTACGTCGACGGCGAGCTGGTCGGCTACCGCCAGCAGGGCGAGAAGCTGTACGAGCTGCGGGACCGTGAGGTCGCGCAGAAGCGCCGGGACATCGGCATGGTCTTCCAGCGCTTCAACCTGTTCCCGCACATGACGGCGCTGGACAACGTCATGGAGGCGCCGGTGCAGGTGCGCGGCACGAGCCGGGCGCAGGCCAGGGAGCGCGCCATGCAGCTGCTGGAGCGCGTCGGCCTGGCCGACCGGGCGGGGCACTACCCCTCGCAGCTCTCCGGCGGCCAGCAGCAGCGCGTGGCGATCGCCCGGGCGCTGGCGATGGACCCGAAGCTGATGCTGTTCGACGAGCCGACCTCGGCCCTGGACCCGGAGCTGGTCGGTGACGTCCTGGACGTCATGCGCGACCTCGCCGAGTCGGGTATGACCATGGTCGTCGTCACCCACGAGATGGGCTTCGCCCGCGAGGTGGGCGACAGCCTGGTCTTCATGGACGATGGCGTGGTGGTCGAATCCGGCCATCCGCGGGACGTGCTGACCAACCCGCAGCACGAGCGGACGCAGTCGTTCCTGTCCAAGGTGCTCTGACGCTCCACCGGTGAGGGGCGGTACGGATCCTCCGTACCGCCCCTTTTCCGTCGCCGGTTCAGCGGCGGGTCACCTCAGCGCCAGCAGCAGGGTGTCCGACGGCGAGCACCACACCGGCCGGGCCTCGCCGAAACCCCGCTCGCGCAGGGTGCGGGCGTGCCAGGCCGCGGACGGCGTCTCGCCGTCGGCGTGGGAGCCGTAGATCTCGAACCGACGGGCGGTGGGTGCGGCGAGGACGGGGTCCTCGGCCGCCCGTGCCCACCACTCGGCCCAGTCGAGGGCGCCGTCGCGCATGGCCTGATCCATGCGCGTGTGCCGCAGGGTGCTCTCGGCCGCGTTGATCCGGGGCGTGCTGTCGTCGATCATGTGGTCGGCGTTCATGAAGACGCCGCCGTGCCGGACGAGGCCGGCGATCCGGCCGTAGAGAGCATCGAGGGCGTCCGTGCGCAGCCAGTGGAGGGCCGTGGCGGTGAGGACCGCGTCGTACGTGTCGTACGGCAGCCGGGCCGTCCAGTCGGCGTCCTTGAGGTCGGCCTCGACGAAGATGACGCGGTCGTCGCCGTCGAAGGTGCCCCGGGCGATCGTGAGCAGCGCCGGGTCGAGGTCGACACCGGTGCTGGTGGCCTTCGGGAAGCGGGTGAGCAGCCGGGCGGTGATGCTGCCGGTGCCGCAGGCCAGGTCGAGTACGCGCGGCTCGGGCCCCGTGAAGGCCTCGACCATGTCGAGCATGATGCGGAACCGCTCCTCGCGGTCCGGCATGTACCACTCCTGCTGCCGGTCCCAGCTCTCCTGCCAGGCCTGCCAGCCGGTGTCCGTCGTCGTGGTCATGTGATCCCCTCTCCCCACCCCGTGCGTAATACCCTGGGGGCGTAGGCAGCTGTTACGTCTCCGCGCCCACGAAGATAGAACGCCTCCGTAAGGACTACAAGTGGAACTGGCCTATTACTCGGATTACGCCGTGCGACTCGTCAACAGCGAGGAACCGGCCCGGGGCAAGGACAACCTGACCTCGGTCGAGGCCGTCCGCGACCTCTTCGGGGAGAACGCGTCGGCGGCCCGCCGCGCCACCGACGCCGACGTCACGCGCTTCCGCTCGGTCCGGGCCCGGCTGCGCTCGGTCTTCGAGGCGGCCGACGGGGGCGACGAGACCCTCGCCGTCGACCTGCTGAACTCGCTGCTGCTGGAGTTCCCCGTCAGCCCCCAGATCTCCGGCCACGACCACCGCGACGAGGACGGCCGCCCGCTGTGGCACATGCACCTGGCCGACCACCCGTCCAACGCCACCGCCGGCTACGCGGCCATCGCGGCGATGGGTCTGGCCTTCCACCTGACCGAGTACGGCGTGGACCGCCTCGGCCTGTGCCAGGCGCCGCCGTGCCGCAACGCCTACCTGGACACGTCCACCAACCGCTCCCGGCGCTACTGCTCCGACCGCTGCGCCACCCGGGCCAACGTGGCCGCCTACCGGGCCCGCAAGCGCCTGGAGGCCGACCGGTCGGCCAGCAGCGGCCTAGCCGCCGAGAGGGCCCAGCGCGCCAGCGCCAGCGGCGAGCGCTGACCGGGCGCGAGCGGCCGGTACCGGAAGCGGGCCTTGCCCAGGACGAGGTCGTCCGGCACGACCCCGTAGTCGGTGCTGTCCCCGCCCGCGTAGGGGTTGTCCCCGAGCACCCACCAGCCGCCCTCGCGCCGCTCCACGGCCCGCTTGACGACCAGGAGGTCCTGCTGGAACGGGTGGCGCAGGACCACGACGTCCCCCGGCCGGACGACGGCGCCGTACTGCAGCAGCAGCCGGTCGCCGTGCTGGAGGGTGGGCGCCATGGACGGTCCCGTCACCTCGGCCAGCCCGAAGGGCGCAACCGCCCTCCCCCGCTCGGACTCCTGCGACAGCTCCGGCATCCCCGGCACCTCCCCGGTCGTTCCTCCACCAGTCTCAGTCTCACCCTGGACTTTTGTCCTAAGCCCTAGGGGGCACCCGAGAAATCGCCTTCCACAGGGAGTAATGTCGCACCTGAGAAGACGATCACGAGGAAGGAATGCTCCATGCTTTCCCGCCTGTTTGCCCCCAAGGTCAAGGTCAGCGCCCACTGCGACCTGCCCTGCGGCGTGTACGACCCGGCCCAGGCCCGCATCGAGGCGGAGTCGGTGAAGGCCGTCCAGGAAAAGATGGCCGGTAACGACGACCCCCACTTCCAGGCGCGTGCCACCGTCATCAAGGAGCAGCGCGCGGAGCTCGCGAAGCACCACGTCTCCGTGCTGTGGAGCGACTACTTCAAGCCCCCGCACTTCGAGAAGTACCCGGAGCTGCACCAGCTGGTCAACGACACCCTGAAGGCCCTGTCGGCCGCCAAGGCGTCCACCGACCCGGCGACGGGCCAGAAGGCTCTGGACTACATCGCCCAGATCGACAAGATCTTCTGGGAGACCAAGAAGGCCTGATCTTCAGAGCCTTCTGACCTGCGGTTCCCTGAACCACAGTGTCTCGACGACCGCACCCGGCCCACCAGGCCGCCGGCAACGGCGCCCCTGGCGGTCCGGGTGCGGTCGTCTCTCCTCCGCGCGCGGTCCCGGCTCCGTCGAAATCCGGGGCCGGCGGCGTGCGGACCTGTGCCAGGCTGAGGGGATGACCTGGCTGGAGGACCTCAGACGTCTGCGTCGTGTGCGGGACCGCATGGACCGCGAGTTCGCCGAGCCGCTCGACATGACCGAGCTGGCCCGCGACGCCCTGATGTCCCCGGGGCACTTCCAGCGCAGCTTCCGCAAGGCCTTCGGCGAGACGCCGTACAGCTATCTGATGACCCGCCGTATCGAGCGGGCCAAGGCCCTGCTGCGCCGCGGCGACCTCACCGTGACCGAGGTGTGCATCGCCGTCGGCTGTACCTCGCTCGGCTCGTTCAGCTCCCGCTTCACCGAGCTGGTCGGCGAGACACCGAGCGCCTACCGCTCCCGCGACCACGAGGCGAGCGCGGTGATCCCCTCGTGCGTGGCCCGTACGTTCACGCGCCCGCGCCGGCGCCCCTACTGAGTTCCGCGCGCCACGGCGCGAAGGGGCCTAGCGTGACCCCATGGACGTGAAACTCAAGCAGTGCTTCATCGCGGTGGACGACCATGACAAGGCCCTCGCCTTCTACTGTGACGTGCTCGGCCTGGAGGTCCGCAACGACGTGGGCTTCGAGAACATGCGCTGGGTGACCCTGGGCTCGCCGCTCCAACCGGACGTGGAGATCGTGCTGGAGCCGCCCGGCGCGAACCCGGACGCCTCTCCCGCGGACCGGCAGGCGATGGCCGAGCTGCTCGCCAAGGGCATGCTGCGCGGTGTCATCTTCACCACCGAGGACTGCGACGCGCTGTTCGAGCGGGTCCGGGAGTCCGGCGGCGACGTGCTGCAGGAGCCGACCGACCAGCCGTACGGGGTGCGGGACTGTGCCTTCCGGGACCCGGCCGGGAACCAGCTGCGTTTCCTCCAGCGGCCCGCGCGGTGAAATCCCGGTGGTGCCCGGGCACTTGCCGCCTACACTCCCGCGCATGATCATTCGCTGGACGTACGCCTTCGCCGACCGGCCCGCCGACCGCCTGGCCGAGGCGCGCGCCTTCTGGACGGCGGTCACCGGCACACGGCCGTCCGAACCCCGCGGTGAGAGGGGTGAGTTCGCCACCCTGCTGCCGGACGGGGCCGACGCGTGCGTGAAGCTCCAGGGTGTCGCCGAAGGGGACGGTGGCGCCCATCCCGACCTCTGCACCGACGACGTGCGGGAGCTGATCGCGACCGCCCGCGCGCTCGGCGCCGGGACGGTGGCCGACCACGGCGACTGGGCCGTACTGCGTTCCCCCGGCGGGCAGTTGTTCTGTGCGGTGCCCTGGCACGGGGAGACCGTACGGCCGCCGGTGGTGGCCGGCAGCCGCCTGGACCAGGTGTGCCTCGACATCCCGCCGTCCGCGTACGACACCGAGACCGCCTTCTGGGCAGGGCTCACCGGATGGGAGCACCGGGCGGGCTCCCGGCCGGAGTTCCAGGTGCTGGAGCCGCCGGCGGGGCTCCCCGTCCGGCTGCTGCTCCAGCGGCTGGACGAGGAGCGTCCGGCCTCCGCCCATCTCGACCTGGCCTGCGCGGACATCGCCGCGGTCCGCGCACGGCACGAGGAACTGGGTGCCGTCGCCGTCCGCCGGGGCGCCCACTGGACGGTGCTGCGCGATCCGGCCGGCGGCACGTACTGCCTGACCGGCCGGAACCCGGAGACGGGCGGCCTGCCGGCCGCCGCTCAGGGATCCGGCTTCGAGTAGGCGCAGGCCAGCAGGGGTGCGGGAGCCCCTTCGGGGGCTTGCGGGGTGGGACCCGTCGCGCAGGCGTCCGGCCGCCGGTCCGCACCGCGCGGACGCGCCGGAGGCGACGAGCCGTCCTGCCAGACGTACGGCCCCTTCGGCCCGGCCTCCTCCCGGAGCACCAGCGTGAGTCCTCCCCCGACGGCGACGGCCACCACCCAGCCCGTCACCGCCCACCGCCACCACCGGCGGCGCACTCCCCCCGGACGGGTCACCGCCAGGGTTCCACGTCCACGACTGCCTCGGCCGGCACCGGCCCGTAGACGTGCGGGAACTCCTCCCCGCCCGGCTCCATGGACTCGTACTTCACCGGCACACCGACCCGTGCCGGGTCGACGACCAGCACGACCAGCTCGTCCGGGCCGTCGTAGTCGCCGTAGAGGAAGCCGGCGACGCGCGGGAGCTGTTCGCGGGTGGAGAAGTGGATGAAGCCCTCCTCCTGGAGGGTGCGGCCACGCGTCGACACCTCGTAGGCGCCGCGCTCGCGCGCCGCGTCCCACAGGGAGCGCTCGGTGATGTGGAAGATGCGGGGCAGTTTCGGCATGCGCCCACGCTACGGCGCCCGCGGCGCGCACCGCCCGCGCGGACGGCGCTTTCCCGACACGGCCGGGATCACTTCCCGATCCGGCCGGGATCACTTCCCTGCGGGCCCCTCCGGCTGCGGCCGTGCCGCCGGTGCGGCCGTCTCCGCGGCCCCGGCGCCCGCCGCGCAGTCGGGGTTGCGGCACGGACCGGGTCCCCACACCGGCACCCAGGCGCCCAGCGTCTTGTGCCGCCGTACGACCGTCGCGACCGGCTGCCCGCAGACCGGGCAGACCGCTTCCTCCCTGGCCATGACTTCAGGGTAGGGCGGTGGCGGACTCAGCGCTTCCTGTCGTACGTCCGCACCATCACGCCGTTCGCGAAGGTACGCACCTCACCGAGGGTGAATTCCCCGATGCCGGCGCCGGTGGCGAACATCGGCATGCCTGTGCCGTAGACGATCGGATAGGACTTGATGACGAGTTCGTCGATCTCGTCGAGCAGTTCCCCGGCGACGACCGAACCACCGCACAGGAAGATGTCCAGCCCGCCCTCCTCGGCCTTGAGCGCGCGGACCCGGCCCACCAGGTCGTCGGCGACGATCTCGACGTTCGGGTCGGGCGAGACGCCCAGGGTGCGGGAGGCGACGTACTCGCGCAGATGGCCGTAGGGGCTGGTGAGGCCCTCCTTCAGTGCCAGCTCGTAGCTGGCCCGGCCCTGGATCAGGGTGTCGAACCGCTTGTTCGGCACGTCGGCGACGCCGAACTGCCTGCGCCCGGGGGTGGGCAGGGTCTCGGGGAACTCCGCCGTGAGGAACGCCATGTACTCCGCGTCCAGGAAGCGGAACATCTCCGAGGCGTCGCCGTGCTCGTCACCGATGAAGCCGTCGAGCGAGCAGGCGATGACATACGTGAGCTTGCGCAAACCGATCCCGTTTCGTCAGGTTCGGAGCGACCGGTTGACCACTCCGTCTGTAGTGCTTCATTTGTAGTACTCCAAGTGGAGTCCACGCAAGGGGGTTTCGGGACGCACGACGGCGGGCCCCGCACACCGTGGGGATGTGCGGGGCCCGCCGGGCCGGAGTCCGGGTGGCGCGTGCGGGGTCAGGTCCGCGATGCGCCGGGGGACTCCGGGGCTTGCTCGGCCGTCGGCGATCCGGCAGCGCTCAACTGCTGCGTCTGGTCACGAACTCGGCGAGCGCCAGCAGGCCGCCCGCCGCCTCGGGGTCGGGGACCGCGCGGGCGAGTTCCTGCACGGCCCGGGCCATCCGGTCGGCAGCCTCGGCCTGCGCCCAGTCCCGGCCGCCGGCCCGCTCCACGGCCTGCGCCGTGCGCGCGATCTCCGTCGCCGCTTCCGCGTCCTGCCCGTGGTACGGCTTCGCGTACAGGTCGGCGAGTTCGGTGGCCGCCGGCGTGCCCGAGGTGAGGGCGGCCACCACCGGCAGGGACTTCTTGCGGGCCACGAGATCCGCGCCCGCCGGCTTCCCGGTGTTCCGCGGGTCCCCCCATATGCCGATGACGTCGTCGATCAGCTGGAAGGCGAGTCCGGCCTGCCGGCCGAAGCCGTCCAGCGCCGCCACCTCCTCGTCGCCCGCGCCGGCGTACAGCGCGCCGACGGCACAGGCGCAGCCGATCAGCGCGCCGGTCTTCGCCTCGGCCATGACGAGCACTTCGTCGAGGGTGACGTCGTCCGGCGCGCGGCTCTCCAGGTCGGTGTCGGTGTGCTGGCCGGCGCACAGCTCCACGACACAGGCCGCGAGCCGGGACGCGGCCGGGATCGCGGCCGGGTGCGGGTCCTCGGCGAGCATCCGGAGCGCGAGCGCCTGCAGCGCGTCACCGGCGAGGATCGCGTCGGGGTCGCCGAACACGGTCCAGGCCGTGGGCCGGTGCCGCCGGGCGGTGTCGCGGTCCATCACGTCGTCGTGCAACAGCGTGAAGTTGTGGACCAGTTCGACCGCCGCGGCCGCCCGGACGGCCGCCGCCCGGGCGGCCGCGCCCCCCAGTGCGGTGGCCGCGGCGAGGACGAGCGCGGGCCGGATGGCCTTGCCGGCATTGCCTGCCGCCGGAGTGCCGTCCGCGTGCTGCCAGCCGAAGTGGTAGAGCGCGACGCGGCGCATGGAGTCGGGCAGCGACGCGAAAGCCGCGCGCAACTCCGGGTCGACCAGGGCACGGGTGCGCTCCAGCAGCGCCGCCGCCTCTGGGCCGTCGAGCGGACCGGCGGCGTCGCCAGGCCTCCCCCCGCGCTCCTTCGACGTGCCGGGACGCGGCACGACGGCGGAACGCTCTTCGGTCTCCGTCATGAACTCGGCCATGCCTCCCCCTCGCCAGGTCCGCGGACACCGGCGTCGCCGGCCCCGCCGGACGCATACTCCGAGGGTGTACCCCGCCGGGGAGGCGGGGACACGGCCACGACGTGCGAAAACGTCACCTCCACCGGCCGATCTCGACGTTCTCCAGCACACCGAGCGCATCGGGCACCAGCACGGCGGCCGAGTAGTAGGCCGTCACCAGGTACTTGATGATGGCCTGCTCGTTGATGCCCATGAACCGGACGGACAGGCTCGGCTCGATCTCGTCCGGGATGCCGGACTGCCGCAGGCCGACGACGCCCTGCTCCGCCTCGCCGGTACGCATGGCGATGATGGAGGTCGTCCGGGCCTCGCTGATCGGGATCTTGTTGCACGGGTAGATCGGCACACCGCGCCAGGTCGGGATGCGGTTGCCGGCCATGTCGACGGTCTCCGGGACCAGGCCCCGCTTGTTCAGCTCGCGTCCGATCGCGGCGATCGCCCGCGGGTGGGCCAGGAGCAGCTTGGTGCCCCGGCGCCGGCTGAGCAGCTCGTCCAGGTCGTCCGGGCTGGGTACGCCGTCGTGCGGCTGGATCCGCTGGTCGTACTCGCAGTTGTTGAGGAGGCCGAACTCCCGGTTGTTGACGAGTTCGTGCTCCTGGCGCTCCTTGAGCGCCTCGACCGTGAGCCGCAACTGCTGCTCGGTCTGGTTCATCGGCTGGTTGTACAGGTCCGCCACGCGCGAGTGGATGCGCAGCACGGTCTGGGCGATGCTCAGCTCGTACTCGCGGGGCCGTGACTCGTAGTCGACGAAGGTGTGCGGGATGTCGGGCTCGCCGGCGTGGCCGGCCGCCAGCTCGACCTCCTTCTCGCCGTACTTGTTGGTGCGCTGCGAGGGGATCGCACGGACCTCCTCCAGGTGCGCGCGCAGCGAGTCGGAGCGCTCGGCCACCTGCTCGAAGTCCTGGCGGCTGAGGATCAGCACGGTGGTCGCGGTGTCCGCGCGGGCGGTGAACTCCCAGATGGCGTCCGGGTCGACCAGCGCCTGCTCGCCGAAGTAGGCGCCGTCGGCCAGGACTTCGAGGACGGCGTCGTCGCCGTACGGGCCGGTGCCGACCTTCTCCACCCTGCCGTGGGCGAGCAGGTACACCTCGTCGGTCTGGTTGCCGAAGTCGGCGATCACCTCGCCGGGGGCGAAGTCGCGCTGGCGGCAGCGCCGGGCGAGCTCCGTCAGCACCTCCTCGTCCTCGTACGACCGCAGGGCCGGCAGCTCGCCGAGCTCGGCCGGGATGACCTCGACCTGGTCCCCGGTCTTCACGAAGGTGATGCGGCCGTCCCCGACGGCGTAGGTCAGGCGCCTGTTCACCCGGTACGTGCCGCCCTGGACGTCCACCCAGGGGAGCGTGCGCAGCAGCCAGCGGGAACTGATCTCCTGCATCTGCGGGACGGACTTGGTGGTGGTGGCCAGGTTCCGCGCGGCCGCCGTCCCGAGGGACTGCTGCGGCTTGCCCTGATCCGTGCGGACCTCTTCGCCTACCGACATAAGGAAATGCCCTCTCATGTTTGCCCGGTACCGACTCGCACACCGGTCTCGCACCCAGGGTTCCATCACGGAACGTGCTCACACCATTACCCGAAAGAGCGGGAATGGATCATCGCACTACTGGGCAGAAAGAGGGATCTTGCCCACTGGCACCCGTGATGCCCGGCCTGTCCGGATCGGCTCGCACGGTGTGCGAACGATGTCGTCCGTGACGTCCGATTTCGGTAGAAGCATGCAGACGAGAGAGCCGCCGTCGGGCGGCCACCGGGCACGGCACGAAGGAGGGGGCCATGGCCCCACCCATGTCCGCGAGCGGATTTCTGGACGCGCTCAGGGCGGAGGGCGTCACGGTCGTCGAGGTCGGCGACTGGAAACACCACAACCGCAACCACAAGGGCCCCTGGGGTCCCGTCCACGGCGTGATGATCCACCACACGGTGACCCGGGGAAGCGCGCACACGGTGGAGGTGTGCCGCAAGGGTCACCCGGCACTGCCGGGCCCGCTGTGCCACGGCGTGATCACCAAGGACGGCACGGTCCACCTGGTCGGCTACGGCCGCGCCAACCACGCCGGCCTCGGCGACGACGAGGTGCTGCGCGCGGTCATCGCCGAGAAGGGGCTGCCGCCGGACAACGAGGCGAACACGGACGGCAACCGGCACTTCTACGGATTCGAGTGCGAGAACCTGGGCGACGGCGAGGACCCCTGGCCCGAGGCCCAGCTGGACGCGATCGAACGGGTCTCGGCCGCACTGTGCCGCCGCCACGGCTGGACGGAGCGGTCCGTGATCGGCCACCGGGAATGGCAGCCGGGCAAGGTCGACCCGCGGGGCTTCGCGATGACCTGGCTCCGGGAACGGATCAGAGAGCGCCTGAAGGACTGACGCCCACCACCCGGGGGCGGCGCCGCAGCACCCGGCGGTGCCGTTCCGTGGGGTCGGGGGACAATGGGGGCGTGACCGGCCTCGACGTGCTCGCCCCCCGGCTTCCCTCGCCGCTTCACGAGGTGCGGGACGAGCGGTTCGGGCGGCGTGGGCTGCGGCTGCTGCTCAAGCGCGACGACCTGATCCACCCGGAGCTCATCGGCAACAAGTGGCGCAAGCTCGTGCCGAACGTCGAGGCGGCCGGCGGGCGGGCCCTGGTCACCTTCGGCGGGGCCTGGTCCAACCATCTGCGGGCCACCGCCGCCGCGGGCCGCCTCCTCGGCTTCCCCACCGTCGGCGTGGTCCGCGGCCACGAGCTGGCCGACCGGCCGCTCAACCCGTCCCTGACCCGATGCGCGGCCGACGGCATGCGGCTGCATTTCGTCGACAGATCGACATACCGGCACAAGTCCGAGCCGGACACCCTGGCCGCGATCCTCGCGGCGGCCGGTGCGCGCGACGCGTACGTCGTCCCCGAGGGCGGCAGCAACGCCGAGGCCGTGCACGGCTGCCGGGCCCTCGGGGTGGAACTGCGCGGCTCGGCCGAGGTCGTGGCCGTGGCCTGCGGCACCGGCGGCACGCTCGCCGGTCTCGCCGCGGGACTCGCCCCCGGACAGCGCGCCCTCGGGATCCCGGTCCTGCGCGGCGGCTTCCTGGAGGCCGACGTCCAGGCCCTGCAGGAACGTGCCTTCGGCGCCCGTACCGGCTCCTGGTCGGTGGACGACCGCTTCCACTGCGGCGGTTACGCCCGCACGACCCCGGAACTCGAGGCGTTCGCACAGGACTTCGAAGACCGCCACGGACTGCCCGTGGAACGTCTCTATGTCGCCAAAATGCTGTACGGCCTCACGACTCTGGCCGCGGAGGGCGCGTTCGCACGCGGTACGGCCCTCGCCGCGGTCGTCACGGGCCGCCCCTCCGCCTGAGCGCGCCGCACGACAGGCCCTAGCCCGCCTCCCGGTACGCGGCCGCCTCCTCCAGGTCGAGCCTGCGCAGGAGCGCGCGCAGCATCTCGTCGTCGATGTAGCGGAGGTCGCGGAGCCGGACGAACACCTCGCGTTCCGCGCTGATCATCTCGCGGGACAGCCGGCGGTAGGTGTCGTCCACGGACTCGCCGGTGACCGGGTTGGTCTGGCCGAGGCGCTCCCAGACGGAGTTGCGGCGGCGCTCCAGGACCTGGCGCAGCCGGTCGGCGAGCGGTGGGGGCAGCGCGTTGCGCTCGTCGGAGAGGAGTTCGTCGAGGCGGGTCTCGGCGGCCCGCGACGCCTGTGCCTGGGCGTTTGCCTCGGCGAGTGTCTCGGCCTGCCGGTCCCGGCCGGGGAACTTCACCAGCCGGATCAGCGGGGGCAGGCTCAGGCCCTGCACGACCAGGGTGCCGATGACGGTCGTGAAGGTCAGGAAGAGGATCAGGTTGTGCTGCGGGAAGGGGTGGCCGCCGTCCACGGTGAGCGGGATGGAGAAGGCGATGGCCAGGGAGACCACGCCCCGCATGCCGGCCCACGAGGTGACCATCGCGCCACGCCAGGTGGGGTTCTCCTCGCGTTCGCGGATCCGCGCGGACAGCATCCGGGGCACGAAGGCCGCCGGGTACACCCACACGAACCGGGCCGCGACGACGACCGCGAAGAGCACGACGGCGTACCAGGCGGCGGCCGTGCCCTCGTACTCGCCGAGTCCCTTGAGGACGACCGGCAGCTGCAGGCCGATCAGGGCGAAGACCGCCGACTCCAGGATGAACGCGACCATCTTCCACACCGCCTCCTCCTGGAGCCGGGTGGCGAAGTCGACCTCCCACGCGCGGTGGCCCAGGTAGAGGGCGACGACCACGACCGCGAGGACTCCGGAGGCGTGCACCTGCTCGGCGACCCCGTAGGCGACGAAGGGGATCAGCAGGGAGAGGGTGTTCTGCAGGAGGGGTTCGGACAGATGGGTGCGCAGCCAGTGCAGGGGCGCCATGAGGACGAGTCCGACGCCGACGCCGCCGACCGCGGCGAGCAGGAACTCGCCGACCCCGCCCGCCCAGGTCGCGCCCTCGCCGACGGCCGCGGCCAGGGCCACCTTGTAGGCGGTGATCGCGGTGGCGTCGTTCAGCAGCGACTCGCCCTGCAGGATGGTGGTGATGCGGGAGGGCAGCCCGACCCGGCGCGCGATCGCGGTGGCGGCCACCGCGTCCGGGGGCGCCACGACCGCGCCCAGCACCAGAGCGGCGGTCAGCGGCATGTCGGGGATGATCAGATAGGCGGCCCAGCCGACGGCGAAGGTCGCGAAGAGGACGTAGCCCACCGACAGCAGCGCCACCGGTCTCAGCTGGGCGCGCAGGTCGAGGTAGGAGCTGTCGCTGGCCGAGGTGTAGAGCAGCGGCGGCAGCAGCAGCGGGAGGACCACCTCGGGGTCGAGGGTGTAGTCCGGGACCCCAGGGACGTAGGAGACCGCCAGCCCGGCCGCGACCAGGAGCAGGGGCGGCGGCACGGGCCCCCTGCGCGCCGCCGCGGCGACTGCGGCGCTGCCCGCGACCAGCAACAGCAGCGGCATCACATCCATGGTTCTCGCCCACCCTCGTTTTCCGCGCGGTCCCCCGCACACCCGTCGTAATCTGGCAATCATGAAACAGTGCACGCACGCCCCCGCGCTGCCGCACCCGGAACCGGAGCCGCAGGACAAGACCTGCCTCGAGTGTCTGCGCGACGGCACGCATCCGGTACAGCTGCGGCTCTGCCTGACCTGCGGCCACGTCGCCTGCTGCGACTCCTCGCCGGGACGGCACGCGACGGAGCACCACGAGAGGTCCGGTCACCCGGTGATGCGGACCTTCGAGCCGGGCGAGGACTGGCGGTGGTGCTTCGTCGACCACGTCCTCGTCTGAGCAGCCGTCCGGGCGTGTTCCCGGTCGGCCGCGATTTCGTGTGACACTGCTTGCGGGACGCGGCCGCACGACGGTTCGAGCATCTGACGTCTGGGTACGTCAACCCGGCGCGCCCTCTTCCCATTTGGGCACGCCCACCCTCTAGACACGGAGCGTATTCACGGCTTTACTGTGAGTGACGCCAGGGGGTTGGGGTCCCGGGGACAGGAACGTTCGGAGCGCGATAGCGTCACCGCGGAACCACGTTCGCGTTACCCCCGAGGGGCGACCCTCGGCCCCGTAGAGCTTGTACCACCATGGAGGTGAGGGTGTCCCAGATCGCAGGCGAGCCCGTGACGAACCAGGACTTCGTGGAAGTCCGGCTTCCGGCTGCGGGTGCCTACCTGTCGGTGCTGCGGACGGCCACGGCCGGTCTGGCGGCCCGCTTGGACTTCACCCTGGACGAGATCGAGGACCTGCGCATCGCCGTCGACGAGGCCTGCGCGATCCTGCTCCAGCAGGCCGTCCCCGGCTCCGTGCTCAGCTGTGTCTTCCGGCTCGTCGACGACTCGCTGGAAGTCACGGTCTCGGCGCCGACCACGGACGGCCACGCCCCCTCGCGGGACACCTTCGCCTGGACCGTGCTGTCGGCCCTCGCGGGCAAGGTCTCCTCCGCCGTCGACGAGGACAAGACCGTGTCGATCAGCCTCTACAAACAGCGCGGCGCGGGCCCCGGCCCGGCGTGAGGAACGGGGACGGTCCGGTGCGGGACGAAGAGCGCGGCACACGGGAGCTGCCGGCCGGGGACGGGGGTGCCCCCTGGCCGACCGGCGCCGAGACGTCCGGAGAAGGCCCGCGGGCCGGTTCCCGGCGCATGGCGGACGGCATCGACGGCATCCCCGACCAGGCCAGGCCCCACCCGGAGGACACCTCCGCGGGGGGCGGCGGTGACGGTGCCGTGCAGGGCACACCTTCACGGGGACGCGGCGGGTCCGCCTCCGCCGGCCGTGCGAAGGCGGGGCCTCGGGGAAGGGCAACGGGCGGGCAGATGAGCGAGCACGAGCGGAACGCCGAGGACGACGCGCCGGGCGCGGAGGCCGTGCAGGCCCCCCACCACGACCCGCAGGACCGCAGCGGGGCGCGTGCGATGTTCGTCGAGCTGCGCAAGCTGAACGCGGGCAGCGCGGAGTACGCGGAGCTGCGCAACAAGCTCGTCCGGATGCACCTGCCGCTCGTCGAGCACCTGGCGCGCCGCTTCCGCAACCGCGGCGAGCCGCTGGACGACCTGACCCAGGTCGCCACGATCGGCCTGATCAAGTCGGTCGACCGCTTCGACCCCGAGCGCGGCGTGGAGTTCTCCACGTACGCCACCCCGACCGTCGTCGGCGAGATCAAGCGGCACTTCCGCGACAAGGGCTGGGCGGTCCGCGTGCCGCGCCGCCTTCAGGAACTGCGGCTCGCGCTGACCACGGCCACCGCCGAGCTGTCCCAGCTGCACGGCCGCTCCCCGACGGTCCACGAGCTGGCCGAGAAACTCGCCATCTCCGAGGAGGAGGTCCTGGAGGGACTGGAGTCCGCGAACGCGTACTCCACCCTGTCCCTGGACGTCCCCGACACCGACGACGAGTCCCCGGCGGTCGCGGACACCCTCGGCGCCGAGGACGAGGCGCTCGAAGGCGTGGAGTACCGCGAGTCGCTCAAGCCGCTGCTGGAGGACCTGCCGCCGCGGGAGAAGCGCATCCTGCTGCTGCGCTTCTTCGGCAACATGACGCAGTCGCAGATCGCACAGGAGGTCGGCATCTCGCAGATGCACGTCTCCCGGCTGCTCGCCCGCACGCTGGCCCAGCTGCGGGAGAAGCTGCTCGTGGAGGAGTAGGGCGCGGGAGTGGGGCGCCCGCCTACTCGGACCGGCCCGGTCCCTTGATGCCGAGGGCCCGGGTCGTCTCGCCGTTGACGAGAAGCACCAGCGCCGCCACGGCGACCACCGCAAGGGCGATACCGGCCGGGATGGCCATGCTGTTCGACTGGAGCAGGCTGTAGGCCACCGGCAGGGCCATGATCTGCGTGATCACGGCAGGGCCCCGGCTCCAGCCACGGCGCAGCAGCAGTCCGCGCGCGGCGAGCAGCGGGAGCAGCCCGAGCACGGCCAGCGTGATGCCCAGGGTCACGGCCTGCTGCCGGTCGTCCGGGTCACCGGTGATCCCGAGGACGAGCACCCACAGACCGCCGGCCACCAGGGCGGCACCCTCCAGTCCGGCAAGCGCCGCCGCGTACGTCAGCCGGCGCGGACGCGGTCCTTCGGCCACGGCTGCTTCGGCGGTGTCGGGTGCGGGCTTCTGGTCACTGCTCACCCCAGAAGGGTAGCCGTCGGGCCGCCACGGACGGGGTGGGGTCGCCCACTGGTCACCGACAGGTCAACGGCCCGATCGGCTGCCGGGCCACCCTCCGGCTCACCTGCCGGCACCGGCTGGCGGCTTGCGGTCGATACGCCCCGAGTGTCCAGCCTCACGCCCTCTCCTCTTACCGGATCCCTACCTCGGTCTGGGCCGGGTACCACCCAGTAGGTACGCTGCCATGCATGCGTGCACTTCTCGTGGTCAATCCGGCGGCAACCACCACAAGCGCACGCAGGCGTGATGTCCTGATCCACGCGCTGGCCAGTGAGATGAAGCTGGAGGCG
The DNA here is from genome assembly GCF_043079785.1 of Streptomyces sp. NPDC015139. Taxonomy (NCBI): domain Bacteria; kingdom Bacillati; phylum Actinomycetota; class Actinomycetes; order Kitasatosporales; family Streptomycetaceae; genus Streptomyces; species Streptomyces sp. NPDC015139. The sequence goes on along the minus strand of NZ_JBIBUW010000015.1, from coordinate 107,015 downwards.
GTCACCACCGAGTACCGCGGCCACGCCCGGGACCTCGGACGGCAGGCGGCGGAGAGCGACGACATCGACATGGTCGTGGCCCTCGGCGGCGACGGCACGGTGAACGAAGTGGTCAACGGCCTGCTGCACGCCGGCCCCGACCCCGACCGGCTGCCCGGCCTCGCGGTCGTCCCCGGCGGTTCCACCAACGTCTTCGCCCGGGCCCTGGGCCTGCCCAACGATCCCGTCGAGGCCACCGGCGCCCTGCTGGACGCCCTGCGCGAGAACCGGGAACGGATCGTCGGCCTGGGTCTGACCTCCGGCACGCCGGGTACCGAGGACGAGGCGGTCCCGGACCGCTGGTTCACCTTCAACGCGGGGCTCGGCTTCGACGCGGGCGTGGTGGGCCGGGTCGAGCAGCAGCGCGAGCGCGGCAAGAAGTCGACGCACGCGCTGTACGTACGTCAGGTGGTGCGGCAGTTCCTCGGCGAGCCGCACCGCCGGCACGGCACGATCACGCTCGACCGGCCCGGTGCGGACCCGATCGAGGATCTGGTCGTCGCCATAGTCTCGAACACGTCCCCGTGGACGTTCCTCGGCAATCGAGCCATGTACACGTCACCGAAGGCCTCGTTCGACACCGGCATCGACGTACTCGGCCTCAGCCGTCTGTCGACGGCCGCCGTCGCCCGGTATGGCACCCAGTTGCTCACTTCGTCCCCCGAGCGGGGACCTCATGGCAAGCATGCGGTCTCACTGCACGATCTGGACCGCTTCACCTTGCATTCGAAGGCTCCCCTGCCCCTCCAGATGGACGGTGACCACCTGGGGCTGCGAACGAGCGTGACGTTCACAGGCGTACGCCGCGCACTGCGTGTGATTGTGTGAGCGGAACGGGCGAAAGTCCTTTCACTCGAACGTTTAGGCCAGGGTCCACCCCATGGAAGTACGGCTGTGACCCAGTCGACACCGAGGAATCAAAAAAAACTTTCCGGAAGGGGTTGTATCCGCCGCTGAGGTTTGCGAGTCTCTACGTGGCGATCGGGACGGCCCGCAGGACCGGCCTCCACTGATCACCAGAACCCCTCTTCAAACCAAGGACCACGCCGGGTGAAGACTCGGCGGTCGGCCCTTCACTTGTTGAGGGATTCGTGAAAGCGTTCACATTCACAAGCAACTTGCACGTAATACCAAGGAGAGGTAGCAGCCATGGACTGGCGTCACAACGCCGTTTGCCGCGAGGAAGACCCCGAGCTCTTCTTCCCCATCGGCAACACCGGTCCTGCGCTGCTGCAGATCGAGGAAGCCAAGGCCGTCTGCCGTCGCTGCCCGGTTATCGAGCAGTGCCTGCAGTGGGCGCTCGAGTCCGGTCAGGACTCCGGCGTCTGGGGTGGTCTCAGCGAGGACGAGCGTCGCGCCATGAAGCGCCGTGCCGCCCGCAACCGGGCCCGTCAGGCCTCCGCCTGACACACCCACCCCTGCTGACAGCCTGAGCTTGGCGGCGCGTGCAGCACGCACGCATCTCCCGCCCCCGAGCCGCAGCGCGCAGTATCCCCCGATGCGCTTAGCGATTTAGCGGAGCAGCAACGAGCACAAGCCTCGGACCCATGGCGGTCCGGGGCTTTTTGCTGTCCCGGTCCCGCCCGACCCAACTGCCCTTCCCCGCGGGCTCGTCGCTCAGTACCCGGCGGGCCGGCCGCTCACTTCTGCGCCAGGACCGGGATGTCGAGGATCACCCGCGTCCCCCGCTCCGGGGCCGGCACCATGTCGAACGAGCCGCCCAACTCGCCCTCCACCAGGGTCCGTACGATCTGCAGGCCCAGGTTTCCCGAGCGGTGCGGGTCGAAGCCCTCGGGCAGGCCGACGCCGTCGTCCTGGACGGTGACGAGGAGGCGGGCCTCCTTGGTGGTGCCACCGCGGACGGCGGAAACCTCGACCGTGCCGGTGTCGCCCTGACGGAAGCCGTGTTCGAGGGCGTTCTGCAGCACCTCGGTGAGGACCATCGACAACGGGGTGGCGACCTCGGCGTCGAGTATCCCGAACCGGCCGGTGCGCCGGCCGGTCACCTTGCCCGGCGAGATCTCGGCGACCATCGCCAGCACCCGGTCGGCGATGTCGTCGAACTCGACCCGCTCGTCCAGGTTCTGAGACAGCGTCTCATGCACGATGGCGATGGAGCCGACCCGTCGTACGGCCTCCTCCAGGGCCTCCCGGCCGCGCTCGGAATCGATGCGCCGGGCCTGGAGCCGGAGCAGGGCGGCGACCGTCTGGAGGTTGTTCTTCACCCGGTGGTGGATCTCCCGGATGGTCGCGTCCTTGGTGATCAACTCACGCTCGCGGCGCCGGAGTTCGGTGACGTCCCGGCACAGCACCAGCGAACCGATGCGCGTGCCCTTGGGCTTGAGCGGGATGGCCCGGAACTGGATCACCCCGTCGTGGGCCTCGATCTCGAACTCGCGCGGGGCCCAGCCGCTGGCCACCTTGGCGAGCGCCTCGTCCACCGGCCCCCGGGACGGCGCCAGTTCCGCGGTGGTCCGCCCCAGGTGGTGGCCGACCAGGTCGGCGGCGAGGCCCAGCCGGTGGTAGGCGGACAGGGCGTTCGGGGAGGCGTACTGGACGATGCCGTCCGCGTCCAGCCGGATGAGGCCGTCGCCGACGCGGGGCGAGGCGTCCATGTCGACCTGCTGGTCGGGGAAGGGGAACGAGCCGGCCGCGATCATCTGCGCGAGGTCCGAGGCGCTCTGGAGATAGGTGAGCTCCAGCCGGCTCGGGGTACGGACGGTGAGCAGGTTGGTGTTGCGGGCGATCACCCCGAGGACGCGGCCCTCACGCCGTACGGGGATGGACTCCACCCGTACCGGGACCTCCTCGCGCCACTCCGGGTCGCCCTCGCGCACGATCCGGCCCTCGTCCAGGGCCGCGTCCAGCATGGGCCGGCGCCCGCGCGGGACGAGATGGCCGACCATGTCGTCCTGGTAGGAGGTCGGACCGGTGTTGGGGCGCATCTGCGCGACCGAGACGTACCGGGTGCCGTCGCGGGTGGGAACCCACAGGACCAGGTCGGCGAAGGAGAGGTCGGAGAGCAGCTGCCACTCCGAGACCAGCAGGTGGAGCCACTCGAGGTCGGAGTCGTCGAGGGCCGTGTGCTGGCGTACGAGTTCGTTCATGGAGGGCACGGTGCGAGCGTACCCGCGGCTTCGCGGTGGCCGGAAAACACCCGCGGGCCGCGGCGCCTGGAAGGGACCCTCAACCCTCCCGGCACCGCAGCCCGGAGCATCATCGGCCGTGGGGTGTGCGGTCCCGGTCGGCCGAAGGTCGAGGAGCCGGGGCAGTCAGGGCAGAGAGCGCCGGTTCCTCGATCCGCCTTCCTGTGCGGGGAAGACGGAGGCTTGTTCACTTGGATTGTGGACTAGACCACGAAGGCGTGTCCATGGTGCGGCGGCATGCGCGTTCGCGCGATGGCACGCGATGCCACGAAGCCTAGCCCGCCCCGGCCGGTCATGGGGCCGGATGACCGCGGCAATTTCCGCGGGCGCCCGCGGTTTCCCTTGGGGCACCTGGGAGGAGACGCCTTTCGGGGGCGCCCTCGAACGCCGATTCTGTTAGATTGGTCTAAACCACATAGAGACGCACGAGCCCACTTCAGAACGGCAGGCCCAGCGTGGAAGTTGTCATCGTTCCGGATGCCGCGGCGGGCGGCGAGCTGATCGCCGAGGCCATGGCGCAGCTGCTGCGACGCAAGCCCGACGCCGTGCTCGGCGTGGCCACCGGCTCCACCCCACTGCCCGTCTACCAGGCCCTGACCGCGAAGGTGCGCTCCGGCGCCGTGGACACCTCGCGGGCGCGGATCGCCCAGCTCGACGAGTACGTGGGGCTGCCCGCCGACCACCCGGAGTCGTACCGCTCGGTACTGCGCCGTGAGGTGCTGGAGCCGCTCGGGATCGGCATGGACGCGTTCATGGGCCCGGACGGCACGGCCGCGGACGTTCAGGCGGCGTGCGAGGCGTACGACCGGGCACTCGTCGCGGCCGGCGGCGTCGACCTCCAGCTGCTCGGCATCGGGACCGACGGGCACATCGGGTTCAACGAGCCGTGCTCCTCGCTCGCCTCGCGCACCCGCATCAAGACGCTGACCGAGCAGACCCGCGTCGACAACGCGCGCTTCTTCGACGGTGCCATCGAGCAGGTCCCGCACCACGTCATCACCCAGGGCATCGGCACGATCCTGGAGGCACGGCACCTGGTGCTGCTGGCGACCGGCGAGGGCAAGGCGGACGCCGTCGCGGCGACCGTCGAGGGTCCGGTCGCGGCGGTCTGCCCGGCCTCCGCGCTCCAGCTCCACCCACACGCCACGGTGGTCGTCGACGAGGCGGCCGCGACCAAGCTCAAGCTGGCCGACTACTTCCGCCACACCTACGCGCACAAGCCCGAGTGGCAGGGGATCTGACCGCGGCGGCGGCGGCGCGGCCGGGGTGCCGCCGCACGCACTGCCCCTGATGGACTAGACCAACAGCAGGGGCCCCGGTATACAGAGGAGATCACGGAGCGTGCGGGGTGGACTCCTGGCGCACGAAGCCGTGCCACGATGTGAGCCGTGGCCGATGCGAGGTCGGTCGCTTTCGGCATCCGGAGCCGGGAAGGCAGAGCATGAGCACCGACGTCAGCAGTGCGGAGAACGAGGCCGGCACGACCGTCCGTACCGCGCGCGTGCCCAAGTACTACCGCTTGAAGAAGCACCTGCTCGACATGACGGAGACGCAGGCGCCGGGCACGCCGGTACCGCCCGAGCGCACGCTGGCCGCCGAGTTCGACACCTCCCGCACCACCGTCCGCCAGGCCCTGCAGGAGCTCGTCGTCGAGGGCCGGCTGGAGCGCATCCAGGGCAAGGGCACCTTCGTCGCCAAGCCCAAGGTCTCCCAGGCGCTGCAGCTCACCTCGTACACCGAGGACATGCGCGCCCAGGGCCTGGAGCCGACCTCGCAACTGCTGGACATCGGCTACATCACGGCCGACGACCGGCTCGCCGACCTGCTGGACATCACCGCCGGCGGGCGGGTGCTGCGCATCGAGCGGCTGCGCATGGCCAACGCCGAGCCGATGGCGATCGAGACCACGCATCTGAGCGCCAAGCGCTTCCCGGCCCTGCGCCGCTCGCTCGTGAAGTACACGTCGCTGTACACCGCGCTCGCCGAGGTCTACGACGTCCACCTCGCCGAGGCCGAGGAGACCATCGAGACCTCCCTGGCCACGCCCCGTGAGGCGGGCCTGCTCGGCACGGACGTGGGCCTGCCGATGCTGATGCTCTCCCGGCACTCGCTGGACCGCGAGGGCAAGCCGGTGGAGTGGGTGCGGTCCGTGTACCGGGGCGACCGGTACAAGTTCGTCGCGCGGCTGAAGCGGCCCGTGGACTGACCCCGGCGGCGTCTCTTCACACCGCCACCCCGAAATCGGCATACCGATATCCGGACGAGGTCTTCCCGTGCACTGATCCCGTCACCTAGATTGCCTGCGCATTACACGCGTGATCAGCAAGGGGACGGGAGCCGTGGCATGTCCGAAACACCTCAAGTGAGACCTCCGGTGGTGACACCGGTCCGGGTCGTCATCGGCCTGTGTCTGGTGGCGCCCTTCGTCGCGATGCTGTGGCTCGGTTCGTACGCCAAGACGGACCCCACGTTCATCGGGATCCCGTTCTTCTACTGGTACCAGATGCTCTGGGTGCTGATCTCCACCGCGCTCACGATGACCGCGTACAAGCTGTGGCAGCACGACCAGCGTTCCCGCAACGGTGCGAAGGGGGGTGCCGCGCAGTGAAGGACGGGGTCAACGGCGTCGCGCTCGGCGTCTTCATCTTCTTCTTCCTGGCCGTCACGGTCATGGGCTTCCTGGCCGCGCGCTGGCGCCGGGCCGAGAACGAGCACTCCCTGGACGAATGGGGCCTGGGCGGCCGGTCGTTCGGCACCTGGGTCACCTGGTTCCTGCTGGGCGGTGACCTGTACACGGCCTACACCTTCGTCGCCGTCCCGGCGGCGATCTACGCGGCGGGCGCGTCCGGCTTCTTCGCGGTGCCGTACACGATCCTGGTGTACCCGCTGATCTTCACCTTCCTGCCCCGCCTGTGGTCCGTGTCGCACAAGCACGGCTATGTGACCACCTCCGACTTCGTGCGCGGCCGGTTCGGCTCGAAGGGCCTGTCGCTGGCGGTGGCGCTCACCGGCATCCTGGCGACGATGCCGTACATCGCGCTGCAGCTCGTGGGCATCCAGGCGGTGCTCGACGTGATGGGCGTCGGCGGCGGCGAGAACACCAACTGGTTCGTGAAGGACCTCCCGCTGCTCATCGCCTTCGGTGTGCTCGCGGCCTACACGTACTCCTCCGGCCTGCGCGCGCCCGCCCTGATCGCGTTCGTCAAGGACGCGCTGATCTACATCGTCATCGCGGTGGCGATCATCTACATCCCGATCAAGCTGGGCGGCTTCGACGACGTCTTCGCCAAGGCGGGCGACGCGTTCAGCCAGGTCAACCCGGCCACCGGCAAGCCGCGCGGCGCGCTCGTCCCGCCCGAGGCGGGCCAGTGGACGTACGCCACGCTGGCGCTCGGCTCGGCGCTCGCGCTGTTCATGTACCCGCACTCGATCACCGCGACCCTGTCGTCCAGGAGCCGTGAAGTGATCCGCCGGAACACCACGATCCTGCCGCTGTACTCGCTCATGCTGGGCCTGCTGGCGCTGCTGGGCTTCATGGCGATCGCGGCCGGGGTGAAGGTGACCAACGGGCAGCTGGCGATCCCGCAGTTGTTCGAGGACATGTTCCCGGACTGGTTCGCGGGCGTGGCCTTCGCGGCGATCGGCATCGGCGCGCTCGTGCCGGCGGCGATCATGTCCATCGCGGCGGCCAACCTCTTCACCCGCAACATCTACAAGGACTTCATCAAGCCGGACGCCACGCCCAAGCAGGAGGCCCAGGTCTCCAAGATCGTGTCGCTGCTGGTGAAGGTGGGCGCGCTGGTCTTCGTCCTCACCATGGACAAGACGGTCGCCATCAACTTCCAGCTGCTGGGCGGCATCTGGATCCTGCAGACCTTCCCGGCCCTGGTGGGCGGCCTGTTCACCCGCTGGTTCCACCGCTGGGCGCTGCTGGCCGGCTGGGCGGTCGGCATGGTGTACGGCACGGTCGCCGCGTACGGGGTGGCCTCGCCGACGCAGAAGCACTTCGGCGGCTCGGCGAAGGAGATCCCGGGTATCGGCGAGATCGGGTACATCGGTCTCACCGCGTTCGTCCTGAACGTCGTCGTCACCGTGGTCCTGACCTTCGTCCTGAAGGCCGTGAAGGCCCCCGAGGGCCTCGACCAGACCCGGCCGGAGGACTACACCGCGGACGCCGGCGACCCGGGCGTCCAGGTGGAGCTGCCGCCGGCGACGGCGGGCACCGGTCACTGAGCGACAGCCGCGCGACGGGCCGCCGGAGGGGATCCGGCGGCCCGTCGTCGTTCCCGGCACACCGCCGCCGCCCGGGCAGGCGGCCGGCGACCTCACTCTCCTCACCTACCAGTTGACGCTCTGAAACCGACGGCGACACAACATCTGGGGGTGGCGTGGCGGGCGAGCACAAGATGTATGCTCGTCCTCGCTGTCGCCGCAGGGGAATCCGGTGCGAATCCGGAACTGTCCCGCAACGGTGTACTTGCGTGTCTCCGCACGCCTGTTCAGTCCGAGGACCTGCCGCCAGCGCGCCCGGCCGTCCGGTCCGGGTGCTCACAGACGTCCGGGCCTCGCGGAGTGGGCCGGTGGACGCGACGCCGTGCGCGCTCGTGGCTGCCCCCTGCCCTCCGCCAGGCCCTGTGCCGAGCGAGGGAGAGCCCCACGTGACCATCGCGCCAGCCGACCCGGCTTCAGTCAGCGAGCTGAAGACCGACGGTCCCGGTGCCGCGCTGCTGCGGACCCTGACCGAGCTGACCGCCGACCTCCCCGACGCCGACCCCGGCCGGGTCGCCGCCGCCGCGCTGCGCGGCCGGTCCGCTCGGGCCGACGAGGCGGAGTTGCGCGAGCTGGCCACGGAGGCGGCCGCCGGCCTGATCTCCGAGGACCCCGCCTACTCCCGGCTGGCCGCCCGACTGCTGACCCTCGCCATCCGCGAGGAGGCCGCCTCGCAGGGCGTCACCTCGTTCACCGAGTCCGTGGCCGTGGGACACCGGGAGGGGCTCATCGCGGACCGGACCGCCGAGTTCGTCCGGCTGCACGCCGGGCGGCTGGACGCGCTGGTCGACCGGGCCGCCGACGACCGCTTCGGCTACTTCGGCCTGCGCACCCTGCACAGCCGCTACCTGCTGCGGCACCCCTTCACCCGCAAGGTCGTCGAGACGCCCCAGCACTTCATGCTGCGGGTCGCCGCCGGTCTGGCCGAGGACGACACCACCCGCTCGGTGGACGAGGTCGCCGCGCTCTACAGGCTCATGAGCCGCCTCGACTACCTGCCGTCCTCCCCCACCCTGTTCAACTCCGGTACGCGGCACCCGCAGATGTCGTCCTGCTACCTGCTGGACTCCCCGCTGGACGAGCTGGACTCCATCTACGACCGCTACCACCAGGTCGCGCGGCTCTCCAAGCACGCCGGCGGCATCGGTCTGTCGTACTCCCGGATCCGCAGCCGCGGTTCGCTGATCCGCGGCACCAACGGGCACTCCAACGGCATCGTCCCGTTCCTGAAGACCCTGGACGCCTCGGTGGCCGCGGTGAACCAGGGCGGCCGGCGCAAGGGCGCGGCCGCGGTGTACCTGGAGACCTGGCACTCCGACATCGAGGAGTTCCTGGAGCTGCGGGACAACACCGGTGAGGACGCCCGCCGTACGCACAACCTGAACCTGGCGCACTGGATCCCGGACGAGTTCATGCGCCGCGTCAACGCCGACGAGCAGTGGTCGCTGTTCTCCCCGGCGGACGTGCCCGAGCTGGTGGACCTGTGGGGCGCGGAGTTCGACGCCGCGTACCGCGAGGCCGAGGCCGCCGGGCTGGCCCGGAAGACCATCCCGGCCCGTGACCTGTACGGCCGCATGATGCGCACGCTGGCCCAGACCGGCAACGGCTGGATGACCTTCAAGGACGCGGCCAACCGCACCGCCAACCAGACGGCCGAGCCGGGCCACGTCGTCCACTCCTCGAACCTCTGCACGGAGATCCTGGAGGTCACGGACGACGGCGAGACCGCGGTCTGCAACCTGGGCTCGGTCAACCTGGGCGCCTTCGTCGCCGACGGCGACATCGACTGGGAGCGGCTGGACGAGACGGTCCGCACCGCCGTCACCTTCCTCGACCGCGTCGTGGACATCAACTTCTACCCGACCGAGCAGGCGGGCCGCTCCAACGCCAGGTGGCGGCCGGTGGGCCTCGGCGCGATGGGTCTGCAGGACGTCTTCTTCAAGCTGCGGCTGCCCTTCGACTCCCCCGAGGCCAAGGCCCTGTCGACGCGGATCGCCGAGCGCATCATGCTGGCCGCGTACGAGGCCTCCGCCGACCTCGCCGAGCGCAACGGCCCGCTGCCGGCGTGGGAGAAGACCCGTACCGCCCGCGGTGTGCTGCACCCCGACCACTACGGCGTGGAGCCGGCCTGGCCGGAGCGCTGGGCGGCGCTGCGCGAGCGGATCGCCTCGGTCGGCATGCGCAACTCGCTGCTCCTCGCCATCGCCCCGACCGCCACCATCGCCTCCATCGCGGGCGTCTACGAGTGCATCGAGCCGCAGGTCTCCAACCTGTTCAAGCGCGAGACGCTGTCGGGTGAGTTCCTCCAGGTCAACTCCTACCTGGTGCGGGACCTGAAGGACCTGGGCGTGTGGGACGCGCGCACCCGCGAGGCGCTGCGCGAGTCCAACGGCTCGGTGCAGGACTTCGCCTGGATCCCGGCGGACGTGCGGCAGCTGTACCGCACCGCCTGGGAGATCCCGCAGCGCGGCCTCATCGACATGGCCGCGGCGCGTACCCCGTACCTGGATCAGGCACAGTCGCTGAACCTGTTCCTGGAGACGCCGACCATCGGCAAGCTCTCCTCGATGTACGCGTACGCCTGGAAGTCGGGCCTGAAGACGACGTACTACCTGCGCTCCCGCCCGGCGACGCGGATCGCCCGGGCCGCCCAGGCCCAGGCGCAGACCCAGGCGCCCATCCCCGTCCAGCAGGTCGCCGAGCCCGACGCGGTCGCCTGCTCCCTTGAGAACCCCGAGTCCTGCGAGGCCTGCCAGTGATGACCACCCGTAACCAGAACCTCCTCGACCCGGGCTTCGAGCTGACCCTGCGTCCCATGCGCTACCCGGACTTCTACGAGCGCTACCGGGACGCCATCAAGAACACCTGGACCGTGGAGGAGGTCGACCTGCACTCGGACGTGGCCGACCTCGCGAAGCTGTCCCCGGAGGAGCAGCACCTGATCGGCCGGCTGGTCGCGTTCTTCGCGACGGGCGACTCGATCGTCGCGAACAACCTGGTGCTGACGCTGTACAAGCACATCAACTCCCCGGAGGCGCGCCTGTACCTGTCGCGCCAGCTTTTCGAGGAGGCCGTGCACGTCCAGTTCTATCTGACGCTGCTCGACACCTACCTTCCCGACCCGGAGGACCGGGCCGCCGCCTTCGCCGCCGTGGAGAACATCCCGTCGATCCGCGAGAAGGCCGGGTTCTGCTTCAAGTGGATCAACGAGGTGGAGAAGCTGGACCGCCTCGAGTCGAAGGCGGACCGCCGCCGCTTCCTGCTCAATCTGATCTGCTTCGCCGCGTGCATCGAGGGACTGTTCTTCTACGGCGCCTTCGCGTACGTCTACTGGTTCCGCAGCCGGGGTCTGCTGCACGGTCTCGCCACGGGCACCAACTGGGTGTTCCGCGACGAGACGATGCACATGTCCTTCGCCTTCGAGGTGGTCGACACCGTCCGCAAGGAGGAGCCGGACCTGTTCGACGACGAGCTCCAGCAGCAGGTCGTCGGCATGCTGCGGGAGGCCGTCGAGGCGGAGTTGCAGTTCGCGCGCGACCTGTGCGGTGACGGCCTGCCCGGCATGAACACCGACTCCATGCGCCAGTACCTGGAGTGCGTCGCCGACCAGCGTCTGACGCGTCTCGGCTTCGCCCCGGTGTACGGCTCGGAGAACCCCTTCTCCTTCATGGAGCTGCAGGGCGTCCAGGAGCTGACGAACTTCTTCGAGCGCCGCCCGTCCGCGTACCAGGTCGCCGTGGAGGGCACGGTCGACTTCGACGAGGACTTCTGAACCAACCGCCCTCAGGCGGCGCGGGTGGCGCCGTGGTGACGGCGGGACTTGACGGCCCTGCGGGGGGCCGGCGGCTGCGGGGACGCGGCCGCCGGCCGCCGCCCGCTGCGCTCGGCCTCCCTGAGCTGCCGGTCGATGCGCCGGTCGCGCACGATGCCGAGCACGGACGGGAGAACCAGCAGGAGCAGGATCCCGAGGGTGGCGGTCATTCCGATCAGGCCTTCGATCTGGTTTCCGTTCATGGACACTACTGTCGCGCCGAATGCTCCTTACCGTGAGTGGCAGGACTGCCGCAGACCCTCGAATTACTGCCATCGACGAGGCACACTGGCAGCATGCTGAAGAACGTGGCCGCAGTACTGCTGGACGGGGTGCACCCCTTCGAGCTGGGTGTCGTGTGCGAGGTGTTCGGCATCGACCGCAGCGACGAGGGGCTGCCGGTGTACGACTTCGCGGTGGTCTCGGCGGAGGGGCCGACGCTGAGCACGCATGTCGGCGGGCTCTCCGTGTCGACGCCGTACGGCCTGGACCGGCTGGAGGAGGCCGACCTGATCGCCGTGCCCGCCGGGGCCGACTACGTCGTGCGGGACTATCCGCCCGCGCTGCTCGACGCCCTGGTGCGGGCCGTGGAGCGGGGCACCCGGGTGCTCAGCGTGTGCTCGGGCGTCTTCGTGCTCGGCGCGGCCGGACTGCTCGACGGGCGCCGGTGCAGTGTGCACTGGCGGCAGGCCGGGGAGTTGGCGGTGCGCAATCCGCGGGCGGTCATCGAGCCGGACGTCCTCTACGTCGACGAGGACCCGGTCATCACCTCCGCCGGCACCGCCGCCGGGATCGACGCCTGTCTGCACCTGGTGCGCAAGGAACAGGGTCCGGAGGTCGCCAACAAGATCGCCCGCCGGATGGTGGTGCCGCCGCACCGGGACGGCGGACAGGCGCAGTACATCGAGCGGCCGCTGCCGCGGACCTCGTGCGACACCGTCGGGGAGGTCCTGGTGTGGATGGAGGAGCACCTCGACCAGGAGGTGACCGTGGAGCAGCTCGCCGCCCGCGCCCACATGTCGCCGCGCACCTTCGCTCGCCGGTTCCAGCAGGAGACGGGGACCACGCCCTACCGGTGGATCCTTCGCCAACGGGTGCTGTTGGCCCAGGAGTTGCTGGAGGGGTCGGACGAGACGATGGACGCGATCGCCTGGCGCACCGGGTTCGGCACGGCGGCCGCGCTGCGGCACCAGTTCGTCCGGGCGATCGGGACGACCCCGAACGCCTACCGGCGCGCGTTCCGGGGCCCGCAGGCCGCCTGAGCGCGCGCCGGTATCAGGCGCCCTACCAGGGCATCGCCCGCAGGCGCAGGTCGTGCGGACGGAGCGTGATGCCCACGCGTGTGCTGTCGTTCGACCCGCCGACCTGCTCGAAGCGGTACTTCGCCGAGATCGCCGCGGTGATCAGGCTCAGCTGGGTCATGGAGAAGTGGTCGCTCGGGCACTTGCGGTTGCCCACGCTGAACGGGCTCATCGCGTACTTCGGCACGTCCTTGGCCCGCTCGGGCCGCCAGCGGTCGGGGTCGAAGTCGAGGTGGCCCTCGTAGGAGCGGGCGTCCCGCTGGATCGCGTACGGGCTGTAGACGATGTCGGCCCCGGCCGGAATGCGATAGCCGCCGAGCGCGGTGTCGGTCACCGCGCGCCGCGTCAAAATCCATACGGCGGGCCTGAGCCGCATGGCCTCGACCACGACATTGTTCGTGTGCGTCAGTGAGCGGACGTGCTCGAATCCGACGGGTCGGCCACCGGTCACGGATTCGACCTCGGTCCGTACCTTCTCGGCGTGTTCCGGATGTTCCGCGAGGACCTGGAGCAGCCACATGATCGTGGACGCGACTGTTTCGCTTCCGGGGGTGAGTATCGCGACGACCTGGTCGTGGATCTCCTGTTCCCCGATGGGGTCGCCATTGTCGTCCTTCGCCTCCAGCAATGCCGTCAGCAAATCGTCCGGCTTTTGACCAGATGCCCTCCGCTCGGCGACGATCTCGTCGACCAGCAGATGCAAATCGGCCAGTGCCCGGTTGAATTCACGGTTGGCCGGGAACGGCAGCCGGTACAGCGGTCCCAGCGGAACCACCATCCTCCGGTACATGCCGCGGAAGACGGTGGCGAGGTCGTTGCTGAGCCGCTCGGCACGCTCGTCCATGTACTCGCCGCGCAGCAGGCAGCGGGCGGCGATGCGGACGGCGACCCGGAAGGACTCCGAGGTGCAGTCGATGGTCTCGCCTGGCCGCCAGCGCACGGTCAGCGCGTGCGCCTCCTCCTCCATCACCGGCCCGTAGTCCGGGATCGCGTCGAGCCGGAACGCGGGCTGGATGGTGCGCCGCTGACGCCGGTGCCGGGGGCCGTTGGCGGTGGCCACGCCCTCCTTGCCGAGCAGTCCCTCGAGGGACTCCCACAGGGGTCCGTCGATCTTGAAGTCGGGGCTCAGGGCCAGTGCGCCGGTGAGCGCCGGCGTGGTGACGGCGTACACCGTCTTGGGGCCGAGCCTCAGGCGTACGACGTCGCCGTGCCGGCCCAGCCCGGACATGAACGCGAGCGGGTCGCGGACCAGCTTCAGGCCGTGCCCGAGGCCCGGCACCGCGCCCCCGGCCAGCGGGGGCTCCCGCAGCTCCGCCGCCTCGGGGGCCACGGGCTTCACAGACTCGACGGTCATTTCTCACCTGCCGCTTCGTTGGTGACGTACGGGGGCGTGGACCGGTCGTCCCAGCTGTCGACCATGTACCGGCCGGACTCGTGGTGGAACCAGTAGACGGAGCTGAACCAGTCGCGCATATTGCCGACGCAGGCGCGGACGGCGGCGCTCAATTCCTTGCCGCTCACCGTACCGTCGTCGATTTCGTCGGCGAGCCGGAGGGCGTCCTGTTCGGCCACGACGAATTCGTCGACGCATTTCTCGACGCGCCGCCTCATTTCGTCCACGGCTTCTTCGAGAGTCAGCCCCTCGTGTGTGATGAGACTGATTCCGAGATTGTGGACCTCGTCGCCCGCTATTTCCTTGGGCAGTGAGCACAGGTCGTTGTACCAGGCGGCGAATTCCTGACTCAGCAGTGCGGCCCGGCGGTACGCGGGTTTCTTCCTCACCACGTCCGGAAGTTCACACCCGGCGCTCGGCTCCAGTAGGTCCGTCCATATCCAGTGCGCGAAGGTGTGGCGGCGCAGGGCGAGGTATTCCTCGACGCCGGGCACATATCCCTCGGTGCGGTTGCGGAACTCGCGGTCGTACGCCTCGATCACCGAGTGGAAGTGCCGGGCGAACCGCTGGTTCCAGGTGCGGGGCAGGAACCCGTACAGCCGCAGCACGCTGTCGGCGAACCCGGCGACCAGCGGGTCCGGGTGGCGCAGGTGGTGCCCCGGCGCGTCGAGCGCCGCGTGCAGGCGGTACCGCAGCCGCCGCCACTCGCCGGCCCGTCCGTGCACCACGTGGCGGTCGTGCCGGTCGTCCCAGACGAAGAACCAGGCGCTGTAGTCGGCTATGGCCTGCAGGACCTCGTCGGGGGCGCCGATGTAGTACCCCGCCATGAGGTCGGTGTAGCAAAGTCCGTCGGCATATTCGTGCACCTTGTCCGCCGGCATGAGCCGTTTTTCCAGCAGCCAGTGCCGCGTCTTCTCCTGTAGTCGCGGCCAATACGGATGCAGTTGCCGGGGAAAGGCGGACTCGATCACCGGGAGTGCCAGTGAGGGTGGGACCACCACCGCCGTCGGTGTCGCTGTGGTGCTGTGTGGGAAAGCTTGCACAGAACAAACCCCTCTCAGCCGCCAGGAGCGTACGCCCCTCCCGTCGTGCCGGGCGTGCGCCGTTGCGTATCCCGCACTTACATTCAGCACCACAACTGACCGTCGTGGGAACGGATTTGCTCCACTCACTACCCCAAGGTGCCGAGAATCTCCCCTTGCGTGACCGATTGGGGATCGCCGGGAGGACGGAAGCGACCGGATGTACGACGCACGGACGTGCGAACCGCACCCATGGCAAGGGCGCCCGGCCGGGAGTGATCCCGGCCGGGCGCCCCTACTGCCGTGCGCCGACTAGTCGTTGGCGACCACGGGGTAGCGTGGCTCGTTCTCGGCCATCTGCCGCAGCGCGTCCTTGCGGTCCCGCTTGGACAGCCGGTCGATGTAGAGGTAGCCGTAGAGGTGGTCGGTCTCGTGCTGCAAACAGCGTGCGAAGTAGCCGGTGCCCCGGACCTTGATCGGGTTGCCCTTCTCGTCCTGGCCGGTCACCTCGGCGTAGTCGGGGCGCGCGAGCGGCGCGTACGCGGTCGGCACCGACAGGCAGCCCTCGTTGCTGTCGTCCAGCCGGCGCTGCTCGGCGGGCAGCTCCACGAGCTTCGGGTTGCACACCACACCGACGTGCCGCTCGCCCTCGTCGTCGGGGCAGTCGTACACGAAGACCTTCAGGTCGACCCCGATCTGGTTCGCGGCCAGGCCCACGCCCTCGGCGGTGCGCTGGCTCGCGAACATGTCCGCGACCAGCTGCTGCAGCTCCTCGCCGAACTCGGTGACGTCCTTGCACTCCTTGTGCAGCACCGGGTTGCCGACGACCGTGATCGGGCGCGAGGTCCCGCGCTCCCGCCAGGCCGTCTCGCGCTCCTCGCAGTCCTCCGTGTCCACGACGTAGCCCTCGTCGTCGACGGGGAGCACGCCCGCGTGCTGCTGATCGGTGTCCTGCTGCGCCATGACCGACGTATGCCTTCCTGCAAGCCTGGAAATTTCTGCGAGTACAGCCTAAAGGCGGCTGGTCACGGGCGGCTCAGCAAACCTCTTCGAGATCCCGCCAGTCCCGCGAGTCCGGGCTGTCGGCGACCCACCCGTCCAGCAGACCCCGGACCAGCGAGGCCGGCGCCGCGACCCCGCACTCCCGCTCCGGGACCCACAGCTGTCCGTCCGTCCGGTGCCCCAGCGGCCCGGGATGGCCCGGCTCGCTGTGGTCGTGCGGGTCCAGGTGCACCCCTTCGCCCTCGTCCGACGGCATCCGCGACTCCGAGCACATCCGGCACAGCAGCCGTACCGACGAGGACCAGTCCTCGGCGGCGAACCCCGCGTCGGCCGCCAGCTGCTCCAGCGCGTCCCGGTCCGCCTCCGTGGCCGCCTCCAGCAGGACCACCCAGGTGGGGACGGGGGACGGCGCCCACAGCTCGATCTCGTCGAAGACGGGGTAGCTGTGCCCGGTGGACGTCGTGCGCTCGCCGTGCGGGACGCCGTCGTGCAGCACGACCTCGCCCCAGCGGCGTCCGGAGGAGGGAAGCGGGATGGACAGCACCTCCATCCGCGCCGGGTCCAGCCTGCGGCCCCACACGACCTCGGCCTCGCCCTCCGGGGAGAGCCGTACGGCCGCGCTGCCCAGCTCCATGCCCACCGGCTCGCCGGAGACGGGGGCGCCGAGACCGCCCTTCGGCCGCGAGGACCCGCCGGGCACCTTCAGCCCGTACGCCTGCCAGGCGCGCCGGGCCAGCGGCCAGTCCTGCAGGGCGGTGGCGGCGATGCCGACGTTCCACCAGTCGGGGGCGCCGGCCTCCCGGTCCAGCAGGGCGACCGCCCGCAGACCGGCGGCCCGGGCCTGCTCCCAGTCGTGCCGGAACTTGTGCAGCAGGGCGAGGTTGAACCAGGACTCCGCCAGCCAGGGCTCCAGGTCGGCGGCGCGTGTCAGCAGCTCGCCCGCGTCCTCGTACCGGCCGTCGCCGATCAGGGTGAACGCGCGGTCGGTGGCCTGCCGCCAGGAGGCGGAGGGCCGGTGCCGTCCCTTGCCGAAGATCCTCACGATTCCCGCCTGCCAGTTCCAGTTCCGCTCAGTGGGCTGGCTTGTGCCCCCGGACACCCTCTCCCTCGCATCCAACCACGTGCGGTGGGAAAGGCGCTCATTACCCATGGGTTACCCAGCCGCGGACGGGGTCAGACAGTGCCGTGCGTCTCCCGCCGCCCCCGGCCGGCCCGCTCTCGCCCCGTCCCCGCGGCTGGGCGAGGACCCGCGCGAGCGACTCCACGATCTCCGGAGCGTAGTCCCCGGCGGTGCCGAGGCGCAGTTCCTCCAGCGCACGCAGCGGCCCCTCGGGTCCGGTACCCCGGGTCTTCTCCTCGTAGGCGTTCACGGCCCGGACGATCCGCGCGGCGACCGGCTGCTCACGGCAGGGGTCGGCCTGCCGCTCGACGACGACCGCGACGGCCGCGTCCACGCCGGTCTGCCGGACGACGGCACCGCCGAGCAGGGCGATCCGCCGCTGCTCCTCGTCCGGCAGGTCCGCGGTGGCACCGGCCGGGACCGGGTCGACCAGGCTGAGCTGGCCGATGTCGTGCATGAGGGCCGCGTACTCCAGGACGGTCAGTTCGGGGCCGGCCAGGCCGAGGTCCCGGCCGACGGCCAGGCTGAGCGCGGCGACCCGGTGGGCGTGGCCGGCGGGGGTGTACCCGGCGATCTCCGTGGCGCGGGCGAGGGAGGCGATGGTCTGCCGGTAGGTGGCGCGGACGGCCGCGTGCCGGCGGACGGACAGCTGGGTGAGGAGCAGGGGCAGGCAGAAGACGGGCAGCGCCCACAGACCGGCGACGGCGACCCCGAGGGCCATCACCGCGCCGGTCGCGCAGACGGCGGAGCCGATGCCGAGCAGCCCGTGCAGTTCCTCGCGCAGCAGCGGGCCGAACGGCCAGCGGGTGCGGAAGTGGGCCAGGGCGGCGGCCAGCACGGCGTCGCAGAGCGCGCTGAGGCTGAGCAGGGTGACGAGGAGCAGGGCGTAGGCGGGGCCGTCCCAGGAGTCGAACACTCCCCGGTTGTAGAGGGGCTGGAAGCAGACGGCGGCGAAGCCGACGGTGAGGACGCGGCGGGCCAGGTGATCTCGGGTGGGCGTGCTGCCGGACCAGATGTGCGGGACGGCGCCGAGCAGGGCGGCGGTGAGGACCACGGTGACGACCTGGGCGGCGCCGTGCTGCGTGGGCCGCCCGGCGTCGGCGCCCAGCAGGGCGTACGACAGCGATCCGGCGGCGCCGAGGGGCGCGGCCTGCCGGCCGGGGGAGGCTCCCCAGCGGGTCAGCTCGCCGACGGCGATGAGCACGCCGAAGGCGAGCGCGACGCCCCTTTCCTGGAGGCCGCTCGCCAGGGTGAGGGCCAGGCAGCCGGTCGCGACGAGGGCGGCGGCGCCGTGGACGAGCCGCAGGGGGGCCGTCATCGGGGCGTCCCGGTGCCGGCCGGCCGCTGCCGGGGTGCCCCGCCGTGGGCGGGCTCGTCGGCGGTGACCGCGGGATGCCAGCCGTGGCGGCGCAGGGCGCGCACGAGCGCGGCGACCATGCGGGGGTCGAAATGGGAGCCGGCGCAGCGCTCCAGCTCGGCCACCGCGGCGGGGACCGGCCGGGCCCGGCTGTAGGACCGGGTGGAGGTCATCGCGTCGAAGGCGTCCGCGACGGCCACGACGCGGGCGCACTCGGGGATCCGGGTGCCGGCGAGACCGTACGGGTAACCGCTGCCGTCGAGGCGCTCGTGGTGGTGCAGGATCGCGGCGCGGGCCTCGCCGAGGAAGGAGATCCCACGCACCATCTCGTGGCCGTACTCGGGGTGCAGCTCGATGATCCGGCGTTCCTCGGGGGTCAGCGGGCCGTCCTTGCGCAGCAGCCGGGTGGGGACGCCCAGCTTGCCGACGTCGTGCAGGATGCCGGCGAAGCGCAGCACCTCGACGCGTTCGTCGTCCATGCCGAGTTCGCGGGCGATCAGCACGGAGGCCTGTCCGACGCGTTCGCTGTGGCCGCGCGTGTAGCCGTCCTTGATGTCGACGGCCTGCACCAGGGCGCGGATGGTGGCCTGGTGCGCGGCGCGTTCGCGGTGGTACTGGGCGAACACCCACCAGGAGACGCACATCGGCAGCAGCACGAGCAGCGCGGCGACGGGGCCGTACGGGCTGCGCCACAGGACGGCCATCATCAGCCCGGCGAGTCCGTGCACGGCGACCGGCGCGAGCGCGCGGGAGAGCAGCCCGCGCCAGGTCCGGCGCGCGGGCGCGCTCCCCCGCCCGGCGGGCGCGGGCACGCCCACGGTGAGGGCGAGGATGCCGCCGTCGAGGACGGTGAGGATCAGGCAGAACGCGAGGACGGCCGCGCCGGCGGGCAGCAGCGCGTAGGGGAAGTCGCAGTCGACGACGGCGTCCCGCCCGCCGAGCGCCCGGTGGACGTGGGCGGCGCCCCACACGGCCAGCGAGGGCTGTGCGGCGCGCCAGACGCGCCGCAGCGGCGCCGGCCGGTGCTCCCCGCGCGCGAACAGCGCGGCAGGCAGCGGAACGAGCGCGGCGGCGGGTGGGGGCAGCAGGAACGCTCCGGCCAGGAGGACCGGGTAGAAGGTGCCGCCGAAACGGCGGCCCACAAGGTGCTCACAGGCCGCGTAGAGCGCCGCGAGCAGGCCGATCGCCCACCAGGGGGCGTGCGTCCTCGGCAGCGGCAGGACGCAGAGCGCGGACAGCAGGGCGACGCAGGCCACATAGCCGCGAGCCCTCGCCGGTACCGCCTCCATCGCGCCCCTTCCCCGACCGTGCCCGTCCAGGCTCGGAGCCTAGGACGGGTGGGGAGGGAGGCAGGGCCTATGACCTGAGGATTAGCACGTTCGGGTGATGACCCGGCGGTCAGCTCTCCTGGGCGGTGGCGGTGACGTCGTGCTCCGGCACGGTCTGGCCCGAGCGGATCAGGTCGATCCGCCCCATGACCTTGGCGCGCAGGTCGGAGGGGACGTCGTCATGGCCGCAGCACCGCTTGACGAGCTTCTTCACGGCCTGCTCCAGGCCGTACTTCTCCAGGCACGGCGAGCATTCCTCGAAGTGGTGCTGGAACTTGTCGCGGTCGACGTCCGGCATCTCACTGTCGAGGAACTCGTACAGATGGTCCAGGACCTCACTGCAGTCCGTCTCGTGCGGCTCTCCGCAGCTCATGAGCCCGAGCCTTTCGCTTCGTTCGACTCCCCGGCGCCGGCGGGCACCAGCCCGCGCTCACGGGCGTAGTCCTCCAGCATGCCGCGCAGCTGACGGCGGCCCCGGTGCAGCCGGGACATCACCGTACCGATGGGTGTCCCCATGATGTCCGCGATCTCCTTGTAGGCAAACCCCTCGACGTCCGCGAGATAGACGGCGATGCGGAACTCCTCGGGGATCGCCTGCAGCGCTTCCTTCACGTCCGAGTCGGGCAGGTGGTCGAGCGCCTGCGACTCGGCGGAGCGCAGACCGGTCGACATGTGCGACTCGGCACGGGCGAGCTGCCAGTCCTCGATCTCCTCCGCGGCGGAGCGCTGGGGCTCACGCTGCTTCTTGCGGTAGGAGTTGATGAACGTGTTGGTGAGGATCCGGTACAGCCACGCCTTGAGGTTGGTGCCCTCGCGGAACTGGTGGAAGGACGCGTAGGCCTTGGCGTACGTCTCCTGCACCAGGTCCTCGGCGTCGGCCGGATTGCGCGTCATGCGCAGCGCGGCCGAGTACATCTGGTCGAGGAATTCGAGCGCGTCTCGCTCGAAGCGCGCACTGCGCTCCGCGGTGGACTCGGAGGACTCCTCCGCGCTCACGCCCTGGCCCTCGGGCAGCTCCGCCTGACCGTTGTCGGTCCCTGCGTCGGTACCGGTGACCGGACCCACCTCCTCAAGATCCCGGGCAGGACCGAAACCGGTCCTACTCGTTTCGGAGGATAGAACACCACCCGGGCCCGCCGCCCCTCGAATAGGGGTGGCCTTGGCCGCGTGCAGCACCGTCCAGTCCAGGTCAGTACGGCTGCTGCGGCTCGGGCAGATGGTCGAACCCATGCGGCGGACTTCCTTTCCCACGACGTCGGTGCCGAGGCCTCAGCACTTCTGTCCGCCACAACAGCGATGCGTCGCGCAGCATTCCCGGGGGTCACCCGAGTGACCCGGCCCACTCCACGACACTCTCCGTGACGATCTCCAGGGCGCGTTCCTGGGTGATCTCCGCGCGCTTGGGGACCGCGAACCCGTGGTCGCCGTGCGGTACCTCGACGAGTGCGAAGTCACCCTGCGGGAACTCCGCCGGTCTTCCGAACGGATCGTTGCCGCCCTGGACGACCAGCGTGGGCACCCCCGCGCCCAGCAGTTCCGCCGCGCGGGACTTCTCCGGCCTGCCCGGCGGGTGCAGCGGGAAGCTCAGCGCGAGCACGGCGTGCGCGCCGAGCTCGCCGGCGGTGCGGCAGGCGACCCGGGCGCCCGCGCTGCGCCCGCCCGAGACCACGGGCAGGCCGGGCTCCGTGAGGGCGGGCCAGAGGCCGCGCCAGCCGGCGTCCAGGGTCTTCGGCGCGGGCGCGAGCTTCTTCCCGGCCACCCGCCAGGGCTGCTCGACCAGGGCCACGCTCACGCCGTGCCCCGGCAGCTCCCGGGCGAGTGCCCGCAGGTCCCGCGCCTCGATGCCGCCGCCGGCCCCGTGGCTCACGGCCAGCACCAGCCGTGCCCTCTTCGCCCGGTGCCAGGTGATCCGGGCGTCCCCGGCCTCGGTGGCAACGGTCTGGGTCGTCATCTCGGTCCCGGTGGTCACATCAGAAGAGTGTGCCCTCCTCCGGTGCCTCCAGCTCCTT
Organism: Streptomyces sp. NPDC015139; assembly: GCF_043079785.1. Taxonomy (NCBI): domain Bacteria; kingdom Bacillati; phylum Actinomycetota; class Actinomycetes; order Kitasatosporales; family Streptomycetaceae; genus Streptomyces; species Streptomyces sp. NPDC015139. Next base: position 85,218 of record NZ_JBIBUW010000015.1, on the reverse strand, counting down.
CAGCAGCTCCGGGCCGTTGTTGCGGACGTTGCTGACGGCCGTGGAGACCGGGTAGGCGCGCATCAGCCCGGCCGGCGGCGGGGCCAGCAGCTCGCGCAGCTCCTCCGGGTCGGTGCGGGCGGGGTCGAGCCAGGCGTCCCAGCGGTCCGGGGTCAGCATCAGCGGCATCCGGGGGTGGATCTCGGTGAGGGAGCGCGGGCCCTCGGCGGGGGCGACGGCCAGCGGGGTCCGCTCCGCCTCCGTGGTGATCACCGAGCAGGTGACCCACCAGGCCCGCGGGTGGTCGTCGGGCAGGGTCCGGTCGCGCCAGAACTCGTACAGCCCGGCCATGGCGAAGACCGAGCCGTCGGCGGGCAGCACGAAGTACGGCTGCTTGCGCGGGCGCTTCTTCCGGCCCTCCTCCTCCAGGTCGCGCTCCTGCTTGCCGGTGACCCACTCGAAGTAGCCGTCGGCGGGCAGGATGCAGCGGCGGGTGGCGAAGGCCCGGCGGTAGGACGGCTTCTCGTGCACGGTCTCCGCGCGGGCGTTGATCATCCGGGCGCCGCCCTCGGGCGTCTTGGCCCAGGAGGGCACCAGGCCCCACTTCAGCTTCCGCAGCTGGCGAACCGGACGGGGGGAATCCGCGTCTTTCACCGGACGGTCGAGGACGGCGTAGACCTCCTTGGTCGGCGCCACGTTGTAGTCCGGTTCCAGGGTCTCCTCCGGCTCCCACTTCTCGATCTCGAAGACTCCCGCGAGATCCTCGGGCCCACGACTCGATGCATACCGTCCGCACATACGTGCCACACTGCCAGGCCCACCCGTCCACCGACCACCGTTCCGCAGCGACGGCGCCCCGCGCCGACACCTGTTGACGACGATCAGGAGCAACGCCGCCCCATGGACAGCCTCGCCGCGACCGCGCTGCCCGACGTCTGGGACCGGCTCACCGGCACCCAGTCCGACCCCGACCTGTGGGTGGTGCTGGCCACGCTGGCCGCCGCGCTCGCCGTGGTCGTCCCCGGCACGCTGTGGCGGATATCCCGCAACGCGATCACCATCGCCCACGAGGGCGGCCACGGTCTGGTCGCCCTGCTCACCGGCCGGCAGCTCACCGGCATCCGCCTGCACTCCGACACCAGCGGGCTCACGGTCAGCCGCGGCAAGCCGTACGGCCTGGGCATGATCCTGACGGCCGCCGCCGGCTACACGGCGCCCTCGCTGCTGGGCCTGGGCGGCGCCGCCCTGCTGGCCGCCGGCCGCATCACGCTGCTGCTGTGGGCGGCGACCGCCCTGCTGGTGGTGATGCTGGTGATGATCCGCAACGCGTACGGCGTCCTGACCGTCGTCCTCACGGGCGGCGCCTTCCTGCTGGTGTCCTGGCTGACGGGCCCGCAGGTGCAGGCGGCCTTCGCGTACGCGGTCGTGTGGTTCCTGCTGTTCGGCGGGGTGCGGCCGCCGTTCGAGCTCCAGGCCAAGCGGTCCCGGGGAGGGGCCGGGGACTCGGACGCGGACCAGCTGTCCCGGCTGACGCACGTGCCGGCGGGCCTGTGGCTGTTCCTGTTCCACGCGGTGTCCCTGTGCTCGCTCATCGGTGGCGGGCGCTGGCTGCTGGAAGGTTGACCCCGGAGCCTCCTTATAAAGTGGCCCCATGGCCCCGAACACCGCATCCACCGCACTCTGGCCCGCCCCGCACGCGAGCGGAGCCGTCGACGCCACGGTCCACGTGCCGGGGTCCAAGTCGGTCACCAACCGCGCCCTCGTCCTCGCCGCCCTGGCCTCCGAGCCCGGCTGGCTGCGGCGGCCGCTGCGCTCGCGCGACACCCTGCTGATGGCCGGGGCGCTGCGCGCGATGGGCGTGGAGATCGAGGAGACGGTGTCCTCCAGCTCCTCGGGCGGCGGCGCCGGCGAAGCCTGGCGGGTGCTGCCCACGGGCCTGCGGGGCCCGGCCACCGTCGACGTCGGCAACGCCGGCACGGTGATGCGCTTCCTTCCCCCGGTGGCCGCGCTGGCCGACGGACCGATCCGCTTCGACGGCGACCCGCGGTCGTACGAGCGTCCCCTGCACGGGGTGATCGACGCGCTGCGTCATCTCGGTGCCCGGATCGACGACGACGGCCGGGGCGCGCTGCCGCTGACCGTGCACGGCGGCGGGGCCCTGGACGGCGGGCCGGTGTCGATCGACGCCTCCTCGTCCTCCCAGTTCGTCTCGGCACTGCTGCTGTCCGGACCGCGCTTCAACCAGGGCGTCGAGGTCCGGCACACCGGCACCGCGCTGCCGTCCATGCCGCACATCCGGATGACGGTGGACATGCTGCGCGCGGTCGGCGCCCAGGTGGACACCCCGGAGTCGGGCGGCGAGCCCAACGTGTGGCGGGTGACGCCGGGCGCCCTGCTCGGCCGGGACCTGACGATCGAGCCGGACCTGTCCAACGCGCAGCCGTTCCTCGCCGCGGCCCTGATCACGGGCGGCAAGGTGCTGATCCCGGACTGGCCGGCGCGTACCACCCAGCCGGGTGACCGGCTGCGGGAGATCTTCACCGAGATGGGCGGCTCCTGCGAACTGACCGAGTACGGGCTCGCGTTCACCGGTTCGGGTGCTGTTCACGGCATCGATGTCGACCTGAGCGACGTCGGCGAGCTGACCCCGGGCATCGCGGCGGTCGCCGCGCTCGCCGACTCGCCCTCCACCCTGCGGGGCGTGGCCCACCTGCGGCTGCACGAGACGGACCGGCTGGCCGCGCTCACCAAGGAGATCAACGAACTCGGCGGCGACGTCACGGAGACGGCCGACGGCCTGCACATCCGCCCGCGCACTCTGCACGGGGGGACCTTCCACACCTACGAGGACCACCGCATGGCCACCGCCGGTGCGATCATCGGCCTGGCCGTCGAGGGTGTGCGGATCGAGAACGTGGCGACCACGGCCAAGACGCTGCCGGACTTCCCCGAGCTGTGGGCCGGGATGCTCGGGCAGTAGGGACACGCCATGCGCCGCTACGGCAAGCACACCGACGAGGACGACATCCGCAGCCGTCCCAACCGCAAGGGCAACCGGCCGCGGACGAACATCCGGCCCAAGCACGAGGACGCGGCCGAGGGCATGGTCCTCACCGTCGACCGGGGGCGGCTGACCTGCCTGGTCGAGGACCGGATCGTGATGGCGATGAAGGCGCGTGAGCTGGGCCGCAAGGCGGCCGTGGTCGGCGACCGGGTGGCCCTGGTGGGCGACCTGTCCGGCAAGAAGGACACGCTCGCGCGGATCGTGCGCATCGCGGAGCGCGCCTCGCTGCTGCGGCGCACGGCCGACGACGACGATCCCTTCGAGCGGGTGGTCGTCGCCAACGCCGACCAGCTGGCGATCGTCACCGCGCTCGCCGACCCCGAGCCCCGCCCGCGGCTGATCGACCGCTGCCTGGTCGCGGCCTACGACGGCGGCCTGGAACCGCTGCTGGTCATGACCAAGTCGGACCTGGCCCCACCGGACAAGCTGCTGGAGCTGTACGGCGACCTCGACATCCCGTACGTCGTCACCAGCCGCGACGAGCTGGAGAACGGCGATGCGGCGGGCCGGGTGCGCGAGCTCCTGGACGGCCGGATCACAGCCTTCGTGGGCCACTCCGGCGTCGGCAAGACGACCCTGGTCAACGCGCTCGTGCCCGAGGAGCGCCGGCGTACCACGGGACATGTGAACGCGGTGACGGGCCGCGGCCGGCACACCACGACCTCGGCTCTCGCACTGCCGCTCGACGACGTGGACGGCTGGGTGGTCGACACCCCCGGCGTCCGCTCCTTCGGGCTCGCGCACATCGACCCGTCGCGGGTGATCCACGCCTTCCCCGACCTCGAACCGGGCACGGAGGGCTGTCCGCGCGCGTGCTCCCACGACGAGCCGGACTGCGCGCTGGACGCCTGGGTCGAGGAGGGGCACGCGGACCCCGCGCGGCTGTACTCCCTGCGCCGGCTGCTGGCCACGCGGGAGCGCCGGGAGGGCGACTGACCATCGCGTTGTTTGCCCGGGCCGGAGTCCGGCAAGTGCATAATCGCACCGAGCCGGAGATCCGGACCAACGGGAGGACAGCACATGGCGTGGCTGCTGGTCATAGTGGCCGGGATTCTCGAGACCGGTTTCGCCGTGTGCCTCAAGCTCTCGCACGGGTTCACCCGGCTGTGGCCGACGATCGCCTTCGCCTCGTTCGCGCTCGGCAGCTTCGGTCTGCTGACCCTCTCGCTGAAGAAGCTCGACGTCGGCCCGGCCTACGCCGTGTGGACGGGGATCGGGGCCGCGGGTACCGCGATCTACGGCATGGTCTTCCTCGGTGACCTGGTGTCGACCCTGAAGATCGTCTCGATCAGCTTCGTGATCGTCGGGGTGATCGGTCTCCAGCTCTCGGGCTCGGCCCACTGATTCACTCGTAGGGGTGGTCCGGCCGGCCCGTCGCCGTACGGCCGGCGTGCGCGCGGGCGCCCGGCCGGACCGCCCTCACGCGACGTGGCGGGGGAACACGGCACGCACCAGCTCCGCCATACCGCCCTCGTCCGGTGGCGCCGCCAGGCAGGACAGGGCGAGGCGCACCACCAGTTCGCAGGAGCGGGCCAGTTCGGCGGTGTCGGCGGGGGCGGCACCGGGTTCACCGAGCGCGGTCACGGCACGGTCCCTGACGGCGCGCACGAAGTCGCGGGGCGTCGGCAGCGGCCCGTCGGCCCGGCGCTGCGCGGGCACGGCGGTGGAGGACGGTACGGCGGCCAGCGGCGGGGCCGGCAGCCGCTCGTGCCAGGAGCCGGTCAGCATGGCCCGGACCAGCGCGTTGTCCCGGCCGGCGGCGGCCGTCCACTCGGCGGTCGCGGTGAGCCGCTCCCGGGGGCCGGCCGAGCCGCCGAGCGCCCGTTCCACCCCGGCGAGGTAGCCGTCGGCCTCGCGGCGCACGAGGGCCCGGGCCAGCCCGTCCTTGCTGCCGAACTCGTTGTAGAGGGTCTGCCGGGACACCCCGGCCGCCGCGGCCACGTCGACCATCCGCACCGCGGACCACGGCCGGCGCGCGAGGGCCGTATAGGCGGCGTCCAGTAGCGATTCCCGGGCAGCAGGCATCCTCGCCTCCCTGGGGCGGAGCAGCTTTGCGCCCAGATTTGACGCGCTTGTATGCACTGTCAAGAGTTCGCGGGGGTACGGGGTCGGGCTTCGGCCGCCCCCGCCCGGGCCGGCGCCGGCCGTCCCGCCCCGCGTGGCCCCGCGGGCGTGCGGGCCGATACGGTTCATCACATGCCGGACTACCTCGACGACCTGCGCCTCGCCCACGTCCTCGCGGACGCCGCCGACGCCACCACCATGGACCGCTTCAAGGCGCTCGACCTGAAGGTGGAGACGAAGCCGGACATGACCCCGGTGAGCGAGGCGGACAAGGCGGCGGAAGAACTCATCCGCGGCCAGCTCCAGCGCGCCCGCCCGCGGGACGCGATCCTCGGCGAGGAGTACGGACTCGAGGGCAGCGGTCCACGCCGCTGGGTGATCGACCCGATCGACGGCACCAAGAACTACGTGCGGGGCGTCCCGGTGTGGGCCACCCTCATCGCGCTGATGGAGGCGGCGGAGGGCGGCTACCAGCCCGTCGTCGGCCTCGTCTCCGCGCCCGCGCTCGGCCGCCGCTGGTGGGCCGCGAAGGGGCACGGCGCCTTCACCGGCCGCAGCCTGACCTCGGCGACCCGCATGCACGTCTCCGGCGTCAACGGGCTCGCGGACGCGTCCTTCGCGTACTCCTCCCTCTCCGGCTGGGAGGAGCAGGGCCGCCTGGACGGCTTCCTGGACCTGACCCGCCAGGTGTGGCGCACCCGCGCGTACGGCGACTTCTGGCCGTACATGATGGTCGCCGAGGGATCGGTGGACATCTGTGCCGAGCCCGAGCTGTCGCTGTGGGACATGGCGGCCACCGCGATCGTCGTCACCGAGGCGGGCGGCTCCTTCACCGGCCTCGACGGCCGGCCGGGCCCGCACAGCGGCAACGCCGCCGCGTCCAACGGTCTGCTGCACGACGAGATGCTGGGGTATCTCGGCGGGCGTCGCTGAGCCACGGCCGGATCCCACGCACGCCCTCAACTGACTTCGCGCGCCCTCTTGTTGACTCTCCCTTTACCTGTCACTCTGAGGTCACCCCCACTTGTGAACTTGTGAATCCCCGCACACGCGCGGATTCCTAGGAGGTGGCCCCATCCATGCTCGTCCGTGACGCCATGAGCACGGTGATCCTCACCGTCGGCCCCGCCCACACCCTCCGCCAGGCAGCGGCCCTGATGTCCGCCCGCCGCGTCGGCGCCGCCGTGGTCCTCGACCCGGACGCCGGCGGCATCGGCATCCTCACCGAACGCGACATCCTCAACTCCGTCGGCCTCGGCCAGGACCCGGACGCCGAACACGCCCACGCCCACACCACCACCGACGTCGTCTTCGCCTCCCCGGCCTGGACGCTGGAGGAAGCCGCACGGGCCATGGCCCACGGCGGCTTCCGGCACCTGGTCGTCCTCGATCGCGGCGAGGTGGCCGGCATCGTCTCGGTCCGCGACATCATCCGCTGCTGGGTCCCGGCCAGCGAGCCCGCTCCCGCGCTCTGAGCACGCGGAACGGGCCGGACCCCGAGCACCGTGGGGTCCGGCCCGCCCTGGGGCACTCCCCCAGGATCTCGGGGCACCGGGGAGCCGGTGCCGCCCGCTCAGGCGCGCAGCGCCCGCACCGCCGCCTCCAGCAGCTTGCCGAAGTCGGCGTCGGCGGCCGCGAAGTTGCCGATCGCACGCTCGGCGATGTCCTCGCGCGAGACCTGGCAGATCGCACCGGCGAGGTTGGCGATCAGCCGCTCGCGCTCCTCGTCCGACATCAGCCGGTAGAGGTTGCCCGCCTGCACGAAGTCGTCGTCCTCGGCGTGCGCCGGCGTCGGGTGGTCACCGGTGCCGCCCGAGAAGCCGTCGAACGACTGCCACAGCGGACGGCCGGTCTGCCGCGGCCCGCCGAAGCTGTTCGGCTCGTAGTTCTTCGCACCGCCGTGGCGCCCGTCGTAGAGGAGGCCGTCCCGGGAGTTGGTGCGCGCCTCGGTGGCGTGCGGACGGTTGACCGGCAGATGGTCGGCGTTGATGCCGACGCGGTAGCGGTGCGCGTCGCCGTAGGCGAAGAGCCGGCCCTGGAGCATCTTGTCGGGCGAGGGCCCGATGCCCGGAACGAAGTGCGCGGGGCTGAAGACCGACTGCTCGACCTCGGCGAAGACGTTCCGCGGGTTGCGGTTCAGCTCCAGCCTGCCGATCTCGACGACCGGGTAGTCCGCGTGCGGCCACACCTTGGTGAGGTCGAACGGGTTGAAGCGGTACGTCGCCGCGTCCGCCGCCGGCATGATCTGCACACCCACGGTCCAGCTCGGGAACTCGCCGCGCTCGATCGCCTCCCGCAGGTCACGCTGGTGCGAGTCGGGGTCCTTGCCCGCGAGGACCTCCGCCTCCGCGGCGGTGAGGTTCCTGATCCCCTGGTCGGTCTTGAAGTGGTACTTGACCCAGAAGGCCTCACCAAACGCGTTGTTCCACTGGAAGGTGTGCGAGCCGAAACCGTCCATGTGCCGGTACGAGGCCGGGATGCCGCGGTCGCCGAAGAGCCAGGTCACCTGGTGCGTCGACTCCGGCGACAGCGACCAGAAGTCCCACACGTTGTCGGCTTCCGTGCTGCCGGTGTACGGGTCGCGCTTCTGGGTGTGGATGAAGTCCGGGAACTTGATCGCGTCCCGGATGAAGAAGACCGGGGTGTTGTTGCCGACGAGGTCGTAGTTGCCCTCCTCGGTGTAGAACTTCAGCGAGAAGCCGCGCGGGTCCCGGACGGCGTCCGCCGCGCCCAGATTGCCGGCCACCGTCGAGAAGCGCAGGAAGACCTCGGTCTCCTTGCCGACCCCGGAGAGGAACGCGGCGCGCGTGTACGGCGTGACGTCGGCGGTCACCGTGAACGTGCCGTAGGCGCCGGCACCGCGGGCGTGCACCACGCGCTCCGGGATGCGCTCGCGGTTGAAGTGGGCCAGCTTCTCCAGGAGCAGCTGGTCCTGGACGAGCACCGGGCCGCCGACGCCTGCCGTCTCGCTGTTCTGGTTGTCGGCGACCGGAGCACCGGCCTCCGTGGTGAGCGGTCCCTGCGTCACGTGCGCCTCCTGCGTCATTCCCGACCAATCCTGTCCCATGGCCAAAGCCGCTGCCGATCCTACAATGGACTTTGTCTAAGTCAAATGTCGATCCAATCTCACACCAGTTCCCAACCTGGTCTGCCCTGCTGTTAGGCTGGTGGCCATGAGCGACCTTCTGGAACGGCTGCGTGGACGCGGATGGCGGATGACCGCGCAGCGGCGCGTCGTGGCCGAGGTTCTCGACGGCGAGCACGTGCATCTGACCGCCGACGAGGTCCACGCGCGGGCTGTCGCGAAGCTCCCCGAGATCTCCCGGGCCACCGTCTACAACACGCTGGGCGAGCTGGTCACCCTCGGCGAGGTGCTCGAGGTCTCGACCGACAGGCGCGCGAAGCGGTACGACCCGAACGCGCACCGGCCCCACCACCACCTGGTCTGCGCCCGGTGCGGCTCGATCCGTGACGTCCACCCGACGGGCAACCCGCTCGCCGACCTCCCCGACTCCGAGCGCTTCGGCTTCACGGTGTCGGACGTAGAGGTGACGTACCGCGGGCTGTGCCCGAACTGCGCGAGCGCGTAGACAGAGCGCGAAGGACGACGAGGAGGGGGCGAGAGCCCCCTCCTTCTGCGTTCCGGGCACCCGGGCGTCGCGTCGCGCGGGCACCGGGGGTCCATGAGGTTCGCGGAAACGACTGAGGGCCGGAATCCATTTCTGGATTCCGGCCCTCGGCCCTTAGTAGCGGGGACAGGATTTGAACCTGCGACCTCTGGGTTATGAGCCCAGCGAGCTACCGAGCTGCTCCACCCCGCGTCGGTGAACACGACATTACGTGAGGGGAGAGCGCGGAAGCAAATCCGTGGGGCGCGAGGTGTCCCGGATCACTCAGGAGACCTCGGCGGCTCACGCCGACAGCTCCTCCCGCAGCGCGTCCCGGAGCCGGCCCGCACGCTCGGACACCTCCGCCGGCCCCAGCGCCACCGCCCGGTCGGCCCACCGCTGGCCCTCCGCCAGCTCGCCACGACGCGCGTAGACCAGGGCCAGCCGCAGCGCCGCCCGTCCGTGCCCGGCGTCGGCGGCGCGGGTCCACCACACGGCGGCCTCCGGCTCGCTCCCCTCACGGGCCAGCAGCAGCCCCAGGTTGAACGCGCCGTTGCGCGAGCCGGCCTCCGCGGCCTCCCGGTACCACCGCGCCGCCTCCACCACGTCGCCGCGGGCGGCGGCCAGCATGCCGACCCGCACCTGCGCCCGCCGGTGCCCCTGGGACGCGGCACGCTCGTACCACTCCTCGCACTCGGTCTTCTCGTGCACGACCTCCCCGAGCTCGTGCGCGGGCTCCGGCGGCCGGCGCGCGTCGAGCAGGGTGGCCAGCCGGTAGGCCGCCTCCGCGCTCCCGCCGCCCGCGGCGCAGCGCAGGTGCCGCTCGGCCGCGGGCTCGTCGCCCTCGCGCTGCCGGGCGATCCCGACCTGCAGCGCGGCCTCGGTGTGCCCGGCCGCCGCCGCCCGCTCGTACCAGCGCAGGGCCATCTCCTCGGCGCCGCGCCCCGTGTACAGGATTCCGAGGTTGAACGCCGCGTCCACACTGCCGGCCTCGGCGGCCTTGGAGAACCACGGCTCCGCCCCGGTCGTGTCGCCGCCCTGGAGCAGCAGGATGGCCAGCGCGTTCGCCGCCTCCCGGTGCCCCGCGTACGCCGCCCGCCGGTACCACCGCTCGGCCTGCGCGGTCCGCCCCTGCTCCGCGCAGAGCAGCCCGAGGTTGTAGGCGCCGTTGTCGTCGCCGGCGTCCAGGGCGGCCCGGTACCAGCGCTCGGCGGTCTGCGTCTCACCGCGCTCGGCGTGCAGCGCGCCGAGCGCGTTGGCCGCGTTGCCGTCGCCGTCCTGGGCCGCGCGCAGCCACCACACGGCCGCGTTCTCGGTGTCCCCGGCGTCGCGCAGCAGGAAGCCGAGCGCGCAGGCGGCCCGCGGCTCACCGTCCTTGGCGGACGTCAGGTACCAGCGGCCGGCCTCCTTCAGCTCCCCGCGCTTCTCCAGGATCGCGCCGAGGTGCAGGGCGGCCCGCCGGTGGCCGCGCGCGGCAGCCTGCCGGTACCACCCCTCGGTCTCCGCGAGGGCGACAGCGTTGTCAGTCCCGGCCTCGTCCTCGTGCCCCGCCTTCCGGTCGATCGCGCGCGCCAGCCGGTAGGCGGCCTCGCGGTGCCCGCGCTCGGCCGCGGCCCGCATCCAGTGCCCGGCGCCCACGTCCCCGCGGTGCTCCAGCAGATCGGCGAGCGCGTAGGCGCCGAGGGCGTGGCCCTGCTCGGCGGACTGGCGCAGCCAGTACTCGGCGGCCGGCTCGTCGCCGCGCTCGCGGTGGTGGCGGCCCAGGGCGTGCGCCGCGGCGGCGGAACCGGCGACGGCGGCGATCCGCCACCAGCCGGCGGCCTCGTCGGCGTAGCCGCGCTGGTGCAGGAGGACGCCGAGGTTGTTGGCGGCGGCCCGGTCACCCGCCGCGGTGGCGGCCCGCAGCTGGGGTTCGGCTCCGTCGAGGTCGCCCCGGCGCAGGAGCATGGCGCCGAGCACGCTCGCCGCCTCGGCGTCGCCGCTCTGCGCCGCGAGAGCGAGCCGTACTTCTTCTCCGGCATCCCCCGTGTCGCTCAAGTCGTCGCGGGTCGGCTCCTCGGAAGGCTGCACAAATCGCCCTGACTCGAACAGAGTTGCCTTGTCCCCCATAACGTCCATCGTCGCACCACCTGCAACCTGGGTACACCCGGTATACCGCAGCCCGTGAGGTCACTTCAGCGTTTTGTCGACATGCCCACAGGGCGACAAGTCAAACACACTCGACCCCAACTCCCCCCGGCGGCGCGGCCGCCCCTCCCCCCAGTACATGAGTTCGCACACCACGAAGGCCCGGATCCCTGGGGATCCGGGCCTTCGATCGCAGTAGCGGGGACAGGATTTGAACCTGCGACCTCTGGGTTATGAGCCCAGCGAGCTACCGAGCTGCTCCACCCCGCGCCGTTGCCTGGCAACCGTACCACGGTGCGGGGTGGTCTTGATCAACTCCCGTTCTTGCCGCTCGGCTTCTCGGTCTTGGACTGCGCGTCCTGAGCCCGCTTCAGCGCCGCCTCCAGGTCCTTCTGGGCCTTGGCGTACGCGTCCCAGTCCGGGCCGTCCGGCTGCTGCAGGGCCTCCTTGCCGGCGTCGATGGCCTTCTGGGCGTCCGCGAGTGCCTGCTTGACCGTGGGGTTGCCGGTGTCGGGCGGGTTGGTGCCGGTGTCCGGCGGCGTGGTGGTCGTGCCCTTCACGCCGAACACGTCGTCCAGGGCCGCGTCCAGGGTGTCCTCGAAGGCGGTCTTGCCTCCGTAGGTGACCAGAACCTTGCGCAGCAACGGGTACTTGAGCGATCCGCCGCGTACGTAGACGGGCTCCACGTACAGCAGCCCCCCGTCGAGCGGCACGGTCAGCAGATTGCCGTACTCGACCTTCGAATGCCCGCGGCTGAGCAGGCTGATGGTCTCGGCGATGGCCGATTCGGAGTTGAACTGGCTCTGCACCTGTTTGGGGCCGTCGACGGTGGTGCTCGTCGGCAGTTTCAGGACTCTGATCTTGCCGTAGTCACTGGCGCGCGGATCGGAGTCGACCGCCATGAACGCGCTCAGGTTGTCCCGCCCGTTGGGCGTGAACGTCGTCGTCAGCGAGAACGCCTGCGCGGTCTGGTCCGGCATCTTCATGCTCAGGTAGTACGGCGGGACCGCGCTGCCGGAGTCGTTGGCCGGATCGTCGGGCACCTGCCAGACCTCGCTGCCGCTGAGGAACGTCTGGGCGTCCGTCACGTGGTAGCGGGTGAGCAGTTCGCGCTGGACCTTGAACAGGTCCTGCGGGTACCGCAGATGATCCATCAGGTCCGCGGAGATGGTGCTCTTCGCCTGCACCGTGCCGGGGAAGGCCTTCATCCAGGTCTTCAGCACCGGGTCATGGGTGTCCCACTGGTAGAGCTTGATCTCACCGGTGTACGCGTCGACGGTCGCCTTCACCGAGTTGCGGATGTAGTTGACCTGGTTCTGCTGGGCCACCACCGCACGGGAGTTGTTCGTCGCCGTCAGCGAGTCGGCCGTCGTGTCACCGAGGGTCGTACGGGACGAGTACGGGTAGCCGTTCGACGTGGTGTAGGCGTCGACGATCCACTGGATGCGGCCCTTGACGACGGCCGGGTAGGCGTCGCCGTCGATGGTCAGCCAGGGGGCGACCGCCTCCACGCGCTCCTTGGGCGTGCGGTTGTACAGGATCCGCGAGCCCTTGCCGATCGCGCCCGAGTACAGGATCTGCGGCTCGTTGAACGACAGCGCGTACGCGGCCCGGTTGAGCGGGTTGTCGAGGTTGACCCCGCTCCTGCCGACGTAGCTGGTGGTCTTCTCCCCGCTGTCGTCGGAGTAGTCGATCTCCTTCTGCGGACCGCCGACGATGGAGTACGTGGTGGTCTTCTCGCCGTAGTAGACCCGCTGTTCGTACGTGCCCAGGTCGCCGCGGGACGGCAGGTCGGACTCGGTGAAGACCGGCTCGCCGTTGGAGTCGGCCTCCGTGCCCTTGGCGGCGACCACGCCGTAACCGTGCGTGTAGCGGAAGTGGTCGTTGATCCAGTTGTTCTTCGGGATGCCGTCCAGGTTCAGTTCGCGCAGCCCGAGGACGGTGTCCTGCTCCTTGCCGTCCTTGGTGGGGTAGCGGTCGACGTCCAGGTTGGTCGGGAACCCGTAGTAGTTCTTCATCTGCTGCAACTGCTGGAACGTGGGCGAGACGACGTTCGGATCGATGATCCGGATGCTCGCCGCGTCGTTCGCGTCGTTGCGCAGCTTGGTCTTGTCCGTGGTCGTGGACTTGCCCGCGTACTCGCTGACCTTGGTGTCGTCGATGCCGTACGCCTCGCGGGTCGCCTTGAGGTTCTTCTGGACGTACGGGGCTTCCTTGGCCTGCTCGTTGGGCTGGACCTGGAACTTCTGCACGATCGCCGGGTACAGCCCGCCGATCAGGATCGCCGAGAGCACCATCAGGCCGAAGCCGATGACCGGCAGCTGCCAGGTGCGCCGCCACAGCGTGGCGAAGAACAGCAGCGCGCAGATGACGGCGATGCAGAACAGGATCGTCTTGGCCGGCAGGTAGGCGTTGGCGTCGACGTAGCGCAGGCCGGTCCAGTTGCCGGTCGCCTTGAAGTCGCTGGTCTTGACGGCCAGGCCGTACCGGTCGAGCCAGTAGGCGACCGCCTTGAGGGCGACGAAGATGCCGAGCAGCACCGACAGATGCCCGGTCGCGGCGGCCGTGGCGCGCGCGCCGGGGCTGGTGACGCGCAGCCCGCCGTACAGGTAGTGGGTGAGGGCGGCGGCGATCAGGCTGAGGATCGCGGCGGCGAAGCCGAAGCCCAGCAGGAACCGGTACCAGGGCAGGTCGAAGGCGTAGAAGGAGATGTCGAGGTGGAACTGCGGGTCCTTCTCGTGGAAGGGGACGCCGTTGACCCACATCAGCCAGGTCCGCCACTGGCTCGACGCCGAGGCACCGGCGATGAGGCCGACCAGGGCGGTGACGGCGAGCAGCAGCCACTTCTTGTACGGCGCTATGGCCATCCGGTACCGGTCGAGGCTCTGCTGCTCCATGGACATGGCGCTCAGCGGGGGCCGCAGCCGGTGCGCGAGCCAGATGTTGACGCCCACGGCCAGTGCCATCAGCAGGCCGAAGACGAAGAACAGCCCGATCTTGGTCGACAGCGTGGTCGTGAACACGGACGAGTAGTGCACCGACCGGTACCACAGCCAGTCCGTCCAGAAGCCCGCGAACATGGTGAACGCCATGCCGAGGACTGCCAGGACGCCCAGTGTCACGAGCAGGGTCCTCACGCGCCGGGACGGGCGGCCCGCTCTGATCCGTGGACCCGTCGGGCCTCCGCCGCGGTCCGGCATCTGGAAAGCCAAGGTGCGCACCTCGAAGTCGCTGTCGATCCGTCAGGCCCCCGGTTTCGCGGGCCCTCCGTGGCCCCCCGTGATCGTGGGCCCACACCTATGCAACTTACTCACGGTTTACTCGGTTCCCGATTCCGGGCGGGAACGAGGCAGGATTGTGACCATGTCCAACACTCCCATGGCAGCGAACCCGCTCACCCGGGCCGTACTCGAGATCGACGAGTACGCCTCCGGCCTCGGCTGGGAACAGCCCGCTCGCCTCTTCGCCCTCGTCGACACCGCACGGCTGCGGGCCCAGGAACCCTCGCTCGCGGCCCAGCTGGGCCTGGAGAACGAGTCCGAGACCGCCGGTCTCACCCCGATCGAGCAGGACGAGATCCCGTCCGGCAAGCCGCTGGACGAGTTCCTCGGCACCATCGCCTGGCCGGACGCGGTGGCCGGCTGCGCGCTCACGGTGGAGCGCCTGATGCTGCCGCCGTCGGCCGAGGCGCAGGTCCCGCAGGGCCTGAGCGAGGCCAAGCTGGCCAAGTGGGTGGCCGATCACCCCGAGCGCCAGGAGGTCCGGATGACGGTCGCGGTGCTGCGCGACGGCACCCGCGAGTCGGCGCTGCGGCTGCGTGAGAAGGACTCCTCGACGGAGGTCCTGACCGGTCCCGACCTGGTTCCGGGGCTCGCCCAGGCACTGTCCTCGACGTTCGCGGACTGACGTCCGGCGGGTACGGCGATGGGGGCGCCCCGGATGTGCGGGGCGCCCCCAGCCGTGCTCAGGGGCCGCTCAGCCCTTGGTGGTGCACTTGGGCAGGGCCGCGGTGTTCCCGCCGCGGATGTCCTTCAGCGCGCCGAGGGCGTCCCCGATCGTCTTGACCTTGACCAGGGTGAGCCCGCTCGGGGTGTCCTTGGCGGCGGCCGCGCAGTTCTCGGCCGGCGTCAGGAAGTACTGGGCGCCCTTGCTGCGCGCGCCCACGGTCTTCATCTCGATGCCGCCGATCGGGCCGACCGTGCCGTTGTCGTCGATGGTGCCGGTGCCGGCGACGAACGTGCCGCCCGTGAGGTTGCCCGGGGTGAGCTTGTCGTAGATCCCGAGGGCGAACATCAGACCGGCGCTGGGGCCGCCGACGTCGGCGAGCTTGATGTCGATGGAGAACGGGAAGGTGTGGTCGGTCCCGGCGGAGATCCCGACGATGGCCCGCTTGGCGCCCGTGTCGTGGGAGGTCGCCGTGGTGATGGTGACGTCCCGCGTCTTCGTCGCCGCCTTGTTCGCCTTCTCGGCGGCGGCCTGCTCCTTGGCCGGGACGACCGTGAAGACGACCTTCTGACCGGCCTTGTGCCTGGTCACCAGCTTGGCGACGTCGGACGGCTGCTTGACCGCCGTGCCGTCCACGGCCTTGATCACGTCACCGGCGTGCAGCCGGCCCTCGGCCGGGGAGTCCTTGACGACGGTGGAGACGATCACCCAGGACTTCACCGGGACGCCCAGCTCCTTCAGGGCGGCGACCTTGGCGCTCTCCTGGGACTGGCTGAACTCCTCGGCGTTCTCCTGGGAGGACTGCTCCTCCGTCTTGCCGTCCGGGTAGAGGGTGTCGTGCGGGACGATCTTGCTGTCGTGGGCCAGCCACCCGTAGACGGCCTCCACCAGGTTCATCCGGAAGTCCGCGCTGGTGACCCGGACCGTGGTCATGTTCAGATGACCGTCGGCCGGATAGGTCTTGTGCCCGGAGATCTGCAGCACCGGCTCGCCGTCGTGGTCCCCCAGCGTGTTCACGGTCGGGCCGGGGGACATCTCCGAGAACGGCACGGGGATGAGCACTCCCGCGCACAGGAGCGCGATCAGCATCAGGGTGGAGGCGAGCATCGTCGCGGTGCGGCGTGGCATGCCATGACAGTACGGGACGGCTGTGTCAGCACACCGTCAGGGCACCCGCGTCACGCCTCGCGCGCGCCCGTGTCCGTCTTCTCCATGGCGGCGCGGAATCGGGCGTACCCGTCGAGCTCCGGACCGTCGCTGCGCATCTTGCGCGTCCGGTTGGCCCAACTGCCCCACAGTCCGGCCGCTATCGCAGCCACCATCGGAATCAGCAACCAGGCGAGAGCCGCCATGCCGACCTCCCAACCCCTTGAGCGTCTGCGACTGACTGATCAGCAGATTAACCATTCGCACTGACAACGCTCACGCGAGGGTGCCGGTTACGCAACCGCATGGCCCGGTCGGCCGAACGTGCCGCACGGTGGGGCGCGGTCAGCAGGCGCCGACCCACTCCTCGGTCCCGTCGGAGAACTTCTGGTGCTTCCAGATGGGGACCTCGTGCTTGATGTCGTCGATCAGCCGGCGGCAGGCGTCGAAGGCCTCCGCGCGGTGCGGGCACGCCACGGCGACCACGACGGCGAGGTCCCCGATCCGCAGGTCACCCACACGGTGGACGGCGGCCAGCGCGCGCACCGGGAAGTCCGCGACGACCTTCTCGGCGATCCGCCGCATCTCGGCCTCGGCACGGGGATGGCAGGAGTACCCGAGCCCGTCGACGTCGGCGCCGCCGTCGTGGTTGCGCACGGTTCCGACGAACAGCGCGATGCCGCCGGCCGCCTCGTCCCCGACGGCCCGGAACACCTCGTCGACGGAGAGCGCGGTCTCCCGGACGCCGATCAGCTTGACGGGATCCTGAGCGGCCTGCTCACCGGGGTGCTCGTTCGCGTGTGCCATACCTCCCATCCTGCCGCACGCGTATGACATCCCGGTATACGAGATTCACCAGTCCCGCGCGCACCGGCGTTTGGAGCGTCCTACAGGACGCGCGGCACGCGCGGGTCCCGGTTCTCACACCCGCCGCCGCGCCTTCCGGGCCCGCCGCACCACGGCGGCGGCACCCAGAAGGGCCACCGTCGCGCCCGCCGCGCCCGCGGCCGTCGCGTCCTTGCGCCCCAGCCGCCGGCCGGCGACCGTGTGCCGACCGGAGACCTCCTCCAGCAGCTCCGCGAGGACCTCCTCGTTGGTCCACTTCGGCCGCCACCCGGCATCGTGCAGCCGGCTCCCGCTGACCACCCAGGGGTACATCGTGTAGGCCAGGTCCCCCGCCGGGGACGGTGTGAGCCCGATCCGGTGCAGCCGGGCCGCGGCGCCGAGCGCGACCGCCGACGGCAGCTCCATCCGCCGGATCCCGCTCAGCTCCTCGACCTCCTCCTGCTCGAGCCAGCCGTCGCAGCCGACGGCGAGTTCCCCGTCGACCTTCTCCAGGACGGCGTACTCCAGCGCGCCGCAGAGGTCCTCGACGTGGCAGAACTGCCACGCCGGCCGGGATCCGGCGACGACGAGCAGCCGGGGCGACTCGAAGTACCGGGTCAGCGCCGTGTCCGTGCCGCCGACCAGGACGGCGGGCCGGACCACGCTGACGTTCAGACCCGGGTGCGCCCGGGGCGCGCGCCGGGCCAGCCGTTCGATCTCCAGCAGGTCGCCCACGCCCGTGGCCTCGGCCGTCGCGCGGAGCTCGGCGTCCTCCGAGAGGGGCAGCTCGTTGTCCGGCAGCGCGCCGTAGACCATCGCGGAGGTGCACAGCACCACCCGGGGCACCCCGGCCGCCGCGGCGGCCGTCAGCACGGTCTGGGTCCCCCGGACGTTGTAAGCCGTGCGCGCGGCCGGATCGGTCTCCAGATCGAGGTCGAGCGCGAGGTGCACGACCACGTCCACGCCCCGCAGCTTGTCCGCGATCGCCGGGTCGCGGACGTCGAGGATGTGCCACTGGGCGTCGGCGCAGTCCCCGCGCCGCTCGTCGATGGCGACGACCCTCTTGATCTCCCCGGAGGCGGCGAGCCGCTCCGTGAGCAGGGCGCCCACCCCGGTGGCGGCGCCGGTGACCGCGACGACGGGCCCGCGCGCGGCGGGAGGGGTTGAGAGGTTTCGCGCTGCGCGAACCTGCGGATCTGGGGAACTCACCGGGCGTCTCCAGCGGTTGTCTTCAGTACGGGCGCGAGTGACGCGTACGTACCAGGTGCATCCATCCTGCCGCAGGCCTTCCGTGGGCGAAGCACCGAGGCCCGATCGGGTCGGGGTGTCTACGCTGGGTGGTGACGTCGGGCAGCCGCGCCGCCGGGAGAGACCGGTGGCCTTACCAGCCGAGGAATCCCGTGAGTGACACCCCATTCGGTTTCGGCCTTCCGCCGGAGGAGCCGGAAGACGGCGACGAGGGCAAGAAGAAGGACCAGCAGAGCGGTGGTGGTCAGGGCCCGGCCAACCCGTTCGGTTTCGGCGGCGCGCCCGGGGCCGGGGGCTTCGGCGCCCCCGGCGCCGACAATCCGCTCGCAGCCATGTTCGGGTCCCTGAACCCCACCGACCTGGGCGCCGCGTTCCAGCAGCTGGGCCAGATGCTCTCCTACGAGGGCGGCCCGGTGAACTGGGACATGGCCAAGCAGATCGCCCGCCAGACGGTCGCCCAGGGCGCCCCGGACGGCACGAAGGACGCCAGCGTGGGCCCGGCGGACCGCAAGGCGGTCGAGGAGGCCGTGCGCCTGGCCGACCTGTGGCTGGACGACGCGACGTCCCTGCCGTCGGGCTCCGCCTCCGCCGTGGCGTGGTCCCGCGCGGAGTGGGTCGAGGCGACCCTGCCCGCATGGCAGGAACTGGTCGACCCGGTCGCCGAGCGCGTCGGCGCGGCCATGGGCGACGTCCTGCCGGAGGAGATGCAGGCCATGGCGGGCCCGCTGATCGGCATGATGCGCTCGATGGGCGGCGCCATGTTCGGCACGCAGATCGGCCAGGCCGTCGGCGTGCTGGCGGGCGAGGTCGTCGGCTCCACCGACATCGGCCTGCCGCTGGGCCCGGCCCGCAAGGCCGCGCTGCTGCCGGCCAACGTCGAGGCCTTCGGCAAGGACCTCGGCGTCCCGCAGGAGGAGGTGCGGCTCTACCTGGCCCTGCGCGAGGCCGCCCACCAGCGTCTGTTCGCGCACGTGCCGTGGCTGCGCTCGCACCTGTTCGGCGCGGTCGACGGCTACGCGCGCGGGATCAAGGTCGACACGGCCAAGCTGGAGGACGTGGTCGGCCAGTTCGACCCGCAGAACCCCGAGCAGCTGCAGGACGCGCTGCAGCAGGGCATGTTCCAGCCCGAGGACACGCCCGAGCAGAAAGCCGCCCTGGCGCGTCTGGAGACCGCTCTGGCGCTCGTCGAGGGCTGGGTGGACGCGGTGGTCCACGCGGCCGCGAAGCCGCGTCTGTCGTCGGCCGACGCCCTGCGCGAGACCCTGCGCCGCCGCCGCGCGACGGGCGGTCCGGCCGAGCAGACGTTCGCCACGCTGATCGGCCTGGAGCTGCGTCCGCGCCGGCTGCGTGACGCCTCCCGCCTGTGGGCCTCGCTCACGGACGCGCGCGGTGTCGACGGCCGGGACGACCTGTGGCACCACCCCGACATGCTGCCGACGGCCACCGACCTGGACGACCCGGACGGCTTCGTGCACCGCGAGCAGATGGACTTCTCCGAGCTGGACAAGATGCTCGGCGAGGCCGCCGACAAGCCCGACCTGCGCAAGAAGGACGACGGCGAGACCAAGGGCGACGACACCGAGTGAGCCTCCACGACGACGCGGTCCTCGTCCTGAAGGGGTACGAGGGCCAGGAGGAGCTGCGCCAGGTCTACCTGGACCACCTCGCCACGCATCCCGACGGCCTGTGGAAGGCCTGCGGCGACGGGCACATCACGGCGAGCGCGCTGGTGATCGACCCGGAGCGGGGCCGGGTGCTGCTCACCCTGCACCGGAAGCTGCGCATGTGGCTCCAGATGGGCGGTCACTGCGAGCCGGGCGACCACAGCCTGGAGGCGGCGGCCCTGCGGGAGGCGACCGAGGAGTCCGGTGTCGCCGGGCTGACCCTGCTGCCCGGCGGCCCGGTGCGCCTGGACCGGCACCCGATCCCGCCGCCGTGCCACTGGCACTACGACGTGCAGTACGCGGTCCTGGCCCCGCCCGGCGCCGAGCACGCGATCAGCGACGAGTCGCTGGACGTGCGCTGGTTCGCCTACGACGAGGTGGCGGACGTGGCCGACGAGTCCGTCGTACGACTGCTGGAGGCGACGCGCGCCCGGCTGTGAACGGGTGAGGGGCGGCCGCACCGGCGGCCGCCCCTCCCGTCCGTTCGCGGGACGGTCAGCTCCAGACGTTGCCCTGGTTCTGACCGCGGGCCCCCTGCTGCCCCATGCCGAACTGGGCCGCGAGGCCCTGCCCGATCGCCGCGTTCTGCGGCGGCAGCAGCTCGCTGGGCTGCACCAGCGCGAATCCGGAGCCCATGAAGCTCAGCTCCCAGCCCTCGCCGGTGTTGCCGCGCCTGCGCCACACGCCGGAGGAATGCGTCTGCGCCTGCATCTGCACGCGCAGCCCGGTGGACCAGGCGACGATCGCGTCCGCGTCGCAGTTGACGTACTTGTCGGGCGTGACCTGCATGAGCAGCGGGGCGCCCGAGGTCATCAGGGCGACCTTGCCCCGTCCGGTGATGTTGAGCTGGTACTTCCCCGAGCCGGAGATGCCGTAGAGGCTGTCGACGGCGATGACCTCGTGGTGCAGCGAGGAGTCCATGGCGAGGACGTAGGAACTGTCGACCGTCAGCCCGTCCTGCTCGACGTCCATGACGTGCACGTGCTGGGCGAGGTTGGCGAGGTAGACCGCGCCCTGCCCGTGACAGCGCATCAGGTCCAGGCCCTCGCCGGTGCGCGCACGCGCGCGTGCCTGGTTGTTGCTGCGGTACTCGGCGTCGAACTCGACCAGCCCCTGGTAGGCGACCATGGTGCCCTTGCGGGCGAGGATGTCGTCGTGGCCCTCGAGGGTGACGCGGAGCATCTGCTTGTTCTGCAGACTCCAGCGCTCCTGGGTCTGCAGGTCGTTGTGCGCGAAAAGCGGGCTCTGCATGGTGTTCTGGCTCCCCCTCAGCCCCGGACTCGGAGGCGGTCGGTGCTGTCCTCGCTGGGCTGGACGACGACGATGCCCTGGCCGGAGAAGGCCATCTGGTAGGCCTCGCCGCTGCCCCGGCCGATCAGCGACTGCGCCTTGAAGCTGCGCTTTCCCTTCACCTTCAGGTTCGGGGACCAGGCGACGAGCGCGTCCGGGTCGACGTACGTCTCGTCCTCGCCGCCACCGCAGTCCACGACGATCGGCTTGCCGCGGGAGGTCAGCGCGACCCAGCCCTGCCCGGAGATCTTCGTGTTCCACAGGCCCTGCCCGGCGAACTTGGCGAGCCCCTTGACGCGCTCCACGCCCCAGGTGAGGTGGGCGTCGAAGGCGAGCAGGTTGGTGGCGTTGACGGAGATGCCGTCGCCGTTGAGGTTGATCACGACGACGTCGGCGCCGTAGTCGGCCAGGTAGAGCAGGCCGTCGCCGGAGCACTTCATCAGCGGGGCACCCTCGCCGGTGATCCAGTCGCGGGCGATCTGGCGGACGGCCGGCGGGTTCGGCTCGTACTGGATGAAGCCTTCGTAGGCGACCATCGACCCCACGCGCGCGAGGAGGTCGTTCCCGGTCTGCATGGCGACCTTCAGCATGTGGTTGCCGTGGTTCTCCATGCGGGCGGTGACGGGTGCGGGGGCGTAGCCCGCGAGCGGCTGGTTCATGACGGGCTCCCTCAGACCTCGTACGGCTGGACCACGATGAAGTTGCCGGGCGCGCCCCGGAACTGCAGGTTGACGCTCTCGCCGGTGTCGCCCGGGTAGGCGTTGCGGCGCATGCGGACCTGGCTGGAGACGATCACCTGGGAGGCGGCCGACCAGGCGACGACCGCGTTGCAGTCGGCGAAGGTGGTCGGCGTGACCGGCAGGACCACGGGTGTGCCGTGCGTCTTGACGACGATCGTGCCGGTGCCCTGGAACTGCATGGTGAACAGCGCGCCGCCCGGGATGCCGTGTCCCTCGACGCGGCGGACCTCGTACTGGAGGCTCTCGTCGAAGGCGAGGACGTTCTCCGCGGACACGCAGATCGCGTCGCCCTGGAGCTCGACCGGGTGCAGGTGGGTGGAGTTCTCCGCGAGGAACACCTGGCCCTGGCCGGTGCAGCGCATCAGCTGCATCTCCTGGCCGGTGGCGTTGCCGACGAGCCGCCCGGCGAAGCCGGCGCCCTTGTAGCTGAAGTCGACCTTGCCCTGGTAGAGCACCATGCTGCCCTGCCGAGCGAGCACGGGCTGTCCGCCGACGCCGAGGTCGACGCGGATGAGCTTCTTGTTCTGCTGCGTCCAGCGCTGCCCGGTCGGCGTCTCCTTGAACGCCTGGAGCGCGGCCGTGACACCGGCACCGCCCTGGGGCGCGCCCTGCGGCACTCCGTAGGGGGCGGTCTGCTGACCGGGGACCTGACCGTAGCCCGGCGGCATGGGAGCGGTCGGCTGGCCGCCGTAGGAGGGCGGCTGCTGGCCGTACCCGGGAGGCATGGGCGCGCCGGGCTGGCCACCGTAGGGCGGCTGCTGGGGCGGCTGGCCGTAGGGCGCGGGCGCCGGGGCCGGGGGCGGCACGGTGCCGCCGGGGGGCTGGTGCAGCGGGGCGATGACCGT
The DNA here is from genome assembly GCF_043079785.1 of Streptomyces sp. NPDC015139. Lineage (NCBI taxonomy): Bacteria > Bacillati > Actinomycetota > Actinomycetes > Kitasatosporales > Streptomycetaceae > Streptomyces > Streptomyces sp. NPDC015139. The sequence goes on along the minus strand of NZ_JBIBUW010000015.1, from coordinate 62,673 downwards.
CGGCGCGCCGTGCATGTTCGGTGCGGGTGCCGGGGCCGGCGGCGGGGTGTGCCCGGGCGGCGGCGCGAAGCCCTGTGCGGCGGGCTGGGGCGCGGGGGCCGGGGCGGGCGGGGGCGCGGAGGCGGCCGGAGCGCCGAACGAGGGCGGTGCGGCGGCCTGGGCGGGCGGGGCGAAGCCGGGCGCCGCGCCGGACTGCGGGGCCTGCGGGGCGGCCGGCGCCTCCTCCTCCAGCACCTGGCCGCCGAAGTTCTTCAGCAGCGCGTCCAGGCCGCCGTCGAAGCCCTGGCCGACAGCCGCGAACCGCCAGCCGTCCTTGAAGTAGAAGTCGCCGAGCATCACGGCACGCTCGGTGGAGAACTCCGCGCCGCTGAACGAGTAGCGGGCGACCTCCTCACCGCCCGCCACGATGCGCAGGTATCCGGGGGCGATCTGCGACATCTGCCCGGCGCCGTCGAGGGTCGCCGTGAAGGACAGCTTGCGGATCTGCGAGGGGATGCCGTCGAGCGTGACCCGGAAGGACTCCGTGTCGCCCGCCTGGGCACCCAGCAGTTGGACGGACTCCTCCGGGGTCTTCGGCTGGTTGAAGAAGACGAAGTACCGGTCGTCCGACAGGCGCTCGTCGGCGTCCAGACCGAAGCAGCTGATGTCGAAGGTCAGTCCGGGGCCGGTGATCTGCACGCCTACGTACAGATCCGTGCCCGCCGTGAGGTCACTGATCCTGGCCTTGTGGCCGCGTTGGAATTCCCTGGCCATGCGTTACGACCGTCCCCCATCCCGAATGCGATTGCGTCGCGCCAGGCTAACGGCAATGGCCGACATCGGCCCCGGTCGGGCCCGGTCGGTACAGACCCGGTACACAATCGCACCCGACCGCTCATCCGGGCGGGCGGGCCGGGGCCTCACTCGTCCCGTGCGCCGGGCAGGTGCGGGAGCCGCTGCGCGGCGACGACCCCTTCGAGGTAGCCGCGGGCGCGCTCGGTGCGCGGGTAGGCCTCCAGCAGCCGCCAGAAGTCGGGCCCGTGACCGGGCACCAGCAGATGGGCGAGCTCGTGGCACAGGACGTAGTCGACGACGTACTCCGGCATCCCCTGGAGCCGGTGCGAGAGCCGGATGCTGCCCTCGGCCGGGGTGCACGAACCCCAACGGGTGTTCTGGTTGGTGACCCAGCGCACGGAGGCGGGCCGGGCCCGGCCGTCGAAGTACTGGGCCGACAGCCGCGCTGCGCGCTCGGCCAGCTCACCGTCGCCCAGCTGCCGACGGCTCTCCTGCGCGGCGAGCTTGTCGAGCATGACGGTCACCCAGCGCTGCTCCTCCGCCTTCGACATCCGGGCGGGGATCAGCACGACGGTGCGATCGCCCTCGCGGTACGCGGAGACGGTCCGGCGACGCCGGGCACTCCTGCGTACCTCGATCGCGCTCGCCTTCGAGCCGCCGGGCGGCTGGCTCGTCGTACTGCGCTGTGGGTTTCCGGCGCGGTGCAGTGGGTCGGCGGGCACGCCCCGACGTTACCCGGTGGGCAGGGCCGAAGTCCCGGCTCGGGGACGGTGGAATGTCGACGCCCCACCATGCGTCTGATTCGTACGACCGGCCCGGGTGGCCGCTTTACGGTAATTCATCATGACTGATCAGTACGACAAATACCCCACACCTGTGGACAACTTCCGGCACCCGGCGCACGGGCCGGGCATGCTGGCAGGCGTCGGCGGAGCGTGACCGGTTCCACCGGCGGACGGATGTTCCGGGCGTTTCTACGGATACGGGGGCAAGTCATGCATCCGATGGTGAAGCCGGCGCTGCGGCGCGGCTGGCGCGACCTGAACACCGTGCAGTTCGGGATGACCCCGGCGCACGCGCTGACGCTGGGGCCGTTGGACACGGCGACGGGCGGCTTCCTGGACCTGCTCGACGGCACCCGCGGGCTGCCCCTGCTGCGCGAGGAGGGCCGCCGCACGGGCCTGCCCGACGGCCGGGTCGACGCCCTGGTGGAGCGACTGGCCGGGGCCGGCCTGGTGGACGACGCGCGCGGCGGCGGACCGGACGCGGACGCCCTGCGCGAGAAGCGGGAGGTGCTGGGGCGGCTGCGCCCCGACCTCGCCTCGCTGACCCTGACCACGTCCGAACCGGGCGGGGCGCTCGCCCGGCTCGCCGCCCGCCGTGCGCTGCGCGTGCAGGTGCGGGGCGCCGGCCGGGTCGGCGCGCTGCTGGCGTCGGTGCTGTCGGGCGCGGGCGTCGGCGAGGTCGACGTGCGGGACGACGGCCGCGTGGAGCCCTGGGACGTGGCACCGGGCGGACTGCCCGCGGAGTCCGTCGGCGAGCGCCGCGACACGGCGGCGCGGGCCGCGGTCCGCCGCGCGGCACCGGACCGGCCGCCGCGCCGCCCCCACTCCCCCGGCTCCGGCGCCGCGGACCCCGGTCTCTCCCTGGTGATCCTCGCGCCCCGGGACGACGTGGCGGTGCACGCCCCGGATCCGCGCACCGCCGAGCCGCTCCTGGCCTCCGGGACGCCCCATCTGTACGCCGGCGTCGTGGAGGGCACGGGGGTCGTCGGGCCGCTCGTCCTGCCCGGCGAGTCGGGCTGCGCCGGCTGTCTGCACGAGGACCGCACGGACCGCGACCCGGCCTGGCCCCGGCTGATCTCCCAGTGGGGATCCGGCCGGGCCCGCCGGATCGGAGCCTGCGATCTGACCCTGGCCACGGCGGTCGCCGGACTGGCCGCGGCCCACGCCCTGGCCTTTCTCGACGGCGGGTCGCCCGCCACCGCCGGGGCCCGCTGGGAGGTGTCCGCACCCGGTCTGACCTGGCATTCCCGGCCGGTTCGACCTCACCCGGCATGCGGCTGCGGTGCGGCGGAGAGAGGGAGGGAGAGTGGTAAAACGGAGCACTCCTCAACCGATGGACGACCACGCGCGACAATGGCGGTGCAACGGCCGTCCGCGAAGCGACGAAGCGAAGCAGACGCGGCGCGGCCGACTGGGACCTGGAGGGCGCATGTCTGATCTTCCCCGGAAGGCGGTCACCCGGACCGCCAAGCTCGCCGCGCTCCCGCTCGGCTTCGCCGGCCGGGCGACCTGGGGGCTGGGCAAGCGGATCGTGGGCGAGTCCGCGGAGATCGTCGGCCGTGAGCTGCAACAGCGCACGGCGGAGCAACTGTTCAAGGTGCTCGGCGAGCTCAAGGGCGGCGCGATGAAGTTCGGGCAGGCGATGTCCGTCTTCGAGTCGGCGCTGCCCGAGGAGATCGCCGGCCCCTACCGTGCGGCCCTGACCAAACTCCAGGACGCGGCGCCCCCGATGCCGACCCGCACCGTGCACACGGTGCTCGAGGAGCGCCTCGGCCCGGACTGGCGTGATCTGTTCGAGGAGTTCGAGGACAAGCCGGCGGCGGCGGCCTCGATCGGCCAGGTGCACCGCGCGGTGTGGCACGACGGTCGTGAGGTGGCCGTCAAGGTGCAGTACCCGGGGGCCGGCGAGGCCCTGCTCTCCGATCTCACGCAACTGAGCCGCTTCGCACGGCTGCTGGGTCCGCTCATCCCGGGCATGGACATCAAGCCGCTGATCGCGGAGTTGAAGGACCGCGTCTCCGAGGAGCTGGACTACGCGCTGGAGGCCCAGGCCCAGACCGCGCACGCGGACGTGTTCGCCGCCGATCCGGACGTGGTCGTCCCCGCGGTGGTGCACCAGTGCGAGCAGGTGCTGGTGACCGAGTGGATCGACGGCATCCCGCTGTCGGAGGTCATCTCCGACGGCACCCCCGAGCAGCGCGACCGGGCCGGGCAGCTCCTCGCCCGCTTCCTGTTCTCAGGGCCGGCCCGCACCGGTCTGCTGCACGCCGACCCGCATCCGGGCAACTTCCGGCTGCTGCCCGGCGGCCCGGCCGGCGAGGACGACTGGCGGCTGGGCGTCCTGGACTTCGGTACCGTCGACCGCCTGCCCGGCGGGCTGCCCCTGCCGATCGGAGTCTCGCTGCGGCTGACGCTGGACGGGGAGGCCGAGCGGGTCTACGAACTCCTCTGCGAGGAAGGGTTCGTGAAGGAGTCCATAGAGCTCGAACCCGACGCGGTCCTCGACTACCTGCTGCCGATCATCGAGCCGGCCCGGGTGGACGCCTTCACCTTCACCCGTTCCTGGATGCGCGGTCAGGCCGCCCGCGTCGCCGACCCGCGCTCCCCCGCCTATCAGCTGGGCAAACGGCTGAATCTGCCGCCGGCCTACCTGCTGATCCACCGGGTGACCCTCAGCACGATCGGTGTGCTGTGCCAGCTCGGCGCGACGGTGCGACTGCGGGAGGAACTGGAGGAGTGGCTGCCGGGCTTCGTCGGCGACGACGTCCCGGCCGAGGAGGAGCCGGCGGGCGCCTGACCGGGTGGCGTGCCCGGTGGCCGTGGCCCGGCACGCCTCAGCCGGTTCCGGGGCCGCCGGGCCGGCGGTGGGCGCAGTCGATCTCGTTGCCGTCGAGGTCGGTGACGTATCCGAGGTTGCCGTTGGAGTGCACGGTCACCGATCCCGGCCGCTGTTCGACCTCGAAGGGCTCGTAGGCGTGGGTCGTTCCGGAGAAGGGACGGCCGCCGCTGGTGTCGACCGACCAGACCATGAAGGTCTCGCCGGGAAGCAGCCAGTGGTCGCTCCCGTACGGTTCGAGGATCAGCTCCAGCAGTTCGTCGGTGTCGTTCGTGATCCTCATGCGCGCCACCGGCGCGTCCTGTGCCGCCACTGTTCCCCCGTCGTCGCACGGACCGTCCGGGCCGGCAGCGTACCGGTCAGGTCGCACGGTCCGGAGCGGGGATCTCACCACCAGGACGAGTCGAGCCGTCCCTCGATCGCCCGCAGGTTCTCCCGGGAACAGGTGTCGCAGAAGTACTGGCGGACGCCGTTCTCCACGGAGCAGGTCCAGGTGACCGGCTCGGGGCCGTCGGCGAGGGTGCCGCAGCGGGCGCACACCACGGGGCCGCTGCCGGCGGTTGAGCTGCCCTGGTCGGTGCCTCCGGGAAGACTCGTCACCCGGCGACCATAACCCCGCGGTCGGCGGATCGCCGCGCACAACGCACCGCGGGGGCCGGTCCGTTCGGCCGGACCGGCCCCCGCGGGGAATGCTTCGCCTCCCTGGGCCGGGAGGCCACCGCTGTTCAGGTGTGCTCTTTACTGCATGACGGCCATGGCGAGCGCGCGGCGGGCACGCAGCGAGGCGCGCTCGGCGCGGCGCTGCATCCGCTGGGCGACCGCCAGGCGCATGGCCCGGCGTTCGCGCACGGCGTCGTGGAGTCGCTCGTGCATATGCGCACGAGCCAGGGCTTCTTGCATGAGTTGCATTTCTCGGTTCCTGTTCTGCCGCGCTTCGGTAGCGCCGGTGGAGGTGAAGTCTGTGGTCGCGGAGCCAGTGCGCTCGCTGGTGGACGGCTTCATCGGGGCCTGCTTCTTGGGGTCGTGCGTGAGGGGGCGGTCGATCGTTCCTGCGGTGTTCATGCCGTGACCGGGTTCTTGCGCGGACGACCACGCGGCCGCTTCCGGGCGACGACGACGCCCTGGACGAACAGCTCGCCACCCCAGACGCCCCAGGGCTCGCGCCGCTCCTTGGCGCCGGCGAGGCAGGCCTCCATCAGCGGGCAGGTGCGGCAGAGGGACTTGGCGTACTCCACGTCCGCGGGCGACTCGGCGAAGAAGACCTCCGGGTCGTAGGAGCGGCAGGGAACGGGTACGCCGAGGTTCTCGATGGCGTCGTCGAGCGCGGTGAGCGCGGTGAGGGGGATCAAGGTGGAGTCCTCCGTGAGGCCGGGCGGGGGGATCGTTTGCGAAGGCGGTACGGACGGGGCGTGCGCTTCGAGTTGCACGGGGTGTCTTCCTCGTCTGGTCGTTCCGGCCGGTTGACCGGGTGTCGGCTGGTACCGGGTTCTTTCCTGTCCCGAGGCCCCTTCGCTCTGTCGCCCCGTTCGGGGCAAACAGAAGGGCCGCGGATCCCGGGTGGGGTTCCGCGGCCCTGAAGGCGCCGGCCTGATCGAATCAGGCTGGATCACTCCAGGGTTCTGGCCCACGGAAGGCCCACATCAGGTGGTGCTGCTTCGTCTGCTTCCGGAATCCGGCACCGGCCGGCGCAAAGGCATAGGCATGTGCCTGCGCCTCTACCGCTTCCAGTGCCTTGGTCGGTCGCTCATTGCCCTCGCGGACGGGAAGACCCGCGAGAGACAGGGCGGACGCCGGACGGACGGCACGAATGCCGGACAGACCGGTGCCCTGGTTCGAGGCGCCGAGCATGCACGTGGAGACGGCCGAGCGATCGGTCAGTTTGGCCGTGCTGATGGTGCTGAAGTTGATGCTGATCACTGGACTCGCCTCCTCTCGGCGTCTCAAGGGCTGGGACGAACCAGCCCGTTCGGATATGCAAGTACATCACGGAACCGCGGTCTTGGAGAAGGCCGCCGCTTCCGTGCCTAGAACCTATGGGGATTGCCGGGGCATGCGCAAACTATTTTTTCGACGAGTTCGCATCAGTCGTCCAGGCCGTCTTCGCCAGGCTCCTGGCCTGCGCAGATGGCCAGAACATCGGCTCCGTAGCTGCGCAGCTTGCGGCTGAGGACGCCGGGGATGCGGGAGAGCTCGGCGGGGTTCTCCGGCCGGGCCTCGGCGATGGCCATCAGGGTCCGGTCGGTGAAGACGCAGAAGTCCGGCTGCCCGCTGCGCCCGGCCTGGACCGCCCGCCACTCGCGAAGCCGCTCGTAGAGCCCCTCGTCCATGTCCGAGGGGCAGTCCTCACAGCGCATCAGCTTCATCTCGCCCGCGTCGGTGAGGGTGCGGCCGCAGACCCGGCAGCGGGCCGGGACCCGCTGGGCGCGCCGGGGGGCGGCGGCCGCGGCACCGGCGATCCCTCGCTCGACTCCCCCTCCGGTGCCGGCGCCGCTGCGGCCCACGGTGGCGGTGGTGCCGGGGCGCAGGCCGTCGAGGAAACGGCTGGGCCTGCGGTTGGGGCGGCCGCCGGGCGAGCGGGAGAGGGCCCAGGAGACGTAGAGCCGCTCCCGGGCACGGGTCACGCCGACGTACAGGAGCCGGCGCTCCTCCTCGATCTGCTCGTCGGTCTTGGCATAGCTGATGGGGAGCATGCCCTCGGCCACGCCGGCGAGGAAGACGACGTCCCACTCCAGGCCCTTGGCGGCGTGCAGGGAGGCGAGGGTGACGCCCTGCACGGTCGGGGCGTGCTGGGCGCCCGCCCGCTCGTCCAGTTCCGCCACGAAGTCGCCGAGGGAGGCGCCGGGTCTGGCGGCGGCCAGGTCGTGGGCGAGGTTGACCAGGGCGGCCAGGGACTCCCAGCGCTCCCTGACCGCGCCGGAACCGGCCGGGGGCTCGGTGGTCCAGCCCTCCCCGGACAGCACGGCACGCACCTGGGAGGGCAGGTCCACGGCGTCGTCCAGGAGCGAGTCGTTGCCGCCGAAGCGGGCCGCGCCGCGCAGGGCGACGCCGGCCTTGCGCACCTCGGGCCGGTCGAAGAAGCGTTCGGCGCCGCGTAGCTGGTAGGGGACGCCGGCGTCGGCGAGGGCCTGCTCGTAGGTCTCGGACTGCCCGTTCGTACGGAACAGGACGGCGATCTCGGCGGCCGGGACGCCCGCGTCGATCAGCTCGCGGATACGGCGGGCGGCGCCCTCGGCCTCGGCGGGCTCGTCCGTGTACTCCGTGTGGACGGGTTCGGGGCCGGAGGGGCGCTGGGAGACCAGTTCCAGCCGATGGTCGGCGGCGCGGCCGCGGGCCTGGGAGAGCAGACCGTTGGCAAGGCGGACGACCTGGGGGGTGGAGCGGTAGTCCCGGACCAGCTTCACGACGGTGGCGCGGGGGTGCTTGGCACGGAAGTCGAGGAGGTGGTCGGGCGTTGCTCCCGTGAACGAGTAGATCGTCTGGCTGGCGTCACCGACGACGCAGAGGCTGTCGCGCTCGCCCAGCCACAGCTCCAGCAACCGCTGCTGCAGGGGGCTGACGTCCTGGTACTCGTCGACGACGAAGTGCTGGTACTGCGAGCGGACCTGTTCGGCGATGTCGTGCCGGTCCTGGAGGACGGCGACGGTCAGCAGCAGGACGTCCTCGAAGTCGATCACCGCGCGGTCGCGCTTGAGGTCCTCGTAGGCCGCGTAGAGATGGGCGATCTCGGACGGGTCGCGCGGGGTCTCCCGGCCCGCCTTCACTGCCGCGTACGGGTAGTCGGCGGGGATGGTCTGGGTGACCTTGGACCATTCGATCTCGGAGGTGACGTCCCGCAGCTCGCCCCGGTCGAGCCGGGTGCCGCAGGCGGCGGCCGCGTCGGCGACGAGCTGGATCTTGCGGTCGATGAGCCGGGGCATGCCGCCACCGATGGCTTTCGGCCAGAAGTACTGGAGCTGGCGCAGGGCGGCGGAGTGGAAGGTGCGGGCCTGGACGCCCTGGGCGCCGAGCTGACGGAGCCGGCCGCGCATCTCCCCGGCGGCGCGATTGGTGAAGGTGACGGCGAGCACGCTGGAGGGCTGCAGAATCCCGGCCCGCACCCCGTAGGCGATGCGGTGGGTGATCGCCCGGGTCTTGCCGGTGCCCGCTCCGGCCAGCACGCACACTGGCCCGTGCAGGGCGGTGGCCACCTCGCGCTGCTCGGGGTCGAGCCCCGCGAGCACCGCGTCGGCCGAATCCGGTACCTGCGGGAAGAGGGTGGAGTGCGTTGCTGCTGTCACACAGCCATGCTGCCAGGTCGCCGGAGACGGCTGTGCCGGTTGTCCACAGGCGGGTACCCGCGGTCGTACTAATGCGGCAGGTGTCACATCCGGGGCCCATACCCCCATGGGGAATGGCCTGCCGATCGCTGACGTTCTACTCCCCGGACGAAGTTTCCGAGCAGCCTGAGGAGCGCGAGAGACATGCAGGGCACTGTGACGATGTACAGCACGACTTGGTGCGGTTACTGCCGGCGGCTGAAGAGCCAGCTGGACCGGGAGGGCATCGCCTACACCGAGATCAACATCGAGCAGGACCCCGAGTCCGCCGCCTTCGTGGAGAAGGCGAACGGTGGAAACCAGACGGTCCCGACGGTCCGGGTGGTCTCCGGCTCCGGCGGCGACGAGGTCGTCATGACGAACCCGAGCCTCGCCCAGGTCAAGCAGGCCCTCACCGCCTGACCTCTCACGCTGCACGACCCCCGACGGCCCGGCTGTCGGGGGTTTCGTGTGCCCGCCCGCCGGCTCCGGAACGGCGACGGCCCCAGCGTTGCCGCCCGGCTGTCGGACCCTCCGTCTACCGTGCGCGTCATGGACATGGACGACCCGCAAGACGTAGGCGCAGCGTTCTGGGCGCAGATTCTCGGCTTCACGATCAGCGAGGAACCGCCCCCGCCGGACAGCCCCCTCGGCCGGGTGGTCGCCTTCGTCGCCGAACACGGTGAGGAAGCGCTCCGGGACGAACACTTCGAGGCCGCGCGGGAGGGGCGTCCCCTGCTCCCCTGAGAGATGCGGGGGCCGCCCTCCGCGGCCGGCCGTGTGCCCGGGGCGCGCGGGCCCCGGGCACATGGTCAGACGAAGCTGCGCGTCGGCAGGGGCTTGCCGTACCACATCTCGATCAGGCGGGCCGCGATCGAGATGCCGTAGGGCGGCAGGACCTCGCCGGACTCGAAGGCCTCGTGGAGCTCCGCGCGGGAGAACCAGCGGGCCTCGTGGATCTCGTCGCCGTCGACGTCGATGTCGGTCGACGTGGCGCGCGCCATGAAGCCGAGCATCAGGCTGGACGGGAACGGCCAGGGCTGGCTGGCCACGTACTCGACCGGACCGACGGTGACACCGACCTCCTCGCAGACCTCGCGGCGCACGGCCTGCTCGATGGACTCGCCCGGCTCGACGAAGCCGGCGAGCGTGGAGAAGCGGCCCTCGGGCCAGTGGACCTGGCGGCCGAGGAGGATCCGGTCCTCCGCGTCGGTCACCGCCATGATCACGGCCGGGTCGGTGCGCGGGTAGTGCTCGGCGCCGCAGGCCGGGCAGCGGCGGATGTGGCCGGCGGCGGCGATCACCGTGCGCTCGCCGCAGCGGGAGCAGAAGCGGTGGGTGCGCTGCCAGTTCTCCAGGCCGACCGCGTGCACCATCAGCCCGACGTCGCGCGGCGACAGCAGCAGGCCCGCCTCCCGCAGGCCCGCGGGGCGGGCGGACTGGTCGATGCGGCCGGGCAGGGAGTCCTTCTGCAGCGCGAAGTAGCTGACGCCCTCCTCGTCGATGCCCAGGAAGTACCGGTGTGCCTCGGTGAGGGGCGCCTCGAAGGACGGCGTCATGACGAGTTCGGTCCGGCCCTCCGGGGTCTCGTCGATCAGCACCTGGCCGCCGGAGACGACGAAGCAGCGGGTGGTGGGGTGGCTCCACGCCGCCGCGAGCCAGGCCTCGTCCAGCCGGTGGTGCGCGGCACGGTCGAGGCCGCTCGGGGCGGTCAGCGAGATGGGTCGGTCTGCTGTGTCGTCGGTCCAGGTGGTCACGGGTGCTTCCAACTCCCCCAGGTGCGGTTCTCGTATCGGCGGACGGTTCGGCGGGGCGCCGGGCGGGAGGGCACGGGGCCGGGCGTCGGCGGGCGTACGGGGCGGTCCTTCCAGTGTGCCCCGCGCGCGGCGCCCTCCCTTGCGGCGCCGGCCGGTCAGGGCGTGCGGCTCCAGTGAGCGGCCAGGTCGCCCCACAGGTAGGCGCTGGTCTCGACGCCTTTGAGGAGGAGGTCCAGTTCGACCTTCTCGTTGGGGGCGTGCCAGCCGTCGGAGGGGACGGAGATGCCCAGGAAGAGCACGGGGGCGCCGAGGACTTCCTGGAGGTCGGCGGCGGGTCCGGAGCCGCCCTCGCGGGTGAAGCGGACCGGCTTCTCGAAGGCGCGGCCCATGGCACGGACCACGGACTGCAGGGCGGGGTGGTCGAGCGGCGTCAGGCACGGGCGCGTGGCCGCGCCGAAGACGATCTCGTGGCGGATGCCGGCGGGGACCTGCTCGGCCGCCCAGTCGCGGACGGCCTTCTCGATGTGGTCGGGGTCCTGGCCGGCGACCAGCCGGAAGGACAGTTTCACCATGGCCGAGGACGGGATGATCGTCTTGCCGCCGGGGCCCTGGTAGCCGCCGCCGATGCCGTTGACCTCGGCGGTCGGGCGGGCCCAGATCCGCTCCAGCGTGGTGTGCCCGGCCTCGCCGTGTGCGGCGCGGGACTTGGCGGTGCGCAGCCAGCGCTCCTCGTCGAAGGGCAGCTCGGCGAAGAGTTCGCGCTCGTGGTCGGTCAGCTCGACGATGCCGTCGTAGAAGCCGGGGACCGCCACGCGCGCGTGCTCGTCGTGGAGGGCGGCCACCAGGCGGGCGGCGGCGGTGGCCGGGTTGGGCACGGCGCCGCCGAAGGAGCCCGAGTGGATGTCCTGGTCGGGGCCGTACAGGCGGATCTCGCAGTCGGCGAGGCCGCGCATGCCGGTGCAGACGGTGGGGGTGTCCTCGGACCACATGCCGGTGTCGGAGACGATCACGGCGTCGGCGGCGAGCTGCGCCGCCCGCTCCTCGACGAGTGCCCTGAAGTGCGCGGAGCCGGACTCCTCCTCGCCCTCGACCAGCAGCTTCAGGTTGACCGCGGGGGCGGTGCGGCCGGTGGCGGCGAGGTGGGCGCGGACGCCGAGTGTGTGGAAGAACACCTGCCCCTTGTCGTCGGCCGCCCCGCGCGCGTAGAGGCGGTTCTCGCGGACGACCGGTTCGAAGGGGTCGCTGTCCCAGCCGTCCTCGACGGCGGCGGGCTGGACGTCGTGGTGGCCGTAGACGAGGACGGTGGGCGCCTCGGGGTCGTCCGAGGGCCATTCGGCGAAGACGGCCGGGGCGCCCGCGGTCTCCCAGACCTCGGCGGTCGGGAAGCCCGTCTCCCTGAGTTTGCCGGCGAGCCAGTCGGCGCTGCGCCGCACGTCGGGCGCGTGGTCGGGCTGGGCCGACACGGACGGGATGCGCAGCCATGCGGCGAGATCGTCGAGGAAGGCGGCGCGGTGCCGCTCGATGTACGTGCGGACGGCGCTGTCCGGGGTCTGGCTCATGCTCACGACCCTATCGGCCTTCACGGGCGTCCTCGGCGGGCGGTACGTCACACTCGGGCCGCCCGCGGGCCGCGCCCCGGTGGCCTTCGGCGGCCGCCGGGCCGTCGTCAGGTCCCGCCCGTGAGCAGCCGCTCCAGGGCGGCCCGGTCCGGCAGGCCCGTGGGCCGTACGACCTCGCCGGTGCGCACGTACAGGAAGGCGACCGTGACGGACTCGGGCGGTACGCCCTGCTGCTCGGCCCAGGCCAGCCGGTAGATGGCGAGCTGGAGCGGGTCCGCCGAGCGGGTGCGGCTGGTCTTCCAGTCCACGATCTCGTACGTCGCCCCGTCGCCGTCCCCGTTGCGGTAGACGGCGTCGATGCGGCCCCGTACGACGCGGCCGGCGAGGCCGAGCTGGAAGGGCGCCTCGACCCGGTAGGGGGTGCGCCGGGCGTACTCGGTGCGCTCGAAGGCTTCCTTCAGGGCCTCCAGGTCGCGTTCGTCGGCGATCTCGGCGTCGCTGCCGGGCAGCTCCTCCGGTTCGAGCAGGGGCAGCGTCAACTCCTCGAAGCGGGCTTCGACCCAGGCATGGAACCTGGTGCCCCGGCGCGCGGCCGGTTGTGGGGGGCGCGGCATGGGGCGCGCGAGTTCCTGCGCGAGCCCGTCCGGGTCCTCGGCGAGCCGCATCAGCTGGGACGCGGTCAGCGTGACCGGCAGGGGGACGTCCGTGACGGTCCGCCGGGCGCGCAGCAGCTCGCCGGTGAGTGCGCCGAGGTCGCGGTCCCAGGAGGCGATGGATCGGGCCTCCTCCGGAGTGAGGGAAGTGCGGGGCCGCGCTCCGGTGCGCCGGGGGCCGTCCGTGCCGTCCTGCGGTGCGGTGGCCTGGTGGGGGACGGTCGGCCGCTCGGCGCTCCGGTCCTCCGGGGCGGGGTCGTCCGCGGCGGGCTGTTCCGCGGCGGGGGCGTCCGCCGCGTACGGCTCCGCACCGAAGGGGTCCTCGTCGTGGGGGAGGTCACCGTCGTACGGGACGTCCTCGTCGTACGGCTGGTCGTCGTACGGCTCCTCGTACGGCTCCTCGTACGGGTCCTCGCCGTAGGGGTCGTCGTCCGGTGGGGCGGGCCAGTCCGGGTCGTCGACCGCGGCGGGGTCATGGGCGGCGGTCGGCCGGTCGTCGCCCTGGGCGGCGAGGGCGTCGAGGTGGGCGAGGACGGTGTCGGCGGCCGCGCGGCGGCGGGCCAGCGCGGCGTCGTCCAGCGGGAGCGGCCACACCTGGTCGGCGGCGGCCGTGTGCAGGGCCGGGTTCTCCTCGTCCTCGGCGGGTTCCTCGGCCCACGCCTCGATCTCGCCGTACCCGGCGGCGCAGTGGTCGTACAGCGCCTGGAGGAAGTCGGAGGGGCCGCGCGGCTTCTTCTGGCTGGGGCCCCACCAGTGGCCGGAGCCGAGCAGCAGCGAGCGGGGGCGGGTGAAGGTGACGTAGCCGAGGCGCAGCTCCTCGGTGTGCTGGTGCTCCTTCATGGCCTCGTGGAAGGCCTTCATGCCGCGCGAGTCCCAGGAGTCGATGTCGGGAAGGGTGTCGGTGTCGCCGCGCAGGGCGTGCGGCAGCACCTTGGCCTGCGCGGTCCACTTCTCGCGGCCCTGTGCGCTGGGAAAGGTGCCCTTCACCAGTCCGGGGACGGCGACGACGTCCCACTCCAGGCCCTTGGACTTGTGCGCGGTGAGCACCTTGACGGTGTTCTCGCCGCCGGGCAGGGCGTTGTCCAGGCCCTTCTCGTACTGGGCGGCGGTGCGCAGGAAGCCGAGGAAGGCGAGCAGGGTGGCCTCGCCGTCGCCCGCCGCGAAGGAGGCGGCGACGTCCAGGAAGTTGGACAGGGTCTCGCGCCGCCGGGCGGCCAGCGCGTGCGGGGACGCCGACAGCTCCACCTCCAGGCCGGTGACCGCGAGGACGCGGTGCAGTACGTCCATCAGCGGGTCGGACAGGGAGCGGCGCAGGTCGCGCAGCTCGGCGGCGAGACGGGCGAAGCGCACGCGCGCGTCCGGCGAGAACGGCAGTCCGTCGTCGGTGCCCTCGGCGAAGTCCCCTTCCAGGGGCGTCTCCAGGAAGGTGTCCAGGGCGTCCGCGAGCGATATCACCTCGGAGGGGTCGGTCCCCTCGACGGCCGCGGCGAGCCGGCGGTCCGGGTCGTCGGTGCCGTCCACGCGCGCGTGGGCGACCAGCAGCCTGGCGCGGCGGCCGAGGAGGGCGAGGTCGCGGGGGCCGATGCGCCAGCGCGGCCCGGTCAGCAGGCGCACCAGGGAGGCGTTCGCCCCGGGGTCCTGGAGGACTTCGCAGACGGCGACGAGGTCGGCGACCTCCGGCAGGTGCAGCAGCCCGGACAGGCCGACCACCTCGACGGGGACGTCCCGGGCCACGAGGGCGCCCTGGATCTCGGCGAAGTCGGTCGCGGTGCGGCACAGCACGGCGATCTCACCGGGGGCCGTGCCGGTGCGCACGAGATGGGCGAGGGAGTCGGCGATCCAGTCGATCTCCTCGGCGTGGGTGGGCAGCAGGGCGCAGCGGACCGTGCCGTCGCGTTCGGCGCCGGGGGCCGGGCGGAGCGCCTCCACGCCCGCGTGCATGGCGCGCAGGGGTTCGGCGAGGCCGTTGGCCAGGTCGAGCAGGCGTCCGCCGCTGCGGCGGTTCTCGCTGAGCGACTGGCGGGTGGCGCGGCGCCCGTCCGGGAGCGGGAAGTGTGCAGGGAAGTCGTCCAGGTTGGCGACGGACGCGCCGCGCCAGCCGTAGATGGCCTGGCAGGGGTCGCCGACCGCGGTCACCGGGTGGCCGGTGCCGCCGCCGAAGAGGCCCGCCAGCAGCACGCGCTGGGCCACGGAGGTGTCCTGGTACTCGTCCAGGAGCACCACCCGGAACTCCTCGCGCAGCAGGCGGCCGACCTCGGGGACGCGGGAGAGGCGGGCCGAGAGGGCGATCTGGTCGCCGAAGTCGAGCAGGTCACGCTCGCGTTTGACGGCCCGGTAGCGGTGGACGAGGTCGGCGAGTTCCCGCCGGGCCGCCGCCGTCTCGGGGACCTTGCGCAGATCGGCGTTGGTGAGCTTCGCGCCCTCCAGGGTGTGCAGCAGGTCGGCATCCCAGGCGCGCAGTTCCTCGGGGTCGACGAGGTGTTCGGCGAGCTCGGAGTCCAGGGTCAGCAGGTCGCTGACGAGGTCCGCGAAGGAGCGGGTCAGCGCCGGGTAGGGGCCGGGTGCCTCGCGCAGCACGCGCGCGGCGAGCTGGTAGCGGGTGGCGTCGGCCAGCAGACGCGAGGTGGGCTCCAGCCCGAGGCGCAGTCCGTGGTCGGTCAGCAGCCGCCCGGCGAAGGCGTGGTACGTCGAGATGACCGCCTCGCCCGGCGGGTTGTCGGGGTCGATGACGTCCGGGTCCGTGACACCGGCCTTGATCAGCGCCTTGCGGACGCGCTCGCCCAGCTCGCCGGCGGCCTTGTTGGTGAACGTGAGGCCGAGGACCTGCTCGGGGGCGACCTGCCCGGTGCCGACGAGCCAGACCACGCGGGCCGCCATCACGGTGGTCTTGCCCGAACCGGCGCCGGCCACGATCACCTGCGGGGCGGGCGGCGCGACGATGCAGGCCGTCTGCTCCGGGGTGAACGGGATGCCGAGGAGCTCCTTGAGCTGCTCGGGATCGGTGATACGGGCGGGCATGTCGACAGAGGCTAGCGGCGGCCACTGACAGTCGGGGACGAATCGACCCGCCCGGCTGGAAGAGACGCAGGTCAGCGCGGGTGGTGCCGTACGTCACTCCACCACGTGGCGGCCCTCGGGGCGGGCGCTGCACGAGGCGCGGAACGCGCAGTGGGTGCAGTGTTGGCCGGCGCTCGGGGTGAACCGCTCGTCGAGGACCTTGCCGGCGGCGGTGGCCAGCAGCTCGCCGACCCACTCCCCGGACGGCGGCTCCTGCGGCTGCACCTTGGGCAGGGTCTCCCCGCCGTCGCGCTTGGCCGCACCCTGCCTGAGGTGCACCAGCTCGGCACCGCCCGCCTCGGGGCGCACCCCGTCGAAGGCCGCGTCCAAGGCACCCTCCCGGACGGCCAGCTGGTAGACGGCGAGCTGAGGGTGGCGGGCCACCTCCGCGGCGCTCGGCGCCTGTTTGCCGGTCTTGAAGTCGACCACGTAGGCCCGGCCGTCGCCGTCCGTCTCCACGCGGTCCATCTGGCCGCGGATGCGGATCTCGTAGTCGCCCGCCCCGAGGGTGACGTCGAAGTCCTGCTCGCTCGCCACGGGGGTACGGCCGGCGCGGTTCAGCACGTGCCAGTTCAGGAAGCGTTCGAGCGCCACGCGCGCGTTGGCCTTCTCCTGCTGCGACTTCCAGGGCGCGTCGAAGGCGAGCGCGTTCCACACCGAGTCCAGGCGTTCCATGAGGACGTCGAGGTCGGCCGGGGTGCGGCCGGAGGCGACCTCGTCGGCGAGGACGTGGACGACATTGCCGAAGCCCTGGGCGGCGGTGGCGGGTGCGTCGGCCTTCACCTCACGGCCCAGGAACCACTGGAGCGCGCAGGTGTTGGCGAGCTGGTCGAGGGCGCTGCCGGAGAGCACCACGGGCTGGTCCCGGTGGCGCAGCGGCACCTTGCTCTCGGTCGGCTCGAACATGCCCCACCAGCGGTAGGGATGCGCGGACGGCACCAGCGGGCGGCCGTCCTCGTCGGCCAGTGCGGCGAGCCGGGCCAGGCGGTCGGCGGCGGCCTCCCGGAGGGCGGCGGACGCGCGCGGGTCCACGGTGGTGGCGCGCAGTTCGGCGACGAGCGCGGCGACCGACAGCGGGCGGCGGGGGCGCCCGGTGACGTCCTTGGGTTCGACGCCCAGTTCGGTCAGGAACCGGGAGGGCTGGTCGCCGTCGTCGGCGGGTGCCTTCACCGCGGTGACGACGAGACGCTCCCGCGCGCGCGTGGCGGCCACGTAGAACAGCCGGCGCTCCTCGGCGAGCAGCGCGCCCGGGGTGAGCGGTTCGGCGAGGCCGTCGCGGCCGATGCGGTCCGCCTCCAGGAGGGAGCCGCGGCGGCGCAGGTCGGGCCACAGCCCCTCCTGGACGCCGGCGACGACGACCAGCCGCCACTCCAGGCCCTTGGCGCGGTGCGCGGTCATCAGGCGGACGGCGTCGGGGCGTACCGATCGGCGCGTGAGCGTGTCCGCGGCGATGTCCTCGGCCTCGATCTCGGCCAGGAAGTTCAGGGCGCCACGGCCGCCGGTGCGTTCCTCCGCGCGCGCGGCGGTGGCGAACAGCGCGCACACGGCGTCGAGGTCGCGGTCGGCGTTGCGGCCGGCCGCGCCGCCGCGCCGGGCGGCACGCTCCAGCCGGGTGGGCCACGGGGTGCCTTGCCACAGGTCCCACAGGGCCTCCTCGGCCGTGCCGCCGCCGGCGAGACGCTCGCGGGCCTTGCGCAGCAGCGCGCCGAGGCGCTGCGCGCCGCGCGCGTACACCGGGTCGTGCACGGCCAGGCGCTCGGGCTCCGCGAGCGCCCGCGCGAGGAGTTCGTCGGACGGGGGCGGCAGCGGGTTCCCGGCGGCGCGCTCCTCCTCGCGCAGGGCACGACCGAGACGGCGCAGATCGGCGGTGTCCATCCCGGCGAGAGGGGAGGCGAGCAGGGTGAGCGCGGTCTCGGTGCCGAGCCAGGAGGTGTCCGGGACCGGCTCGGCGGCCGGCGCGGGGGCTTCGGCCGCGGCGGTGGGTTCCTGTGCGGGGGGTTCCTCGGTGGTGGGTTCCTCGGTGGTGGTTTCCTCGACGGACGGATCGTGGTCCGCGCTGGTGGCGGCGGGGTCGGCGGGGTGACCGTGGGCCGCGGTGGCCGCTTCGGGGGTCTCGGGCGACGGCTCCTCGTGCGCGAGAGCCTCGTCGGACTCCTCGGCGGCGCGCTCCGCGGTGGGCTCGCCCGCCGGGGAGGAGCCCCCGGACTCCTCCTCGTGGCGCCGGGCCTCGGCCGTGGCCACCGCCCGCAGGGCCGCGAGCAGCGGGGCGACCGCGGGCTCGTGCCGCAGCGGCAGGTCGTCGCCGTCGATGTCCAGCGGGACGCCGGCCGCGGTGAGGGCCCGGCGGAGGGTCGGGAGGGTGCGGGCGCCGGCACGGACAAGGACGGCCATGTCGCTCCAGGGGACGCCGTCCTCCAGGTGCGCGCGGCGCAGGATGTCCGCCACGTTGTCCAGTTCCGTGCCGGCCGTCGGGTACGTGTAGACCTCGACCCGGCCGCCGTCGCGTACGGCGGCCGGCTCACGGTGGGCGCGCACCTTGTCGGCGGGCAGCCTGGGCAGCGGCATGCGCTGGGTGATCAGGCGGGTCGCGGCCAGCAGGGCGGCCCCGGAGCGGCGGGAGGTGCGCAGCACCTCGACGGGGGCGGGGCGGCCGTCCGCGCGCGTGAAGGCCGCGGGGAAGTCGAGGATGCCGTTCACGTCGGCGCCCCGGAAGGTGTAGATCGACTGGTCGGGATCGCCGAGGGCGACCAGCGTGCGCCCGCCGCCCGCCAGCGCGTGCAGGAGGCGCACCTGGGCGGGGTCGGTGTCCTGGTACTCGTCGACGTACACGGCGTCGTACCGGTCGGCGAGCCGCGCGGCGGTCCCGGGCCGGTGGGCGAGCAGGACCGCGCGGTGGACGAGTTCCGCGTAGTCGATGACGCCCTGCATGTCGAGGACGTCCAGGTACTCGGCGAGGAACGCGGCGGCGGCACGCCAGTCGGGGCGGCCGATGCGCCGGGCGAAGTCGTCCAGGGCGCCGGGTCCGAGGCCCAGCTCGCGGCTGCGGGCGAGGACCGCGCGGACCTCGTCGGCGAAGCCGCGTGTGGTCAGGCAGGCGCGCAGCTCGTCCGGCCAGCGCACATGGGTCAGTCCGCGCCGCTCCAGCTCGGGCTGGCCGGCCAGCAGCTCGCGGACGGTGACGTCCTGTTCCGGCCCGGAGAGCAGGCGCAGGGGCTCGGTGAACAGGTCGCTGTCCTGGTGGGCGCGGACCAGCGCGTAGCAGTACGAGTGGAAGGTGGTGGCCCGGGGGGCGCGCGCCGCGCCCATGCGCAGGGCCATGCGGTCGCGCAGGTCGACGGCGGCCTTGCGGCTGAACGTCAGCACGAGGATCCGCTCCGGGTCACCGCCGCGGGCGATCCGCGCGGCCACGGACTCGACCAGGGTGGTGGTCTTGCCGGTACCCGGACCCGCGAGGACGAGCAGTGGACCGGAGCGGTGGTCAACCACGGCACGCTGTGCCGCGTCCAGAGGAGGGGGATCCGTCCGGGACGGCCGGGTACGGACCAGCCGGTAAGCGCCACGGCTCCCCTGCCGCACCTGGGGGTGCGGCAGGCGCCTGGTGGTGGAGGAGGAGCTCACGTGGTTGGCCGGTCCTGGTGGTCGTACTGGTGGTCGGGCGGTCACGCGTGCGAGACGGTGGCCGCGGGGTGAGGGGGACGCGCGCAGCCGACGCTACGCTCCCGCTCCCGACGGAAGCAGGGCTTCCGCTTCTTCCCTCGCGGCGCTCGCGCCACGCGAGTCCCGCACCTCACGAACGTACGTCATGCCACGGACGTCCCCGATGTCACCCGTACGGGCCGCGGGCCCTCCCCGGCGGCATCCGATGGCGGAAGCTGTCAGGTGTGACCCTCCGCGCCCGCGCCGCCGTCCCACCGGGCCCGCCGCATGTCGAGCCGCGGCACATGGCCCTCGGCGCTCCTGCCGGCCTGCCTCAGCGGCGTGCCCTCGTCGCGGTAGTGGGCGAGCGCGCGCAGCTCGTGCCCGGGCAGCAGCGCACCGTCCGCGCGGACCACCCGCCACCACGGCACGGCACCGCCGTAGAGGGCCATCACGCGGCCGACCTGGCGCGGCCCTCCCTCCTCGAGCCACTCGGCGACATCGCCGTACGTCATGACCCGCCCCGGCGGAATCCGCTCGGCGACCTCCAGGACCCGCTCGGCGTACTCCGGCAGGGTCTGCGCGTACTCCTCGCGGGTCTCTCGGGCAGGTCTCTGCTCGCTCATTCGCCCCATCCTGCCGCACCCCACCGACATCGCACCGGGGACCGCGCTCCATGGTCCTCTCGCACCGGCGCGTCGCTTCGGGCAGACTGTGCGCCCGCGCATCCAGACCCTGATGCCCGCGTCGGTCGGTGGAGCATGCCACCATCGTGCGGGCGGTGACCGGTGATACGAGACCAAGAAGAGACCATGAAACAGCAGGGCGTGCACCCCGAGGACGCGGCGGGCACCCCTGACGCCTCCGCGCGCCCCGACACCGCCCGCGCGGGCACGGGCGACCCGGACGCGCGGCGGGAGGACTCCGGTCCGCGCAAGGACGATCTCACGCGGCCACGCCGGAACGACGGCGGCACGCGCGCGCGTGAGGACGACGGCGCGACGCCCGACGACGCCCGCGGGGCGCCACGCGCGGGCGGCTCGTCGCCCACGCGCGACGACGGCGACGGCGACAAGGCAGGCGAGGGGGCGCACATGCCGGAGAAACCGCCCCCCGGCCACGCTCCGGGCGCGGGCGAGGACCCTCACGCGGAGGCGGTCGAGGGCGACGAGCCCCTGCTGCCCGCGCGGGTGCACCGTCCCTCCGACCTCATGCGGCTCCTGGTGGGCGTGCTCGCCGTCGTCGTGCTGTTCGCGATCGCCGCGTTCGCCCACGGCACCACCTCGGGCCTCGAACAGGACATCAACAAGGGCACCGGGCAGGCGCCCGATCTGCTCATCAAGATCGCGGGACTGGCGTCCAGCATCGCGATCCTCCTCGTGCCGGTCGCCTTCGCGATCGAACGCCTGATCAAACGGGACGGGCTGCGGATCGCCGACGGCGTCCTCGCGGCCGTCCTCGCGCACGGAGTGACCCTCGCCACCGACCTGTGGGTCGCGCGGGGCGCCCCCGACTCGATCCAGGAGGCGCTCACCCAGCCCTCGCCGGGTGACATCCACGCGCTGACCGACCCCGTGCACGGCTATCTGGCGCCGGTCATCGCCTACATGACAGCCGTCGGCATGTCCCGCCGGCCCAGATGGCGCGCGGTGCTGTGGATCGTGCTGATGCTCGACGCCTTCTCGATGCTCGTCACCGGCTACACGACCCCGTTCTCGATCATCCTGACGGTGCTGATCGGCTGGACGATCGCCTACGGCACCCTGTACGCGGTGGGCTCCCCCAACGTCCGCCCGACCGGGCAGACACTGATGGCGGGCCTCCGACACGTCGGCTTCCACCCCCTCAGCGCGGCCCGCGAGGAGACCGTCGAGACGGAGAGCGGCGACCGGGGGCGGCGCTACTTCGTCACCCTGGAGGACGGACCCCCGCTGGACGTCACGGTCGTCGACCGGGAACAGCAGGCCCAGGGCTTCTTCTACCGCGCGTGGCGCAATCTGACCCTGCGCGGCTTCGCCACCCGCTCCAGCCTCCAGTCGCTGCGCCAGGCGCTGGAACAGGAGGCCCTGCTGGCCTACGCGGCGATCGCGGCCGGCGCCAACGCGCCGAAGCTGATCGCCACCTCCGAACTCGGCCCCGACGCGGTCATGCTCGTCTACGAGCACACCGGCGGGCGCACCCTGGACACGCTGGCCGACGAGGAGATCACCGACGAGCTGCTGCGCACCACCTGGCACCAGGTGCAGGCGCTGCAGTCGCGGCGCATCGCGCACCGCAGGCTGGCCGGCGACGCGATCCTGGTGGATCGTTCCGGCAAGGTGATCCTCGCCGAGCTGCGCGGCGGCGAGATCGCCGCCGGCGATCTGCTGCTCCGCATGGACGTCGCCCAGCTGCTCACCACGCTCGGTCTGCGGGTCGGCGCCGAACGCGCCGTGGCCTCGGCGGTCGGCGTGCTCGGTCCGGACGCGGTCGCCGACTGCCTGCCGATGCTCCAGCCGATCGCGCTGACGCGCTCCACGCGCGCGACGCTGCGCCGGCTGGCCCGCGAGCGGGCCCAGCGCGAGCGCGAGGCGGTGCTGGAGGCGTCCCGGCAGACCAAGGCGGCCCGCGCGGAGGAGGGGTCCGGGGCGGCCCCGTCCGCCGTCGACAAGCCGGACAAGAAGACGGTCCGCGCCGAGCAGCGTGCGGAGAAGCGGGCCCTCGACGAAGCCCTCGACGAGGCCCGCGAGGAGGACCTGCTCACCCAGATCCGGCACCAGGTGCTGCGGATCAGGCCCCAGGCGCCCGTGGAGCCGGCCCGCCTGGAGCGGGTGCGGCCGAAGACGCTGATCAGTTTCATCGCCGGTGCCATCGGCGCGTACTACCTGCTGACGCAGCTCACCCACATCGAGTTCGGCACGCTGTTCGCGCAGGCCCAGTGGGGCTGGGTGGCCGCCGCGGTGGTCTTCTCCGCGCTCAGCTACGTCGCCGCGGCGATGGCGCTGCTGGGGTTCGTGCCCGAGCGGGTGCCGTTCCCGAGGACGGTCGCGGCACAGGTCGCCGGCTCCTTCGTGAAGATCGTGGCGCCGGCCGCGGTCGGCGGCGTGGCCCTCAACACGCGCTTCCTCCAGCGCGCGGGCGTGCGCCCCGGGCTCGCGGTGGCGAGCGTCGGCGCGTCACAGCTGTTCGGGCTCGGCTGCCACATCCTGATGCTGCTGTCGTTCGGCTATCTGACCGGCACCGAGAAGACACCGTCCCTGTCGCCGTCCCGCACGGTCATCGCGGGTCTGCTCACCGTGGCAGTTCTGGTGCTCGTGGTGACCTCGGTGCCGTTCCTGCGGAAATTCGTCGTCACGCGCGTGAGGTCGCTGTTCGCCGGTGTCGTGCCGCGCATGCTCGACGTGCTCCAGCGGCCGCAGAAGCTGGTCACCGGCATCGGCGGCATGCTCCTGCTGACCGCCTGCTTCGTGATGTGCCTGGACGCCTCCATCCGCGCCTTCGGCGACGGCACGGTCTCGCTGAGCATCGCCAGCGTCGCGGTCGTCTTCCTGGCCGGCAACGCGCTGGGTTCGGCCGCGCCGACACCGGGCGGGGTGGGCGCGGTCGAGGCGACGCTGACCGTCGGCCTGATCGCCGTCGGCCTGCCCAAGGAGGTCGCCGCGCCGGCCGTCCTGCTGTTCCGTCTGCTGACGCTGTGGCTGCCGGTGCTGCCCGGCTGGCTCGCCTTCAACCACCTGACCCGCAAGGGCGCTCTCTGAGGCGGGCAGGGCGAGCGCACGGGCGTACCTCGTACGGCTCGCGTCCCGCGCGCGTGGGCGGACGCGGGCCCACGATGGAGACATGGCGAACCCCTCCTGGCTGCGTGCCGCCGTCCTGATGACCACCGCCGCGGTGCTGTCCGGTCTGCTGGCCGGATGCGGTGACGGCGCCGCGCACGACGGGAACGGGGACCTCACCAAGCAGGAGCTCGACTGGCAGGACTGCCCCGCCCCGTCCGAGGCGGAAGGCGGCGGCAGCGCCCCGTCCCCCCTGCCGAACGGCACCAAGTGGCAGTGCGCCACCATGAAGGCGCCCCTGGACTGGGCGAAGCCCAAGGGCGACACCATCGATCTCGCCCTGATCCGGGCCAAGGCCAGCGGCCCCGCGGACAAGCGGATCGGCTCACTGGTGTTCAACTTCGGCGGCCCCGGCGGCAGCGGCGTCAGCACGCTGCCCGCCTTCGGCGAGGACTACGCCGCCCTGCGCACCCGCTACGACCTGGTCAGCTTCGACCCGCGCGGGGTGGGCCGCAGCGCACCCGTGAAGTGCGAGAGCGACGCCCAGCTGGACGCGTTCTTCCAGCAGGACGCGACCCCCGACGACAGCGCCGAGCGCACCGACCTCGTGAACCGCACCAAGCAGTTCAACGCGGCCTGCGAGAACAACTCCAAGAAGATGCTGCCGCAGGTGCGCACCACGGACGCGGCCCGCGACATGGACCTGATGCGGCAGGTCCTCGGCGACGACAAACTGCACTACTTCGGCATCTCCTACGGCACCGAGCTCGGCGGCGTCTACGCCCACCTGTTCCCCAAGCACGTCGGCCGGGCCGTGTTCGACGGGGTGGTCGATCCCACGCAGAACCCCGAGCAGAGCGCGCTCGGGCAGACCAAGGGCTTCCAGCTCGCGCTCGACAACTTCGCCGAGGACTGCACGTCGAAGACGACGGAGTGCCCGGTCGGGGACACCCCGCAGGAGGTGAAGGACCGCATCGCCAAGCTCCTGGCCGACCTGGAGAAGAAGCCGATCCCCGGCATCCTCCCGCGCCAGCTCACCCAGACCGCCGCGACCAACGGCATCGCGCAGGCGCTGTACTCCAAGGACTTCTGGGAGTACCTCACCGAGGGGCTGGAGGAGGCGTACGACGGCGACGGCAAGATCCTCATGCTGCTCTCCGACTCGATGAACGGCCGTTCCGAGAACGGTGAGTACAGCAACATCACCGCCGCGAACATCGCCATCAACTGCGCCGACGACAAGCCCCGGTACACCCCGGACTTCGTCCAGCAGCGACTGCCCGAGTTCCGCGCCGCCTCCCCGCTGTTCGGGGACTACCTGGCCTGGGGCATGCTCAGCTGCACCGACTGGGCCGTGCCGGGCGCGGCCGACCATCCCGACGTCAGCGCCCCGGGCTCGGCGCCCATCCTCGTCGTCGGCAACACGGGCGACCCGGCCACCCCGTACGAGGGCGCGCGGAAGATGGTGGACGCGCTCGGCAAGGGCGTGGGCGTCCAGCTCACGTACAAGGGCCAGGGGCACGGCGCGTACGACAGCAAGAACAAGTGCGTGCAGAGCGCGGTGAACGGCTACCTGCTGGACGGGAAGCTGCCGAAGGCGGGCGCGGTCTGCTCCTGAACCCCTGGCCACCGGCTGAAGATGCAGGTCAGAGGGTTATCCACAGCCCGTAACGGGTTCGGCCCGCTATGCCTACCATGGCGTGAACGCCCGGCGCGGCACGACGCGAGGGGCCTGTGAGGGGGGTGCACATGGGGCGATGGCAGCGATGGACGGCGGCCGCGGTCGCGGCGCTGCTGGTGGCCGGCTGCGGCGGATCGTCGGACGGGGGCGGCGGAAAGAGCGACGGCAAGGCGACGGGCACGGCTCCTGGGCCGGCCTCGCGGTCCTCGGCGGCGTCCTCCGCGGACCTGCCGGCCTCCCTGACCTCCCAGCACCTGGACTGGCACCGCTGCGAGGCCACCGGGGACGCGAAGGCGCCGGGCGACGACTGGCGGTGCGCGACCCTGAAGGTGCCGCTGGACTGGGCCGAGCCGGGCGGTGCGACGATCGGCCTCGCCCTCATCCGTGCGCGGGCGAGCGGCGGGGACCGCCTCGGCTCGCTGCTCTTCAACTTCGGCGGCCCGGGCGGCTCGGGCGTGGACACCATGCCGTACTACGCGGCCCTGGCCGCCCCCCTGCGTGCGCGCTACGACCTGGTCAGCTGGGATCCGCGCGGGGTGGGCCGGAGCGAGGGCATCCGCTGCCGCGGCGACCGGGAGATCGCGGCCGCCGAGGACGTCGACGCCACCCCGGACACCCCCGCCGAGGAGAAGGCGTACTTCGAGGACTCCACCGCCTTCGGCAGAAGCTGCCAGAAGGCCGCCGGCCGGTTGCTGGCCCATGTGTCGACCACCGACACCGCGCGCGACATGGACCTGATGCGCCAGGTGCTCGGCGACACGCGGATGCACTACTTCGGCATCTCCTACGGCACCGAACTCGGCGGTGTGTACGCCCACCTGTTCCCGAAGCGGGTGGGACGCCTGATCCTCGACGCGGTGGTCGACCCGACCGCGGACACGGTGGGCCACGCCGAGAACCAGGCCCGCGGCTTCCAGCGCGCCCTGGGCGACTATCTGAAGTCCACCGGCCAGGATCCCGAGCAGGGCTCGCGGAAGATCGCGGACCTGCTGAAGCGGATCGACGCCGAGCCGCTGCGGACGTCGTCCGGTCGGACACTGACCCAGACGCTCGCCGTCACCGGGATCGTCCTGCCGCTGTACAGCGAGTCCAGGTGGCCGCGGCTGACCGGAGCGCTCGAGTCGGCGGAGAAGGGCGACGGTTCGCAGTTGCTGGCACTCGCCGACGACTACAACGAGCGGGACTCCTCGGGGCACTACGGCACGACGTCCCACTCCCAGCGGGCCATCTCGTGCCTGGACGACAGACAGCGGCCGACCGCCGCCGAGACGAAGCGGCGACTGGCGGAGTTCGAGCGGATCTCCCCCGTGTTCGGGGACTTCCTGGGCTGGGACTCGGCGGGCTGGTGCCACGGCTGGCCGGTGCCGGGCCAGTTCGACACCCCGGAGGTCGGTGCGCCGGGCGCGGCGCCCGTCCTCGTCGTCGGCAACACCGGCGACCCGGCCACCCCGTACGAGGGCGCCCGCAGAATGGCCGACGAACTGGGCCGGGGCGTCGGCGTCGAACTCACCTGGAAGGGCGAGGGGCACGGGGCGTACGGCCGCGGCAGCGACTGCGTCGACTCGGCGGTGAACGCCTATCTGCTGAAGGGGACGGTACCCAAGGACGGCACGGTCTGCTCCTGACGGACGCCCCGCGCGGACGGGGCTCCGGACGCCTGTGGCACCGGAGCCCCCGCTCCACGGCTCATGCGGGAGCGTCGGGTCGACTCAGCTCCAGCGCTGGGCCTTGAGGCCGCCGTCGAAGCCCGTGTAGAGGACGCTGTCGTGCTGGCCGAGCGTGAGCCCGGTCGCCTTGTTCTTCAGACGCCAGCCCGCGGTGTCCTTGATCTCTTCCCACTTCTGGTTGGCGCCGCCGTTGCAGTTCCGGATGTAGACCTTGCCGTCCCGGTTGCTGTCGAGGCAGTCGCCGTAGCTGGTCTTGAGCGTCCAGCTGCCGTCGGACTGCTTGGTCTCCGTCCACTTGGACGGCGGCGTACCGCAGTCGGCGGCAGCGAGCGGGATGTTGTTGATGTAGCCCAGGCACTTGCCGTTGAGCTTGTTCTTCCAGGTGACGGTCCCGTTGGCGAACGCCTGGCCGGCGCCCGCCAGGATCACCACGGGGGCCAGGATCGCGACCGCGAGCCTGCCCATCAAGCGCTTCTTCATGAAACTCCCCGTATCTTCCGTCGAACAGCGACGGCAGCCGCCACCACGGGGCCGCGAGGATGGTCATGCCTCGCATACGGCCCGGTGGCCCTCATGGCCGCGGTCGCGCGGTGTGGTCGACCTCAACATGACTCAGCACGTATGAAGTTGACGCCACGTTAACCGACGTGATCATCACACTGCAACGCGGATCCCCTCACCCCAGACAGAGACGGCGAACACATCGATACCGCCCTGAATTGCCGACGGCCATCCAGGAGAGCTCCTGGATGGCCGTCGTAGCCCGGATCCGGCGTGGGGAAGGCGCGCCGGCACCAGGGCCGCTCAGACGTCGATGTCGAAGAAGAAGAGCTGCACCAGGCGGTGGGTGCCGTGTTCGCCGGCGAAGTGCTCGTAGGACGTGGCCGAGTGGATCAGCTTCGCGTCCCAGATCACCAGCCGGTTGTACTGGCCGGAGATCGACTCGACCAGCTCCCAGTTGTCCTCGTGCACGAAGTTGTAGGGGTCGTAGACCGAAGAGCGCGCGGCCTCCACGGCCTCCGGACTGCCCAGGCGGGCCCGCTCCTTCGGATGAGCGGGGGCGCGCCGGCAGCCGTGCAGCCGGTCGCGCCAGAAGCTGGTGCCGGCACCGGCGGGCGGGTTCGGGTTCAGGTAGATCGCGGCGGCGTAGCTCTGCGAGTCGTGATGCCAGACCAGCGGATCGTCGTGCGCGGTCTGCTGGAAGACACCGTTGGCGTTGTGGCCGAGCCACTCGGTGACCGGGGTGCCGAGCAGTCGCGAGAACTCCTCGCGCAGGCCGGGCCAGAGGTACCGGTGGTCGCTGCGCAGCCCTTTGAAGTGCTCCGGATCGGTGTGGTAGCCCGCACTCAGCGCGATCTCGCGCACCTCGTCCGGGTCGTCGAGGAAATCGTCCACGGAGAGCAGATGCGGCACGCTCGGGGTGAACAGCCGCTTGGCGGCCGGCCGGCGCCGGGCGTTCTCCAGGGAGTCACGGGGGACCACGATCGACAGTCGCGCGGGACCGCTGGAGATCAGGTAGCCACCGTCACCGCGGTCCTCCAGCACCACGGCGGTCTCACCGCCGAAATTGACCTGCTCCCCCGGATGGAATGGCATGGGCAGACTTCTTTCACCGCGCGCTGACTGACGCTCGGAGCGTATCGATCCACCCTCGACAATTGGGGAATTTCGGCACGTAGTTACTCATATCGGCGCAGTCGCCGGGTGTCCCGACCGTCGGCGGTACGGTCCGGGACGGCGAGAAGCCCACGGCACCTGAGCTGATCAGGGCCGTGGGCTTCCGTGGGACCGGGGGTGGTTCAGTAGACCGGCTTGTCCGGTTCGATCTGGTTGACCCAGCCGATGACGCCACCGCCGACATGGACCGCGTCGGAGAAGCCCGCGGACTTCAGGACCGCGAGGACTTCCGCACTGCGGACACCCGTCTTGCAGTGCAGGACGATCTTCTTGTCCTGCGGCAGCCCCTCGAGGGCGGTGCCCATGAGGAACTCGTTCTTGGGGATCAGCTTGGCGCCGGGGATCGAGACGATCTCGTACTCGTTGATCTCGCGGACGTCGATGATCTCGATGTTCTCGCCGTCGTCGATCCACTCCTTGAGCTGCTTGGGAGTGATCGTCGAACCGGCGGCCGCCTCCTGGGCCTCCTCGGACACGACGCCGCAGAAGGCCTCGTAGTCGATGAGCTCGGTGACGGTCGGGTTCTCGCCGCAGACCGCGCAGTCCGGGTCCTTGCGGACCTTGACCTGGCGGTACTGCATCTCCAGGGCGTCGTAGATCATCAGACGGCCGACCAGCGGCTCGCCGATGCCCGCGAGGAGCTTGATGGCCTCGTTGACCTGGATGGAGCCGATGGACGCGCAGAGCACGCCCAGGACGCCGCCCTCGGCGCAGGAGGGCACCATGCCGGGCGGCGGGGGCTCCGGGTACAGGCAGCGGTAGCAGGGACCGTGCTCGGACCAGAACACCGACGCCTGACCGTCGAAGCGGTAGATCGAGCCCCACACGTACGGCTTGTTCAGCAGCACACAGGCGTCGTTGACCAGGTAGCGGGTCGCGAAGTTGTCCGTGCCGTCGACGATCAGGTCGTACTGTCCGAAGATCTCCATCACGTTGTCGGCCTCGAGCCGCTCCTCGTGAAGGATCACGTTCACGTACGGGTTGATGCCCTTGACGCTGTCCCGCGCCGACTCGGCCTTGGAGCGGCCGATGTCGGACTGGCTGTGGATGATCTGGCGCTGCAGGTTCGACTCGTCGACCTCGTCGAACTCCACGATGCCGAGCGTGCCCACGCCCGCGGCGGCCAGGTACATCAGCGCCGGCGAGCCCAGGCCGCCGGCGCCCACACAGAGCACCTTGGCGTTCTTCAGCCGCTTCTGCCCGTCCATCCCGACATCCGGGATGATCAGGTGGCGGGAGTACCGGCGGACCTCGTCTACGGTGAGCTCAGAAGCTGGCTCGACCAGGGGTGGCAGCGACACGGGGACTCCGTTGGTCGGTCAAACAGTACGGTTGTTCTCCCCGTAACACTGCCACGGCCTTTTTCATTCCGAGACACCCGTTCCGATACGCGAGACGATGTCGTCCCAGTAGCCGGGCATCGTCTCCCAGGGGTCCGCGCGGCCGCCCCCGTCGGTGCGGTCCGTGAAGTAGATCGTCGCCGCTCCCTGCCAGCGTGCGATGCGCAGCGCCTCGTCCAGGTGGCCGTGGGGCACGCCGTGCACGAAGTGGCAGAAGCGGTCGGGCGGGTAGTCGGCCGTCCACTCGGCGACCTGCGACCAGCGGTAGTCGGACCAGGAGCCGGAGAAGGTCACCAGTTGGTCGGCGTTCTCGGCGTAGCCGGGGTGCGGGTGGGTGCCGTGGCCGAGGACGAGGTGCGCGGTGTCGCTGATCGCGCGCAGCGTGGTGACGGCGCGCCGGACCTCGGGGAGCGCGGTGCGCTCGGTGGGGCAGCGGTCCAGCAGGAAACCGTCCACCCGGTACCAGTCGAGGTGGCGGTGGGCGTCGGAGAGCAGGTCGGCGAAGGCACGGGCGCCGTAGGTGAGGTCCAGGTGGCCGAGGACGCGGACGCCGGCGCCGCGCAGCCGGGCCGTGGCCTCCAGGCAGTGCGGGTCGGGGCGGCTGCCGGGGCCGCCGGCCACGTTCAGCACCACCCAGTCCAGCGGGGTGCCGGGGCGGGCGAGTTCGGCCCACTGGGCGGGTGCGACGAGCGGGTGGGCGTAGCCGGGGATGCCGAGGGCGGTGCGGACGCCGGTGTGCGTGGCGCCCGCCGTGGTGCTGGTCAGATGCGGCATGCCGCCTCCATCCAGATGTCTGCCAGGGATTCTTCGAGGTTGATGCGGGGCCGCCAGCCGAGCCGGTCGCGTGCGGTGCGCACGTCGGCCTGCTGCCAGCTGCCGCAGCCGTCCGGGTACGGGTAGGCCAGCGGGGCGGTGTGGTCGGAGTCGGCGCGCGGGTGGCCGATGGCGCCGCGCAGGGCTCCGGGCGGGGCGTCGAGTTCGTGCAGGGCGCCGCCGTACCCGGCGACGCGCGCGAGGACGGCGGCGGCGTCCCGGAGGCGTACGGCCCGGCCGGAACCGATGTTGATCACGCCCTGCGCGGCGGAGAGCGAGGCGGCGTGCACGGCGCGGGCGACGTCGCGCACGTCCACGAAGTCGCGCTGGACGCCGAGGCCGGCCAGCTTCAGTTCGCCGTCGCCGGACTGCATCGCGCGGCGCATGGCCTCGGCGAGCCGGCCGAGCGGGGACCCTGCCGGGGTGCCGGGGCCCGCGGGTGAGAAGACGCGCAGGACGACGGCGTCCAGTCCGGAGCCGAGGACGAGTTCGGTCGCGGCGAGCTTGCTGACGCCGTACGGGCCGCCCGGGCGCGGCACGGCGTCCTCGGCCGTGGAGGAGCCCGGCTGGCTGGGCCCGTACTCGGAGCCGCAGCCGATCTGCACCAGGCGGGCGCCGCAGCCGCTGCGGCGCAGGGCCTCGCAGACGGTGGCGACGGCGACGGTGTTGTGCCGGGTGAGTTCGCGGGCGCCGCCCCGGGTGGCTCCGGCGCAGTTCACGACGACGCCGGGGTGTACGGCGTCGAGGAAGCGCGTGAGCGCGCCCGGGCTGCCGGTGGCCAGGTCGAAGCGGACGTCGGCGTCGTCGCCGCGGCCGAGCGCGGTGAGCTGGACGGCGGGGTCGGCGAGCAGGCGGTCGGCGACGAAGCGGCCGATGTATCCGTTGGCTCCGATCAGCAGGACCCTCATCGAGCGGCTCCCGGGGTGTGCGCGCCGGTGGATCCGGCCGTTGCGAAGGCTCCCGTGGCCGGTCCGGCGGTACCGGGGGCTCGGGACGCTCCGGGTCGGGAGGTGGTCATCTGGTGTTCTCCTTCAACGGGGTGGTGCGGGCGCCGCCGGTGGCCGGCCGGGCCCCGGTGGCCCCGGTCCGGTGCGGTCATGCGCTCCGGACGGGTGGCGGCCCCGGGTCGGACCGGTGGCGGAAGATTCACTCGGGTGCTCCCGCGGGAGCGTGCGCCGAGGCCTGGGTGAGGGCGCGGACGGCGTGCAGCAGCAGGACCAGGGCCGCGGTACCGCAGGCGAGGGCGGGGACGGCGGCCGGGCCGCCGGCGTTCACCAGGGTCTCCACGGGGGTCGCGAGGAAGGCGCAGCCCGGCAGCCGCGCCGCCGTCGGCAGGGCGAGGGCCGCCGCCTCCACGGCCGCCGCCGCGCCCAGGGCGAGGACCGGGGCGTGCCGGTGACGGTGGACGGTGAGCAGGCGCGCGAGGAGGAGCAGGGCACCGAGGGCGACGGACCGCGGGTAGGGCACGGGTTCGCGCAGCGTGGTGCCGCAGAGCAGGAGCAGTGCCGTGAGCGCACCCAGGAACAGCGCGAAGGTGCCGAGCAGCAGCGGTTTCGCGGCGGAGGAGAAGTCCTCCAGTCCGCGGCTGCCGGCGAGCCGGCGGCGGGCGCCCGCGGTGAGCAGGTGGGCGCACCAGGCCGCCGGGGCGCAGGCGAGCAGGAGGGCGAGGACGGGCGCGGTGGCGGTCGGCCAGGGTCCGTCCGGGGTCCCGGTGGGCGCGGTGTCGGGGCCGCCGGTCAGGACGGCGTGCAGCAGACCGTCGCCGAGGAGGGCGTATCCGAGCAGCCAGAGCGTCCACGCGCGCGCGGCGCTCGCCGTGCGCCACGAGGGCGTGCCGGACCGGTCGGCCAGGGGGCCGTGGCGCAGTGCCGCGCGGGTGGCGAGGGCCGCGGCGAGGACGCCGCCGAGCGTCACGAGCAGCCGGGTGTGCCCGTCGGTGAGCCGCAGCGCGGTCACGGTGGCCGCGCCGAGGGCGCCGGGCAGCACGGTGAGCAGGACCCAGCCGGTGCGGATACGGGGTGCGGGCAGGGGCTCGGGCTCCTGGCGCGGGTCGCCGTCGCGCGGGACGCGCGCGTACAGCTCTTCGGCGAGCGAGAAGACGTCCCGGTGCCGGAAGCGGGCGGCGGTCCGGTCGGTGACGCCGTGCGCCTCCAGCCCGGCCGCGATCTCCAGGGGGTCCACGGCCCGCTCGCACAGTTCCCGGTGCCGGTGCAGCAGTGCTTTCACCGGATCCACCGCCCCGCGCCGGCTGTGCGGTCCGGGGACCCGCCGCTTGCCGGGCTCGGGGTCCGCCGGTGCCGGAAGGGCGTCGGCCGCGGGGCCGGCTCCGGCTTCGGTTCCGGCACCGGCTTCGGCTGCGGATTCGGCTGCGGCTTCTGCCTCGGCCTCGGCTTCAGTTCCGGCGCCGGCTTCGGCCGACGTCGCCAGGAGCGGGGTCGGCCCCGGAGCGGCCGCGAGCCACTCCCCCGACGGCGCGTCCCACGCGTCGGCGCCGCTCGGCATGCCGGGCCGGTCGAGGTCGCCCGGCTCGCTCACGGCGCACCGGTCGGTCCCGCCGCGCCCGCTCAGCTCCTCACGGTCCTGTCCCACGCTCATCGCACCCCCTCCGCGGCCGCGACGCGCTTCGCGCGCACCGGGGCGCCGGTGGCCCAGCCGGGAATGCCGCGGGGCAGGACGCGGGCCGTCGGGCCGGTCCAGCGGCCGGGCACGTGGGACTCGGCGGGGGTGGCGAACGGCAGGGGCTCCCCGGCCTCGTCGAGGACGACCCGGCGGACCGGGCAGTGCGAGACGATCTCCAGGTAAATGCCGTGAAATGCCGCGATGTTCTGCTCGACGGTGAACAGTTCGAGCGCCCGGGCGCGCGCGGCGGCGCCGAGACGCGCACGGCGCTCGGGGTCGCGCAGCAGCGCCACGCACGCCTCGGCGAGCGCCCGCGGATTGCGCGGGGGGACGACTAGGCCCGTGCCCCCGATGACCTCCACCACGGCGCCGACGTCCGTGGACACCGTGGCCCGGCCGCAGAACATGGCCTCGACGAGACCGACCGGGAAGCCCTCCACCACGCTGGACAGCACGACGACGGCGCCGGCCGCGTACGCGTCGGCCGGGGTCGGGGCCTCCGGACCGCCGATCTCCTCGAAGGAGACCGGGTTGTCGCCGACGGCGTGCACGCCCTCCGCCTCGTCCGGGAAGAGCTGCGCGGCGAGCGCCCGGCAGTGGCCGAGGTAGGCCTCGCCCTCCGGTCCGGCGGGCGCACCCACGATGCGCAGCCGCGCCTTGGGTTCCTCCTTGCGGACCTCGGCGAAGGCGTGCAGGAGGGAGACCAGGTCCTTGGCGGGTTCGACGCGGCCGACCCAGACCAGCGCGTCCGGATCGGAGCGGTCCGGGGACTCGCCGGCCTCCGTGAAGCGGGCGGCGTCCATCCCCGGGTAGACCGTGCGGATCCGGCTCCGGTCGGCGCCGCACCGTTCCTGCCAGCGGCGGGCGTGCCCGTTGCCGGGGGTGAGGATCTCGGCGCGCCGGTAGACCTCGGCGGCCAGCCGGCCGTGGAAGGAGGCGAGGAGCGCGCGGACGGCGGGGGCGGCGGCGTCGGGCCCGAGGGCCAGGTAGTGCGAGCGGAGCTGGACGCCGTACTCGGTGACCAGCAGGGGGACGCCCGCGAAGTGCCGGGCGAGCAGTCCGGGGAGGGCGGCGGAACCGCCCGCGGTGGCGTGGCAGAGGTCGGCCGCGCCGAGTCCGGCGTCGTCGTACCAGTCGAGGGAGAGGGGACGCAGGGCGCGTTCGAGGTGTGCGGCGACCGCGAGCAGATCCGGTACGCGCGCCTCGCGCGCCGTACGCAGCGCGCCGGGCGCGCGGCAGGCGCGTTCCAGGGTGCGCACGGCGGCGTCGGAGCGCAGGGCGCCGACCAGTCCGCCCTCGTCGCGGGCCAGTTCGGCGAGTCCGTACAGAGCACTGCCGAAACGGTCCGCCAGGTCGGCGGAGGCGGGCCCGGATGCGGCGTCGGAGGCGGCGCACACCGCCCCGACCAGCTCCCCGTAGCACTCGGTGAAGCGCCGGCGCGCGCGCCGCCCGTGGGTGACTCCGTCGTCCTCCGAAGTCCACAGCGGCGCCGTCCGCACCCGGCCGACCTGCGGCGGGAGCGGGACCCGGCCCTCGTCCTCCTGCTGCCGGCTGCGGCTGAGCGCGTAGATGTCGAACTCGTGCTGCTCGAGCCCGCGCACGAGCCGGTCGCACCAGAGTCTGGCGTCACCGCTCACAAACGGGTAGCCACCCTCCGTAAGCAGTCCGATGCGCACGTGTGCACCCCCGATCTCCCGTCTGGGGAGCCGCCGTTGTCCCGACGGCTCGCAGCGGGACGAACGTAAGGGGACAAGGCGGTGGCGCGACGGACGGTTGTCCATCGCGCCACCAAAAGGGGTGAACGGTCGTAACTTTCGCGTGCGGGTGGCGTTCTGCCGCGCTAGGACATCAGCGGGCCGCCCGCGGGGGCCGGCGGCCGCGCCGATCGGCGCGGGGCGTCACGCCACGGCCGGTTCGCCCCGGGCCGCCCGCCGCCGGGCCGCCAGCTCCGGATCGAGCGAGGGTACGGCGGCCAGGAGCTGCCGGGTGTAGGGCTCGCGCGGGCTGTCGTACACCTCGTCGGCGGGGCCGTACTCGACCAGCCGGCCCCCGCGCATCACCGCGACCCGGTCGCTGACCTGGCGGACGACGGCGAGGTCGTGGGCGATGAAGACCAGCGCGAGACCGAGTTCCCGCTGGAGCTCGCCGAGCAGGCCGACCACCTGGGCCTGGGTCGTGACGTCGAGCGCCGAGACCGGCTCGTCGCAGACGATGACGCGCGGGTCGGCGGCGAGCGCCCGGGCGATGCCGATGCGCTGGCGCTGTCCGCCGCTGAACTCGTGCGGGTAGCGGTCGTAGTGCTCCCTGTCGAGCCCCACGCGCTCCAGCAGTTCCGTCACGCGCCCCCGGACGCCCTCGTCGTCGGTCCCGCCCCGTGCGCGCAGTGGGTCGGCGATGGACTCGCCCACACTGCGGCGGGGGTTGAGGGAGGAGACCGGGTCCTGGAAGACCATCTGCACGGCCGGGTTCACGCCGGTGTGCGGGCGGCCCTCGTAACGGATGCCGCCCGCGGTCGGCCGGAGCAGCCCGACCAGCATGCGGCCGAGCGTGGTCTTGCCGCTGCCGCTCTCCCCGACCACGCCGAGCGTCTCACCGCGGCGGACGGTCAGCGAGACGTCGTCCACGGCGGCGAACGCCCGCTTGCAGCGCCCGAACTCGCGCCGCACTCCGTCGGCCTCCAGCACGACCTCCTCGCCGGCCGGCGAGGAGGTCCGGCGGGTGTCCACGCGCGGTACGGCGTCGAGGAGCCGGCGGGTGTAAGCCTGGGCGGGCGCGGCGAGGACCGTGCCGACCGGACCGTCCTCGACGGCCCTGCCGTGCCGCATGACGAGGACGTCGTCCACGCTCTCGGCGGCGACGCCCACGTCGTGGGTGACGAGCAGCAGCCCCATGCCGGTCTCCTGGCGCAGGGTGTGCAGCAGGTCGAGGATCTGGGCCTGCACGGTGACGTCGAGGGCGGTGGTCGGCTCGTCGGCGATCAGCAGGTCCGGTTCGCAGGCGAGGGCCATGGCGATGAGGGCGCGCTGGCGCATGCCGCCGCTGAACTCGTGCGGGCGGGAACGGGACCGCCGTGCCGCGTCCGGGATGCCCACCCGCTCCAGCACTTCCACGGCACGCGCGCGTGCGGCGCGGCGCGACACGCGCGCATGGACGCGGTGGACCTCGGCGATCTGGTCGCCGATCGCGTAGTACGGGTCGAGCGAGGACAGCGGGTCCTGGAAGACCATGGCGGCCTTGGCGCCGCGCAGCCGGCGCAGTTCCTCGTCCGGGGCGTCCCGCACGTCGGTGCCGGCGACGCGGACCGAGCCGCCGACCCGGGCACCGGTGCCGCGGTGCAGGCCCAGCAGGGCGCCCGCGACGGTGGACTTGCCGGAGCCGGACTCGCCGACGAGGGCCAGGGCGGCGCCCTTCGCCAGATCGAAGGAGAGTCCGTCCACGGCCCGCACGGCGCCGAACTCGACGGTCAGGTCCTTGACTTCCACCAGGCTCATGCGAGCACCACCCGTCGGTCGGCCACCGCGTACAGCACGTCCGCGACGGCGTTGGCGAGGACCACGAAGAATGCGATGACCAGGACCATGCCGACGACCACCGGCAGGTCGACCACCTTCACCGCGTGCACCAGCTCCTGGCCGATGCCCGGCAGGCCGAACAGGGTCTCGGTGAGGACGGCACCGCCGACGGCCGAGCCGACGTTGTTGGCGTTCAGCGCGATGACCGGCGCGAGCGCGCCACGCAGCGCGTGCCGGCCGACGACGGCCCGTTCGCCGACGCCGTAGGCGCGGAAGGTGCGGATGTGGTCCTCGGCGAGCGTCTCCAGCATGGCGGCGCGGGTCAGCCGGGCGAAGGCGGCCGCCTCGATCAGGGCCAGCGAGAGCCACGGCAGCAGCAGGTTCCACGCCCACTGTTCGGGGTCGTCGGTGAGGTTCACGTACTGCGGGAAGGGCAGCAGCTGGAGCTCGCCGCAGACGACGATCATCAGGACCAGCCCGATGACGAACACGGGCGTGGCGGTGCCGGCCAGGGTGATCGCCGTCAGGACGCG
Organism: Streptomyces sp. NPDC015139; assembly: GCF_043079785.1. Lineage (NCBI taxonomy): Bacteria > Bacillati > Actinomycetota > Actinomycetes > Kitasatosporales > Streptomycetaceae > Streptomyces > Streptomyces sp. NPDC015139. The sequence goes on along the minus strand of NZ_JBIBUW010000015.1, from coordinate 25,724 downwards.
CTCGCTGAGCCGGCCGCGCCGCCAGGCGGAGAGCACGCCGGTGCCGACGCCGAGGAGGAGCCACAGCACCATGGCGCCGAGGACGAGCGAGAGGCTGACGGGCAGCTTGGTCAGGATGATGTCCAGGACCTGCCGGCCGGTCTGGTACGACTGCCCCAGGCAGGGTGCCGTGCAGTGCTCGACCGAGGTGCCCGTGGAGAAGTCCCGGCCCACCAGGAGGCCTTCGAGGAAGTGCCAGTAGCGCAGGTGGAGGGGGTCGCCCAGGTGCAGTTGCCGGGCGACCTGGTGCACCTGTTCCGGTGAGCAGCGCGGGCCGCAGGTGATCTGGGCGACGTTGCCGGGCGTGGCGTAGAAGACCACGTAGACGATCACCGAGACGGCGAGCAGGGTGATCACCGCGCCGACGGCCCGGCGCAGCAGGAATCCGCCGAAGCCGCTCATGCGGTCGCCTCCTCGGAGCTCTTGCCGGTCCTGTCCCGGCGGCCGGTTCCGACGCGCAGGCGGGAGGCGGCGCGCGGATCCAGGGCGGTGCGCACGCCGTCCCCGAGGACGGTGAGGGCGAGGACGGTGACGAACAGGGCGCCGGCCGGCAGCAGCAGGTACTGGGGCGCGGCCTGGTACCAGACGTCGGCGGCGGTGAGCATCTGCCCCCACGAGGGCGTGGGCGGCTTCACGCCGACGCCGAGGAAGGAGAGGGCCGCCTCGACCGAGATGTTCATGGGGACGAGCAGGGCCGCGTAGGTGATGACGGGGGCGGCGAGGCCGGGCAGCAGCTCGCGGCGGGCGACCCGCCAGGTGTTCCAGCCGCTCAGCCGGGCGGCGGCCACGTGGTCGAGCCCCTTCAGGGTGAGGGTCTGGGCGCGGACGATCTTCGCGATGGTGCCCCAGCCGATCAGACCGATCACCAGGGTGACGAGGACGGTGCGCGGGAAGCCGGCCGGCACGATCGCCAGCAGGGCCAGTGCCATGATCATGAGCGGCATGGCGACGATGACGTCCGTGGCGCGGCTCAGCAGCTGATCGATCCAGCCGCTGCCGAGCGCGGCGGCGGCGCCGACGGCGACCCCGATGGCGATCTGCAGCACCGTGGCGGCCAGCGCCACCCCGAGGGACACCCGCGCCCCGTACACGAGCCGGGCGAACAGGTCGCGGCCCGTCTGCGGTTCGACGCCCAGCCAGTGGTCGCCGCAGATGCCGCCGAAGGAGCCGACGGGCACGCCGCCGCGCGCGGAGTCGATCAGCGAGGGGTGGTAGGTCGTGGGGTCCTGGCCCTCCAGGGCGGTGAGCAGCGGCGCGCCGAGCGCGACGAGGACGAGCAGCGCGACGACGGCCGCGGCGACCAGGGCGGCGCGCTGCGCACGCAGCCGCCGCCAGAACTGACGTGCCCCCGAGACCGCCGGGACGGAGGTGTCCGTCCCGGCGGTCTCGACGGCGATGAGTGCCTCGCTCACGGCGTCACTTCACCGCGACCTGGGAGATGTCCAGGACGCCGGTCCAGTCGCTGATGACGACGTTCTTGACGTCCGAGCCGTACAGGCGCTTGTAGACGGGGTGGAACAGCGGGACGACGAGGGCCTTCTCGCCGATCTTCTGGTCCAGCGCACCCCACCGCTTCGCCGCCGCGTCGAGGTCGGTCAGCTTGTTGATCGCGTCGATCTCGGCGTTGACCGACTTGTCGTTCAGCAGGCCCGTGTTGAAGTTCGCTCCGTCCTTGACGATCTGCCGGCCGTCGAAGATCGGGGCGAGGAAGGGACCGCCGGAGGGCCAGTCGGCACCCCAGTGGGCGAGGAAGAAGCCCGGCTCGGTCTTCAGGCCGTGGGTCTTGTCCCGGTAGTCGTTGTCCTCCAGGCCCTGGAGCTCGACCTTGATGCCGGCCTTCTTGAGCGCGTCCTGGACGGCGGTCGCGATCTCGGGGCTGGTCTCGAAGTCCTTGGCGTTGGAGTGGGTCAGCGTGACGGTGAGCCCGTTCTTGTGGCCGGCCTGGGCCAGCAGTTCCCTGGCCTTGGCCGCGTTGCCGGACCTGCCCGCCGGGAACGGGTCGTCAGGGGTGTACCCGAAGGACTTCTGGTCGGGCAGGAAGGTGGTGGCGGGCTCGGCGAGCGCGCTGCCGCCGGCGGCGTTGACCACCGAGGAGCGGTCGATGGCGTAGGAGATCGCCTGCCGGACCTTGGGGTTGTCGAACGGCTTCACGGTCGGGTTGAACGCGATGTAGTTCGTGTAGCCGAAGTGGCCGGTGCCCACGCGCGCGGCCAGCGCCTTGTCGCCGGTGACCTTGGCCAGCTCGGCCGGGCCGAGGTTGGTGTCCGTGGTGACCGCGGCGGCGTCCGTCCCCTGGGACGCGGACAGCCGCTGGTTGATCACGGAGGAGTCGAGCCCGGAGCGCACATCGATGGTGTCCGGGTAGGCCTTGCGCTCGGCGTCCACCGAGCCCGACCAGTGGGTGTTGCGCTTCAGGACGAGGTGCTCGCCGTCGTTCTCGTTCTCGACGACCTTGTACGGGCCGGACGAGACCGGGTGCGACTCGTACTTCGTGCCCGTGTCCTTGGCCTTGGGGACCGGGGTGAACTGCGTCTGGGTGGCGAGGTACGGGAACTCGCCCTCGGGCTTGTTCAGGTGGAAGACGATGGTCCGGGCGTCCGGCGTCTCGATCGCGGACAGCCCCTTCTTGTCCTTGTACGGGCCCTGGTAGCCGGCGGCGCCGACCAGCCAGTCCCGCAGGTAGGGGGCGCCGCCGGAGAGTTCGGGGGCGAAGGAGCGCTCGATGCCGTACTTGATGTCGGCGGAGGTGATCGGGGAGCCGTCCTCGTACGTGAGCCCGGCCTTCAGGGTGTACGTCCACACGGTGGCGTCCTTGTTGGGGCGCCCGGTGTCGGTGGCGAGGTCCGGGACGACCTCGGCGCCGGCCGCACCGTTCTCGCGGTTGCGCGTGGTGAGGGTGCGGAAGACGAGCGAGGGGACGTTTCCGCCGCCGGAGGTGTAGAGGCGCGCGGGGTCGAAGTCGGTCTGCGGCTCGGAGTTGAGCACCGTGAGCGTGCCGCCCTTGTGGGGCGCGGAGTCGCCACCGGAACCCTTGGCATCGTTGTCCTTCGGGCCGCAGGCGGCGGCGCCCGCTGCCACGACCAGGCTGACGGATGCCGCTGCCACGCGGCGCGCTATGACGGACGGTTGACGCATCGGAATGACGACCTCTCGGGGAACTGATCGAGGAATTCTCGAAGAGTGAGACAAAGGGACGAGGAGTGAGACGGCTGCGGGCAGACGTCGGCCCCGGCGTCGGGTCGTCGGAAAACCCGTGACACGGTCACGCGGACTCGGTCACGGAGAAGGTGGGGAAAGGTCGCGACGCGTACGCCGGGGAGGCGGCGTCAGCGACAGTGGATGTCGGCCACGCAGAGCGCGGTCACACCGATGAGCGCCAGCTCGATGGCGGCGCTGTCGGAGACGGCGTGACGGGACCACATGGTCAGAAATATGAACGACCCTGCGACTCATGTCAATCTGACATAAGCACAGCTCGTCAACTCTTGGGGTAGGGCCAGGGGTTGGGCAGGCAGTGGATTCCGTCGTGGTCGAGGAACTTGGTCTGCTGCTGCATGACGGGGGCCAGTTCGCCGTTCTTCTGGCACGTCACATGGCCGTGTCCGAGACGGTGACCGACCTCGTGGTTGATCAGCATTTGCCGGTAGGCGTGGATCTCGTCCCCGTACGTCTTGCTGCCCTGGGCCCACCGGTAGGCGTTGATCATCACGCGCTCGGTGGAGGCCGAGTCGCAGGAGACGTTCTCCTCCGCGGTGTCGAGATCGGACTTGGCACACCACTCGGCGGTGGTGCCGGGGCTGGCCAGGGTGATCACGAAGTCGGGCTTGCCGGAAGAGATGCGCTCGAAGGTACGGGCTCCGCCGTGGGCCCAACTCCGCTGGTCGTTCAGGGTCTTCTGGACGGCTTCGGCGAACAGCTCGCCGTCCAGGCCCAGCCCCTGCTCGACGTCCACGCGGTACCGGTACTTCTGGCCCTTGCCGGGCGCCTCGGCGGACCCGGGCACGGCGTCGAACTTTCCCGGGCCCTTCAGTGCGACGCCGAGGGGATACTTCCGGCCCATCTTCTGGTCGTACGTCAGCGCCACCGTCTCCGGCGACGCGGAGGCACTCGACGCGCCGGGTGCCCGGGCGTTGCGGGCCTGGTCGGTGTCCGTGGCGGGCTGCGCCTCCGCAGTGCCGCCGTCCCGCGCACCGGTCACCTGTCCGGCGACGATCACGGCGAGCACGGTGGTGACGGCCGCCGCCGCGATACCGGCGAAGGCGCGCCCCTTGCCGCCGCCGCGCTGCGCGGGCACCGCGAGGCCGTCCGCGGCCTGGAGGCCGGATTGCCGTGCCTCCGGGTCCCGCTGCTCGCCTACGGCCGGCCGCTCCTCGGTACGAGGGTTCCGGCCCGGCCGGGGCGCGAAGACGTCCGCGTCCTCGGTGCCGTCGCCCGCACCCTCGAACGCCTCGAGATAGTCCTGCCGGGGACCGCGGCGCCGCCCTGGACCGCCCGACCCCGCCTGGCGTTGCCGGGGGAGTACGACACCGGGTCCGGCACCGCCGCCGGCCGGCCCGCCGACCTCTCCCCAGCCACCGCCGGCCTCACGCTGCTCGGGGTGCGCCCCGCGGACCGAGCCGCTTCCGCGTCCCCGGGGCACGCCCTGCGCGGAAGCACCGTCGGCGACCCTCGGCACACCGCGCGCGGGGGTCCCGTCGAACGGACGGGGCATGCCGTGGGCGGGAGTCCCGTCCGGGAAACCCGGCACACCGCGCGCGGGGCTGCCCACGGCAAAGCGGGGGACCCCCTGCGCGGGCGTCCCGTCGGCCGGACGCGGCACACCGTGGGCGGGGGTGCCGTCGGAGAACCCGGTCGGGCCCGGGAACCCGGCGTGCGTGGGCCACGCGGCACCCGGAGCGCGTGGTGCCCGGGGCGGCCCCTGGACGGCACCGTCCGGGTACGGCGTCGCCGCACCCTGGCCGCCTCTGCGGTCCGGCGGGTCCCGCCGGTCACCGGAGCGGGCGTCCCGCTCCTCGCCTCGCCGGGCCGCTATGGCCGCGGAATCGTCCTTCGGTGCCGGTCCGCGCCGGCTGTGACGTCCCACCCCTGCCCTCAGCTCTCCGTGCCCGGTGCGGTGGCACGCCGGCCGCCGTCCGTGGGCTCCTCGGCGTCGATTGTGCCCGACTCCCCTGCCTGGGCGAGGAGTTCACGGAACGCGCCGGCCACCAGGTCCGGGTACTCCATCATCGCCACGTGCCCGGCGTCCGGCAGGGACAGCAGGCGCGAGTCGCGGAAGGAGCGGGCGGCCTTGGCGGCCATCCGGAAGCCGACCAGCTGGTCGCGGCCGCCGTAGACCAGCAGGGTCGGGGCGAGGACCCGCTCGGCCTGGCGCCACAGCCCGTGCTGGCCGCCGAGCGTGTAGGCGTTGACGATGCCGCGCGCGGAGCGTGCCATCGCGTCCCAGAAGTACGGCAGCTGCAGGCGCCGCTCCAGCTCCTCGACGGCGTGCTGGAAGGCTTCGGCGGAGACCCGGCCGGGATCGCCGTAGCAGAGGGCGGTGACCCCCTGCACCCGCTGCTCGGCCGTCCACTCCTTGGTGATCCGGGTGAACAGCGCGGCCACACCGGGCACGCCGAGCAGCCCCGTGGGCACCGCGCCGCGCTGGATGCGCAGCTCCGGCAGGGCGGGCGAGACGAGGGTGAGTGTGCGGACGAGGTCGGGGCGCACGGCGGCCACACGCGTGGCGACCGCGCCGCCGAGGGAGTTGCCGAACAGGTGGACCGGGCCGCGGCCGGACGCGTCGAGATGGCGGATCACCGCGCGCGCGTGACCGGTGACCGAGTAGTTGCCGTCGTCCGGGGGCGGGGAGTCGCCGAAGCCGGGCAGGTCGACGGCCTCGCCGTCGACGACACCGTCCAGCTCGGCCATCAGCGCCGACCAGTTCTGCGAGGAACCGCCGAGTCCGTGGACGTACAGCGCGGGCGGCAGACCCTCGCGGACGGGGGGCCGGGAACGGACCGACAGGGTGACTCCGGGCAGGTTCACGCACCGCAGCCGCTCGCCCTCGCCGACCCGGACGGGTGCCACCCGAGGGAGCACACTGGCGGCCGACACGGAAGGCGACTCGGTCGAAGACATGCGGGCAATGTTACGAGGTGATCACGCCGAGGTAGGTGTGGCGGCCGTCACAGCGTGAACCGCCGGCGAAAGGTGAACCGGACAGCGCACGCCCGAACGGGACGGCAGACCCCCTGGAAGATCGCCGTACCGGCGGCGAGAAGGGGCCTGACGGCATGGCGTCCGGATCGCCTGTCTCCTAGGCTCGTACAGAGGGCACCCGCGTGTGGCCCCTGCTGCTTCCAGGGACGTTCGTAGGAAGGGAGCCCACCATGGCCTATGACCCCACCGAGCCCGACGCCATCGACGACCTGGAGCCCGAGGCGACCCAGGAGACGGACGTCGAGGCCCCCGAGGTGGACGCTGCCGAGCAGCACGCGGACCTCGCGCCGAACCGCGACGACCCCCTGACGGGCGTGGACCCGGACCGCGCGAACGTGGCCGACCTGGTCGAACAGGCGCGCGTGGTCTCACTCGACGAGGACGACTACCGCTGACCTCGCGGGACACTCGGGACCGCGGCAGGTCCCGGGAGAAGCGCTCCGCGGCTTTCGCGGCCGTCCGGTACGTGAAATTCTGCGCTCGCACCGCGCACAGCACGGTTACCGAAAAGTACGATGGCCGCGCGGTCTACACCGCATGTGGACGACATAGGGAGGCGGCGTGACAGCCATCGAGCAAACTGAGGCGGCACGCCCGCGCGGCACCCGTCTGCCGCGCCGCGCCCGGCGGAACCAGCTGCTGGGCGCCGCCCAGGAGGTTTTCGTCGCGCAGGGGTACCACGCGGCGGCGATGGACGACATCGCCGAGCGGGCCGGCGTCAGCAAGCCGGTGCTCTACCAGCACTTTCCCGGCAAGCTCGACCTCTACCTCGCCCTGCTGGACCAGCACTGCGAGTCGCTGATCCAGGCGGTGCGCGGCGCGCTCGCCTCGACGTCGGACAACAAGCAGCGCGTGCGGGCGACGATGGACGCCTACTTCGCGTACGTCGAGGACGACGGCGGCGCCTTCCGGCTGGTCTTCGAGTCGGACCTGACGAACGAGCCGGCGGTGCGCGAGCGCGTCGACAAGGTCACCGTCGAGTGCGCCGAGGCGATCTGCGACGTCATCGCCGAGGACACGGGTCTGTCGCGCGCGGAGTCGATGCTGCTCGCCTCCGGCCTCGGCGGTCTCGCCCAGGTGGTGGCCCGTTCCTGGCTGCACAGCGACCGCAGCGTCCCGCGCGACCAGGCGGTGCAGCTGCTCACCTCGCTGGCCTGGCGGGGCATCGCCGGCTTCCCGCTGCACGGCATCGAACACCACTGAGGACCGCCCGTCGGCCGGACTGTTCGCTGATGGCGTTCCGTCCGGCAGCGTGTACGTCCCCTCACCGGGCTAATGTGTGCAGCGTACGGCGCGGAAGATCGCGCACATCACTGACCGTCGGAGGGACATAGCCGTGGAGGTCAAGATCGGCGTGCAGCACGCGCCCCGCGAGATCGTTCTGGAGAGCGGTCAGAGCGTGGAGGAGGTCGAGCGCATGGTGACCGAGGCGCTGGCCGGCAAGACCCAGCTCCTGAGCCTCCAGGACGAGAAGGGCCGCAAGATCCTGGTCCCGACGGAACGCCTGGCGTACGTGGAGATCGGCGAGCCGGCCGTGCGCAAGGTGGGCTTCGGCACGCTCTAGGCAGAGGTTCGGGCAAGGGCCCGGCGGCCGTCGGCCGCCGGGCCCTTGGCTGTGCGGTGCCCGCACGGACGGAGCACAACTCGTCCATAGCGGTGGATTGCATTCCGCAGGTCACGGGTATGACGGGCTACGACCGTCAAGCCCAGAACCGCCGTGGGAGGGACCCCGAGATGATCCTGGAAGCACTCGGATCCGCAGTGCTCGGTCTCGTCCTCGCGTGGGCGGCCGCCCGCCGCCTGTCGCACCGGCTGCCGGCCCGCCCGCTGATCTACACCACGGGCATCGCCGGGGCGCTCTTCGGTGACTTCGTCACCCACAGCGCCCTGGGCCCGGGCAGCTCCCTGCCGAGCCTCATCGGGGCCGTCGTCGTGTCGGCGGCGTCCCTCTCCCTGCTCCTGCGCCCCACGACCCGCCGCCTACGCCGACGATCAGCCCCGGCGTAGCGCGCGCGGCGCCCCGTCAGGGGCGCGGGGAACTGCGCGACCAGCCACGACCCACCCGCAGCCGCACAACACCCCGCGAGCCACCCCCCACGGAGCGCACCGGCACTCAGGCCGCGAGGCCCAGCGCAGCCATCCGCTTCGTGTGCGCCTCCGTGATCCGCGAGAACATCCGCCCGACCTCCGCGAGGTCGAACCCGTCCGCCACGCCCCCGACGAGCATCGTGGACAGCGCGTCCCGGTCGGCGACGACCCGCTGCGACTGCGACAGCGCCTCGCCCATCAGCCGCCGCGCCCACAGCGCCAGCCGGCCGCCCACCCGCGGGTCGGCGTCGATCGCGGCACGCACCTTCTCCACCGCGAACTCGGCGTGCCCGGTGTCGTCCAGCACGGCGAGCACCAGCTCACGGCTGTCGGAGTCGAGACGGGCCGCGACCTCCCGGTAGAAGTCGCTCGCGATCGAGTCCCCCACGTAGGCCTTGACCAGGCCCTCCAGCCAGTCCGAGGGCGCCGTCTGCTTGTGGAAGCCGTCGAGCGCGGCGACGAACGGGTCCATGGCGGCCGTCGGCTCCTCGCCGATCTCGGTCAGCCGGTCCCGCAGCCGCTCGAAGTGGTGGAACTCCGCCGACGCCATCTTCGCCAGCTCCGCCTTGTCCGCGAGGGTCGGCGCCAGCTTGGCGTCCTCCGCGAGGCGCTCGAACGCCGCCAGCTCCCCGTACGCGAGCGCGCCGAGCAGGTCCACGACAGCGGCGCGGTACTGCGGGTCGGCGGAGGCCTGCGCCCAGTCCTGGGCGGCGACACCGGTCGGTTCGGCGGAGGCGGCGGACGCGTTCTCAGGCTTGTCAGAGCTAGTCATGAGGCGCACAATAGCCCGCTCGGCGACTCCGGGAAGCCCCTGGTCAACCACTGTGACGACGACTACGTGACCAATTCGGCCATCACATGTGCGCGAATCCGGGGTATGGTGGTAATGCGCCTGCTGAGTGCGTCGACGATGTTCGACGTGTCCGGACAGGGCGCACGCATGAGGATGCCCGGTCGGTGGCCCGATCGGCTCCGACCCGACAGCCCTCCCCGGCGGTACGGCTCATTACGTACGACGACCGGAAGGGACACCCTCAGCGGTACGAGCGCTAGAGCGTCGGCAGAGGTCCCGTGCTTTACGGCTGGCCCCGAGTGGTTCGCCCGTATGGCAGCCGACGTCCCCGGCACGGTCCGTCAAAGACCCCCGCGCTCGCCTCGCACCGCGCCACACAGAAGAGGCATAGCCCTGACTACGACGTTTCGAGACCTTGGGATCCTGCCCGAGACGGCCGAGGCCCTGGAGGCCGTCGGCATCATCAACCCCTTCCCCATCCAGGAGATGACGCTCCCCGTCGCCCTTTCCGGCACGGACGTCATCGGCCAGGCGAAGACCGGCACCGGCAAGACGCTGGGCTTCGGTCTCCCGCTCCTGGAGCGCGTCACCGTCCCCGCCGACGTCGAGGCCGGACGCGCCACCCCCGAAGCCCTCACCGAGGCCCCGCAGGCGCTCGTCGTCGTGCCGACGCGCGAGCTGTGCACCCAGGTCACCAACGACCTGCTCACGGCCGGCAAGGTCCGTAACGTGCGCGTGCTGGCGATCTACGGCGGCCGGGCGTACGAGCCGCAGGTCGAGGCCCTGAAGAAGGGCGTCGACGTCGTCGTCGGCACCCCGGGCCGGCTGCTGGACCTCGCGGGCCAGAAGAAGCTGAACCTCAACCACATCAAGAGCCTGGTCCTCGACGAGGCCGACGAGATGCTCGACCTGGGCTTCCTGCCCGACGTCGAGAAGATCATCAACCTGCTGCCGGCCAGGCGCCAGACCATGCTGTTCTCGGCCACCATGCCGGGCGCGGTCATCGGCCTCGCCCGCCGGTACATGTCGCAGCCCACCCACATCCGCGCCACCGCGCCGGACGACGAGGGCGTGACGGTCGCGAACATCAAGCAGTTCGTCTACCGCGCGCACTCCATGGACAAGCCGGAGATGGTCGCCCGCATCCTGCAGGCCGAGGGCCGCGGACTGGCGATGATCTTCTGCCGCACCAAGCGCACGGCCGCCGACATCGCCGAGCAGCTCCAGCGCCGCGGCTTCGCCTCCGGCGCCGTCCACGGCGACCTCGGCCAGGGTGCCCGCGAGCAGGCGCTGCGCGCCTTCCGCAACGGCAAGGTCGACGTTCTCGTCTGCACCGACGTCGCCGCCCGCGGCATCGACGTCGAGGGCGTGACCCACGTCGTCAACTACCAGTCCCCCGAGGACGAGAAGACGTACCTGCACCGCGTCGGCCGCACCGGCCGGGCGGGCGCCAAGGGTACGGCGATCACGTTCGTCGACTGGGACGACATCCCGCGCTGGCAGCTGATCAACAAGGCGCTGGAGCTGGACTTCAACGACCCGGCGGAGACGTACTCGAGCTCCCCGCACCTGTTCTCCGACCTCGGCATCCCCGCGGGCACGAAGGGCATACTGCCGCGCTCGGAGCGGACCCGTGCGGGTCTGGGCGCGGAGGAGCTGGAGGACCTGGGCGAGACCGGCGGGCGTGGCGCTCGCGGCGGTCGTGGTGACCGGGGCGGCCGTGGTGGCCGCGCCCAGTCCGAGACGGTCGAGCAGGAGCGTCCGGCCCGTACGCCGCGCCGTCGCCGCCGTACCCGCGGGGGCGCCCCCGCGGACGCCGCCGCCACGTCGGCACCGGCACCGTCCGTGGAGTCCGGCACCTCCGGCACCGAGGAGGCGCAGGCGGCCCGTACACCGCGCCGTCGTCGCCGTACCCGCGGCGGAGCGCCCGGTGAGGCCCTGCCGGCCGCCGCGACGGTCACGGCCGACGAGGCAGCCGTCGAGGCGGTGGACACGGTGGAGGCTCCGGTCGAGCCGACCGCCGCGGAGAAGCCGCGCCGCCGTCGCACCCGCAGGACGGCGGAGCAGCCGGCGACGGAGACGGCCGTGGAGCCGACCGTCGCGGCCGGCCCGGTGGCCGAGCCGGTCGTCGAGGCCGCGCCCGAGGCCGCTCCGGCCGAGGATGCCGCACCGCGCCGCCGTACCCGCAAGGCGGCCGCTGCCGCCGAGACCGCCGTCGACACGGCGGAGGGCACGGAGGCCAAGCCGCGCCGCCGCACCCGCAAGACCGCCGAGCCGGTCACGGAGGCCGCGACGGCCGAGGCCCCGGCCACGGAGGACGCCCCGGCCGCCAAGCCGCGCCGCACCCGCAAGACCGCCGCTGCCGCCGAGGCCGCCGTGGACACCGCGGAAGGCACGGAGACCAGGCCCCGCCGCACCCGGAAGGCCGCCACCGCGGCCACCCCGGACGCGCCCGAGGCCGAGGCCAAGCCGCGCCGCACCCGCAAGACCGCCGCCGCGGCCGAGACCGCCGTCGACACGGCGGAGGGCACCGAGGCCAAGCCGCGCCGCACCCGCAAGGCTGCCGCGACCGCCGAGGCCCCGGCCACGGAGGAGACCCCGGCCGCCAAGCCGCGCCGCACCCGCAAGACCACCGCTGCCGCCGAGGCCGCCGTGGACACCGCGGAAGGCACGGAGACCAAGCCCCGCCGCACCCGCAAGACCACCGCTGCCGCCGTGGACACCGCGGAAGGCACCGAGGTCAAGCCCCGCCGCACCCGGAAGGCCGCCACCGCCGTGGTGGAGGCCGACGGGGCCGAGGCCGCCGCTCCGAAGGTCCGGCGGACCCGTAAGGCCGTCGCGGCCGCTCCGGAGATTCCGGCGCAGGCCAGTGACGAGCCGGAGGCCAAGCCGCGCCGCCGCACCCGCAAGGCGGCGGCCGCCGTGGAGGCCCCGGAGGCCTGACCGGCACCGCACCACGGTGCACACGATCCGCCGATGGCCCGGCCCACTTCCGTGGGCCGGGCCATCGGCGTTCTCCGCGCGCCTGCGTACCCCTCCGCACCCTGCGCGGCTCCCGTCCGTGCCCGATAGCCTGCTCCTCATGAGCAGGCCCGCGACCTTCGTCCCGCCCCCCGGCGCCCGTGCGTACCCCCTGCGGACGCCACGCGGTGAGTTCGCCGTCGTCGACGCGCCCGTGGCCGCCGGGGTCGAGCCCCGGGGAGTCGCGCTGCTGCTGCCGGGGTTCACCGGCAGCAAGGAGGACTTCAACCCGCTGCACGTCCCGCTCGCGGAGCGCGGGTACCGGACCGTGGCCGTCGACGGGCGCGGCCAGTTCGAGTCGGACGGTCCCGCGACCGACGAATCCGCCTACGCGCAGGAGGAGTTGGCGCGGGACGTGCTGGCGCAGGCGGCGGCGCTCGGGCAGCCGGTGCATCTGCTGGGGCACTCGCTCGGCGGGCAGATCTCCCGCGCGGCGGTCCTGCTCGACCACGCGCCGTTCCTGTCGCTGACCCTGATGGCGTCCGGCCCGGCGCAGATCTCGGCGTCCCAGCGGGAGCGGGTGAAGCTGCTGCGGGACGCGCTCGCGGTGATGAGCATGGCCGAGGTGTGGGACGCGATCCAGGCGATGGAGACGCCCGAGGAGACCGAGACGCCGTCGCTCGACGGCGGCCTGGACGAACGGGACGACCTGCGGCGCCGCTGGCTGGCCACCAAGCCCGCCCAACTCATAGCCACCGGAAGCCAGTTGTGCACGGAGCCGGACCGGATCGCCGAACTGGCCGCCGTCCCCCTGCCGTTCCATGTGCTGTCGGGCTCCCAGGACGACACCTGGCCGCTGCCGCTGCTCGACGACATGGCGGTACGGCTGCGGGCGCGGCGGACCGTCATCGACGGGGCCGAGCACTCCCCCAACACCGACCGTCCGTTCGCCACCGCCGAGGCGATCGCCGGCTTCTGGGACGGCGGCACGTCCGGGTCGTGACCCCGTGCGCGTACCGGAGCCCGCCGGCCGCGCGCCGGACTAGTACTGCGCCTGGAGGTGGTCCCAGAAACCGTCCCTGAGGGAGCGGCGCAGGTCCGCCTGGCCGCGCAGGGAGTACTGGAGCAGGCCCTCGGCCTCGACCAGCAGGTCCTGGTCGACGGAGCCCGGCAGGTAGGGGTGGCCGGGGAGCAGTTCGACCAGTGCCTCGCGACCTCGGGAGGCGAGCCACTTCGCGGCGATCTGCGCGCCGACGAAGCGGACGGCCTCGCGGGTGGGGCGGGCGCCGGCCGTGGCCTCGTAGGCGGCGGCCGTGCGCCGGGTGACGTACGGCTTGAAGAACTCCAGGTCGAGGGTGCGCTGGCTGTCCACCTCCCAGAGCAGTGGCTCGGCCTGGTTGCGGCCCTCGGGCGCCTCGATGCCCCAGAGGTGGACGCGGGCGCCGTACCCCTGGGCCGCCTCGACGGCCGACACCAGGTCCTCGTCGCCGCCGAGCAGGGCCGCGTCACTGATCGCGCGGTGCCGGGCGAGGGACTCCAGGTCGGAACGGATCAGGGAGTCGACGCCCTTCTGCTGGTTGTTGGCGTTGAGGTTGCCGAGGCGGACCTTGACGTCGGGGAGTTCGGCGATGGACTGCTGCTCGGCGGTGTGGATGCGGCGGCGGGCGCCGTCGTACCAGTACACGCGGAGCAGCCGGCTGTCCGCGAAGATCGTGCGGGCGCGGTCGATCAGCGCGTCGATCAGCCCCTCGGCGTCGAGGTCGAAGGCCCGGCGGTCCTCGGTCCCGGCGACCAGCCGCCCGGCGGCCGCGTACAGATAGCCCGCGTCGACGAAGATCGCGTGGGTCGAGGGCGTCTTCGCCACCTCGGCGAGCATGCGCTGCAGCAGCTCGTTCGTGCGGTCGATGCGGGCGCCCAGGGCCGCCAGTTCGTCGTTCATCGCCTCCATTGTCCCGTTGGTCACGCTGCGAACACAACCGGTCCCGGATGGTCCCCCGAGGATCGCTTACCGGTCGGTAATTAGGCGTTCGAAAAATTTCTTTAGCGTAGGGAATGTTTGTAACAAGAAGCACGTTGACTACGTACGACACCGGATACCCGTCCGGTGCTCACAAGTAGTTCTCCGCAGGAGGATGACCAGACGAAGGGAGAAGCCCATGCGCTTCGAAATCATGCGACTCGACCACGTCGACGGGACCACCGTGGACAGCAGGGTCGTGGACGCCGCCTCCGTCAACCGGATCGTTCAGCAGGCCGCCGCCGTAGGACAGCGCCTCTGGATCCGCCCGGCCGAGACCCCGGCCTCGTAGCGGGCACGGCCACTCAAGCTTTCCGGGGGAGCCGAACCGCGCGAAGGGTCAGCTCCCCCGGATGACCTGAGTGATTCCGTTGATGATCTGCTGCACCGCGATCGCGGAGAGCATCATGCCCGCGAGTCGCGTCACCAGGACGACGCCGCCGTCCTTGATGACCCGGATGATCAGCAGCGAGTAACGCATCACCAGCCACAGCACGACGTGGATCGCGAGGATCGCGGACCACACCGAGACCTGCGTGGCCACACTGCCGGCCTTCTGCACGGCCAGGATCACGGACACGATGGCGCCGGGGCCCGCGAGCAGCGGCATGCCCAGCGGTACGAGCGCCACGTTCACGTCCTTGGTCTGCTTCGGCTCGTCGGTCTTGCCGGTGAGCAGGTCCAGCGCGATCAGCAGGAGCAGCAGACCGCCCGCGATCATCAGCGCGGGGACGGAGACGTGCAGGTAGTCGAGGATCTGATGGCCCAGGACGCCGAACGTGGCGATGACACCGAACGCCACGCACACCGCCTGGAAGGCCATGCGCTTCTGCACCTTGGCCGGACGGCCGGCGGTCAGGGCGAGGAAGATCGGGGTGATCCCGGGGGGATCCATGATGACGAAGAGGGTCAGGAACAGGGAGCCGAAGACGGCGATGTCGAACATGGTGTGCCTTGCAGGAGAGAGCCACCGCCGGCGGCACCCGTCCGGCGGGGCGGACAGGCGGGCACGGCGGCCGTACTACGGGCGTACTGGGGAAGGGTGACGAGGGTGGCGCCGGATCGTGGGCGCCGGGCGGTCAGATTCCGCCGGTTCCCGGGACCGGGAACGCGCCGGTCGCGCGCCGGGTGATCTCCCCGTAGACCTCGGGGTCGGTCGTGCAGGCGCCGAGCGACACCGTCTTGCGGCTGCCGTGGTAGTCCGAGGAACCCGTGACCAGCAGGCCCAGCTCGTCGGCGAGGGCCCGCAGCCGGGTCCGGGCGTCGGCGTCGTGGTCCATGTGGTCGACCTCGATGCCGTCGAGACCGGCGGCGGCCATCTCGGCGATCGCCGGCTCGGGGACCGTACGGCCGCGTTTGACGGCGGCCGGATGCGCGAAGACGGTCACCCCGCCCGCGCCCTTGACCAGCCGGATCGCCTCGAAGGGGTCGGTCTCGTGCTTCGGCACGTAAGCCCGGCCGCCGTCGGCGAGCCACTCCTCGGTGAACGCGTCGCTCACCGTCGGCACGACGCCCAGCTCGACCAGGGCGGTGGCGACGTGCGGGCGCCCCACGGAACCGCCGGCGGCGATCCGCTCGACCTGCTCCCAGGTGACGGGCACGCCCAGCGCGTTCAGCCGGGCGACCATGCCCCGGGCCCGCGGCACCCGGTCGTCCCGGACCAGCTCGCGCTCGGCGAGCAGGGCGGGCTCCTCGGGGTCGAAGAGGTAGGCCAGCAGGTGCATCGAGACGCCGTCGATCCGGCACGACAGCTCGGCGCCGGTGACCAGGGTGAGCCCCGCGGGCAGCGCGGCGATCGCCTCGCCGTACCCGCGAGTGGTGTCGTGGTCGGTCAGCGCGACGACGTCCAGTCCGGCGGCGGCGGCGTTGCGCACCAGCTCGGCCGGCGTGTCCGTACCGTCGGAGGCCGTGGAGTGACAGTGCAGATCGACGCGCACGGTGACTCCAGACGGGGAACGGAACGGACGGGACACCTAAGGATAGCGGTGTTTTCCCGCGCGCCTGTCACACCCGCAACCGCCTGGCACCCCCTACCGAAACCCGCTCAGAGGCACGGGGAACCACGCGGGCGACCACGGGACACCGGCGCCCTCCCCCGACCGGCCCGGCCCACCGCCCCGGGGCGCTACGGCCGGAGCAGGCGCGGCGACAACGCCCCGCACGGCACCAGGTCCAGCTCCGCACCCGCGTCCCGCAGGTCGGTCAGCACCAGCTCGTCGTACATGAGCAGCCCGGCCTGCTCGGGCCACATCACCGCCCACAGCCACATGCCGAGCGCCTCGCCCGCGAAGACGGCGCGGTCGTCGGGGGTGCGGTAGACGTGCCACAGCGGGGTCGGGCGGCCGGCGGCCAGGACCTTGGCCTGGGGCGGCTTCTCCACGTTCATGTACGACCCCGGGTCCGGTCCGTCGATGCCCGCGTAGCGCGCGCCGAGACCGACGCCCAGTTCCTCGGCGACGAGGATCAGCTCGCCGGGGCCGCCGAGCGGGCCGGGACCCGAGCACGCGACGGCGGTCGCGCGGCCGCCGCTGCGGTCGTCACCCGCGTAGCCCACGCCGGTGAACAGCCAGCCGACCGGCAGCGGCCAGGGCATCCACACCGGCACCTGCGTGCGGTGCACCACCACGTTCAGAGCCTCGACGCTGGGCGGGATCACGGGCTGCAGCGGATACACCGCGCCGTGCACATCGCACTGCCACGTATCGGCGAAGAGACCGGGAGCCCTGACCCGGCCACCGCACCTCGGGCAACTGGGTTCGCCCCTCATAGGGCTCCACGGTCCTACCCCGGCCCGCCCACGTCAAGGACGATCACCCGTCCGGACGGAACGGCGACCGCGACACATATAGATGTAGCTTGCATTTATTAGAGACGCTAACTTACTGTGTGCATAGACCAACTATCTGCCTGGGACGGGAGAAGCACATGGACCCCCTCGACGCGGGAGCCGGGAGCATCCTGCGACAGCCCAAGGCCGTCTGGGCCACGGCCGGCGCCTCCGTCGTCGCCTTCATGGGCATCGGCCTCGTCGACCCGATCCTGCCGTCCATCGCGCGGGGCCTCGACGCCACCGCCGGGCAGGTGTCCCTGCTCTTCACCTCGTACTTCCTGATCACCGCGATCGCGATGCTGCTGACCGGCTTCGTCTCCAGCCGCATCGGCGGCCGCAGGACCCTGCTGCTGGGGCTCGCCTTCGTGGTCGTCTTCGCGGGCCTGGCCGGCACCTCCGGCTCGGTCGGCCAGCTCGTCGGCTTCCGGGCGGGCTGGGGCCTCGGCAACGCGCTGTTCGTCTCGACCGCCCTCGCGGTGATCGTCGGCGCGGCGGCGGGCGGCAGCGCCGCGGCGATCCTGCTCTACGAGTCCGCCCTCGGCCTCGGCATGGCCTGCGGCCCCCTGCTCGGCGCGGTCCTCGGCAACATCAGCTGGCGCTACCCCTTCTTCGGCACGGCCACGCTGATGGCGATCGGCTTCCTGTGCATCACGGCGTTCCTGAAGGAGCAGCCGAAGCCGGCCCGCAGGACCTCGCTGCTGGACCCCCTCAAGGCGCTCGGCCACGGCGGCCTGGCCTCGGCGGCGGTGTCGGCGTTCTTCTACAACTACACGTTCTTCACCGTGCTGGCCTTCACTCCGTTCGTGCTGGACATGTCCCCGTACCGCTCGGGCGCGGTGTTCTTCGCGTGGGGCCTGCTGCTCGCCGTCTTCTCGGTGATCGTGGCCCCGCGCACGCAGGCGCGGTTCGGCTCGCTCAAGGTGCTCGGCGGCTCGCTGGTGCTGCTCGCGGCGGACGTCCTGGTGCTCGGCTACGGCGACCACACCACGGCCGTCGTCTGCACGGTCCTGTCCGGCGCGTTCATCGGCGTGAACAACACCGTCTACACCGAACTCGCCCTCGGCGTGTCGGACGCGCCTCGCCCGGTGGCGAGCGCGGGCTACAACTTCGTCCGCTGGTTCGCGGCGGCCGCCGCCCCCTGGTTCGCGCCGAAGATCGAGGAGTGGACGGACGTCCACATGCCGTTCGTCGTCGCGGCGGTGACGGCGGCCCTGGGCGCGGTCGTGGTCCTCGTCCGGCGCCGGGCCCTCACCCTCGAGGCCGAGGAGCAGGCACCGCGGCACGCCTCGCAGGACGGTGTCGGCGTCTTCGCCAACTGACCACCGAGGAGCAGGCTTTGGTGAGCTTGCTCACCCCGGCTCAGTCCAGCGGGACGGATCCGCGGGCGGGGTCCCTCAGGTCCGTCCCGTGCGCGAGCCAGCGCTCGTGGAGGGCCTGGGCGCCGTGAACCCGCTTCCAGGCGGCCTCGTTGGGGGTCATCGGCAGCAGCGGCAGGAACCGTACGGGGTCCAGCGGATCGTCGAGGTCCAGATCCTCCACGAGACCGCCGGGCTCGCCCACCAGGACCGAGGTGAACGGGGCACCGGGCCACAGCGGCTCGCCGACGTCCAGGGAGGCGCCCGGAGACACCACCAGACCCTCCACCTGCGGGGACGCGGCGAGGACGGCGAGCGGACGCAGGACCGGGTCGGTGTCGGCGACGCCCGCGCGGACGGACAGGACCAGCTCGGCGCGGGGACCCTTGACCGGGTCGGCGAGCATCGCCGTGGGGTCCGCCATGGGGTGCGCGGACATGCCGAGGGTGGCGTAGCGGAGGACGTCCCCCTCCTGGAACCGGAGCACCTCGATGCGGTCCGTGCCGAGGAAGGTGACCGCGGCGCGCGCGTCCGGTTCGCCCAGCGCGGTGTTCAACCGTGCCTCGACCAGAGGAAGAACATCAACCATGCGGTGAGCATAGAACTCGTCAGCTGCGGGCAAAGCGGCGCCTTGACAGTATGGGCGGCTGGTACTCTGAGCCGGTGGTTCGGGGCAGCACGCAGAAGCGTCGCTATCGAGTCCCGACGCCGACGAGACTCCCTTACGAGGGACCGGCCGGAGGAGGTGGGGCTGTCATGGATCGAAGTCGACCGTGCAGTACCACTCGCTCTTCCTGCCTTTGATGTAACTCCTGGCTGGTTGCCGGCTGCCGCCTTCCTGTGCGCGTCACCGTTCGGAAGAGCACTTCGTTTCGCTTTGCCTGATCCGTCTGATCGCCTGATCCGCCCGATCTGAATCAGTTCTGCATCAGTAGCGAAGTCGCCACCGCGACGGTGCGGTGCTCCCCGCTTTGCGGACGTGCCAAACATGCGTTGTCAGGACGTCCCCATTCCGGGTAGTTCCACCCGTCGCCGCGCGCACTGTCGCTGCCCGCCCGCGAAGGAGCCTGCCCATGTCGATGATTCGCGACCTGCGTGCCGTGGTCCGCCCGTCCTCCCGTGTCTCGCTGCGCAAGGACGCCGGCGCCTCCTACGACACCACCCGCGACCCCGGCACGCCCTCGGCGGTCGTGGACTGCGCCGTCTACCGGGACGGCGCCCGCGTGGCGAGCGACAAGCCGCTGACCCCGCAGGAGGCGATGCGGCAGGTGCGCCGCGACGGCGGCTTCGTGTGGATCGGGCTGCACGAGCCGACCGAGGGCGAATTCTCCGGTATCGCGAGCGAGTTCGGGCTGCACCCGCTGGCCGTCGAGGACGCGGTGCAGGCGCACCAGCGGCCGAAGCTGGAGCGCTACGACGACTCGCTGTTCACGGTCTTCAAGACCATCCACTACGTCGAGCACGACCGGCTCACGGCCAACAGCGAGGTCGTCGAGACCGGCGAGGTCATGTGCTTCACCGGCCGGGACTTCTTCATCACCGTCCGGCACGGCGGCCAGGGCTCGCTCAGGGCGCTGCGCCACCGCCTCCAGGACGACCCCGAACTGCTCGCGAAGGGCCCCTCGGCCGTCCTGCACGCCATCGCCGACCATGTCGTGGACGGCTACATCGCGGTCGCCGACGCGGTGCAGGACGACATCGACGAGGTGGAGACCGAGGTCTTCTCGCCGGGCCGCAGGGGCGGTGTCTCGCGCGGTGTGGACTCGGCGCGGATCTACCAACTCAAGCGTGAGGTGCTGGAGTTCAAACGGGCGGTGGCGCCGCTGCTGCGGCCCATGCAGCTGCTGAGCGAGCGTCCGATGCGACTGGTCGACCCGGACATCCAGAAGTACTTCCGGGACGTCGCCGACCACCTGGCCCGGGTCCAGGAGCAGGTGCTGGGCTTCGACGAACTGCTCAACTCCATCCTCCAGGCCAATCTGGCGCAGGCGTCCGTCGCGCAGAACGAGGACATGCGCAAGATCACCGCCTGGGCCGCGATCATCGCCGTACCGACGATGGTCTGCGGGGTGTACGGCATGAACTTCGAGCACATGCCCGAGCTGCACTGGAGGTACGGCTACCCGGCGATCATGGGCGTCACGGTCGTCCTGTGTCTGGGCATCCACCGCACGCTCAAGCGCAACGGCTGGCTGTGAGCGGGCCTGGATAGGCTGGGCGCATGACAAGCGAGCTGCTCGACCGGGCCCTCATCGAGGAGGCCTCCAAGAAGTCCGGCCTCATCTGGGTCCGCGGTGCCGGTGCCCCGGCCGCGCGTGCGCTGTGGCACGTGTGGCACGAGGGCGCGGTGTGCGTGATCGGGGACGGTCCCGGTGAGCAGCCGCTGCCCGCGCTCGTGGACGGCGGCTCGGCCGAGCTGACCGTCCGCAGCAAGGACAAGGGCGGCCGGCTGGCGACGTTCCCCGCGACCGTCTCCGAGCTCGCCCCCGGCTCCGAGGAGTGGGAGGCGGCCGTCGCCGAGCTGAAGGGCAAACGCCTGAACGCGCCCGACGGCGAGGAGATGCCGGGCCGCTGGGCCCGCGAGTGCCGGGTGCTGCGCCTGGTGCCGTCGGGGCTCGTGGAGCCGCTGCCCGACGGCAGCCTGGCGGAACGTCCCGTGCCGTCGCCCGCGACGACGCGGATGCCGATGCCCGCGGGGCTGCCCAAGCTCCTCGCCAGGCGCCGGAAGAAGTGACGCCCGGCCGCTGCGTCCGTACCGCTAGGACGTCGGAAGCTGCCTGCCGTAGTCCACGGTCGCGGACTTGGCCGGCTTCGTGACCTCGAAGTCCTTGCCCCAGTCGGAGAAGCGGAGTGTGCCCGCGTCGCCCGCCCGCACCAGACGGAGCGGATAGGGCCTGCCCTCCAGGGAGACGTCCAGCGTGCCGCCGGACCCCTTGTCGCCGGTGACACGGATGGTGGGGGTACCCGACTGATCGGTGTGGTGGCCGTCCGTGGCCAGCTTGCCGTGCAGCGTCAGCAGACCGTCGAGGAGGACAGCCTTGTCCGTGAAGCCGCTGAACTTCTTGTACGCGGGGTCCCCCTGCGGGACCTTCACGTACTTGCCGTCCAGCTTTCCGGTGGCGCCGTCCGCGTCGGCGTGGTGCCAGAAGTCGGCGTCGGCCTTCAGATACAGCTGCTCGCCCACGCGCAGTAGCTTGAAGGTGGCGCCCTGCGCGGTCACCGACCCGGTACCGCCGTCGGCCTTCAGCTGCATGTCCAGCCGGTACGTGCGCCCGCTGGTGACCACGGTCCCGGACAGCCGGACCGCCGGTGCCGCGTCGGCCGCCGCCCGGGACTTCGCCTGGATCTTCTCGGCGGGCAGCTTGCCCACGCCGTTCGTCCCCGCGTCCGGGTCGTCACCGCCGCCGCACCCGGACAGCACCATCGCTCCCGTCACGGCGAGTGCGCAGGTCGCGGTCGCCAGCACGGTCCGGCGGGCACGGCCCCGCGGAGTCGCAGTCACAGATGGCGCTGCCTTTCTGACGGTTCCTGAGCGGCGTACCGCAGCGTACCGGTGCCCCGGCCGCCCGGCGGAGCCAGTCCGTCCGGACCGCACACCAGGGCGTACCCGACCGGTACGGGCTAGCCTGAAGCGCACCCGAGCGGGCAAATCCGAGCAATTCCCACGCATCGACCACCACTCCCCCAGCGATTCCCAGGCAAAGGAAGCAGAGCCATGGCAGCCGGCGCCCCCCGGATCTTCGTCTCGCACATCGCCGGGGTCCCCGTCTTCGATCCGGCCGGCGACCAGGTGGGCCGCGTCCGCGATCTGGTCGTCATGCTGCGCGTCGGGCGGCGTCCCCCGCGGATCCTCGGACTGGTCGTCGAGCTGTCCACCCGGCGCCGTATCTTCCTGCCGATGACCCGGGTGACCGGTATCGAGTCCGGCCAGGTCATCACCACCGGTGTCGTCAACGTCCGCCGCTTCGAGCAGCGGCCCACCGAGCGGCTGGTCTTCGGCGAGCTGCTGGACCGGCGCGTGACGCTGGTGGAGACCGGCGAGGAGGTCACCGTCCTCGACGTGTCCGTGCAGCAGCTGCCCGCGCGCCGGGACTGGGAGGTCGACCGCGTCTTCGTCCGCAAGGGCAGGAAGGGCGGTGCCTTCCGGCGCGCCAAGGGCGAGACGCTCACCGTGGAGTGGTCGGCCGTCACCGG
Organism: Streptomyces sp. NPDC015139; assembly: GCF_043079785.1. Taxonomy (NCBI): domain Bacteria; kingdom Bacillati; phylum Actinomycetota; class Actinomycetes; order Kitasatosporales; family Streptomycetaceae; genus Streptomyces; species Streptomyces sp. NPDC015139. The sequence goes on along the minus strand of NZ_JBIBUW010000015.1, from coordinate 3,249 downwards.
GTTCTCCCTGGAGGAGCACGGGCAGGGCGCGGAGAGCCTGCTCGCCACCTTCGAGCAGCTGCGCCCCGCCGACCTGGCCAACGTCCTGCACCACCTGTCGCCCAAGCGGCGCGCCGAGGTCGCCGCCGCCCTGGACGACGACCGGCTCGCCGACGTGCTGGAGGAGCTCCCCGAGGACGACCAGATCGAGATCCTCGGCAAGCTGAAGGAGGAGCGCGCGGCGGACGTCCTGGAGGCGATGGACCCCGACGACGCGGCCGACCTGCTCTCCGAGCTGCCCGAGGAGGACAAGGAGCGGCTGCTGAGTCTGATGCAACCCGCCGACGCGGCCGACATGCGGCGCCTGATGTCGTACGAGGAGCACACCGCGGGCGGTCTGATGACGACGGAGCCGATCGTGCTGCGCCCGGACGCCACGGTGGCCGACGCGCTCGCCCGGGTCCGCAACCAGGACCTCTCCCCGGCCCTCGCCGCCCAGGTCTACGTGTGCCGCCCGCCCGACGAGACACCGACCGGCAAGTACCTGGGCACCGTGCACTTCCAGCGGCTGCTGCGCGACCCCCCGTACACACTGGTCAGCTCGCTCGTGGACGACGATCTGCAGCCCCTCGCCCCCGACGCCACCCTGCCGATCATCGCCGGGTTCTTCGCCACGTACGACATGGTGGCCGCGCCCGTGGTGGACGAGTCCGGGTCGCTGCTCGGCGCGGTCACCGTGGACGACGTGCTCGACCACATGCTGCCCGACGACTGGCGGGAGACGGAGTTCCACCTGGACGAGGGAGAGGGGGCCGCCGCTCATGGCTCCTGAGCGCGACAGCGCGACACGCGAGCGCAGCCCGGCGGGCGCCACGGCAGCGCCCCGGCCCCGTGCGCCGCGTCTGGACCAGCCGCGCCCGCCCCGGCGCCGCTTCCTGCCCGAATGGGACCCGGAGGCCTTCGGCCGCCTGTCGGAGCGGATCGCCCGCTTCCTGGGCACGGGACGCTTCATCGTCTGGATGACGGTCGTCATCATCGCCTGGGTGGTGTGGAACATCGCCGCGCCGCGGCACCTGCGCTTCGACCCGTACCCGTTCATCTTCCTGACGCTGATGCTGTCCCTGCAGGCCTCCTACGCGGCCCCGCTGATCCTGCTCGCCCAGAACCGGCAGGCCGACCGCGACCGGGTCAATCTGGAGCAGGACCGCAAGCAGAACGAGCGGTCCATCGCCGACACCGAGTACCTGACCAGAGAGGTGGCCGCGCTGCGGATGGGCCTGGGCGAGGTGGCCACCCGCGACTGGATCCGCTCGGAGCTCCAGGACGTGGTCAAGGAGCTGGAGGAACGAAGGCGGCACGACGGGCATGTCGTATTCCCGGCAGAGCGGGCAGAACGGTCGCCGGGACGTGACGCAGACGACCGCTGAAGGGCTACCCGCAGTGCCCTCGGGGCGCCGTACCATCGTCCTTATGGCTACGGAAGACGCGGTGCGCGAGGCACTGGCGACGGTGAACGACCCCGAGATCAACCGACCCATCACCGAACTCGGGATGGTCAAATCGGTGGAGATCGGCGCGGACGGAGCGGTCGCGGTCACCGTGTACCTGACGGTCTCCGGCTGCCCCATGCGCGACACCATCACCCAGCGCGTCACGGAGGCGGTCTCCCGCGTCGAGGGCGTCACCCGGGTCGACGTCACCCTCGACGTGATGAGCGACGAGCAGCGCAAGGAGCTGGCGACCGCCCTGCGCGGCGGCCAGGCCGAGCGCGAGGTGCCCTTCGCCAAGCCGGGCAGCCTCACCCGCGTCTACGCGGTCGCCTCCGGCAAGGGCGGCGTCGGCAAGTCCTCGGTGACCGTGAACCTGGCGGCGGCGATGGCGGCCGACGGGCTGAAGGTCGGTGTCGTCGACGCCGACATCTACGGCCACTCGGTACCGCGCATGCTGGGCGCGGACGGTCGCCCCACCCAGGTCGAGAACATGATCATGCCGCCGTCGGCGAACGGCGTGAAGGTCATCTCCATCGGCATGTTCACCCCGGGCAACGCCCCGGTCGTCTGGCGCGGCCCGATGCTGCACCGCGCGCTCCAGCAGTTCCTCGCCGACGTCTACTGGGGCGACCTGGACGTCCTGCTGCTGGACCTGCCGCCGGGCACCGGTGACATCGCGATCTCGGTCGCCCAGCTGGTCCCGAACGCCGAGATCCTGGTCGTGACGACGCCTCAGCAGGCGGCGGCCGAGGTGGCCGAGCGGGCCGGCTCCATCGCCGTGCAGACCCACCAGAAGATCGTCGGCGTGGTCGAGAACATGTCCGGCCTGCCCTGCCCGCACTGCGGCGAGATGGTCGACGTGTTCGGCACCGGTGGCGGCCAGATGGTGGCCGACGGCCTGACCCGCACCACGGGTGCGACGGTCCCGGTCCTCGGCAGCATCCCGATCGACGTCCGCCTCCGCGAGGGCGGCGACGAGGGCAAGCCGGTCGTGCTGACCGACCCGGACTCCCCGGCGGGTTCGGCGCTGCGCGCGATCGCCGGAAAGCTGGGGGGCCGTCAGCGGGGCCTGTCGGGGCTGTCCCTCGGGCTCACGCCGAAGAACAAGTTCTGACGCTCCGCGTCTGCGATCTGCGGCTCCGTCACCGGTCAGCTCTCTGACCAGCGGCGGAGCCGTCGACGTTTGTCAGCGTTGGTCGTCGTTGAGCGCCCTCGCACGGCCCAGAGACGGCCCGGCCTATCTCCTTTCAAGTGATCACCTTGGCGGTGCCCGGTCGGCGGCATCATGGTCGTCATGGATGCTGGGATAGCTGCCGTGCTGGGCGCGGGAGTGGGAACAATCGGCATGATCGTGACTGGCTGGACCGCAAGGTCAGCAACCAAAATGCAGATGCGTAATGAGTCGTTACGTGAGCGCAGGGTGCCACGAAGAGCCTCCTACGAGGCGTTCTCATCTGCTGTTGCAAGGTTCCACGATCACCTACAACCCTGGGTGCACTTCGGACGCCTTCTCGACCGGCCAAGGCCTTCCGGGAATGAGGACAGGAACCCGATCTCGTACCTGAAGCACAGTGAGTTCAAGGATGGCTACGTGGACCAGGCCATTGCGCTTGCTGACGAGGTCAGCCGCTTCGGCCGGCATGTTGTCCTGGACGGACCGGCTGAACTCGAACCGTTCGTGACTAAGAGCGTCCGCCAGTAGGCTGGGGAAGTGGTGCAGGCACGGTCTCCGATCATGGAGTTCTCTACGCTTCATGATCACTCGGGGTGTCCGTGCCTG
>NZ_JBIBUW010000014.1:0-183512 GCF_043079785.1 Streptomyces sp. NPDC015139 | reverse complement strand
CAGTTCTGGTAGATCTCGATCAGGGCGGTGCCCGGGTGGTCGGCGGCGGCGCGCAGGACCTCGGTGAGGTGCTTGCGGTCGGAGTCGATGGTGCGCGCGACGAACGACGCCTCCGCGCCGATGGCGAGGGACACCGGGTTGAACGGGGCGTCCAGGGATCCCATCGGTGTCGACTTGGTGATCTTGCCGACCTCGGAGGTGGGGGAGTACTGGCCCTTGGTGAGTCCGTAGATCCGGTTGTTGAACAGCAGGATCTTCAGGTTGACGTTGCGCCGCAGGGCGTGGATCAGGTGGTTGCCGCCGATCGACAGTGCGTCGCCGTCGCCGGTGACCACCCACACGCTCAGGTCCTGCCGGGAGGATGCGAGTCCGGTCGCGATGGCGGGGGCGCGGCCGTGGATGGAGTGCATCCCGTAGGTGTTCATGTAGTACGGGAAGCGGGACGAGCAGCCGATGCCGGAGACGAAGACGATGTTCTCCCTGGCCAGGCCCAGCTCGGGCATGAAGCCCTGCACGGCGGCGAGGATCGCGTAGTCACCGCAGCCCGGGCACCAGCGCACCTCCTGGTCCGACTTGAAGTCCTTCATCGACTGCTTCGCCTCGGCCTTGGGCACCAGCTGCAGCAGCCCGTTGGTGGCGTCAGTCATCGATGGCCTCCTTCAGCGCCGCGGCGAGCTGTTCCGCCTTGAACGGCATGCCGTTGACCTGGTTGTAGGAGTGGGCGTCGACCAGGTACTTCGCCCGGATCAGGGTGGCCAGCTGCCCCAGGTTCATCTCGGGGACGACCACCTTGTCGTACTGCTCGAGCACGTGTCCGAGGTTGCGCGGGAAGGGGTTGAGGTGGCGCAGGTGCGCCTGCGCGACCAAGTCGCCGGCCGCCCGCAGCCGCCGTACCGCCGCCGTGATCGGGCCGTAGGTCGAACCCCAGCCCAGGACCAGCGTCCTCGCGCCGTGCGGGTCGTCGACCTCCAGGTCCGGGACCTCGATGCCGTCGATCTTGGCCTGGCGGGTGCGGACCATGAAGTCGTGGTTGGCGGGGTCGTAGGAGATGTTGCCCGTGCCGTCCTGCTTCTCGATGCCGCCGATGCGGTGCTCAAGACCCGGCGTGCCGGGGACCGCCCACGGTCTGGCGAGGGTCTGCGGATCCCGCTTGTACGGCCAGAAGACCTCCGTGCCGTCCTCCAGCGTGTGGTTCGGACCGGACGCGAACCGCACCCGCAGGTCCGGCAGCTCCTCCAGGTCCGGGATCCGCCACGGCTCGGAGCCGTTGGCCAGGTAACCGTCGGACAGCAGCATCACCGGCGTGCGGTACGTCAGCGCGATCCGGGCCGCCTCCAGCGCCGCGTCGAAGCAGTCCGCCGGGGTCTTCGGCGCCACGATCGGCACCGGGGCCTCGCCGTTGCGGCCGAACATCGCCTGCAGCAGGTCCGCCTGCTCGGTCTTGGTCGGCAGACCCGTCGAGGGACCGCCGCGCTGGATGTCCACGACCAGCAGCGGCAGCTCCAGGGAGACGGCCAGGCCGATCGTCTCCGACTTCAGCGCCACACCGGGACCGGACGTCGTCGTCACCGCGAGGGAACCGCCGAACGCCGCCCCGAGCGCCGCGCCGATGCCCGCGATCTCGTCCTCCGCCTGGAAGGTCCGCACGCCGAAGTTCTTGTGCCTGGACAGCTCGTGCAGGATGTCCGAGGCCGGCGTGATCGGGTACGAACCCAGGAACAGCGGCAGGTCCGCCTGCCGGGAGGCGGCGACCAGACCGTAGGCCAGGGCCAGGTTCCCCGAGATGTTCCGGTACGTGCCCGTCGGGAACGCCCGGGTGGCCGGGGCGACCTCGTAGGAGACCGCGAAGTCCTCGGTGGTCTCGCCGAAGTTCCAGCCCGCCCGGAACGCCGCGATGTTCGCCTCGGCGATGTCCGGCTTCTTCGCGAACTTCGACCTCAGGAACTTCTCGGTGCCCTCGGTGGGCCGGTGGTACATCCACGACAGCAGGCCCAGCGCGAACATGTTCTTGCTGCGCTCGGCCTCCTTGCGGGACAGGCTGAACTCCTTCAGCGCCTCGACCGTGAGCGTGGTCAGCGGCACCGGGTGGAGGCTGTAGCCGTCGAGCGACCCGTCCTCCAGCGGCGAGTTCTCGTACCCCACCTTCTGCAGGGCCCGCTTGCTGAACTCGTCCGTGTTCACGATGATCTCGGCGCCGCGCGGCAGATCGCCGATGTTCGCCTTCAGGGCGGCCGGGTTCATCGCGACCAGCACGTTCGGCGCGTCACCCGGGGTCAGGATGTCGTGGTCGGCGAAGTGGAGCTGGAACGAGGAGACGCCCGGCAGGGTGCCGGCGGGGGCGCGGATCTCGGCCGGGAAGTTCGGCAGGGTGGAGAGGTCGTTCCCGAAGGACGCCGTCTCCGAGGTGAAACGGTCCCCGGTGAGCTGCATACCGTCACCCGAGTCCCCGGCGAACCGGATGATCACCCGGTCCAGGCGCCGCACGTCCTTGGCTCCGCCCGGTTTGCGCTGCTCTCCCACGACGGTTCCGTCGGTGTGCTCCGCTGGGCTGCTGACCTGGCTGGTCACTGAACTGGACCTCCTTCGAGGCGGCTGTCCGGGGTGTGGTCGTCCCACGGACCATCCCAGGATCAACCCTACGTCGGTCAGGGTCGCCTTCCCGGTGGCATCCGTGGAACGGATCACATTTCGAGACGGCCTGTCGCACCGGGTCCCCATGATGTCCCGCGCAGTCCGGGCACCGGCCGAGGCGCTCCCCGCGGGTCCCGCGGATCCCTCCTTCCGCTCCCGTCCGGGTACCCCGTTCGCCGGGGTGCCCGGAGGGGCGGGCGACGCGCCGCGGGCACGTCCGTCACGAGTTCAGATAGGTGAGAACGGCCAGAACTCGACGGTGGTCGCCGTCGCTCGGGGCGAGGCCGAGCTTCAGGAAGATGTTGCTGACGTGCTTCTCCACGGCGCCGTCGCTGACCACCAGCTGCCGGGCGATCGCCGAGTTCGTGCGCCCCTCGGCCATCAGTCCGAGCACCTCGCGCTCGCGCGGGGTCAGTCCGGCCAGCACGTCCTGCTTGCGGCTGCGGCCGAGCAGCTGCGCGACCACCTCCGGGTCCAGCGCCGTACCGCCCTCGGCGACCCGCACCACCGCGTCGACGAACTCCCGCACCTCGGCGACCCGGTCCTTGAGCAGATAGCCCACACCGCGGCTGGATCCGGCCAGCAGTTCGGTGGCGTAGCGCTCCTCCACGTACTGCGACAGCACCAGCACCCCGAGCCCGGGGTGCGCCTTGCGCAGCGCCACGGCCGCCCGCACGCCCTCGTCGGTGTGGGTCGGCGGCATCCGCACGTCCGCCACCACCACGTCGGGCAGCTCGCCCTGCGCGTCCAGGTCGGCGATGGTCTTCACCAGCGCGTCCGCGTCCCCGACACCGGCCACCACGTCGTGCCCGCGGTCGGTCAGCAGCCGGGTCAGCCCCTCCCTGAGCAGCACCGAGTCCTCGGCGATGACCACCCGCACCCTGTCCTCCATGATCTTCCGGCCCCCCGAGCCCGATCCCGCGACGACGTCCGTGCCGGACGCGCGTCCGTACGAAGGTCCAGCATTCCAGCATTCGGGCCGCACCGCCGCCGCGCTCCGGCGATGCGAGCGGGAGGGAGGCGGTGCCGGTCTCCGGGCTCACGGCCGGGGCTCGGGGGCTTCGCGGAGGTACGAGCCGTCAGGCGGTCGTCCGCCAGGGCAGTTCGGCGATCACGCGGGTCGGGCCGCCGGCCGGCGAGTCGACCAGGAGGACGCCGTCCACCGCGTCCAGCCGGCCGGCGAGCCCGGCCAGACCCGAGCCGCGGGAGACGTCCGCGCCGCCCACGCCGTCATCGATCACCTGGAGCATCAGCCGGTCCTCCGAGCGCCACACGTCCACCGACGCGGACCGGGCCCGGCTGTGCTTGCTGATGTTCTGCAGCAGCTCGGAGACGGTGAAGTAGGCGATGCCCTCGATGGCCGGGACCGGCCGGGCGGGCAGGTCGACCTCGACCCGCACCGGCACCGCGCAGCGGGAGGCGACCGCGGACAGGGCCGCGTCCAGGCCGCGGTCGGTCAGCACGGCGGGATGGATGCCCCGGGCGAGATCGCGCAGCTCCTGCAGGGCCGTCTTCACCTCGCCGTGCGCCTCGTCCACCATGCGCGCCGCCGCCTGCGGGTCCTCCCGGAGCTTCTCCTTCGCCAGTCCCAGATCCATGGCCAGGCCGACCAGCCGGGCCTGCGCCCCGTCGTGCAGGTCCCGCTCGATGCGCCGCAGATCGGCGGCGGCCGTGTCGACCACGACCCCGCGGTCCGACTCCAGCTCCACCACCCGCGCCGACAGCCGCGACGGCCCGAGCAGCCCCCGGACGAGCAGCCCGTCCACGGTCGTCAGGGCCCGTACGAGCCACGGCGTGGCCAGCGTGAAGAGCAGCCCGACCAGGCAGGTCACGGTGATCTCGAAGGGGTTGTCGAGATAGACGCTGTGGTGGTCGTCGCCGTAGAGCTGCACACCGCCGGTGCCGGCGTACGCCGGGAACACCCAGAACCACAGCGGATAGCTCAGCAGCGTCCAGCCGACCGTCCAGAAGCTCACCGCCACCGAGAACGCGAACACCGCCCACGGGAACTGCACCACCGCGTACAGCAGGTGCCGCCAGGAGCTGCCGCTCTTGAGGACCGCGCCCATCCAGGCCAGGGCGCCCGGCTTGGTCGTCCGCAACGGTTCCGGGTCGGCCACGTCCACGCCCAGCAGCGCGCGTGCCCGCGCCCGCTCCAGGACGCCGAAGCCCCGGCAGCCGGCGAGCGCGGCGGCCAGCACCGGGATGCCGAGGAAGGTCACCAGCAGTCCCGCCCCGAGCGGCACCATCGCCACCGCCCAGGTGAACAGGACGATGGAGACCGGCAGGCTCAGCAGGACATGGCCGAACTCGCGCAGGGTGCGTGCCTCGAACGGCGCCCGCAGCGCCGCGGGCAGCCGGTGACCGGTGCCGGCGGGCCGGTCGTGCCCTCGCCCGCACCGCTGTCCGTACTCCGTGGCCATCGAATGTCGTTCCGTTCTCCTCGTCCGGGCGGCCGCTTCGGCCGTGTCTCCAGAGTCGTGCGCGCCGCCGCGCGGAGCCATGAAGGCCGTCGGCGTCTTGGACCGGGGGTTTTCCCCACCCCCTGGGGCGCGGCGCGGGCGGACGAGCCACGCCGGGAGACGACCGCGGGGCCGTACGGCTGCTCCGTACGGCCCCGGGCCCGGCGTGCGTGCGACCCGCGCGCGGGACGCGCGGCTACGCCACCCGCGCGCGGGACGCGCGGCTACGCCTTCCGGTCCCGCCACGGCAGCTCCGCGGTGACCACCGTCGGGCCGCCGTCCGGCGAGTCGACGACGAACAGGCCGTCCACCGCGCCCAGCCGCTCCGCCAGCCCCCGCATACCGCTGCCGCCGTCGAGCCGCGCGCCGCCCCGGCCGTCGTCCTGGACCTGGATGAGCAGCCGGTCCGCCGACCGCCACACGTCCACCGAGGCGGAACGCGCCCCGCTGTGCTTGCTGACGTTCTGCAGCAGCTCGGAGACCGTGAAGTAGGCGATGCCCTCGATGGCCTCGGCGGGACGGGCGGGCAGGTCCGCGGTCACCTTCACCGGCACGGTGCAGCGGGAGGCGACCGACGACAGCGCCGCGTCCAGGCCCCGGTCCGTGAGCACCGCCGGATGGATGCCCCGGGCCAGGTCGCGCAGCTCCTGGAGGGCCAGCTTCACCTCGCCGTGCGCCTCGTCCACCATCGCCGCGGCGGCGTCGGGGTCCTCCAGCAGCTTCTCCTTGGCCAGCCCGAGCCCCATCGCCAGGTTGACCAGCCGGGCCTGCGCGCCGTCGTGCAGATCCCGTTCGATCCGGCGCAGATCCGCCGCAGCCGTGTCGACCACGACCCCGCGGTCGGACTCCAGTTCGGCGATACGGCGTTCCAGCTCGTCCGAGGGCGACAGCAGCCCCCGCACCATCGCCCGGTCGACGTTCGTCAGCCCCCGCGCCAGGTACGGCAGCACCGGCCACAGCACGAACAGCGACACCAGCACGGTGCAGAAGGTGAGGATGCCCCAGGGCAGCCGGATGGCGTCGTACAGCAGGGTCCGCCAGCCCACCGGGTCCTTCAGCGCCATCCACAGCCGTGGCACCGGCCCCCCGCTCCGGGCGAGCGGCAGCGGCGTCGGCTCCTCCACCCGCACCCCGAGCAGTTTCCGGGCCCGGGCCCGCTCCAGCTTGCCCAGCTGCCGGGCGCCCAGCAGGGCGAGCGCGAGCAGCGGCAGGCCGATGACCGTCAGCGTGAGCGCGCCCCCGGTGGCCAGCGCCGTGACGGCGTAGACGAAGCCGAACACCGCCACCGGCAGGTTCAGCAGGAGATGCGCGATCTCCTTCCAGGTGTACGCGTCGTAGGCCGGCCGGAGCGGAGGCGGACGGTCGGCGCCGTCGGTCCGGTCGGGGCCGTCGGTCCGGCCGATGCCGTCGAGGCGGCCGGCGGCGGAGCTGGGAGCGGTCATACCGGTCAGCCTGCCGTGCCCGGCACCCCTCGCGCCATGCGGTACGCCGCCCTCCGCCGCCTGGGGAAAACCCCACCCCGGTCCCGGCCGGGGCGCCCGCACACGTCTCACGCCGTGACGGGCTGCTTACCGGTTCTTTATCAGGGCCTAGACTCCCGTGCGTACAGATCCTCGAATGATGTCGCATCACAGAGTTCACGAAGGTCACGAGGTCAGGGAGCGAGGGGCGGACCGTGCGGGAGACGTTGGGGGACTCGACGATCGCCACGGCGAACGTCGTCGCGGCCGGTTACTTCCGGTCCTATGCGGTGGTGGGACTGCTCGCCGTCGTCGGTGTGCTGTTCGTCGCGGTCGCCTTCGGCGCCGGCCGCCTGCTGCGCCCGGTCGTGCCGACCCCCGAGAAACTCCTGACCTACGAGTGCGGCGTCGACCCCGTCGGCGAGGGCTGGGCCCACACCCAGGTCCGCTACTACGTCTACGCGTTCCTCTACGTGATCTTCGCGGTCGACTCGATCTTCCTGTTCCCCTGGGCGACGGTCTTCGCCGCCCCCGGTTACGGCGCGACGACCCTCGTGGAGATGTTCATCTTCCTCGGCTTCCTCGCCGTGGGCCTGCTGTACGCATACAAGAAGGGCGTCCTGGCATGGACGTGAACCCCTCGGCCGCATCCGTACCCCCGGGGCCCGAGCCCGTCGCGCTGCCCGAGCCTGTCGCGCTGCCCGAGCCCAAGCGGCTCGGCACTCTGGCACGCCTCGCGCCCGAGCCGATGAAGGTGGTCCTCAACTGGGGCCGCCGCTACTCGCTCTGGGTCTTCAACTTCGGGCTCGCCTGCTGCGCGATCGAATTCATCGCCGCGTCGATGGCCCGCCACGACTTCATCCGGCTCGGCGTCATCCCCTTCGCCCCGGGACCCCGCCAGGCCGACCTGATGATCGTCTCCGGCACGGTCACCGACAAGATGGCCCCGGCCGTCAAGCGTCTGTACGAGCAGATGCCCGAGCCGAAGTACGTCATCTCCTTCGGCGCCTGCTCCAACTGCGGCGGCCCGTACTGGGACTCCTACTCCGTCACCAAGGGCGTCGACCAGATCATCCCGGTGGACGTCTACGTCCCCGGCTGCCCGCCGCGCCCCGAGGCACTGCTCCAGGGCATCCTCAAGCTCCAGGAGAAGATCGCCCGCGAGTCGCTGGACGAGCGGTACGGCACCGGTTCCGCCCGGCCGTCCGCGGCCGCCCTGCAGAGCGGCCTGGTGAAGCCCCCGGCCCCGGCCGCCGAGGGGGACGCCCGATGAGCACGGTCGGCTGGCTGCCCGCCCCTGCGGAGGAACTCTTCGGCACGGACGCCGCGGCCGAGGAGTCGTACGGCGTCCTCACCGTGGACGTACCGCCGTCCTCCTGGCTCACCGCCCTGGAGACGGCCCGTACGACCCTGTCCTGCACCTACTTCGACTGGCTGAGCGCGGTCGACGAGCCCGGCACCGGTTTCCGCGTCTCCGCCCACGTCGTCGCGCTGGACCCGGTCCGCCGGCTCCTGGTCCGCACGACCGTGCCGCACGAGGCACCGGCGCTCCCCTCGGCCGTCGGCGTCTACGCGGGCGCCGCCTGGCACGAGCGCGAGACCCACGAGATGTTCGGCGTCGACTTCGCCGACCACCCGGGCCTGGAGCACCTGCTGCTCCCCGAGAACTTCGAGGGCCACCCGCTCCGCAAGGACTTCGTCCTCGCCGCCCGGGTCGCCAAGGCCTGGCCCGGGGCGAAGGAGCCGGGCGAGTCCGACCACGGCGGCCCCAAGCGCCGTCAGATGCTTCCCCCGGGCGTCCCCGACCCGAACGAGTGGGGCCCGCTCAAGGGCCAACTGCCCCCGGCCCCCGCCCGCCCGGCCCGAGGAGCGGCGCGCGCGGCGGGCGCGGCGGGCGAGCGCCCGGCCCGCGCGGCGGCCGGCGACCGTCCGGTACGGCGCACCCGCACGGCGGCGCAGGGATCCGCGAGCCAGACCGAGGAGACCGGAGCGGTGGCCGGCCCGGCCGAAGCCGCGGGGACCACGGAGTCCTCCGGGGCCGCCGGAGCGCCGCGAGGTGCCGGAGCCGCTGCCCGTCCGCGCCGGATGCGGAGCGCGAGCGAGGGCTCGGCGAGCCAGTCGGCGCCGCCGGCCGAGACCGCGACGCCGGGCGGGAGCACGGCTCCGGCCGGGGACGCGGCACCTGCCGGGGACGCGGCGACGCGGAAGGAGGCCGCGGCCGAGGGCGACGCCACACCGGCGGCGGCGTCCGGACCGGCCGCGGAGGCCTCGGTGGCGCACGAGCCGGGCACGGCTCCGGCACCGTCCCGCCCGCGCCACGCCCGCAGCGCCTCCGAGGGCTCGACGTCCCAGCGCACCGAAGCCGTCGGCGCGGAGCCGACGGAGAAGACGGGGCCGACCGGGCCCGCGGAGCCGGGGACCCCCGCGACTCCCGCCCGCAGGGCCGCCGCGCCGCGCAGCGCGGACGCCCCCTGGCACCACGCCCGCCCGGCGTTCGACGAGCCGGAGTCCGAGCCGCAGCCGCAGGAGAAGCAGGCCGAGCGTGCCGAGACCGCGGCACCCGCGAGCCCGGAGCCCGAATCCGCGGCCCCCGAATCCCCGGCTACCGAACCCCCGGCCGCCGGGAGCCCGGCACCGAAGGGCCCCGCACCCGAGAGCCCGGAACCCGAGAGCCCGGCACCGGGGGCGCCCGCTTCCGAGGGCCACGGAAGCCCGGCTCCCGAAAGCCCGGCCCCGGAAACCCCGGCCCCGGAAACCCCGGCCCCCGAAACCCCGGCCTCCGAAAGCCCCGAGCCCGGCAAGCGCACCCCCGAGGACTCCGGGCCGCAGGACCCCCACGACCCTGCTCCTCAAGAACCCGCCCCCCAGGACCGCACCCCTGACGACCCCACAGGAGGCCCGCAGTGAACGACGTGCTGGACGTCGCCCTGCGACTCCTGATCGTGTTCGTCGTCTTCCTCACCTTCCCGCTGATCGTCGGCCAGACCGAGCACAAGGTGATGGCGCACATGCAGGGCCGGCTCGGCCCGATGTACGCGGGCGGCTTCCACGGCTGGGCCCAGCTCATCGCCGACGGCGTGAAGTTCGCGCAGAAGGAGGACGTGGTGCCGGCCGGCGCCGACCGGCGCGTCTTCCAGCTCGCCCCCGCCGTCGCCCTGCTGCCCTACCTCCTCGTCCTGCTCGCCATCCCGATCGGTCCGAGCGAGGGCGCCGTCGGCCAGGTCCTCGACGCGGGCGTGTTCTTCGTGCTCGCGGTGATGGGCGTCGGCGTGCTCGGCTCGCTCATGGCCGGCTGGGCCAGCGCGAACAAGTTCTCCCTGCTCGGCGGGCTGCGCACGGCCGCCCAGCTGCTCGCGTACGAGCTCCCGATGCTGCTGGCGGCGGCCTCCGTCGCCATGGCCGCGGGCACCGTCTCGATCCCCGGCATCCTGCACGGTTTCCACTGGTGGTGGGTGCCCTGGCAGCTCGTCGGCGCGGTCGTCTTCTTCGTCGCCGGACTCGCCGAACTCCAGCGTCCGCCCTTCGACATGCCCGTCGCCGACTCGGAGATCATCTTCGGCGCGTACACCGAGTACACCGGTCTGCGCTTCGCCCTGTTCCTGCTCGCCGAGTACGCCGGCATCGTCGTCCTGTGCGGCCTGACCACCGTCCTCTTCCTGGGCGGCTGGCACGGCCCGTGGGGCACCGACGGCCTGGGCTGGGTGTGGACCCTGCTGAAGACCGCGATCCTCGCGTTCGTCGTCATCTGGCTCCGCGTCACCTACCCCCGGCTGCGCGAGGACCAGCTCCAGAAGCTCTCCTGGACCCTCCTAGTCCCCCTCTCCCTCGCCCAGATCGCCCTCACCGGCATCGTCAAGGTGGTGATCTCCTAGATGGCCCCGATCCCCGGCTCCGGCCTCGCCAAGGGCCTGGCCGTCACCCTCCGCACGATGACCAGGAAGACGGTCACCGAGCAGTACCCGGACGTCCAGCCCGAACTCCCGCCCCGCACCCGCGGCGTGATCGGCCTGTTCGAGGAGAACTGCACGGTCTGCATGCTCTGCGCCCGCGAGTGCCCCGACTGGTGCATCTACATCGACTCCCACAAGGAGACGGTCCCGCCCGCCGCCCCCGGCGGCCGCGAGCGCAGCCGGAACGTCCTCGACCGGTTCGCCATCGACTTCTCCCTGTGCATGTACTGCGGTATCTGCATCGAGGTGTGTCCTTTCGACGCGCTGTTCTGGTCCCCGGAGTTCGAGTACGCCGAGACCGACATCCGCGACCTCACCCACGAGCGGGACAAGCTCCGCGAGTGGATGTGGACGGTCCCGGCCCCGCCCGCCCTGGACCCCGGCGCGGAGGAACCCAAGGAGATCGCGGCCGCCCGCAAGACCGCCGAGAAGCTGGCCGCCACGCAGGCCGAACCGGGGGAGGGCACGTCATGAACCACGCAGCAGCCGTGAGCCTCGCGGCGGCCCCGCCCGGCTTCCTGTCGCCGACCGGCGTCGAGATCGCCTTCCTCCTCGTCGGCCTCGTCACCCTCGGCGCCGCACTGATCACCGTCACCACCCGGCAGCTGGTCCACGCGGCCCTCTGGCTCGTGGTCGCCCTCGGCGGCCTCGCCGTGGAGTACCTGCTGCTCACGGCCGAGTTCATCGCCTGGGTGCAGGTCCTGATCTACGTCGGCTCCGTCGTCGTCCTCCTGCTGTTCGGTCTGATGCTCACCAGGGCACCCATCGGCCACTCCCCGGACGCCGACTCCGGCAACCGCTGGGCCGCCCTCGCCGTCGCGATCGCCGCCGCGGCCGCCCTGGTGTGGGTGGTCGTCGACGCGTTCCGCGCCACCTGGATCGACCTGGACGGGCCGGCCGCCGGCACCACCCGCGTCACCGGCGAAAGCCTCTTCCAGCACTGGGTCCTGCCCTTCGAGGCCCTGTCCGTGCTGCTCCTCGCGGCCCTGGTCGGCGCGATCGTCCTGTCCCGCAAGGCGAAGGCGGACGCGAGCGCCGCACCCGAGGCCACCGCGGACACCCCGGCCGAGAAGGAAGGCGCCCGCTGATGCACCTCGCCTATCCCGCCGTACTCTCCGCCCTCCTCTTCTGCACCGGCCTCTACGGCGTCCTCGCCCGCCGCAACGCGATCCTGGTCCTGATGTCGGTCGAGCTGATGCTCAACGCCGTCAACCTCAACCTGGTCGCCTTCGACGTCTGGCTCAGCCGCGTCGCCAAGGAGACCCTGCACTCCGGCCAGGCGCTGACCCTGTTCACGATCGCCATCGCCGCCGCCGAGATCGGCATCGGCCTGGCGATCGTGCTCGCCGTCCACCGCAACCGCGGCACCTCCGACATCGACAAGCTCCGCGACACCGCCGAGGGCCCAGAGACCGGCGGCCCCGAGATCGCGGGCCCCGGCTCCTCCGCGGCCGAGAAGGCTGAGGCCACCGCGTGACCACGACCACCCTCGCCGTCCTCGTCCCCCTCCTGCCGTTCCTCGGCGCCGCGGCCGGCCTGCTGATGGGCCGCACGGCACCCGGTTTCGTCCGCCCGCTCGCCGTGCTGCCACCTCTCGCGGCGCTCGCGCTGGCCGCGCTGGTCGCCGCCCGGCAGGCCGGCGGGCCCGCCATCGAGGCCTACACCGAGCTGACCCCCACCGGCTCCGTGCCGATCGACCTGGCCCTCGACGTCGACGGCTTCGCCGCGCTCGTCGCCGTCCTCGTCGCCTTCGTCGCGACCTGCGTGCAGATCTACTCGACGGGCTACCTGCGCGACGACCCGCGCTACCCCTCGTACGCGGCCCTCGTCTCCCTGTTCACCTCCGCGATGCTCCTGGTCGTCTACTCCGGTGACCTGATCGTGCTGCTGGTCGGCTGGGAAGTCATGGGCATCTGCTCCTACTTCCTGGTCGGCCACTACTGGGAGACCCCCGAGGCCCGCGCCGCCTCGCTGAAGGCCTTCCTCGTCACCAAGCTCGGTGACGTGCCGTTCCTCATCGGCCTGTTCGCCCTCGGCACCGACGCCGGGTCCTTCCGCATCACCCGGGTCCTCGGCACCGTCGCGAGCGGCGGCCTCGACCACCCGACCGTGATCGCGCTGCTGCTCCTCGCCGGCGTGGCGGGCAAGTCGGCGCAGTTCCCGCTGCACACCTGGCTGCCGGACGCGATGGCCGGCCCGACACCCGTCTCGGCGCTCATCCACGCCGCCACGATGGTCGCCGCCGGCGTCTACTTCGTCGCCCGTCTCCTCCCCGTCTTCGAGGCCTCCTCGGCCGCGATGACGGTCCTCGCCGTCATGGCCGCCGTCACGATGGCCGGCTCCGGTCTCGCCGCGCTCGCCCAGGACGACATCAAGCGCGTCCTCGCCTACTCGACGATCGGCCAGCTCGGCTACATGACCGGCGCCCTCGCCGTCGGCGACCGCGGCGCCGCCGTCTTCCACCTCCTGTCCCACGGCGCCTTCAAGGCGCTGCTGTTCCTCGCGGCCGGCGTGATCATCCACGCGGCCGGCACCAACTCGCTGGCCGCCATGTCCCGCATGCACGGCCTGCGCGACCGCGTCCCGGACGCCTTCTGGACGATGACCGTGGCGCTGCTCGCGCTCGCCGCGATCCCGCCGTTCAGCGGCTTCTTCTCCAAGGAGTCCGTCCTCGGTGCCGCCGAGCACGCCGCCGGCGGCCACGCCGCGCACGTGCCCGGCGCCGCCGGCTGGATCGTCCTCGTCGCCGGCCTGCTGGCCGCCCTGCTCACCGCCGCCTACGCCACCCGGCTGTGGCTGCTGGCGTTCCGCGGCAAGGGCGCCGAGGCCCCCGACCACGGCCGCCAGCCGCTGACGATGACCGTCGTGCTCTGGGTCCTCACCGTCCCCTCCCTGGCCTTCGGCGGGCTCGCCTACCGCTCGCTGCCCGGCTGGTTCGACGGCCGCGACCTGACCCCGACCCTCCTCACCTCGATCCTCGGCACGGGCCTCGCCGTCGTCGGCGGGCTGCTCACCTACGGCGCCTGGCAGCGGACCACCGTGCTCGCCGCCCGCACCCCGCTCGGCGCGGTCGCCGCCCACCCCGAGGCCGACGCCGGACTGGTCGAGGCCGAGGCCATCGCCACCCACGAACCGGCCTACGGCGACATCGCCTACGCACCCGACCCGGCGGACCCGGCACGACTGCTGCTCGGCCCGCTGCGCCGGCCCGCGGCCGCCGGCTTCCACCTGGACGCCGTGTACTCGGCCCTGTTCGTCCGCCCGGTCCAGGCCGGCGCGAGTCTCGTCCGGTTCCTCGACCGCGAGGTCGTCGACACCTACGTACGCGGCGCGGCCGCCCTGCCCCGGCTGCTCGGGGCCGCCGTACGGCGGGCGCAGACCGGCAATGTGCAGACCTATGTGAGCGCGCTGCTCGCCGGCACCGTCGTCCTGGCGGTCGCCGTCGTCCTCGTCGCCACGGGAGCGTGAGCAGGCGTGATCGATATCAACGAGTCCGTGATGCAGTTCCTTCTGGCGTTCGTCGTCGTCGGCCCGCTCCTCGGTGCCGTCGCCGCCCTCCTGCCGGCCCCGCCCGGGCTGAAGGGGAAGTCGCCCGAGCAGGCCGTGCTGCGGCACGGCGTCACCGTGACCGGCGCGATCCTCGTCGCCGCGATCGTCCTCGCGCTCGGCTTCGACCACGACCAGCCGTCGAAGATGCAGGCCACGACCGACATCAGCTGGATCCCCGCACTCGACGTGCGCATCCACCTCGGCATCGACGGCATCTCCCTCCCCCTTCTGGTGCTGACCGCGCTGCTGACCTTCCTCTGCGCGCTCTACTCGTACTTCAAGCTGCCGTCGGGCCCGTCCCCGAAGGCGTTCGTCGCGCTGCTGCTCCTTCTCGAGTCCGGCACCCTCGCGACCTTCGCCGTCCTCGACCTGCTGCTGTTCTTCCTGGCGTTCGAGACGGTGCTCATCCCGATGTACTTCCTCATCGCCCGCTGGGGCGGCGAGGGCCGCACCCGGGCCGCGTGGAAGTTCATCCTGTTCACGCTGCTCGGCTCCGTCGTCATGCTGCTCGGCCTGCTCCTGATCGGGATCAAGGCGGGCACATTCGACATGGTGGCACTCGCCACTGACAACGGCCGGTCACTGACCGCGTCCGTGCAGGTCATCGCGGTTCTGACGATCGGGATCGGGCTCGCGGTCAAGGCCCCGATGTGGCCGTTGCACAGCTGGCTGCCCGACGCGCACACCGCCGCCCCGACCGTCGGCTCGGTCCTGCTGGCCGGTGTCCTGCTCAAGATGGGCACGTACGGGTTCGTCCGCATCCTGCTGCCGGTGGCGCCGCACGGCTTCCACACCTTCGCGCCCTACCTCGCCGCGTTCGCCGTCGTCGGGATCATCTACGGGTCCCTGGCCTGCCTGGCCCTGGCCAAACAAGGCGCCAAGGGCGACCTCAAGCGGCTGATCGCCTACTCCTCCGTCGGCCACATGGGCTTCGTCCTGCTGGGCATCGCCACCATGACCCCGACCGGCGTGAACGGCGCCCTGTTCGCCAACATCGCGCACGGCCTCATCACCGGCCTGCTCTTCTTCCTGGTCGGCGCCCTCAAGGACCGCACCGGCACCACCGACCTCGACACCCTGGCCGAGGAGACGGGCGCCGCGCTCTACGGCAGGGCCCCGCGCCTCGGCGGGCTGCTCGCGTTCGCCGCGGTCGCCTCGCTCGGGCTGCCCGGGCTCGCCGGTTTCTGGGGCGAGATGCTGTCGCTGTTCGGCGCGTTCGAGCCCGGCGCCGGTCTCAGCCGGCCCGCGTTCCTCACCTTCATGGCGATCGGGGCGTTCGGCACCCTGCTGACGGCCGCGTACATGCTGATCGTGGTCCGCCGCGTGTGCATGGGCGGAGCCGAGCAGGAGGTCCCGAGACTCGCCGACGTGCACGGGTACGAGTTCGCCGCCTGGACCCCGCTCGTCGCCCTCACCGTCCTCGCCGGACTGTGGCCGAAGGCCCTGCTCGGCCTGACCGACCCGGCCGTGCAGCAGCTCCTCGCAGGAGGCACCCGATGAGCGCCCAGCCGCTTGCCGAGTCGATGGTCCAGTCCGTCGACTGGCTGGCGATCGCCCCGCCGACGATCACCGCCGTCGTGGCGCTCGCCGTCCTCGTCGCCGACCTGTTCCTGCCCGAGCCCCGCAAGGCCGTGCTCGGCTGGATCTCGGTCGCCGGGCTGGCCGCGGCCGCCCTGATGCTCCTGCCCCTCCTGGACGGCGACCGCAGCACCTTCTGCCTGGCGGGCCGGGCGGGCGCGTGCAGCTACACCGCCGACCGCTTCACCCTCGTCATCCAGTTCCTGGTCCTCGGCGGCGCGCTGCTCGCCGCCCTGCTGTCCGTCACCAACCTCGACGACGACCGGCGGCGCGTCCCGCCCGGCGAGTTCTGGTTCCTGCTGCTGTCCTCCGCGGCCGGCGCCGCGCTGCTGCCCGCCTCCCGGGACCTCGCCACGCTGGTCGTCGCCCTGGAGGTCGCCTCCCTGCCGGCCTTCGCCCTCGTCGGCATCCGGCACGGCGACAAACGGTCCTCCGAGGCCGCCCTGAAGTTCTTCCTGTCCTCGGTCACCGCCACCGCGGTCAGCCTGATGGGCATCAGCTTCGTCTACGGCGCCACCGGCACCCTCTACCTCACCCAGGTCGCCGAGCGCCTGCCGCACGTCGACGGGCAGCTGCACGTCCTCACCCAGACCGGTGTCGTCCTCACCCTCATCGGCTTCGCCTTCAAGACGGCCGCCGTCCCCTTCCACTTCTGGGTGCCCGACACCTACGTCGGCGCCCCGCTGCCCGTGGCCGCCTACCTGTCGGTCGTCGGCAAGGCCGTCGGCTTCTCCGGCCTGATCCTGGTCACCGTGATCGCGTTCCCGTCGTACGCCGACGTCTGGGGGCCCGCGCTCGCCGTCCTGGCCGCCCTCACCATGACCGTCGGCAACGTCGGCGCCCTGCGGCAGCAGGCCACGCGCGCGTACAGCGCCGTACGGCTGCTCGCCTGGTCCTCCGTCGGCCAGGCCGGCTACCTGCTGGTGCCGATCGCCGCCGCCGGGTACGCCAAGGACCCCCAGCGGGCGATCGGCTCGACGGTGGCGTACGCCCTGATGTACGCGGCCGTGAACCTCGGCGCCTTCGCGGTCGCCGCGCTGGTGGGCCGCAGCCGCGCCCTGAACCGGATCGCGGACTACCGCGGCCTGTACACCGCCAACCCGCTCACCGCGCTGCTGCTGGCCTTCTTCCTGCTGTGCCTGGCCGGGCTGCCGCCGGGTGTCATCGGCCTGTTCGCCAAGGTCACGGTGTTCTCGTCGGTCGTCGACGCGGGCCTCGGCTGGCTCGCCGTCGTCATGGCCGTCAACGTGGTCATCGCGCTCTTCTACTACCTCCAGTGGACCGCCCTGCTGTTCCGGGCCCCCGAGGGGGAGACCGCCCGGCACCGCGTCCCCGCCCCCCTGACGGCCGCTCTCGCCCTCACCGGAGTGCTCGGCGTCGCCCTGTCCGGAGCGCCCCAGCTGGTCCTCCGGTTCGCGGCCACCGGCCTGTTCTGAGGAGTCGCCACGCGCGCGTGGGGCACCCGTGCCACCACGCGCGCGTGAGGCCGAACCCGCACGTCACCCGTACGGCCGAGCCGTGCCGCCGCACACCCCGGGGAACTCGTGCCCGTCGCCTGGCGTTGTCACAGACGGGAGGGTCCACTGGACCCAAAGTGTTCCCCAGCTGCACGACTTGGAGGGCGCACCGTGCACCGCCGGCACAACGGGCTCAGGACCGCCGTACTCCTCGGGGGACTGTCCGCACTCATCATCGTCATCGGCAGCTTCTTCGGCCGTGCCGGACTGATCGTCGCGGTCCTGGTCGCCATCGGTACGAACGCGTACGCGTACTGGAACAGCGACAAGCTGGCGCTGCGCGCCATGCGCGCCCGCCCGGTCAGCGAGTTCGAGGCCCCGGCGCTGTACCGCATGGTGCGCGAGCTCTCCACCCAGGCCCGCCAGCCCATGCCGCGCCTCTACATCTCCCCGACCGAGGCCCCCAACGCCTTCGCGACCGGCCGCAACCCGCGCAACGCGGCCGTGTGCTGCACGGAGGGCATCCTGCGCCTCCTGGACGAGCGTGAGCTGCGCGGGGTCATCGGCCACGAGCTGAGCCACGTCTACAACCGCGACATCCTCATCTCCTCGGTCGCCGGCGCCCTGGCCTCGGTGATCATGTTCCTGGTGAACTTCGCCTGGCTCATCCCGGTGGGCCGCTCGGACGACGACGACGGCCCCGGCCTGCTCGGCACGCTGCTGATCATGATCCTGGGTCCGCTCGCCGCCAGCCTCATCCAGCTGGCCATCAGCCGCTCCCGGGAGTACGAGGCGGACGCCTCGGGCGCCCAGCTCACCGGCGACCCGCTCGCCCTCGCCGGCGCGCTGCGCAAGCTGGAGGTCGGCACCCGGCAGCTCCCGCTGCCGCCCGAGCCCAAGATCGAGACCGCGAGCCACATGATGATCGCGAACCCCTTCCGTCCCGGTCAGGGACTGTCCAAGATGTTCTCCACCCACCCGCCGATGGCGGAGCGCATCGCCCGACTCGAGAAGATGGCAGGTCGCTCGTGAAGATCATCCTGAACGTCATCTGGCTCGTCCTGAGCGGCTTCTGGCTGTTCCTCGGGTACCTGCTGGCCGGCTTGCTGCTGTGCATCACGATCATCGGTATCCCGTTCGGGATCGCCGCCTTCCGCATCGGCGTCTACGCCCTGTGGCCCTTCGGGTACACCACGGTGGAGCGCCACGACGCGGGTGCCCCGTCGTGCGTCGGCAACGTCCTGTGGCTGATCCTGGCCGGCTGGTGGCTGGCGCTCGCCCACATCGTCACCGGCATCGCCCTGTGCGTCACGATCATCGGCATCCCGTTCGGCATCGCCAACTTCAAGCTGATCCCCGTGTCCCTGCTGCCGCTCGGCCGCGAGATCGTCCCCACGGACCAGCCGTTCGCGGCCCGCTGAGACGGGCGGGCGGCGCCCCCGGCACTCTGACGGCGCGTCACGCGGCGGTCCGGCCCGCCCACCACCGCCGTACGCCGTAGGCCGCCGCGCCCACAGCGAGCACACCCGCCCCCACGGCCACCGAGACGAAGGGCAGCGCGAGCGCCAGAGTGGCGCAGCCCAGCAGGCCGACCACCGGCACCGCGCGGGACAGCGGCGCCGGACTCAGCGTCCAGGCGGAGGCGTTGGCGACGGCGTAGTAGGCCAGCACGCCGAAGGAGGAGAAGCCGATCGCGCCGCGCACGTCCACCGTGGCGGCCAGCACGGCGACCACCGCGCCCACGGCGAGTTCCGCCCGGTGGGGCACCCCGAACCGCGGGTGCACGGTGGCCAGCGCGCCCGGCAGATGCCCGTCCCGGGCCATGGCGAGCGTCGTCCGGGACACCCCGAGGATCAGCGCGAGCAGTGAGCCCAGCGCGGCCACCGCCGCCCCCGCCCGCACCACGGGCACGAGGCCGGGCACCCCGGCCGCCCGCACCGCCTCGGCCAGCGGCGCCTCCGCCTGCCCGAGCCGGCCGGCGTCGAGGACCCCGAGCACCGCGACGGCCACGCACGCGTACACGGCGAGGGCGATCCCCAGGGCCAGCGGGATCGCGCGCGGAATGGTGCGCGCCGGATCGCGGACCTCCTCGCCGAGGGTCGCGATCCGCGCGTACCCGGCGAACGCGAAGAACAGCAGCCCGGCCGCCTGGAGGACCCCGCCGACCCCGGACGACAGGCCGACGCCGAGGCGCCCGGCCCCGACCCGCCCGGAGGCCAGACAGGCGACGACCACGGCCGCGAGTACGGCCAGGATGACAGCCACGATCACCCGCGTGAGCCATGCCGACTTCTGGATCCCGCCGTAGTTCACGGCGGTCAGGGCCACCACGGCGGCGACCGCCACCGCGTGCGCCTGCCCCGGCCAGACGTACGCGCCCACCGTGAGCGCCATGGCCGCGCAGGACGCCGTCTTGCCGACCACGAACGCCCAGCCGGCGAGATACCCCCAGAAGGCCCCCAGCCGCTCCCGCCCGTAGACGTAGGTGCCGCCGGAGGCCGGATACAAGGCCGCGAGACGCGCCGAGGACATGGCGTTGCAGTAGGCCACCATCGCGGCCAGGGCCAGTCCCGCGAGCAGTCCGGAACCGGCCGCGCGCGCGGCCGGCCCGAGAGCCGAGAAGACACCGGCCCCGATCATCGAGCCGAGGCCGACGACCACGGCGTCCCGCAGCCCCAGGGTGCGCCGCAGAGCAGTGCCGGAGGGTGTCATGCGCCGCACCCTACTGAGCGGCGCAACCGGTCGGTGACCTCGTGACGTCCTCTACACCGACGCGGCACGAACACACGCGCGACGGACAGCGGGTCCTCATCGGAACTTCAGGCCCCGCACAGTGCGGACACAGCGCGGAAGGGCAGGTTCACGGCATGAGCATCATCGGTTGGATCATTCTGGGACTGCTGGCCGGAGCCATCGCCAAGCTCCTGCTGCCGGGCCGCGACCCCGGCGGCTTCATCGGTACGACCCTCATCGGCGTCGCGGGCGCGTTCACAGGCGGCTGGATCTCGGCCCGCTGGCTGGACCACCCGGTCACGAAGAACTTCTACGACGGCGCCACCTGGGCGGCGGCCATCGGCGGCTCCCTGGTGCTGCTGATCGTCTACCGCATCCTGTTCGGCAACTCACGCGACTGAGCGCACCGCGCAGGCGGCGCTCACAGGGCGCGGCGAGCAGAAGGGTGGGCACCGCCGGGTGCCCACCCTTTCCTGTGCTGTCCGCCGTGGCCTAGCGGTAGTTCACGAACTGCAGCGCGAAGTCGAAGTCCTTGCCCTTGAGGAGGGAGATCACGGTCTGGAGGTCGTCGCGGCTCTTGGAGCTCACCCGCAGCTCCTCGCCCTGGACCTGGGCCTTCACGCCCTTGGGGCCCTCGTCGCGAATGATCTTCGCCACCTTCTTCGCGTTGTCCTGGGAGATGCCCTCCTCGATCGACGCGAAGATCTTGTACTCCTTGCCGGAGAGCTGCGGCTCGCCCGCGTCCAGCGCCTTCAGCGAGATACCGCGCTTGATCAGCTTGGACTGGAAGACGTCGAGGACAGCGTTCACCCGGTCCTCGGAGTTCGCCTCCATGAGGATCTTGTCACCGGACCACGAGATCGAGGCACCCACGCCCTTGAAGTCGTAGCGCTGCGAGATCTCCTTGGCGGCCTGGTTGAGGGCGTTGTCGACCTCCTGCCGCTCGACCTTCGAGACGATGTCGAAACTGGAGTCGGCCATGTCCTGTGGCTCCTTGTATCGGGGTGCTGATGGGTGCGTGCCGGCGTGCGCGGCGGCGACCGCCGGGCCCGGCTCCGTGCCGGGCCGCGTCCGCACCAGCCTAGCCACCCCGCGACCCCGGGGGTGGAGATCAATGGGGTGGCGGAGCACCCCTGGGCATCGGGTATTGTTTACGTCGTTGCCACGGAGCACCGCCGAAAGCGGGTTCGGTCGGCAGCACAACCCGGCGGTGTGCCCGAGCGGCCAAAGGGAGCAGACTGTAAATCTGCCGGCTCAGCCTTCCCAGGTTCGAATCCTGGCGCCGCCACACTGGGGAAGACCCCCTCTCATCTGCGGAGACGCAGTGCAGAGGGGGTCTTTTTTATTCGAACATACCGATTCGAACGGTGATCGAAAAGCGAAGGTTGTCTCATCTGCTCTCGGGGGTGGCCCGGCCCTGATCAGCGTGTGTCCCCCAGGCGTCCCCCGGGGGATGCGCCGTCTCCGTCCCATTCCCGCAGGCCAGCCTCGATCTGGCGGTTCGCTCGGTCCTGAGCCTGCGCCAGAACCTTCGCGTAGACCCGTAGGAGCACGGCCACGGAGTGGCCCGCCCGACGCGCCACCTCCATGGGGTCGACACCGGAGAAGAGCCAGAACGAGACGCCAGCGCATCGGAGGTCGTACGGGCGACGGGCGAGCGGTGACGCCACGTCGGTGGGGGGCAGGGCGGCGCCCCGGGCTTCGGCCCAGACTTCGCCATAGCCCGTGTCCTGAATCACACCGCCGCGGCTCGTACGAAAGAGACGGCCATCCGGGGCCGCGCCGTAGCGCTCGATGTGCCCCCGGAGCATCGCGACGAAGTGCGGCGGGACGGGCACGACCCGCGAGTCCCGGGTCGCTCGCGCCTTCAAGTGGCGGTCCTGGTGGGCCCGGCTGTCGTCCGTCCAGCCGTGGCCGGCATGGACGATGCCGCCGCGAAGTGTGAGGTGGCCCCACCCGAGCTTGGGTAGATGGCACTGCGACGCCTTCAGGCCTACGGCTTCGGCGGGGCGCATGGCGGCGTAGTAGAGGCACCCGAAGAAGGCTTCGAGGTGGGCGCCGCGCTCGCCCTGAGTGCGCACCCCTTCGAGTAGGTCCCGGACTTGGCGAGGGTTGGCGACGCTCGCCGGGTCAACTTCCTCGGTGGACTTCGGGGCTGTCCACTTCACCGTGGACAGCGGGTTCACCGGGATCGTGAAGTACCGCCGCTCGACCGCGAGTCCGAGAACGTCGCTCAGACAGGCTCGTTTGCGGCGGGCAGTGCGTCCTGCGGCGGGGGAGCCGTTGAGCAGCGTCGACAAGGCGTCCAGTGCCATGCGCAGTGTCGCGGGGTCTTCGAGGGCTGATATGGCCAAGGAGTTCTTCTCGACCCAGTGAAGGGCGTCGGCCACTTCTGCGGGAGGCTCCTGGCCCCAACGGCTCTTGTTGTACGCCCATCCGTACAGAGCATTGCGCAGCACACGGGACGCCGGGCGGCCAGCGGTGGTCTTCACGAGCGCGGCCGTGATGGTGGCGAGGGCATCGGCGTCGTTGCGGCGGGACTTGGCTGGGAGGCGGTCCCATCTGCGATCGATGTACGCGCGGGTGTGCTCATACCAGGTCACGGAGCCGTTCAAGGCACGGAGTTCGGAAGCGGGCAGGCCCGTATCCACGTCGAATTGCTCACCCTTACGGAGCGCGGTCATCAGTTCCGAACGGCGGCCATCTGCTTGGGCTTTGACCGTGTAGCTCTTCGAGTGCTTCTGTGTGCCGACGAGCCAGCGGACGCGGTAGGGCTTCGGGCGATCGCGGCGGGTTTCGATGCTGTAGACGCGGACGTCGTACGTGAGGGGCATGGCTCTCCGAGCGGTGAGAGAGCCCGCCCCGAAGGCAGGGCGGGCTCTGTGGAAGTAGGCGTTACGAGGCGGCGCGTTCCTCGCAGCTCTCCCACCAGGCGTCCAGGTCGGAGCGGCTGACGCGGACCTGGCCGTTGGGGAGCTTGCGGAGTCGGGGTGCTTGGCCGCGGGCGCGCATGCGGTAGAAGGCGGCTCGGCTCATGCCGATTTCTTCGAGGACTTCGGGGAGCTTGAGCATCTTGGGGCGGGCCATCGGGCTCCTTCAGCTCGGTCCGGGGCGCGAAAACCCCGGAAAGTACTGACAGAACTGACAGAACCTCGCCATCCGGCCCCTGACCTGTGGTTTTGGCCGGTTCGGCCCGCGTGACAGAACCTCAAAAAACTCTGACAGAACCTCGGAAACCTCGGTTCTGTCAGACCGGCTGGCTCGCCCGCGGCGAGGTTTTTTGAGTTCTGTCAGAGTTTTCGGAGGTTTTGTCAGAGCTCCGAAAGTGCTCGTTTCCGCAGGTCACAGGGCTGCTCGGGAGGTTCTGTCAGTTCTGTCAGTGGGTTGGGGGGTTTCAGGCGGCGGGGGTAATGCGGGGGTGGGTCTCGTAGCGGGGGGAGGGTGGCCGGCCGCCGCGTGTGGTGCGGGGCGGTGGGGGCTGCTGGCGTACCCAGCCGTGTTCCTCCAGGAGGTTCAGGGCGGGGTCGAGGTCGCCCATGGCGGGGAACTCGCTGCGGGGCATCGCACGGAAGAGGTCGCGTTTGGTGAAGGTGGCAGTACGGGTTTCGCTGAGGTGGGTCAGGACCGTGTGGGCGGCTTCCTGGGCGGGGTCGGCTTTCATGGCGTTGAAGACGTCGAGGGCGTGGGCGGTGAAGTAGTCCCCGAGGCGGGTGGCGTCGGCCATGGTCTCGGCGGCGATTGGCCGGGTCCAGGCGTCCTCGGGATGGGTGGCGAGGTGGAGGAGCCCTGCGATGCGGGCGACGGCGCCGTCGCGCTTGCTGGCCCAGTTCACGATGGGCGCGAGGGGCCCGTCCTTGCAGAGGCGGGATTCGGTGACGCGCTGGTAGGCGAGGAGGACGGCGTCCGCCTCGGGGGTGAGGGTGAGCGCGGCGCTCTCGGTCCAGCCCGCCAGGGTCAGGGCCAGGTGCCCGAGCCTCTGTGCGTAGGTGCCGGCTGTGTCGGGGCTGAGGAGTTCGGGGGTGAGGTTGCGGTAGCCGACGAGGGATTCGGGCTTGGAGTAGAGGAAGCGGGCGAGCAGGCCGCGCCCGTCGGCGCCCTTGATCTGGCCGATGGAGTCCAAGACATCGGGCTGGACGGCCAGGCCCATGGTGATGGCGGGGTTCTCGATGTACTGGGCGTCGCGGGCCTGGCGGTTGACGCGGGCCATGTCGCCTGCGTGGCCCTTGAGGAAGATTCCCATGTTCGGGACGCCGGAGTACCGTCCGGCGATGATCTCGAAGATCTCGCCCTCGGGGGACAGGATCGAGATCCGTCCGTCCTGCTGGGCGAGGAGGCTGGTCAGGCTTTCGGCCGTGACGTCGTCGGCGACGAGTTGCGGCTCGGCCGGGACGACGGCCCGCTCGGCGGCCTCGGACAGAGAGATCGCCTGAGCGGTGAGATCGGCCAGCTTGTCGGCCTCCGCGTTGGCCGCGAGCTTCTCGGCCTTCTCGGCCGCGGCCTTCGCGATCCGTGCTGAGGCCGCGGCCTCGGCACGCTGGGGCGCCGTGAGCTCGATGAGGGCCTTCTCAGTAGCGAGGAGGGGCTTTGTCATGAGCCCGAACACGGCACTCTTGCGGTTGCCGGGCGGGAGCGCGACGGCGGTGTAGAGGTTGACCGGCTCGTTCCACTGCCCGCGCACGGTCACGGTGAGACGCCCCCCGGCAGCGGTGCCGATGACGGCGAGAGCGAGACACCCCGCGAGGTCGATGGGCGTCTGCGTCTCCTCCGCGACTCCGGCCGTCATCGCACCGAGCCAGTCAGGCAGGGCGTCCACAGGGAATGCAGGGAGCTGTCCGCGCGGGTTGAGCGGTACCGGCTCGTCCCACACCGGCCCGGCGACGTCCTCGGCGGTCATCTCCTCGAACCCGGCCCACAGCTCGGGGTCGTGCGGACTCATGCGGCGGTCCTCCCTTCGGCGATCGGCGCGGGTGTTCCGGTGCAGCGGGATGTGTGGTCGTCGTACTCGGCGGCGAGCTTGGCCACGGCCCGGGCGCCGGTGGCCTTGCCTGTCTGCCCGCAGGGGCAGGAGTAGGCGGCGGTGGGGGTGTCGCCGTGGCGTGTGGAGTAGCGGGCCCCGTCGGTGGGGTGGCGGTAGACCGGTGGGGCGTAGATGCGGATGCCGGGCCGGGCCGGTGTCGGGTCATCCATGCCGTGGCGGTCTGTGTTGGTCAGGAAACAGTCAGGACGAAGGGCAGATACGACGCCCTGACGGGCGGCGACCTTCGGCGCGCCTACGGCCGGTGTATCCACAGGCTGTGGAGCGACTTGCGGCCCGTCCTGTGCGGTGAGGGGCTGTCGCGTCATACGGCGGCCCCGTGGCGGGTGTTGAGTCCGTTGGTGACGGCGCGGCGCGCGTACGGCTCGGGCACGCCGACGGATACCGCGGCGGCGACGATGTCCTCGGCGAGCACGTCCAGCCCGCACGGGCCGGGGCACTGCGCGTGCTGGCCTGCCAGGAAGCGGGCCACTCCGAATGCCTGGGAGCTGGCGCCGGATTCGGTGTGACTGCGGACCATGCTCAAGCCGCGCTCAAGTCCGGTGCGGACGTAGCGCTCGGTGTGGCGGCATCCGGTGGCCACACTGACCGACCACTTGCCGCGGGCCGGGACGGAAGAGACCACCCCTCCACCGGCCGGGGTGGTCTCTTCCCTGTCCACCAAGGCGCGCACGGCCGCCGGAAGGTCCGTGAGAAGCCCGCTGCCGGGCCCCAGCCAGCGGGTGTAGGCCATACGGGACTTGATGTCCACGCCGGGCCGCACGGCGTTCGCCGACTGCATGACGCCCCGGTAGATCCAGTGCTGCCCGCGCGTGGTCACCAGGATCCGGGTCGCGGGCAGGCTCCCTCGTGCCCAGGCGACGGCAGCCGGAGTGTCGAGGTCCACCACAGTGAGCCCGGCGCCGCCGGGGTGATAGGCCACGGCGACGGCCTGGTGCCAGGCCGTCGCCCACAGCGCCGATGCGAGGACGGTGGGGTGGGTGGTGGCGGCGGCCCAGGCGTGGCAGACGCCGGGGCACTGGCAGGGTCCGGGGGTTTTCATGTTCGGGCGTCCGCCGCAGGCGTTGCCGGTGCAGGCGGGGCAGTTCCCGAAGGGCACCTTGCCCGCCCGCAGGGGCAGGGCCGGGATGCTGTGATCGGCGAGCATGAGTGCAGTGCGCAGGAGATCCGGCGTGGGCCGGGCTCGCCCGATGACGGTGGGTTGAGTCATGCTTGGAGACCTCCAACAGGTCTGTCAGTGGACTGGGAGACAAGGGCGGCCCCGGTTCTTGGCGGAGTGGGGGCCGCCCTTGGCGTAGCTAGTGGGTGGGGTGCAGCTCGTAGCGGCGCTGGTGGCGCGGTCCGTGCTCGGTGAGGAGCCCGAGCCGGGCGAGGGCTTTCAGGTCGCCGCGGGCGGTGGCGCGCTTGGGTGCGATGCCGAGCCGGTGGTAGAGGCCCATCACGTGGCCCGTGGTGAGCTGCGTGGACGGGTGGCTGTGCGCGTCGATCAGCAGGGCGCTCAGACGCCGGGCCTGGTTGGCTGTCACCGTTCGTTCTCCCTTCTGATCAGTCGTCGCAGTCGCAGTCGCAGTGGAGCTGCTGGCAGTAGGGGCAGCGCGGGCAGTCGCAGCCGCAGGGGTGCCCGGTGCCGATGCAGGAGCACTGGCACATGCCTTCACCGCAGGGTTCGTCGTCCGGCCCGTCCTCTGGGCCGGCGTAGGTGAGCGGGCTGACCGCGCTGTGGGAGAGCTCCAAGGTTTCGGTGAGGTGGCGGGCCTGCTCCATGGCCACGATCAGAAACTCCTGAACGTGGGCGACGTGCCTGCTGGGTTCCTGACGGTCGACGGATCCGAGGTGCCCGGACGCAGAGAGCCTGTCCAGTGCGGTGCCGATCTGCTCGATGGCCTGCGGGAGCCTCTGGGCGAGCGTCTTCAGTCCGCTGATCGCGTCATACGCGCTGCTCGGGTACGGCAGGGCGGGGGTCTGGTCGGGGCGGGGGAAGGTGAGGTGGTTGAACTCGCGGACGGCTTGCGCAGCGTCCCGGGCGAGCTGCGTCGGGTCGGTAACGGTGATGGACATGCGGTCCTCTCACGGGCGAAGTTCGTTGCGGTTGCGGGCGATCAGCCCGTATGCGGGCGCGGTGATCGTGTTGGTCTCCTGCCGGACCGGGCGCGCGTAGTGGTGGTGGGTCTCGGTGCGCGTGCCCTGGCCGGTGCGGACGGCGGAGCCGATCGTGACGGCGACGGCCGCGATGGCACCGGACGCCGACGCAGGTGGCGCGGACGCCGGTGCTTGAGGAAGGCGGCCCGGACTAGGGCGGGGCGGGGCCGCCTTCGTGGTGTCTGCGGGTCGGGGCGCTCAGTTGCTGATCTGCCTGCGTACATCGGCGACGAGGCGGAGGATTTCGTGTGCCATATCGGCGATCGCCTGCAGCTGCTCTTCCACGTCTTCGGGTCCGGTGAAGGAGAAGGACGGTTCGTGGTCCGGTCTGGGGTCGGTGAAGTGGAACGACACGGGTGGCTCCGGCCGGGTCAGATGTTCTGGTGGTGTGCGCGCTGGATGGCCGCTTCCCACACGCTGCGGACTTGGGCGCCGGTGTGGGAGTCGTTCCAGGCGGGGATCGACTCCCACTGGTTGCCGTGCTGGTGGCGTGCCTCGTTCAGCAGGAGGTTTCCGGCGTCCCGGTAGGCGGCGTTGCGGGCTCCGGCGGCTGCTCGTAGGGCTCCGATGGAGCAGCGGGCGCCCTCGGGGTGGATGAGGGTGTGCTTGGCCCAGCCGTGAGTGTCGAGGAAGGTCAGGGCGTCGGTGAGGGTCTTCTCGACTGGGCCGGCCCGGTGCACGGGCGGTGCGGCGGCGAGGGTGAAGAGGACCGGTGTGGGAGCGGCGTCGGCCGCGGGGGTGGCGGGTCCCGGGGTGGGGTCGAGGAGCTGGAACGCCTTTGCGTAGAGGTCCTGGTCGATGGGGGTGAAGCGGGTTGGGGTGTGCGTGGTCATGCTGCCCTCCACAGGCCGTTTTCGTTGGTGACCTCGTCCCGCTTCTTCAGCTCGGACAGGCGCGGTTTGATGTTTTTCGCAGAAGTGCCGAGCTTGCGGGCGATGGTCTCGGCGGTCATGGGGATGGACTGGTCCCGTAGGAGTTCGAGGATTCGCGGCTTGATCAGCTCCTGTCCGTCCGAAGGGGTCGCGGGGCCGGCGGGCTCCGCCTGGGCCTTCTGCTGTGCCAGTGCCGACGGTCCCCGCTGTGCGGCGGTGAGGAGGTCGGCGAGGCTGCCGATCAGGTTCTTGCCGCGCTGGTCGACCACCGGCGTCCGCGCGATCGCCTCCCGGTGGTGCCACGCGTCGCAGTCCTCAACGGCCACGGGCGGCAGGTCTCCAGCGAGGGAAGCGGGCGGGACGTCCAGGTGCAGGGAGCGGAACTGGACGGCCTGCGATCCGGGGGTGAGGAGGTAGCCGAGACCGAAGGTGCCGTCCTCCGGGCGGGCAGCGGCCTCGGTGGCCAGACCGGTCATGTCCCGTTCGGCGACCTTGGCGTACTGGCCGGGCCACGAGGAGGGGATCCGCGACAGGTCGATGCCCTCAGCCCCTTCAACGGCGTTCGCTCCGACCAGAGAGCCCTGACCCTTGGCACAGCGCAGGAACACCGCGCCACCGCCGATCAGGAGTTGGGAGCGGATGACCGTGGAGTTGCCGAGGTCTTCGGCCAATGGGGTCTGGGTGGCCAGGACCACGCCGATACCTCGCTTGAGGGACCGGCGGGTCAGCTGCTCCACGATCGCTTTGGCCTCCAGGTGGTAAGGCGAGGAGACCGCCAGCAGCATGTGCGCTTCGTCCAGGACGATCAGGGTCAACGGGTCGGTGAAGGGGAAGGCCGGGGAGCGGTAGCGGGCTTCGCGGTCGAGCATCAGCGCGTAGGCCAGGCGCAGCGCGCCCATTGCTTCGTCCAGGCCGTCTCCGCAGTGGGCGGCCAGGCGGGCTCCGGCGATGGTGCCGGCCTGCGGGGAAGCAAGGATCACCGCGATCCGGGAGCGGTGGGCGGAGAGCAGGACCTGTTCCAGGCATCCGGACTTCCCGGAGCGTGAGCCGCCCACGAGGTACAGGTGGCGGGCGCCGGAACCGGGCTGGGCGAGGGGGACCAGGGCGGCGCGGTTGTCGATGTAGGTGCCCAGGCGGATGTATCCGCGGGAGTCCATGGATAGCTCGTCCGCGACCGAGGAGAGCATCGTGCCGTGCATCAGCGCGTGTTCCTTCATCACGCGCACCCCCATCTGTGAGGGCTTGTCGGTGGGGGCGAGAGCGATCTGGATGGTCTCCAGGTCGAGGTTGCCCGCGAGGTCCTGAATGTTGACGGTCCCGATCGCCTTGCGGTCGCGGGTGGCGATCCCTTCCCAGTCCAGTGGCCCGTCGTAGCGGGTCAGGGCCAGGGTGGTGCCGGGCATCGCTCCCTCCGCAACGCCCACGTAGGCGGCCCACAACTGCTCGGGAGTCGTAGGAGCGCCGGTGGCCGCGATCTCGGGTGCCGCCGACGGCGTCTTGAGGTGGACGGTGACGGGCAGCGCGTTGGGCGCGTAGTGCTTGGGGTCGCCCAGCTCGACCTGGGAGACGGGGATCTGGTAGACGGCGGCGATGTCGGCGGCCTTCACCCTCACCTGCTGGCCCTGGGGCAGCGTGATGATCCCGGTGAACGACACGTGGTCGTCCCCCGCCTCCAGGACCAGGTGGGCGAGGACGGCCCCGGCCTGGATCAGCTTGCGGCCCTCGGTCTGGGTGGGCCCGGAGATGAACTCCTTCCACCACGCGGTGATGAGCTGCTCTTGAGAGCTCTGTCCCCCGGTGGTCGTGGTGGCGAGCGCCGGGAGGTCGCTGGCGGTGTTGCGGTGGTGGGCGAGGGCTGCCGCTCCGGCCGGGACGGCGAGCCCGAGGGCGAACAGCGGGTTCATGCCACTCGCCAAGACCTGGTGAGCGGCGATGCCGCACCCGGTGGCCGTGCTTCCGCAGGCGATCAGGGAGCGCAGAGCGGGGCGGGAGGCGTTGATGGCCCACGCGCCCGCTCCGGCGACTCCGGCGGCGAGAGCGGACCAGGGGCCGACGGTGGCGGATGCCACGGCGAGAGCGGCGGGCGCGTACTGGATGAACTGTGCTCGGGTCGGCCCCATGGCCCTGTCCTCCTTACTGCTGGGTGTAGAAGGCGGCTTCGGCCATCTCGACCGGGGAGGAGTCCACGGCGTCGGCGATGCCTCCGTGGTCGGACTCGACGGTGCTCTTCGCGTCGTCGGCGGCCGCGTGCGCGCTGTCCGCCGCTGTGCCGTAGGCGCTGGCCGCTTCCCTAGCGCCGGTCATGGTCAGCGCGGCGTCCGCGAACTCGGCGGTGGTGGCGTCATCCACCGACAGGGCCTTCATCGTTTCGGAGGCGTCCTGCATCTGTTCGGCCGTCTCCTCCACCGAAGCGGCGAGGGTGGTGACGGTCTCGGCGTGGGCGTGGACCTGGTGGGTGAGCCAGGCGAGCTTGGCGCGCAGAGCCGCATACGTGGCGGCGTCCTTGAGGGATTCGGTGACAGACATGCGGGCCTCTCCTGTTCCTATCGGGCGTTGTAGAAGTCGCGTTCGGCGGGCTTGGTCAGCGGAGAGTCGGCGACCGCCCGGAAGATCGCGCCGTGGCGGACTTCGGCGTTCGCGGATGCGGTGCGGCAGGCTTCCTCGCCGCCCTGGATCTGCTCGTGCAGCTTGGTGGCGGCGGCGGCCTGGAGGTCGAGCTGTTCCTTGAGGTGTTCGCACTTGCCGATGAGGTTCGTACCGACGCCCTTCTCGGTGATCTCGGCGATCAGCACGTCGCAGTCCGCGGCAAGCTGTGCGGACTCGTCCACGAGCTCCAGGCAGGTTTCCGAGCTGGACTGGCACAGGCTGGCTGCGCCTTCGGCGAGGTCGATGACCTGGGTGAGGGTGATGACCTCACCGCCGCTGTAGGTACGGGACTTCCCACTGGCGGTGGTGACGTGGACACCCTGGGCGTCGACGGTCGCGGTGTGCGGGACGGGCGGGTTGGACTGCATTGCAGGGTCCCTCCTGATCTGCTCGGGGAGCGTGACGGTCGGGGGCGCAGGGACGGTGCCGGGCGGCGGGATCGTCGGACCCGGTGCAGGCGCATGAGGCGCGGCGGCAGACGGCTGAGGTGCAGCGGCCGGCGGGGTGGTGGGTTTCGGTGGCACGGTGGCCCCCGGGGCAGGCCCAGACGGCCCCGACGCAGGCTTGCCAGAAGACGAACCGGAAGGCTTCACACCCGGCTTCTTCATGTAGGCAGAACGCCACCCGTCACGCAGTCCCCCGACAAAGTGGGCACCCGCGAGCAGCCCGTAATGCGCTTTCGCGGCCGCGTTGTAAGGAGCGTTCCGGAAGGTGTCCGGCGCCCTGGTCGGCTCCCACGTTGATTTCACTTTCGGCGGGGGTTTGCTGATGCCCGCCTTCTCGTATCTGCCGTGCGTGTTATCGACGCCGACGAGGTAGGTGATGGCGAGGAGAACGAGGAGTTCCACGAGCCTCCTTCGGTGACACTGTGTAGTTGTGAGGTGTTACCGGTTACCGGTTACAGGCCCTGCGGACGCCGGTTCTGGCCGCTCAGGGCGGCGTTGGGGGGCGTCTGGAGCCGGTAACCGGTAACTCGTAACCGGGGTGGATGCTGGCCTAGCGTGACGTTCCGATGCCGTCGACCGTGGCGTTCGCCGTGTGGAAGACCGATTCGAGGGTGCCTCGGATCTGGTCGCTGAACGGCGTGTACGGCAGGAAGACCCCCGAGATGATCAGCATCAGGCAGATCGCCATCTGCTTTCCCTTGGTCTTCTTGAAGGTGAAGAACATCGCCCAGCAAAACAGGGCCAGGGCGAAAAACTGCAGCGACATCTCACGCACCCTTCTCGAAGGTGAAACCCTTGTTGTTCGCCGAGACGACCGCACCAGAAGCGGAGGGTGCGGAGAGCTTCTTGTAGGCGACGAGGCCGCCGCCTCCCACGAGCGCCACCCACAGCCAGGGACTGGACGTGATGGAACCACCGGCCCCGGTGGACTCCGTCTCCCCGCTGGCCCCGTCGCCGAGGGCCGGGGTGTCGCAGGAGGGGACCTTCGCGACGTCATAGGAGGCCGCCTTGGCCACCGCCGCCGCCCGCACCTTCATGCACTCCCGGTAGACGGCCATCTCCCGCTCGTACAGGGCCTTGGCCGCGGCTTGTTCGGTCCGCGCGCGCTGCTTGCCGGCCTCTACCTCGACCATGGCGTTCGCGGCCTTCTCCCTAGCCCGGACACGGTCCTGGGCGGCCTGCTCGCCCTGCATGCTGGTTACGGCCACGACCGTTCCGCACACCGCGAGGACAGCGATGGTGCCGCACACGGCGAGCGCGGCCGTGTTGCGGCGGACTCCACCGAACTTGGCGGCAAACTTGGACGACGTGCTGGGCTTCTCCGGGGCCCCGGAGTTCATGCGGGTGAACTCCTGATCCCAGTCGATTCCGGACATGACGGTTCCTTCTTCCAGTGCTTGGACCTTGCAGGTTCGGGGCGGTCGTGACACGCGTTGCACATGCCGAGCGAGGACGGGATGACGTATCCGGCATCCCGCCGGCAGTCGGGGCAGATGCGCCGGGCGGCGTTCGCCTTCGCCAGGGACGCCCACTTCGCAGGCGTCATCGGGCGCACGGGCTTGGCCAGGTCGATCGCGTACAGGTAGGCGATGAGCGGGCCGCGGCGGCGCCGGGGCCGCTCGACTTGGGCGGCCACGTCCTGACCACCGGGCCGAAGGCCGATCGCGCGGAGTTGTCGGCGGGTGGCCAAGCCGTCAGGTGCCAGCCGCCACCGGTAGACCGGGACGGCGGCCATCACACGGCCGTGGCGTCGACTGCCCGCAGAACCGGGCGAGGGGCTTCGTCGTCATCGCGGGCGGCGAGGATCTGCTTACGGCCCCAGGACTCACTCATGCTGAACGCTTCACCCAGTGCACGCGCGCTGAGCGGGCGGCCCGCCTGTGCGGACTCGGCGTACGCACGGCGTGCGTCCTGCCGCATCCGTTCCAGCTCCGCCTCCTCGAACTGGGCCTGCCGCAACGCCTCACTGCCACTTTCGATGTCGGGTGTGCGGGTGGTGTGCGGGGCGTGCGGATCGGACGCCGGTAGGGCGTCCGCACGGCTCGTGACCAGCGCAGAGGGCCCCGGCACGGACAGGTGCTCTGTGGTGTCGGCCGCCGTTTTGGTGGCGGCCGGCGCAGGGTGTGCGGGGGTGTACGGGGTGCCTGCGGATTCCTGCCCGCCCGGTCCGCACACCAGGTCATCGGCGGGGGCGGGGCGGTGGTGCAGCACCTTGGCCACCAGGTCGGAACCGAAGTAGATGGAGCCGACCGGCAGGGAGGAGGCGAGCAGGACCAGGACCCAGTTCCCTGCGTCCCACTGCGCGAGGCGCACCCGGCCGGCAGCGGCGGCGTGTAGTGCCGGGACCAGACCGTGCACGTAGTTCAGGACCAGCGAGGCCAGCGTGTAGGCAGCCAGCACCCGCAGCGCGAAGCGCCGGTCGTCTCCTCCCAGAACGAGCGTGGCCACCAGTGCCAGCGCCATGAGCCCGTCCACAACGAACGGGTACAGCAGTGCGGCGGTGGCGTCGGCACCGATCGCCTCAGCGACATCCCGCAGGGCGTTCCAGGAGACACGGAAGGCCATCGCGACGACCGCGACCAGCGCAGCAACGAGCAGGACCCTTGCCTTGCGGTTCACCGCTCACCCCCGGCAGCAATCCACGGGGTGTAGGTCACCGGCTCACGGCTCGTCAGGTCACGCAGGACCGCAGCGGAGCGGCCCACCCCGTGTCCGTCCTGCAGGATGCAGGCGAGCGTGACCCGGGCGTGCATCGCCCGGCGGTCCAGCAACCTCGCGTAGGCCCGCTCGTCCGCGTCCGTCACGCCAGGTAGCGGGATGTCGAGCGCGTCATGGATCGCGCGCAGCAACGCCACCACCGGTTCGGGGAGGGTAGCGACCTGCTCAGGGTTGGTTCGCTCGGTCATGCGCTGACCCCCGCGACCGCGGCCTGGTTGGTCAAGGCGCGGCGGGCGGTGAGGACCTTCCGGCGGGCCCGACGCAGGCGCCGGGCGTCCACCTCCGTCACCGGCCGGTCCAGGACGGAGATCTGCGCGTCCAGCAGCTCGACCTCCGCCGTGATCAGCGGGAGCTCCCGCTCGATGGCGTCCAGCTCCGCGGCCGTCGGCCCGCGGTCGTACTCAGCGGCGGTAACAACCGCCTGAACAGCAACGATGTGCCTCATGGGTCGTAGCTCCTTCTGCTCTGGTACGGCCCGACAGCACCCCCGGAGTTGCCGCTCCGGGGGTGCGCCGTTTCTGGGATGCGGTCGGGTCAGTCCTGCTCGGGGCCGAAGCCGTAGGCGGCGTCCAGCTCCGCCCTCACGTCCGTGCACTGGCCGGACTCGATCCGGTCGTAGACCCGCTCGCCCTTCTCGAAGTTCTCCGGGCTGGTCAGGTCGATCGGCTCCTGCGTGCTCTCACTGGGCATGCGGACTCCTGACGTGTCGTAGATGGTGGACCCGGCCGGCCGATGCCGACATCGCGGCTCCCCCCGCCACCGCCCGCACGACCGAAGTGGTCGGGCGGGCGGCGAGAGGCAACCGGCCGCAGCGCTGGCCGCTGCGATGGCAGGTAGGAGGCGGACCGGATTGGTCGCGAGCGCGCTTTCCGCTCACGGACAGGGATGACGCAGTGGCGCCCGCCGGCCGATCCATCACGGCGGCGCCCACAGTCTTCGTCGGTGCACTGGACCTCCCATCAGCCAAGGTCAACAGGGTTGAAGCAGTGCAATACAGCCCTGTGAGCGCTCGAAGCGCAGCGGCCGTGGTCTTCCAATCACATCGCCCGTTTCGGCTCTCACGCGCAACGTGAATGAGTGCCTAGTCCGTTCGTGGCGACACTCGGAAGCTGTGTCGCCGCGGTCCTATCCACCGACCGGTCGTCGCGGGGAGTCGCCCTCGCTCGGGATTCGGTGTCTCAGTGCCAAAGCACCCACGAGCCAGCAGAGTTCGGTTCTGCGCTCGTGGACCGCTGTCCAGGTTGTTCGCACCGGGTCTGACAGCCGACGGGCTGTGTCTGCCGCTCCCCTCCGGCCGGACAGCCAGAGGGTGGTGCTGCCTGCCTGCGGCAGGCGTGTCTCGGTACAGACCTCATACAGCGTGGTGTGTATTACCTACCACTCACGTTGCCAGAAGGATTCCGCGCCGTCAACCCGTGGCTTTCGACTCGGACCCGCCGGCCTGTCCCGTGCGGTGGTGATTCAACTGTCGCCATCCGAAGCCCGGTTCGGGAGCGAGTACTTGGGGGTGCACTCGTGCACTCCTAGGTGCGAACCCTCTACTCCCCAGGCCTGACCTGCGTAGAGTGACGATGAGTCAAGCTGGTACTACGGCCGAACTCTGGGGGCCCCATGGCAGATCGGAACGCCAGACTGCCCGCGCTCATGCAGGAAGGCGACTTCTCGCACAAGTCCCTTGCTCGCGCGGTGGTCGCCGCTGCCGCTCGGTCGGGTGAAGACATCACCTGCGATCACACGTACGTCTCCCGGTGGCTCAAGGGGTCGATCCCGCGCGGCAACATTCCGCAGTTCATCGCGGATGCCGTCGGGCAGAAGGTTGGGCGCCGGCTCACCCTGGACGACATCGGTATGGGCGACGCGGCAGTGTCCTCCATTCAGCCTGACCTCGGACTTGAGTTCGCGGACAGGCCCGAGGCGACGGCCAAGACCGTCGCAGACCTCTGGCGTGCCGACCTTGCTGAGGCTGAGGCACTGGTCAGGGCGCAGCCGGACTCGACCGCCTGGAACACGGCTTCCCTGCGCTGGATCGTCGCCCCACCAGACGCGGCGCTGACGCGTGCGGGTAACCGCGCGATCGGCACGGTGGACGTAGAGATGATCCGCTCCACTGCCGACGCGTTCAGCATGCTCGATGGCAGGTTCGGCGGTGGCCACGCCCGACGCGCGCTGATCCAGTACCTGCACACGGACGTCAGGCCGATGCTGGACGGGAAGTACTCCGACGACATGGGCAAACAGCTCTACTCGGCCGTGGCGGAAGCGCTCTTGCTCGCCGGGTGGATGTCGTACGACAGCGGCCTTCACGGCATCGCTCAGCGGTACTTCATTCAGGCCCTGCGCATGACGCAAGCGGCCGGAGACCGGCTTCTCGGTGGCAGCATCCTGTCGGCGATGAGCCACCAAGCCACATTCCTGGGGCGCTACCGGGACGCTGCGACCCTTGCTCGGGCGGCCTACACGGGACCGGCCGGCGCCTTGGGTCCCACGATGGCCGCGCAGTTCCGTGCCATGGAAGCGCGGGCCTTGGCCCGTCTCGGCGACGAACGAGGATGCGACCTCGCCTTGGTAGAGGCAGAGCGGAAACTCAGTCAGCGGACCCCGGATAGTGATCCGCCGTACATCGCTTATTTCGACGAAGTGGAACTTGCAGCCGAGATCGGCCATTGTTTCCGCGATTTGGGGCGGTCCGCGGAAGCGGCAGAACGGGGCGCCGGTTCAATCTTCGGCGACGGTGTGAACAATCGAAGCGACTTCTTCGCGACGATGGTGCAGGCTGAAGCCTATATCAACCAAGGTGAAATTGCGCGCGGCTGTGAAATCGCCAAGACTGCGCTACAACTCGGCGAGGGGTTGAAGTCGGCGCGTTGCCTTCAGTACGTTCGAGAATTCCGCGAACGCGTTTCACCCATGATGCGAGGTGCTGTGGAATTCCGTACCTTCACTGAAGAGGCGCGCACCTTCCGTCTGTGGCAGCAATGCGGCTTGACGCCCTAGAAGGGCGCCCAGTCTCGACGTGATCCGCCTGACCGAAGAGCCGCTACCCGCTTCTCAACCTCGTCAGCGGCCCGAGGGTTCGACCTCGCGTTCTGTGAGAGCCACGTAACCATTAGAAGTTCTCGGACGCTCCGCAGTACGGCGTATCCGGCCCATTCGCGCACGTCGAAACCGTAGCCAGTCACGAAATCTGCATACTCCGCTTCCGTATGCCATCCAAAGCTGTCATAGTACATGGCTGTTTGCATCAGATCCCACTCGCGAGGGCCTGCGGCGAACCCGTCCAGGTCAATTACGCGCGGATGACCTGTCGCGTCACGCAGGACATTACCCACGTTGAAGTCACCGTGCAGATGGCCCGATGGAAGCGAGAATTCGAGGCGTCCATACTCGACCTCCAAATCCCTCGCCATCGAGCGAAGAAATGCACGGGAACTCTCTGGGATAGCAGCGCACTCCAGGCGGCTCGCGACCCTGTCGAACGGCTGGAGCTGCG
The DNA here is from genome assembly GCF_043079785.1 of Streptomyces sp. NPDC015139. Lineage (NCBI taxonomy): Bacteria > Bacillati > Actinomycetota > Actinomycetes > Kitasatosporales > Streptomycetaceae > Streptomyces > Streptomyces sp. NPDC015139. Next base: position 146,346 of record NZ_JBIBUW010000014.1, on the reverse strand, counting down.
GCAGCGAAAAAGGCGGCGGCTCCAGTTCGTGGAGCCGCCGCAGTAGCACGCCCATTTCCGCCGTATTCGCGTACGCGTCCCCGTCTCCGAGCCCTTCCCAGAAGGTGACGGGGTGACCTTCGATTACGATCGGTTGTTCGGCGTCCGTGACGAGACGAGCGGTCGGGTACCCCTGGTCCGCGAGCCATCGAGCCACGGCCACTTCTCGCCGCACCGAGGCAAGCCGGTCGGCTCCCCTCCCCACCCGCGAGATGATCCGGCCGCCGTCGACACGGAACACTGCATGGTCGCCTATCCGAAGGACCTCGACGCCGCCCGGGTCCAGGTTGGCGACCGCGCATGCCCGGCGCAGGATGGCCTCTGCCGCTTCCGCGTCGAACTCCGTGCGTTCCGTCGTCGTCATGCCGTCTGCGTCTCCCGTCCGGTCGGTAGGGTGAGGACTTCTCGCCCTCGCCCTGCCCCCTTGCCGATCAACCCTCGTCCTTCCATCTGAGCGATGGCGGAGCGCACTGCGGTCCGGGACGCGCCGAACTGCTCGCAGAGCTCCCTTTCGGTGGGGAAGCGGTCGCCCACCTTCACCTCCCCGCCGCGCAACAGGTCGGTTATCCGCTCGACCAACGGCCGGCGGTCACCGGTCCCCGCCACGAACCAACCGGCGCCCTGTACCGACTCGATCACACCATCGGCCTTGAGCGCGGCAAGCGCCCGCTCGATGGTGCTGCGGCTCACGCCGTACTCGGTCACGAGTGCCGACTGAGATGGCAGCGCCTCAGCGATCTCCCCGTTTCTGATCTTTTCGCGGAGGGATTCCGAGACCTCCAGGTAAGTACCTCGCGGACTGCCCTGCGGCACGTGGGCTCCCCTTCCTCGACCTCCACTCAATGGCAACAAGTGTTGCACTTCCCGTGCTACCGGCCGTTGGCCTCGCCGGCACTCCGGCACTCGACGGTGCGCCGACGGCCGCCACAGTTCACGGCTGTCCGCCCCCTCCCTACCTGCCCTGGACGAGATGTGGACGGCGAGGGCGTGCGTGCCGGACGTTGCCGCACCTTCACAGGTCACAGCGGCATCAGGGGTGCGAACGTGCGAGGACTGTAGATCTGCCGGCAGTGCCGGGTGGGGCCGTCTCCGGGCCGTCTGAGGGTGGCCAATGACGGCCTTGGGCAGCCAACAACGACCAGGAGGGCCCGGCGTCCTGCCGGGCCGTCCTGGCGTGTCTGCCCAGCTAGACCCAGGTGTCCAGCCACATCCGCGATTTCCACGAGTCGATCGGGATGGCCGTACCGGTGTACAGCGGCCAGAAGTCGGTGATCAGGTGACGGGGTGTCCCAGGGCGAGGGCGGCTTTGCGGAAGCGGTCGAGTTTGTCGGCCGGGACGCCGAGGTGGCGGTCGCTGAGGCGGGTGGCGAGCGCCCGGATGCGCCGGTCGCTGGCCAGTAGCACGCAGGTGGCAGTGTCCGCGCACTCGATCAAGTGGACGGGTCCGAGATCGCGAGCCGCGCCGACGCGCCGCTCGGCGTCGGCCAGGAGCGTGGCGACCGTGTCCGGCAGGGCCGTGGCGGCCTGGTCGAGGTAGGTGCGCAGTTCGGCGAGGTCGCGTCCGGCGTGCACGGCGGCAAGCAGTGAGGCCGGGCTCAGGGCCCAGGTTCGGTCGCCGGTGCGGGTGGCGAAGGCGTCCAGGAGCAGGGCCTGGGCCGGGGGCAGGCCATCGAGGGCGACCAGGTCGTGGTTGGCCAGGACCTTCAGCGCCGCGGCGCCCCCGGCGGTGGCTGGTTCGGGGGGCGGCCCGGTGAGGTAGGCAGATGTCTGGCCGGTGGCGTAGGCGCCGAGCGGGGTCAGGCGGATCGCGTGCAGGCCGTCGTAGCGGCTGAGCCGCTCCAGATAGTCGCCGCCCCAATTGTGCTGGTAATCGTCGCGCGCCCCGACAGGGTCCACGTACTCGATGTCGATGAGCCCCAGCGGTGCGGCGTACTCGAACAGCACGGCCAGGGTGTAGCGGCCCTGGAGCAGCGCCCAGGGGTGGTGGCCGTCGTAGCCGAGGCTGCCGTACTCGGGGTCTTCCAGGTAGAGCTTCCACAGGGCGCGTTCGGAGCGTGCGACCGAGGGGTTGTGCCCCGCTTTGCGCATGGTGGTGAAGAGCTGGTCGACGGTGATCCACTCGCCAGCGGCCAGGGCAGCCAGCGCGGCGCCGACATGACCGCGTCGTGGCTTGAGTGCGCTGAGCACGTTCGCGACGCGCTGGCCTTTGACCGCTTCGATGCGGGAGAACTCGTCCAGGATCGTGCTGGAAAGCCAGCGTTGCCACAGGCCGGCCAACACCCGGTGCGCGGGCTGGGTGAGGGCCTGCCGGCCGCGCGTGGTCAGCGCGAGCTTGCCTGCGGCCAGCTGAGCCAGGCCGCCGGCCTGCAGGAGCAGGGGCCAGGCGAAGGCGGCTATCGGCTCATCGGGGTAGAAGTCGCCTGCGTCCAGTACCTCGGCCACTTGGGCGATGGTCGCGGCGGACGGGCGCAGCGTCTTGGCACTGCACTTCACCCGGCCCGTGGCGCACAGTTGCAGCAGTGTCCGCAGATCGGCCTGGGCGTGGTGTTCGGTGAGGCGGATCTGCCAGGTCTCGGTGTTATGCGGGTGGGTCACATCGGCCCCGAGGCAAGGATGTAGTGGTAGTTGCCCGAGCCGCGGGTGCGCTCCAAGGTGGCCAGAATCGTGCGGGGATCATCACGGGGACCGTTGAGATAGAAAGGCATGCCCTGGTTCCCGAAGCCGATCTGCGGGAGCGCGCCGACTGGTTCCCCCAGCAGGTCGGCGGCTTGTGTGAAGCCGGGGGCCGGCTCGAATCCGAGCTCGCGGGCGTAGGCGACGGCCCCGTAGACGATGGCCTGCGCCTGCTCGATACCGATCGGCAGGGAGGGTTCCTCGAACGCGCTGTAGTAGGAGCGTCGGTGAGCCTCCAGCGAACCCATACCCATGGTGTGGGGTTCGATCACATTCTTGACGCCCAGGCAGTACACGTCCACCAGCACACCGGTCACCGTCACCCGGCTTGCCCGCTCCCGGCGTGCCACCAGCAGTTGTGCGAACCCCGCCCCGATTGCCTCTTCACTCGCCGTAGAGTCCTGCGCCGCCCACTCAGGGCAGGCCGACAGGTCCAGCCCGCTGCTCCAGCCCGGGCTCACCCAGCAGCCCACCACCGGCCGGTCGCCAGGGGCCACCGCCTGGTCGGCCGCAGCGGCCCGCCGCACCAGCACCCCCGCCTGCCCGGGGCGAAGCCCCAACGCCCTCGCCACCTGCTTAGGGCCGCTGCCGGCTGCACGCAACGCCCGTACCTGTTCCAGCAGTTCCGTGTCATCGTCTTCACGCACCGCGCCATTGTGCCCGACCAGCCTGAGCCTCTTCGTCTCAGACTGCGGGCCCCGGCGGCACCTGGTATCTTGCCCGGGCACAATCTGTCAGGGTGTCAGCCTGCCCAGTGGCGGTAGGCCTCGATCCATTGCGCGCCACTCGGTTGGGGAGTGGGCAGGGGCAGATCGAGAAGCCCGATGGCCTGCCGCTGTTTGCCGCGGGCGCAGATGGCCACGATTCCACTCGAGGTGAGGTCGACGCCGATGACGTTCACTTCCACGCCCAGGACCGTCGTGGCGAACGGCGTGGCCAGATGCTCCTCGACCATCGTGAACAGGCCCGTGACTTCCTCGTCCTCGCCGTAGGCGTCGATGGTGGCCTCCTCGACCAGCCTGTCCAGTTGGGCCCGGCTCCATGTTCCCATCCCGGCACGATACCGGCCGTGCCCCGCCCCTTCGAGGGCGCGGGGCCAAGGCGGCACAGGGATGAGTCGTGGACGGGTTGTCATAGGTCCATGCAAGGCTGTGGGGATGCGTAACGACACACCGCTGACGGTGATCGGGAACCTCGTCGACGACCCTGAGCTGCGGTTCACCCCGGCCGGGGTCCCCGTCGCCAGGTTCACCGTGGCCTCCACCCCGCGCAGCTTCGACCGCGAGACGAACACCTGGCGTGACGGGGAGCCGACGTTCCTGGACTGCAGTGCCTGGCGGCAGCTCGCGGAGAACCTCGCCGGGTCACTGTCGAAAGGTGCGCGGGTGGTGGTGGCGGGACGGCTGCGGACCGACCGGTGGGAGACCCCGGAAGGGGAGAAACGCTCCCGGATGGTGATGGATGTCGACGACGTCGGTGCGTCCATGACCTTCGCGACCGTCGCCATCACCCGCACCGTCCGCCCCGCACCGCCCGCGCGGGAGACCGCGCCCGACGACCCGTGGGCCACCGCCAGCCCCGTCCGGCCTCCCGTACCAGCAGGGAGCGACCCGAGCGACCCGAGCGATCCAGCTCCCGAACCGCCTTTCTGACAGCCGTGCTCAGGGCGGCTCTGGGAGAGCAGGGGACCTCTCTCGTCGGCAGGGGGATACGCGGTCGCAGACGGGACCGTCAACGCTGACCGGTTTGGAGAGGCGACCGGGGTCGATTCCCCCATGTGTCCCCCGGTGGCAGCGGGAACAGGTGGATCCGCAGCTCACAGGCGCTGGACGGAGCCCGCTGTAAATCTGCCGGCTCAGCATTCCCAGGTTCGAATCCTGGCGCCGCCACATTGGGTGAGACCCCTTCCAATCTGCGGAAACGCGCATGGAAGGGGTCTTCTCGTTGGTCGACAGTGGTGTTCGAGCAGGCTCGCGAAACGCCTGGTTGTCTCACCCCGTCACGCCGGAATGCCAGTGCTGGTCAGCGCGTGCGAGCCGGGAGCGAACCTGCCTTGGTCGGATCCAGTACCTGCTGCCGAGCCCCGCGCCCACACCTCGCCGTAGCCGGCGCGCAGCACTCTCCGACGCAGGGTCGATGTTCCCCAGCCGGTCGAACTCGCGTCCCGGGCCGTCCCGTAGACGACTTGACCAGAGCTTGTGGCACGAAGCCCGGTCCCCTCGTCGAACCGCTCGGAGCGGCGAACCGTTGCCGTCAACTCGGGCCGCCGTCCGTCAATTTGGGCTTTACGACGGTTCGGCACGGTACTTGCGCCTCTCCCGGTCACGCTCGCGCGGGAGCGCCCCGTAGCGCGTAGCCGCGGGGCGCCTAGCGGGGTTCAGTCGACCATCTGCCCGTCGTACATACCGCCCTTGCAGGTGTTGTTCGCCCAGTTGACCGTTCCGCCTCCCTGCTCGCACTCACCCGGGGTGAGGCTCGCGGCGGTGGCAGCGGCGGCGCTTGTGAGGCCAAGTCCGGCGAAGGCTGCCGTTGCGATGACGGCAGCGAGGATTCGTCGAATGCGACGACGGCCGTGCCGGCGCAGATCGACGGGTCTCCCAGTAGCGGGCCGTCACTGGAAATCCGCAGGTCAAGCGGTACGGGGGCGAGCCCGCTGTAAATCTGCCGACTCAGCCTTCCCGGGTTCGCATCTCATCCGGGCTGGGGCGCAACCTCGTGCCTACGGGCAGAGGTTCACGTGCCGGACGGCCAGGACGTGTCCCGCCGCGTCGATGAGGCGGCTGCGGGAGAGGCGTCCGCCGGTCACCGCGTCGGTGACCGCCTTGGCGATCGAGGACGTCTGGGAGCCGACGTTGCCGCCCAGGTCGAACAAGACCATGTCGGCGCCGGACCGCAGGGCCTGAACAGCCGCGCTGGGAACGCTGAATCCGGCGGCGGAGATCGCCTTGGCGCTGAGCGAGTCGGTGACCACCAGCCCCTTGAAGCCCAGCTTGCCGCGCAGCTCGGTACCGATGACGGTGGGGGACAGGCTTGCCGGATCGGTGCTCAGGCCCGGAACGACGTTGTTGGAGACCATGATGGCCGGGGCGCCGGCCTTGATGGCCGCTGTGAACGGCGGGATGGCCACCTTCTGCAGGGTGGACCAGGGCAGGGTGCGGGCAGGGCCGAAGTCGGAGTTGTAGGTGGAGCCGCCCAGGCCCGGGAAGTGCTTGACGACGGGTATCACGCCTCCGGCGCGCAGCCCGTTCATGTACGCCACGCCGTCCTTGGAGACCACCGCGGTGTTCCCGCTGAAGGACCGCCAGCCGTCGGGGTTGGTCTTGCTGGGCGCCTCGTTCCTGCCGTCCACGTCGACCACCGGCGCGAGGTCCATGTTGACCTGGGCGGCCGCCATCTTCTTCGCGACCGTCGTGACGTTCTGCTGGATCTGCGCCGGGGTCCAGTGCGAGCCCATGTACGCGGCCCAGGGCAGGGATCCGACGAGGTTCGCCATGCGCTGGATGCCGCCGCCCTCCTCGTCGGTCATCACCAACAGGCCGAGGCGACCAGGCACATGGGATTTCAGGGTGGTCAGCCGGGAGCCGAGGTCGGCCGGCGCCTTGCTGCCGAACAGCAGCACACCGCCCGCGCCCGCGCTCACCTCCGAGGTGGCGTCGGACACCGACGTCTCCGGCACGGGGACGGCGATGGTCAGCATGGCCAGCCGGCGGTTCGACCACCCGGCCAGCTTCGTGCTGTTGGTGCACGCCGCGGCGGCGGACGTCGTGGCGGGGGCGGGAGCGGTGGCGGAGGTGGAGAGGTCCGGGGCGAGGGACGAACGCGGGTGGGAAGTCGTGGCGGGCGGGGTGTGGGAGAGGCCGGGGCCGCTGGAGCGCGGGGCGGCATCGGGAGTGCCCGCGGCACAGCCCGCGAGGAGCATCGCCGCGACGGCGGCGGTGCTCAGTCTCCGTACGTTCCCGGCGCGGCCGGTGAGCCGCGGCAGTGAGGTCGCGCCTGTGCGGTCACGGTACGACGGACGGTTCATCGCTCGGCCTCCTTTGCGAGACGCGACGGCGGCCGGCGCGTCTCGAGGCCGCAGCCCAGGTGGTGTGCCTTACGGGGAGTGGGAGCCGGCCCGGCTTCGTTCGCTCGCCCATGGTCGGAGTTCCAGGATCTCGCGCATCGGAGCTGGACGACAGTCCAGCCCGGGGAACTCACTGCCGGAACATTGTTGTGCTGCACGGAAGTCCCCTTAGAATCGAACATGTGAACGATGACGGCTCTTCCCCATGTCCCGCTGTGCCGCGCTCCACGCGCCGCGTCCCGGCCCGGCGCGGCCCGCACGACCGGTCGCCCCGCCCAAACGTGCTGCCGGGGGCTGCCCGATGACCGGCCCGGGTGCGGGTCCTGCTGGTCCGGACGATGCTGGAGCCATGGCCGGGAAGCGCCCCATCATCGTGCACCTGCCGTCCCCGACCGGCGGCCGCCGGGTCCGGGTCGACGGCGAGATCCTGGGCCTCGCGCACAACGTGGGGGACCTGGTGGAGTTCCTGCGCCGGGCCGGGCTGGAGATCGAGGCGGAAGAGGTGGCCGAGTCGCCGCTGATCGACTGGCGCGGTGTGGGCCCCGACCGGTGGGAGGCAGAGACCCGGACCTGACGGCGGTGTCACTCCGGCCCCGCCCCGGGCACACTGACGGCATGTCCTCCCGCCGCAGAACCTGTCCCGTGTGCCGCCGTGAAATCGCTGTCGTCGCGGGCCGCTTCGCGCGCCACGACCCGCCCGGAGCGCGTGGCGGCGGAGACCTCATCTCCTGCACAGGGTCCCGACGGCAGGCGCAACTCGAAGGCGTCCAGCCGTCGTTGGACGGATACGTCGTGCCGGACTTCCCCGGGCAGCTGCCGCTGTTCTGACGCCCCGATGGCGTCCTGCTGGTCCGAAGTCCTGCTGGTCCGAAGTCCGGTCGGCCGCCCTCGTTCCGCTCGGCGGACGGCGGTTCGTGACGGCGTGTGAACCGCGCTGGGGGTCAGTTTCCGGCCACCGACTTCACCGCGACCGACACCGGTGTCGAGCCGCCGATCAGCTCCAGCGTCAGACCGGCCGTCGCCGACGTGTCCACCAGCTCCGCGAGAACGGCCGCCACGTCGTCCCGCGGAATCGGGCCGCGTCCGGTGTGCGCCTCCAGCCGGACCAGCCCGGTGCCCGCGTCGTTCGTCAGCGCGCCGGGACGCAGGATCGTCCAGTCCAGCGCCTCCTGCCGGCGGACGTACGCGTCGGCCTCGCCCTTGGCACGCAGGTACACGTCGAAGACCTCGTCGCCCCGGTGTGCCGGATCGGCACCCATCGACGACACCACCACGAAGCGGCGTACGCGCGCGCGGACGGCCGCGTCCGCGAACAGCGTCGCCGCGCCCTTGTCCACCGTCTCCTTGCGCTCCGTGCCGCTGCCCGGGCCCGCGCCGGCCGCGAACACCGCCGCGTCCGCACCCTGGAGGTGCGCCGCGACCTGCTCCACCGAGGCGGACTCCAGGTCGAGCAGCACCGGTTCGGCACCGGCCTCCCGCAGGGCGTCGCCCTGCTCGGCCCTGCGGATGATGCCCGCCACCTCGTCCCCGCGCGCGGAGAGCACACGCTCCAGCCGCAGCGCGATCTGACCATGACCACCAGCGATGACAATGCGCATGAATCCGACCGTACGCCCGAAGGGCCGCATCCGCCGCACGGGTTGACCGCCGTCCGCCGGAGACCGCCCAGCTCACGGGTGCTTCCCGGACCCCGCCGGGCGCGACCGCGGACGCGTGTCCCGCACCGCCCGCCGCATCGCGTCCCCCGCGCAGGGCCGCGTCACCGGGCGCGGCGACCGCTCCGCTCCCCTGCGACCTCCGAGCGCCCCTACGACAGCTCTCCGCGCCCCTGGCGGGGCAGCCCCAGCTCCGCTGCCGCCGCCGAGTTGCAGTACTCCCGGACCGCGCTGGTGCGTGCCACCACGCGGCCCCGGTGCACCACGATCCGGCTGTACGCCAGGGAGAGCGCCCCGGCCAGGTGATCGCCGCGCACGGCCAGGAGCTCCGCCGGGAAGCCCGCCTCCACGCGTACGTCCGGCAGGCCCATGGCGGCGCGGGCGCGGGCGCTCACGGCGTCGTAGGCGTCCTCCGGGCGCAGATCGTGGGCGGAGGCGAGGAGGTAGGCCGCCTCCAGCGGGTCACCGCGGCCGACGGGGTTGGAGACGTCGCGCAGGGCGCCGCTCCCGGCCGCCACGCGCACTCCGGCCGCGCGCAGCAGCCGTACCGGGGCCGTGCCCTCCCGCCCGGCGCCGCCGCAGCCGCCCTGCGGCAGGCACACCACCGTCACCCCGGCCGCGGCGAGCTGGTCCGCGACACGGGACGCCATGTCGGCCGGCAGGCGCGCAAGGCCGGCGCACGGCCCGATCGTCACGCCGGGGCGCAGGCCGCCCGCCATGACCGCGAGCCGGGACAGCCGGGCGGCGTCGGTGGCGTCCGTGTGCAGGTCGACCGGGCAGCCGTGTTCGGACGCCACCTCCAGGACGGTCTCCACGTAGCCCGTGGGATCCGGGTCCAGGTCCGGGCAGCCGCCCACCACGGAGGCGCCCATCTTCACCGCGTCCCGCAGCATCGCGAGCCCGTCGGCCCCGGCCACCCCGGTCAGCAGCCGGGGCATCGCCACCGTGGTCAGCTCGCCCAGACCCCGCAGCGACCGCCGGGCCTGCAGGACGGCCCCGAGCGCGCCGAGCCCCTGGACGTCGCCCACGCGCACGTGCGCGCGTACCGCCGTCGCGCCGTGCCCGAGCTGGAGCAGGGCCGACTCCGTGGCCCGGCGCTGGACGTCCTCCGGGGCGTACGACACCGGTCCCGGGTGCTCGGCGGTCAGGGCGGTGTCGCTGTGGGCGTGCGGTTCGGCCGGTGCCGGCAGGAGCAGGTAACCGCTCAGGTCCACGCGTGTGGCGAGCTTCCGGGCCGGTCCCGGCGCCAGACTGCCGGCCGTGCCCACCGCCTCGATGCGCCCGCCGCACAGCCGTACGTCCACGGTCCTGCCGTCGGTGAGCCGCGCCCCGCACAGCAGCAGGACGGCCGGGTCGGACGGCCCCGAGGACCCCGACGGGTTCGGCGGCTGGTGGGGCTGCGGCTGGCTGTCGGGCATCGCGCTCCAGGGGCGGGGCCGGGGGCTCGGGGCGGGCCGGCGTGACGGACGGCGAAGCAGGGACGCGCGGGGACGGCCCAAGATCACGCAGAGTGAGTCGAGCCTAGGGTGGCGAGCCGCGCGGGTCGCGCAGGAGCGCAATAGTCGTACCGGCGTGGTCCACCCATGGCAGTACACGTGTCGCCCACGCGCGTGGCACGCACCGTCCGCGGCTGCGGGCGACCGCGTCGGCGTACGGGACGACCGCCCGGCTGCCCGGCTCCGTGACCCTCACGCGCGGGTGCGGGGCACGGTCGCGTCCACGCGCGCGGGTGCGCCTGTCCGACCGTCAGCAGTCCCGCGTCGGTGCCGTTCCTGGGGCTCAGGAGCCTGCGGAGGGGGCCGGGGAGGGCGTTGCGGAGTGCGGCCGGATACGGATTTGGGTGAACGGCGGCGGACCGTGTAATGTCTTCATCGCTCGCCCCAATAGCTCAGTCGGCAGAGCGTCTCCATGGTAAGGAGAAGGTCAACGGTTCGATTCCGTTTTGGGGCTCTGGTGCGAGAGGTTCCCGTCGAAAGGCGGGGCCCGATCGCATCGTAGCGGTGTAGCTCAGTCGGTAGAGCAAGCGGCTCATAATCGCTGTGTCACCGGTTCAAGTCCGGTCACCGCTACTGACAGTAGCCGATTGCGGGGTCGGTCCTTCGATCGGCTACTCTTTCTTGCGTTGAATTAGTCCATCCGTTCGTCTTAGGAGCACTCACGTGGCTGCCACCGACGTCCGCCCGAAGATCACGCTGGCCTGCGTGGAGTGCAAGGAGCGGAACTACATCACCAAGAAGAACCGGCGTAACAACCCGGATCGTCTTGAGATGAAGAAGCACTGCCCGCGTTGCAATGCGCACACCGCGCATCGCGAAACGCGATAAATAGGCTCGTCCGTGAGGCCGTCCCCTTCCGAGGGGGCGGCCTCACGGCGTTTTCGCGTGGCCGACACGCTCCCGCTCGGCCGGTCACCGGTCACGCGTCCACCGCACCGCCGGGCCACGCGCCCGTCGGTCCGGTGATCATCCGCCCCAGTCGCCCCGCCTACGTTCCGTAACAAATTTCCGGCTAATTCGGGGCCACCACAGCAGACATCAGGAGGTGCCGGGCCATGGCGCTCGACCAGTCCTTCGTGGGACGGACCTACCCGCCCACCGCGCCCTACGAGGTGGGCCGGGAGAAGATCCGCGAGTTCGCCGAGGCGGTCGCGGAGACCAACCCGGTGTACACGGACCCGGAGGCCGCCAAGGCGTTCGGCCATCCCGATGTGATCGCCCCGCCGACCTTCGTGTTCTCCATCACCTTCCGCGCCGCCGGACAGGTCGTCGAGGACCCGCAGCTCGGGCTCGACTACAGCCGCGTGGTGCACGGGGACCAGAAGTTCGCCTACAGCCGCCCGGTCCGGGCCGGCGACCGGCTCACGGTCACCTCCACCATCGAGGCGATCAAGTCCCTCGCGGGCAACGACATCCTGGACATCCGTGGCGAGGTGCACGACGAGGCGGGCGAGCACGTCGTGACCGCCTGGACCAAGCTCGTGGCCCGCGCGGCCGAGGAGGCGTGAGGACCTGATGACGGCGAAGATCGCTTACGGCGACGTCGAGGTCGGCACCGAGCTGCCGGCGCGGACCTTCCCCGTGACCCGTGCCGCCCTCGTGCAGTACGCGGGCGCATCCGGGGACTTCAACCCCATCCACTGGAACGAGAAGTTCGCCAAGGAGGTCGGCCTCCCGGACGTCATCGCGCACGGCATGTTCACCATGGCCGAGGCGATCCGGGTGGTCACCGACTGGATCGGCGACCCCGGTGCGGTCGTGGAGTACGGCGTCCGCTTCACCAAGCCCGTCGTCGTGCCGAACGACGACCAGGGCGCGCTGATCGAGGTCAGCGGCAAGGTGGCGGCCAAGCTGGACGACAACACCGTGCGGGTGGACCTGACGGCCATGAGCGCCGGCCAGAAGGTCCTGGGCATGTCGCGGGCGGTCGTACGACTGGGCTGACGGCCCGGCCCAGCGGCACAGGCGGTGAGTGAGGGGCGTCCTCCCTGGTAGGGCGCCCCTCGCGCGCATCCGCGGACATCCGCTTGCCAAGTTAGTGATTGAGTACTAACTTAGCGGCATGCCCAGGATGAGCGCAGAGGAGCGACGCGAGAGCGTCATCAGTGCCGCGACCGCCGAGTTCGCGCGCGGTGGCTACCACGGCACCTCCACCGAGGCGATCGCCCGGCGGGTGGGAGTCTCGCAGCCGTATCTCTTCCGGCTCTTCTCCGGCAAGAAGGCGATCTTCCTCGCGGCGGCGGAACGCTGCGTGGAGGACACCATCCGGACCTTCGAGGAGGCCTCGGAGGGGTTGGAGGGCGAGGACGCCCTGCATGCCATGGCGAACGCGTACACCGAGGTCATCGCGGAGCGGCCCGAGCGGCTGATGATGCAGATGCAGATGTACGTCGCCGTGGCGGCCGCGGAGCAGGAGGGCGACCGCGAGTTCGGCGAGAGCGTGCGGAACGGCTGGATGCGGCTGTGGGACACCGTGCATCTGGCGCTCGGCGCGGACGTCGACGAGACGACCGACTTCCTCGCGTACGGCATGCTCATCAACTGCCTGGTGGGCATGGGCTTCCCGCCCGAGCACCGGGTGTGGGAGGGGCTCTATCCGTCGGCCCGGGACAAGGGCCGTCTGGAGGCGTGAAAGGCGGGCGGAGGGGGCGGTGGCGCCTTTTCATGACCGCGAAAGTTAGTCATCAATAACTAACTAGGGATCACTCCTGGGGGAGAGATGTCACAGCACACCGCACGTCGTGGGGGCGCCGCATGGGCCCTCGTCATCACCAGCGTCGCCGGATTCATGGCAGCCCTCGACAACCTCGTCGTCACCACCGCCCTCCCCTCCATCCGCGAGGACCTGGGTGGCGCGCTGGACGATCTCGAGTGGACCGTGAGCGCCTACACGCTCACCTTCGCCGTGCTGCTGATGTTCGGCGCCGCGCTCGGCGACCGTTTCGGGCGCCGGCGCATGTTCACCGTGGGGCTCACCGTCTTCACCGGGGCCTCCGCCGCCGCGGCCATGGCCCCGGGCATCGGCTCCCTGATCGCCGCACGCGCGGTCCAGGGCGCCGGCGCGGCCGTCATGATGCCGCTCACCCTGACCCTGCTGACCGCGGCCGTACCCGCCGCCAGGCGCGGAACCGTCTACGGCATCTGGGGAGCCGTCAACGGACTCGCCATCGCCTCGGGGCCGCTCATCGGCGGCACTCTCACCGAACACGCCTCCTGGCACTGGATCTTCTGGCTGAACGTCCCGCTCGGCCTCGTCGCGCTCCCGCTCGCCAGGCTGCGGCTGGCCGAGTCGCACGGCACCGGCGCCCGGCTCGACGTCCCCGGCACACTGCTCGCCAGCGGCGCGCTCTTCGGGATCGTGTACGGCCTGGTCCGCGGGCCCGCAGACGGCTGGACCGACCCCGTGGTGCTGACCGCGCTGTCCGCGGGCGGGGCGCTGCTGGCGGGCTTCGTCCTCTACAGCTCGCGCGCGGCCCACCCGATGCTGCCGATGCGGCTGTTCCGGTCCCGCGCCTTCGCCGGCATCAACGCGGCCAGTCTGCTGATGTTCGTCGGGATGTTCGGGTCGGTCTTCCTGCTCAGCCAGTACATGCAGGGCGTCCTCGGCAACTCGCCCACCGAGGCCGGCCTCAGGATGCTGCCGTGGACGGGCATGCCGATGCTCGTCGCGCCGATCGCCGGCTTCCTGTCCGACCGCGTCGGCGGCCGGCCCGTCGTCGCCGCGGGACTGCTCCTCCAGGCCGTCGGCCTCGGCTGGATGGCCCGTGTGGCGACGGCCGACGCCTCCTACGCCGTCCAGCTGCCCGGGCTGGTCATCAGCGGCGTCGGCATGGCCCTGTACTTCGCGCCGGCCGCCAACCTGGTGATGTCCAGCGTCCGGCCGGAGGAGCAGGGCATCGCCTCCGGCGCGAACAACGCGCTGCGCGAGGTGGGCGGCGCGCTCGGCATCGCGGTCATGTCGTCGATCTTCTCGGCGCAGGGCGGATACGAGTCCGCGCAGAGCTTCGTGGACGGCATGCGGCCCGCCCTGGTCACCGGCGCCGCCGTGGTCGCGCTCGCCGCGGTCGCCGTGCTGCTGGTCCCGGCCCGCCGGAAGACCGGACCGGCGGCCGAACCCCCGGCCGGGCAGGCGTCCGCACCGGTCCTCGAGTCCACCACCCGCTGAACCGGAACCCTCCCCGCAAGGAGCCCGCGATGCCCACGCTTCCCTGGACCGTGCCGAACACCCCGCCGCGCGACGCCGAGGTCCACGTCTTCGCCTCCCGCTTCGAGACCCACACCCTGCGGGGCGCCCTCCGCTTCCTCGCCGGCACCCCGGCCGTGTGGCGGCAGATCTCCCGCGCACCCGGCGCCCACGGTGCCTCCCTCAGGGCGCAGCCCCTGCGGAAGGTCTTCTGGACGGTGTCGGCCTGGGAGTCGGCGGACGCGCTGAAGGCCTTCGCCCACTCCGGCGCCCACCGCCCCATCTCCCGAGGCCTGTCCTCGCAGATGCGGGACGTCGCCTTCGCCACCTGGCAGACCTCCGCCGACCGGCTGCCGATCGGCTGGGAAGAGGTGGCCCGGCGGCTGGAGAGGTGACACCGGCCCGCCCCGGCCCCTGGGCGGAAAACATCCCGCACGCGCGCGTGGCCCCGGAAAGCGGCCACGCGCGCGTGCGGCTGCGCGGAGCCTGGGGGAGGAGCCGCCGCCGAGCCGCGCGCGTGCCCCGGCACAGGCGCCCCGGGACGCCGGTGCCGGACGAGGCGTCTCGTAGTCTTGGGGCCGTGCAGGTACTCCACGACGCCCCCCTTGCCCCGCTGACCACCTTCCGGCTGGGCGGCCCCGCGACCCGGCTGGTCACCGCCGAGACCGACGCCGAGGTGATCGCCGCCGTCCGCGAGGCCGACGACAGCGGCACCCCGCTGCTGGTCGTCGGCGGCGGATCGAACCTGGTCATCGGCGACAAGGGCTTCGACGGCACCGCCCTGCGCATCGCCACGCGCGGTGTCGAACTGCGCGGCACCACGCTGGAACTCGCGGCGGGCGAGGTGTGGACCGACGCCGTCGCCCGCACGGTCGAGGCCGGCCTCGCCGGCATCGAGTGCCTGGCCGGCATCCCCGGCTCGGCGGGCGCCACGCCGATCCAGAACGTCGGCGCGTACGGCCAGGAGGTCTCCGCCACCATCACCGAGGTGATCGCCTACGACCGGCGGGCCGGCGAGACCGTGACGCTGACGAACGAGGAGTGCGTCTTCTCGTACCGGCACAGCCGTTTCAAGGCAGACCCCGAGCGTTACGTCGTCCTGCGCGTCCGCTTCGAGCTGGAGCACGCCGGCGGTCTCTCGGCACCCGTCAAGTACGCGGAGGCGGCCCGTGCGCTCGGTGTGGAGCCCGGTGACCGGGTGCCGCTCGCCGACGCCCGGGAGACCGTCCTGAAGCTGCGCGCCGGCAAGGGGATGGTCCTCGACCCCGAGGACCACGACACCTGGTCGGCCGGGTCCTTCTTCACCAACCCGATCCTCACCGACGAGCAGTTCGCCGCGTTCCACGCGCGCGTGCGCGAGCGCATGGGGGACGGCGTCGAACCGCCCGCCTACCCCGCGGGGGAGGGCCGCACCAAGACCTCCGCGGCCTGGCTGATCGACAAGGCGGGCTTCACCAAGGGATACGGCACCGGCCGCGCCCGCATCTCCACCAAGCACACCCTCGCCCTCACCAACCGGGGCGGCGCCACCACCGAGGACCTGCTGGCCCTGGCTCGCGAGGTGGTCGCCGGGGTCCGCGAGGCCTTCGGCGTCACCCTCGTCAACGAGCCGGTGACCGTGGGCGTGAGCCTGTAGCCGTACCGGCCGGAGCTCACTGGGCCACGCCCACGCCCTGCCCGACGGTCCCCTCGTCGTCGATCATCGACGACGAGCCGTACCCGCCCTACGCCCGCTTCAGACGGCCGGGCGGGTCAGCCAGTCGTCCACGCCGGCCAGCAGCCGCGCCCTGACGTCCTCCGGGGCGGCCGAACCCCGCACCGACTGCCGTGCCAGCTCCGCGAGCTCGGCGTCCGAGAAACCGTGGGAGTGGCGGGCGATCTCGTACTGGGCGGCCAGCCGGGAGCCGAACAGCAGCGGATCGTCGGCGCCGAGGGCCATCGGCACGCCCGCCTCGAAGAGGGTGCGCAGCGGGACGTCCTCCGGCTTCTCGTACACCCCGAGCGCCACGTTCGAGGCCGGGCACACCTCGCAGGTCACGCCCCGGTCGGCCAGCCGCTTCAGCAGCCGCGGGTCCTCCGCCGCGCGCACGCCGTGCCCGATCCGGGAGGCGTTCAGGTCGTCCAGGCAGTCCCGGACCGAGGCCGGGCCGGTCAGCTCGCCGCCGTGCGGGGCCGACAGCAGACCGCCCTCGCGCGCGATGTGGAAGGCCCGGTCGAAGTCCCGGGCCATGCCCCGCCGCTCGTCGTTGGAGAGCCCGAAGCCGACCACACCGCGGTCCGCGTAGCGCACCGCAAGCCGGGCCAGGGTGCGCGCGTCCAGCGGGTGCTTCATACGGTTCGCGGCCACCAGGACGCGCATCCCGAGGCCGGTCTCCCGGGACGTCGTCTCCACCGCGTCCAGGATGATCTCCATGGCCGGGATCAGCCCGCCCAGCCGCGGCGCGTACGACGTCGGGTCCACCTGGATCTCCAGCCAGCCCGAGCCGTCCCGCACGTCCTCCTCGGCGGCCTCCCGCACCAGCCGCCGGATGTCCTCCGGCTCGCGCAGGCAGGAGCGTGCCGCGTCGTACAGCCGCTGGAAGCGGAACCAGCCCCGCTCGTCCGTGGCCCGCAGCTTCGGCGGTTCCCCGCTGGTCAGTGCTTCCGTCAGGGCGTCGGGCAGGCGTACGCCGTACTTGTCGGCCAGTTCCAGGACGGTCGCCGGCCGCATCGAGCCGGTGAAGTGCAGGTGCAGATGGGCTTTCGGCAGCTCAGAGAGATCACGTACACGCTCCATCCCAGGATCCTGCCGTACACACCCGCCACACCGGTAGCCGTTTCCCCGTACGTGGTCTTGCTCGCACACAGGAGCGGGCCGCTCCCCGGAGGGAACGGCCCGCACGCGCGCGTGGCGGCGAGGAACTAGTCCCGCGCCTCCGCCAGCAGCTTCTGCATCCGGCTCACGCCCTCGACGAGGTCCTCGTCACCGAGCGCGTACGACAGCCGCAGGTAGCCAGGCGTGCCGAAGGCCTCGCCCGGGACGACCGCGACCTCGGCCTCCTCCAGGATCAGCGCGGCCAGCTCGACCGTGTCCTGCGGGCGCTTGCCGCGGATCTCCTTGCCGAGCAGGCCCTTCACCGACGGGTAGGCGTAGAACGCGCCCTCGGGCTCCGGGCAGAGCACGCCGTCGATCTCGTTGAGCATGCGGACGACGGTCTTGCGACGCCGGTCGAAGGCCTCGCGCATCTCGGCCACGGCCGTCAGGTCGCCGGAGACGGCGGCCACGGCTGCCACCTGGGCCACGTTGGAGACGTTCGAGGTGGCGTGCGACTGGAGGTTGGTCGCGGCCTTGACCACGTCCTTGGGGCCGATGACCCAGCCCACGCGCCAGCCGGTCATGGCGTACGTCTTCGCCACACCGTTGACCACGATGCACTTGTCGCGCAGCTCGGGCAGCAGCGCCGGCAGGGACACGGAGACCGCGTCGCCGTAGACCAGGTGCTCGTAGATCTCGTCGGTCAGCACCCACAGGCCGTGCTCGAGGGCCCAGCGGCCGATCGCCTCGGTCTCGGCCTCGGAGTACACCGCGCCGGTCGGATTGGACGGGGAGACGAAGAGCACGACCTTCGTCTTCTCCGTGCGCGCCGCCTCCAGCTGCTCGACGGAGACGCGGTAGCCGGTCGTCTCGTCGGCGACGACCTCCACCGGGACACCGCCGGCGAGACGGATCGACTCCGGGTACGTCGTCCAGTACGGCGCCGGGACGATGACCTCGTCACCCGGGTCGAGGATCGCGGCGAACGCCTCGTAGATGGCCTGCTTGCCGCCGTTGGTGACCAGGATCTGGGAGACGTCGGGCTCCCAGCCCGAGTCGCGCAGCGTCTTGGCGGCGATCGCGGACTTCAGCTCGGGCAGACCGCCGGCCGGGGTGTAGTGGTGGTACTTGGGGTTCTTGCAGGCCTCGACGGCCGCCTCGACGATGTAGTCCGGGGTCGGGAAGTCGGGTTCGCCGGCGCCGAAGCCGATCACCGGACGCCCGGCGGCCTTGAGGGCCTTGGCCTTGGCGTCCACGGCGAGGGTGGCGGACTCGGAGATCGCGCCGACTCGGGCGGAGACCCGGCGCTCGGTGGGAGGGGTTGCAGCGCTCATGGGGCCCATCGTTCCAGACCGGAAATGCCCCCGGCACACTGGTTTCACAGACTGAACAGCAAGGGGTCGAGGCGTGAACAGGGATCCGAATCCGGCCCCGGGCCTGGACGATCTTCGGCCAGGGGCCCCCGGACGGGCACTTTCTGTTCGACGCCGGGCCGCGGACCACGTACACTCACACCTCGTTGGCCTTCAGCAGCCACCGCCGAAATCGGTGCACACCGAGCACCCGGTCGGATGCGGTACGTTGGGGGACACACAAAGGGTCGTAGCTCAATTGGTAGAGCACCGGTCTCCAAAACCGGCGGTTGGGGGTTCAAGTCCCTCCGGCCCTGCTACACACACCGCCAGGATGTGTGCGCATGTACGTACAGCAATGCACCGCCGTGCGGCTCAGAAACCGGGCGCGGCACGGCCACGACCCGGGATCAGGTGAGGATTATGACGGACGCCGTGGGCTCCATCGACACGCCTGATGCCCAGGACGAATTGCCCGAGGCCAAGAAGAAGGCCCGCAAGGGCGGCAAGCGCGCCAAGAAGGGCCCGCTGAAGCGTCTGGCCACCTTCTACCGCCAGGTCATCGCGGAACTCCGCAAGGTCGTCTGGCCGACGCGCAACCAGCTGACGTCGTACACCACCGTGGTGATCTTCTTCGTCGCCATCATGATCGCCCTGGTGACCGTGATTGACTATGGGCTCAACCACGCGGCCAAGTACGTCTTCGGCTGAGCCAAGAGCGAAGGGCGCCGTGGTACCGGCGCCCGTTTTCGCATGTTCCACCCCTATGTATCCAGGAAGAAGCAGCCATCGTGTCTGACCCGAACCTGAACGACGACGCCACCGAGCCCGGCGGGCCGGCTGCCGAGACGGTCGACGACGAGCTCGACATCGTCGAGGGCGCGGACGAGCAGGACGAGTTCGAGGCTGCCGAGGCCGAATCGGGCGAGCCGGCCGAAGAGGCCGCCGTGCACGTCGAGGACGAGGACGGCGAAGCCGCCGAGGACGACGAGGAAGCCCTCGTCGCCGAGGCCGCCGAGGAGGAGCCGGCCGAGCCGGCCGAGCCGGTCGACCCCATCGCGGCCCTGCGCGAGGAACTGCGCACCCTGCCCGGCGAGTGGTACGTCATCCACACCTACGCGGGCTACGAGAACCGCGTGAAGACCAACCTCGAGCAGCGCGCCGTCTCGCTGAACGTCGAGGACTACATCTTCCAGGCCGAGGTGCCGCAGGAAGAGGTCGTCCAGATCAAGAACGGCGACCGCAAGACGATCAAGCAGAACAAGCTGCCGGGTTACGTCCTGGTCCGCATGGACCTGACCAACGAGTCCTGGGGCGTCGTCCGCAACACCCCGGGTGTCACCGGCTTCGTCGGCAACGCCTACGACCCGTACCCGCTGACCCTGGACGAGATCGTCAAGATGCTCGCCCCGGAGGCCGAGGAGAAGGCCGCCCGCGAGGCCGCCGAGGCCGAGGGCAAGCCCGCTCCGCAGCGCAAGGTCGAGGTCCAGGTGCTGGACTTCGAGGTCGGCGACTCGGTCACCGTCACCGACGGCCCGTTCGCCACGCTGCAGGCGACCATCAACGAGATCAACCCCGACTCGAAGAAGGTCAAGGGCCTGGTGGAGATCTTCGGCCGCGAGACGCCGGTCGAGCTCTCCTTCGACCAGATCCAGAAGAACTAGTTCTTTCTGGACCTCTTGCTTCCGTGCAGGTCAGGCGGGCTGCTTCAGCCTGTCTGACCTGCACGGTTTTTGGCCGCGCATCTATACCCGTTATCGTTGTGCGGTATGCCTGCGTCCGGGTGGTCCCCGGATGCCGGCAGGACCCGAATCGAAAGGACCCGGAGAGCTATGCCTCCCAAGAAGAAGAAGGTCACGGGGCTCATCAAGCTCCAGATCAACGCCGGTGCGGCGAACCCCGCCCCGCCGGTCGGCCCCGCGCTGGGTCAGCACGGCGTCAACATCATGGAGTTCTGCAAGGCCTACAACGCCGCGACCGAGTCGCAGCGTGGCTGGGTCATCCCGGTGGAGATCACGGTCTACGAGGACCGCTCCTTCACCTTCGTCACCAAGACGCCGCCGGCCGCGAAGATGATCCTCAAGGCCGCGGGTGTCGAGAAGGGCTCCGGCGAGCCGCACAAGACCAAGGTCGCCAAGATCACCGAGGCGCAGGTCCGCGAGATCGCCACGACCAAGATGCCCGACCTCAACGCGAACGACCTGGACGCCGCGTCGAAGATCATCGCCGGCACCGCCCGTTCCATGGGCATCACGGTCGAGGGCTGATCCCACCCCCAGTAGTCATGCGGCCATGACCGGCCGCACGTGGCAGGGCCTGCTCGGCCCGTACCACGACTCCTTTCAGAACACACAGGAGCAGTTGTGAGCAAGCGCAGCAAGGCTCTCCGCGCTGCGGACGCCAAGATCGACCGGGAGAAGCTGTACGCCCCGCTCGAGGCCGTCCGTCTCGCCAAGGAGACCTCCACGACCAAGTTCGACGGCACCGTCGAGGTCGCCTTCCGCCTGGGTGTCGACCCGCGCAAGGCCGACCAGATGGTCCGTGGCACCGTGAACCTGCCGCACGGCACCGGCAAGACTGCCCGGGTCCTGGTCTTCGCGACCGGTGACCGTGCTGCGGCCGCGGAGGCCGCGGGCGCCGACATCGTCGGCTCCGACGAACTCATCGACGAGGTGGCGAAGGGTCGTCTGGACTTCGACGCCGTCGTCGCCACCCCGGACCTCATGGGCAAGGTCGGCCGCCTCGGCCGCGTCCTCGGCCCGCGTGGTCTGATGCCGAACCCGAAGACCGGCACCGTCACCCCCGACGTGACCAAGGCCGTCACGGACATCAAGGGCGGCAAGATCGAGTTCCGCGTCGACAAGCACTCGAACCTGCACTTCATCATCGGCAAGGTGTCGTTCGACGACAGCAAGCTGGTGGAGAACTACGGCGCCGCGCTGGAGGAGATCCTCCGTCTGAAGCCGTCCGCCGCCAAGGGTCGCTACATCAAGAAGGCCGCGATCAGCAGCACGATCGGTCCCGGCATCCCGGTCGACCCGAACCGCACCCGCAACCTCCTCGTCGAGGAGGACCCGGCCGCCGTCTGAGCCCTCGGCTCACACCGGTAGCCGCGTCGGGTACGCGAGCTCAAGTACGGGCCCCGCCCCTGGAACCTTCCAGGGGCGGGGCCCGTCCCTTCTTTGTGCGACCTTTCGCACGACTGTCAGTGGCCTGGGTTACGGTGCAGGCACGGGACTCGCATTAGGGGTGGGAGCAGATGAAGAGCACGACCGCGCGCCGGATGGGCCTCTCGATCGCGGTGGTCGCCGCGCTGACGGGCGTGGCCGCCTGCGGCTCCTCGAGCGCAGACAAGGCGGCCGGCGGGGGCGCGATACACGTCAGCCCCATCGCCGCGCTGCGCTCCGTCGAGAAGTCCACCGACAAGGCCGACTCGGCCAAGGTGCGCTCGACCACGTCCATGGGCGACATCATGTCGATGACGGCGAACGGCGCCCTCACCTGGGGCGACGGCCTCAAGGGCAACCTCACCATCACCTACACCGGCGGTCAGCTGGCCGAGATGATGAAGAAGGCCGGCTCCACGTCGATGGAGGCCCGGTACCTGCCGGACGCCTACTACGCGCACATGAGCGACGCCTACGCCCAGCAGGCGGGCGGCGGCAAGCACTGGCTGAAGTACTCCTACGACGACCTCGCCAAGCTCGGCGGCGCCTCCGGGTCGTATATGAAGGACCAGATCCAGACCGCCACGCCGAACCAGTCGGTGAAGATGCTGCTGGCCTCCGGTGACGTGAAGAAGGTCGGCGAGGAGAAGGTCGACGGCGCGCACACCGTGCACTACTCGGGCACGGTCGACGTCGCCGACCTCGCGGACCGCACCAGCAACCTCGACAAGGACCAGCTGGCGGCCCTGAAGAAGCAGCTCAGCCAGGCCGGCGTCACCACCGACACCGTCGACATCTGGATCAACGACCAGAACCTGCTGGTCAAGAAGACCGAGAAGGCCGCCATGGCCAACGGCACCATGACCAACACCACCTTCTACACCGACTACGGCGTGAAGGTCACCGCGGAGGCGCCCCCGGCCGGCGACACCCGGGACTTCAAGGACATGCTCAAGTCCGGCGGCGCCGTCGCGGGCAGCACCGGCAGCGGCACCAGCTCCTGATCCAGGCGCCGGAGACGGCGCAGCCGAGGGACCGGGGTGGCCCGTAGGGCCCGATTTGCTCGACAGCGCCCCGGTCCTTTACTCTCTTCCAGAAGCCAAAGACCGCTGGTCGTTGCCGCGCTTTCGAATGAAGGTGCGGTGGCCGAAGGATCCGCTGAAAAGTGGGCGACCCGCGCAGGTGATTGTGGAAGTACTCCCGGGGCACGCGTTCTCACGTGTGCGGCCGGTCGAGTCCGCCCCGAGCGCCTGCGCCGGGGCGTTTGTTTTGCCCAGTCCTCCTTCGGGTCCGCGCGGTCCGAATCACCCGGAAGGAGGCCGAGGCTCTATGGCGAGGCCCGACAAGGCTGCCGCGGTTGCGGAGCTGACGGACAAGTTCCGCAGCTCCAACGCCGCCGTGCTGACCGAGTACCGCGGTCTCACCGTGGCGCAGCTCAAGACGCTGCGCCGGTCGCTCGGTGAGAACGCCCAGTACGCCGTGGTGAAGAACACGCTGACCAAGATTGCGGCCAACGAGGCCGGGATCACGCTGGACGACCAGCTCTTCGCTGGTCCGACGGCTGTCGCCTTCGTCACCGGGGACCCGGTGGAGTCGGCGAAGGGTCTTCGTGACTTCGCCAAGGACAACCCGAATCTCATCATCAAGGGCGGTGTCCTTGACGGCAAGGCGCTGTCCGCCGATGAGATCAAGAAGCTTGCGGACCTCGAGTCCCGCGAGGTTCTGCTCTCCAAGCTGGCTGGTGCCTTCAAGGGCAAGCAGACTCAGGCTGCTCAGGTCTTCCAGGCGCTCCCGTCGAAGCTCGTCCGCACCGTGGACGCGCTTCGTGCCAAGCAGGACGAGCAGGGCGGTGCCGAGTAATTCGGCTCGCTTTCTGATCCTCGCCGCCTGACGCGGCGAGGGTCTCAGCGGGCCGACGTACGCCCGCCACACCCAGTACATCCGGCACCCGCCGATTTAGTGGAAGGACCGCCATCATGGCGAAGCTCAGCCAGGAAGACCTGCTCGCTCAGTTCGAGGAGATGACCCTCATCGAGCTCTCCGAGTTCGTGAAGGCCTTCGAGGAGAAGTTCGACGTCACCGCCGCCGCCGCGGTCGCCGTTGCCGGTCCCGCCGTTCCGGGCGCCCCGGCCGAGGCCGCTGAGGAGAAGGACGAGTTCGACGTCATCCTCACCGGCGCCGGCGACAAGAAGATCCAGGTCATCAAGGTCGTGCGTGAGCTGACCTCCCTGGGTCTGAAGGAGGCCAAGGACCTCGTCGACGGCACCCCGAAGCCGGTTCTCGAGAAGGTCAACAAGGAGGCCGCGGAGAAGGCCGCCGAGTCCCTCAAGGGCGCCGGTGCCTCCGTCGAGGTCAAGTAAGACCTTCCGGGTCCTCCAGGACTCGAACGCGCGCTGAAATCGGTCCCCTGGGGCTGTAACGCGAACGCACCGAAGAGCGATCATCCATCCGGGTGGTCGCTCTTCGGCGTATCCGAGGGCCGGCCGCGGTTGCCTTGCGCTCGTGACGGCGAGGGGTATGGTGATCTTCGTCGTGTCTCCGGACGGCGCGGTTCCGGCTGGGGGCTCTTGACGAACCGCACGCAGCGCGCAATTCTCAGGACGCGTCGTCACAAGGATCCGAATCCGAGGCATGGATCGACGGCGAAGAGGGCAGTATCAACGTGCGTTGAGGGCAGCATGCCGAGGGCGTTGACAAGAGCGGTGAGCACAACGAGGGTCTCGAAAAACCCGCGCTGGACATCAGTGTGCCAAGTGGCTACACTGACCCTTTGCGCTGCCTGTTAGCTGTCCCCTGCCCGTCACCAGGGGTCTGCCCTCACTCGAGCACAGTCGACCGAAGCACCCTTGACCTGGGGCTTCCATCGCTGTGTGTGGGAGAGGGACCGGTACGCGCGTAGTGAGTCCGAGCCCTCGGAAGGACCCCCTCTTGGCCGCCTCGCGCACTGCCTCGACCGCGAATACGAACAACGGCGCCAGCACCGCCCCGCTGCGCATCTCCTTTGCAAAGATCAAGGAGCCTCTCGAGGTTCCGAACCTGCTCGCGCTGCAGACCGAGAGCTTCGACTGGCTGCTCGGCAACACCGCTTGGCAGAGTCGGGTCGAGGAGGCTCTGGAGAACGGTCAGGACGTCCCCACCAAGTCCGGTCTGGAGGAGATCTTCGAAGAGATCTCCCCGATCGAGGACTTCTCCGGGTCGATGTCGCTGACGTTCCGGGACCACCGCTTCGAGCCGCCGAAGAACTCGATCGACGAGTGCAAGGAGCGCGACTTCACGTACGCCGCCCCGCTCTTCGTCACCGCCGAGTTCACCAACAACGAGACCGGTGAGATCAAGTCCCAGACGGTCTTCATGGGCGACTTCCCGCTCATGACGAACAAGGGCACTTTCGTCATCAACGGCACCGAGCGTGTCGTGGTGTCCCAGCTGGTCCGTTCCCCCGGTGTCTACTTCGATTCCTCGATCGACAAGACGTCCGACAAGGACATCTTCTCCGCCAAGATCATCCCGTCCCGGGGTGCCTGGCTGGAGATGGAGATCGACAAGCGCGACATGGTCGGTGTGCGTATCGACCGCAAGCGCAAGCAGTCGGTCACCGTCCTCCTGAAGGCGCTCGGCTGGACGACCGAGCAGATCCTCGAGGAGTTCGGCGAGTACGAGTCCATGCGCGCCACCCTGGAGAAGGACCACACCCAGGGCCAGGACGACGCGCTGCTCGACATCTACCGCAAGCTGCGTCCGGGCGAGCCCCCCACGCGTGAGGCCGCGCAGACGCTGCTCGAGAACCTCTACTTCAACCCCAAGCGCTACGACCTCGCCAAGGTCGGCCGCTACAAGGTCAACAAGAAGCTGGGTGCGGACGCTCCGCTCGACGCGGGCATCCTGACCGTCGAGGACGTCATCTCGACGATCAAGTACCTGGTGAAGCTGCACGCCGGCGAGACCGAGACGACGGGCGACAGCGGCGAGTCGATCGTCGTCGAGACCGACGACATCGACCACTTCGGCAACCGCCGCCTGCGCAGCGTCGGCGAGCTCATCCAGAACCAGGTCCGCACGGGTCTGGCGCGTATGGAGCGCGTCGTGCGCGAGCGCATGACCACGCAGGACGTCGAGGCGATCACGCCGCAGACCCTGATCAACATCCGGCCGGTCGTCGCCTCCATCAAGGAGTTCTTCGGCACCAGCCAGCTGTCGCAGTTCATGGACCAGAACAACCCGCTGTCGGGTCTCACCCACAAGCGCCGTCTGTCGGCTCTTGGCCCGGGTGGTCTCTCCCGTGAGCGGGCCGGCTTCGAGGTCCGTGACGTGCACCCCTCGCACTACGGCCGCATGTGCCCGATCGAGACGCCCGAAGGCCCGAACATCGGTCTGATCGGCTCGCTCGCCTCCTACGGCCGGGTCAACGCGTTCGGTTTCGTCGAGACCCCCTACCGCAAGGTCATCGACGGCCAGGTCACCGACGAGGTCGACTACCTGACCGCCGACGAGGAGGACCGCTTCGTCATCGCCCAGGCCAACGCCGGCCTGAACGACGACATGCGCTTCGCCGAGAACCGCGTCCTGGTCCGCCGCCGTGGCGGCGAGGTCGACTACGTCCCCGGTGACGACGTGGACTACATGGACGTCTCGCCGCGCCAGATGGTGTCGGTCGCGACCGCCATGATCCCCTTCCTCGAGCACGACGACGCCAACCGTGCCCTCATGGGCGCGAACATGATGCGTCAGGCCGTGCCGCTGATTAAGTCCGAGTCCCCGCTCGTCGGCACCGGCATGGAGTACCGCTCCGCCGTCGACGCCGGCGACGTGGTCAAGGCCGAGAAGGCGGGTGTGGTCCAGGAGGTCTCCGCGGACTACATCACCACCGCCAACGACGACGGCACGTACATCACGTACCGCCTGGCCAAGTTCGCCCGCTCCAACCAGGGCACCTCGGTCAACCAGAAGGTCATCGTCAACGAGGGCGACCGGATCATCGAGGGCCAGGTCCTGGCCGACGGTCCGGCCACCCAGAACGGCGAGATGGCCCTGGGCAAGAACCTGCTCGTGGCGTTCATGCCGTGGGAGGGTCACAACTACGAGGACGCGATCATCCTGTCGCAGCGCCTCGTGCAGGACGACGTCCTCTCCTCGATCCACATCGAGGAGCACGAGGTCGACGCCCGTGACACCAAGCTCGGCCCCGAGGAGATCACCCGGGACATCCCGAACGTCTCCGAGGAGGTCCTCGCCGACCTCGACGAGCGCGGCATCATCCGTATCGGTGCCGAGGTCATCGCCGGCGACATCCTCGTCGGCAAGGTGACCCCGAAGGGTGAGACCGAGCTGACCCCCGAGGAGCGCCTGCTGCGCGCGATCTTCGGCGAGAAGGCCCGTGAGGTCCGTGACACCTCGCTGAAGGTGCCGCACGGCGAGACCGGCAAGGTCATCGGTGTGCGCGTCTTCGACCGCGAGGAGGGCGACGAGCTTCCCCCCGGTGTGAACCAGCTGGTGCGCGTCTACGTCGCGCAGAAGCGCAAGATCACCGACGGTGACAAGCTCGCCGGCCGTCACGGCAACAAGGGTGTCATCTCGAAGATCCTGCCGATCGAGGACATGCCGTTCCTGGAGGACGGCACCCCGGTCGACATCATCCTCAACCCGCTGGGTGTGCCGTCCCGAATGAACCCGGGACAGGTCCTGGAGATCCACCTCGGCTGGCTCGCCAGCCGCGGCTGGGACGTCTCCGGCCTCGCGGACGAGTGGGCCCAGCGCCTGCAGGTCATCGGCGCCGACAACGTCCAGCCCGGCACCAACGTCGCCACCCCGGTGTTCGACGGTGCGCGTGAGGACGAGCTGGCGGGTCTGCTGCAGCACACCATCCCGAACCGCGACGGCGAGCGCATGGTGCTCCCGTCCGGCAAGGCGCGGCTGTTCGACGGCCGCAGCGGTGAGCCGTTCCCGGACCCGATCTCGGTCGGCTACATGTACATCCTGAAGCTGCACCACCTGGTCGACGACAAGCTGCACGCCCGTTCGACCGGTCCGTACTCCATGATCACCCAGCAGCCGCTGGGTGGTAAGGCCCAGTTCGGTGGCCAGCGGTTCGGCGAGATGGAGGTGTGGGCCCTCGAGGCCTACGGTGCCGCCTACGCCCTCCAGGAGCTGCTGACCATCAAGTCCGACGACGTCACCGGCCGCGTGAAGGTCTACGAGGCCATCGTCAAGGGCGAGAACATCCCCGAGCCCGGCATCCCCGAGTCCTTCAAGGTGCTCATCAAGGAGATGCAGTCGCTCTGCCTGAACGTGGAGGTGCTGTCCAGCGACGGTATGTCCATCGAGATGCGTGACACCGACGAGGACGTCTTCCGCGCTGCGGAGGAGCTCGGCATCGACCTGTCCCGGCGCGAGCCGAGCAGCGTCGAAGAGGTCTGACGGGAGTCCGGCGGGGGCCCTCACCCTTGAGGGCCCCCGCCGACCCCCAGGCCCCCGTTTCAGACCAAAGACTTTCGACCCTGAGAGGGATTGACGCATAGTGCTCGACGTCAACTTCTTCGACGAGCTCCGGATCGGCCTGGCCACCGCTGACGACATCCGTCAGTGGAGCCACGGTGAGGTCAAGAAGCCCGAGACCATCAACTACCGCACCCTCAAGCCCGAGAAGGACGGACTCTTCTGCGAGAAGATCTTCGGTCCGACCCGGGACTGGGAGTGCTACTGCGGCAAGTACAAGCGCGTCCGCTTCAAGGGCATCATCTGTGAGCGCTGTGGCGTCGAGGTCACGCGCGCCAAGGTGCGCCGTGAGCGGATGGGCCACATCGAGCTCGCCGCGCCCGTCACGCACATCTGGTACTTCAAGGGTGTCCCGAGCCGGCTGGGCTACCTGCTCGACCTGGCTCCCAAGGACCTCGAGAAGGTCATCTACTTCGCGGCGTACATGATCACGTACGTCGACGAGGAGCGCCGTACGCGCGACCTGCCCTCCCTGGAGGCGCACGTCTCCGTGGAGCGCCAGCAGATCGAGAACCGCCGCGACTCCGACCTCGAGGCCCGCGCCAAGAAGCTCGAGACCGACCTGGCCGAGCTGGAGGCCGAGGGCGCCAAGGCCGACGTGCGCCGCAAGGTGCGCGAGGGTGCCGAGCGCGAGATGAAGCAGCTGCGCGACCGTGCGCAGCGCGAGATCGACCGCCTCGACGAGGTGTGGAACCGCTTCAAGAACCTCAAGGTCCAGGACCTCGAGGGCGACGAGCTGCTCTACCGCGAGCTGCGGGACCGCTTCGGCACGTACTTCGACGGCTCGATGGGTGCCGCGGCGCTGCAGAAGCGCCTGGAGTCCTTCGACCTCGACGAGGAGGCCGAGCGCCTCCGCGAGATCATCCGCACCGGCAAGGGCCAGAAGAAGACCCGCGCCCTGAAGCGGCTGAAGGTCGTCTCCGCGTTCCTGCAGACGTCCAACAGCCCCAAGGGCATGGTCCTGGACTGCGTCCCGGTCATCCCGCCGGACCTGCGTCCGATGGTGCAGCTGGACGGTGGCCGCTTCGCGACCTCCGACCTGAACGACCTGTACCGCCGTGTGATCAACCGCAACAACCGTCTGAAGCGTCTGCTCGACCTCGGTGCCCCCGAGATCATCGTGAACAACGAGAAGCGGATGCTCCAGGAGGCGGTCGACGCCCTCTTCGACAACGGCCGTCGCGGTCGCCCGGTGACGGGCCCCGGCAACCGTCCGCTGAAGTCCCTCAGCGACATGCTGAAGGGCAAGCAGGGTCGTTTCCGTCAGAACCTGCTCGGCAAGCGAGTCGACTACTCGGCGCGTTCCGTCATCGTCGTCGGCCCGCAGCTGAAGCTGCACCAGTGCGGTCTGCCCAAGGCCATGGCGCTGGAGCTCTTCAAGCCGTTCGTGATGAAGCGCCTGGTCGACCTGAACCACGCGCAGAACATCAAGAGCGCCAAGCGCATGGTGGAGCGCGGCCGCACGGTCGTGTACGACGTCCTCGAAGAGGTCATCGCCGAGCACCCGGTTCTGCTGAACCGTGCTCCCACCCTGCACCGCCTCGGCATCCAGGCCTTCGAGCCGCAGCTGGTCGAGGGCAAGGCCATCCAGATCCACCCGCTCGTCTGCACCGCGTTCAACGCGGACTTCGACGGTGACCAGATGGCCGTGCACCTGCCGCTGTCCGCGGAGGCGCAGGCCGAGGCCCGCATCCTGATGCTGTCCTCGAACAACATCCTCAAGCCGGCCGACGGCCGTCCGGTGACGATGCCGACCCAGGACATGGTCCTCGGTCTGTTCTTCCTCACCACCGACGGCGAGCTGCGTGACACCAAGGGCGAGGGCCGTGCGTTCGGCTCCACGGCCGAGGCGATCATGGCGTTCGACGCCGGCGAGCTCGCGCTGCAGTCGCAGATCGACATCCGCTTCCCGGTGGGCACCATCCCGCCGCGCGGCTGGATGCCGCCGGCGCGCGAGGAGGGCGAGCCCGAGTGGCAGCAGGGTGACTCGTTCCGCCTGCGCACCACGCTGGGCCGCGCGCTCTTCAACGAGCTGCTGCCCGAGGACTACCCGTTCGTCGACTACTCGGTGGGCAAGAAGCAGCTCTCCGAGATCGTCAACGACCTCGCCGAGCGCTACCCCAAGGTCATCGTGGCGGCGACGCTCGACAACCTGAAGGCGGCCGGCTTCTACTGGGCGACCCGTTCCGGTGTCACCGTCGCCATCTCCGACGTCGTCGTTCCCGAGGCGAAGAAGGAGATCGTCCGCGGCTACGAGGCGCAGGACGAGAAGGTCCAGAAGCAGTACGAGCGCGGTCTGATCACCAAGGAAGAGCGCACTCAGGAGCTCATCGCGATCTGGACCAAGGCGACCAACGAGGTCGCCGAGGCGATGAACGAGAACTTCCCCAAGACGAACCCCATCTTCATGATGGTTGACTCGGGTGCCCGAGGAAACATGATGCAGATGCGGCAGATCGCCGGTATGCGTGGTCTGGTGTCGAACGCGAAGAACGAGACCATCCCGCGTCCGATCAAGGCGTCCTTCCGTGAGGGCCTGTCCGTGCTGGAGTACTTCATCTCCACGCACGGTGCCCGTAAGGGTCTGGCGGACACCGCCCTGCGTACCGCCGACTCGGGTTACCTGACCCGTCGTCTGGTGGACGTCTCGCAGGACGTCATCATCCGCGAGGAGGACTGCGGCACCGAGCGCGGTCTGAAGCTGCGGATCGCCAACCGCGGTGCCGACGGTGTGCTGCGCAAGGCGGACGACGTCGAGACCAGCGTCTACGCCCGCATGCTCGCCGAGGACGTCGTCATCGACGGCAAGGTGATCGCGCCGGCCAACGTGGACCTGGGCGACGTGCTCATCGACCAGCTGGTGCACCACGGCATCGAGGAGGTCAAGACCCGCTCGATCCTGACCTGCGAGTCGCACGTCGGCACCTGCGCGATGTGCTACGGCCGTTCGCTCGCCACCGGCAAGCTGGTCGACATCGGTGAGGCGGTCGGCATCATCGCCGCCCAGTCCATCGGTGAGCCCGGTACCCAGCTGACGATGCGTACCTTCCACACCGGTGGTGTGGCCGGTGACGACATCACCCAGGGTCTGCCCCGTGTCGTCGAGCTCTTCGAGGCCCGTACCCCGAAGGGTGTCGCCCCGATCTCCGAGGCCAACGGCCGCGTGCGGATCGAGGAGACCGAGAAGACCAAGAAGATCGTCGTCACCCCGGACGACGGCAGCGACGAGACGGCGTTCCCGATCTCGAAGCGTGCCAAGGTCCTGGTCCGCGAGGGCGACCACGTCGAGGTGGGCCAGCAGCTCACCGTGGGTGCCACCAACCCGCACGACGTGCTGCGCATCCTGGGTCAGCGTGCCGTCCAGGTCCACCTGGTCGGCGAGGTCCAGAAGGTCTACAACTCGCAGGGTGTGTCGATCCACGACAAGCACATCGAGATCATCATCCGGCAGATGCTCCGCCGCGTGACGATCATCGAGTCCGGCGACGCCGAGCTGCTGCCCGGTGAGCTGGTCGAGCGCTCGAAGTTCGAGACCGAGAACCG
Organism: Streptomyces sp. NPDC015139; assembly: GCF_043079785.1. Classification (NCBI taxonomy): domain Bacteria; kingdom Bacillati; phylum Actinomycetota; class Actinomycetes; order Kitasatosporales; family Streptomycetaceae; genus Streptomyces; species Streptomyces sp. NPDC015139. Next base: position 114,889 of record NZ_JBIBUW010000014.1, on the reverse strand, counting down.
TCGTGTGGTCCAGGAGGGCGGTCACCCGGCCTCCGGTCGTCCGCAGCTGATGGGTATCACCAAGGCCTCGCTGGCGACGGAGTCCTGGCTGTCGGCCGCCTCCTTCCAGGAGACGACCCGAGTCCTGACGGATGCGGCGATCAACGCCAAGTCCGACAGCCTCATCGGCCTCAAGGAGAACGTCATCATCGGTAAGCTCATCCCGGCCGGTACGGGTCTGTCCCGCTACCGCAACATCCGGGTCGAGCCGACCGAGGAGGCCAAGGCCGCGATGTACTCGGCCGTCGGCTACGACGACATCGACTACTCGCCGTTCGGCACGGGCTCCGGCCAGGCCGTTCCGCTGGAGGACTACGACTACGGTCCGTACAACCAGTAAGCGAGTCGCTCGAACCGAAGGGCGGTCACCCCGTGGGGTGGCCGCCCTTCGGCGTGCGGGGGCAGGGTCAGCGGTGCAGCCCCAGGTAGGGCTGGAGGGCGTCCAGCCGGGTGTGGTGATCCGGGTGGGAGGACAGGAGCCGGTCCAGGGTGCCGGGCTCCTTCAGCTGCTCGCCCCGCGCCGTGAGGGCCGCCTTGGCGGTGTCCTCCTCGGTCTGGAAGTGGTACAGGACCTCGGCCAGCTGCCGGGCGAAGCCCAGCTCGGCGGCCTGCTGGTCGGCGCGCAGCTCGCCGCGCCGGCCCGCGTAGGCCAGCAGGTACGGGGCGAGCACGAGCGGGACGGCGATGTACCAGGCGGCGAGGAACGCGGCGGCCGCCGCCAGCGCCATGAACAGGATCAGGAAGCCGGTCGCCGCCATGGAGAAGACGCCGGCGACCGCGATCGCGAACCGGGCCAGTCCGCGGGTCACCGCCCAGGCGATCCGGCCGGGCAGCGAATACCAGTAGCCGAGCAGACCGGCCCAGGTGTGGCCGCCGGTGTGGTGGCCGAGTTCGTGCGCGAGCACGGCGGCCAGGTTGCTGCTGGGGATCCGGTTCAGGCTGTACGTGGTGACGCCGACGACATGCCCGGCCACCGCGACGGCGTTCAGCTCGTCGCTGTTCTCCACCATCAGCTCGTACGTGCCCGGCTCGATGCCCGCGCGCGCGGTCACCTCGTGCCAGATCGGTTCCAGCCGGGCCCGCTCCTGCTGACTGGGCAGCCGGAGCTTGAGCACGTACCGGGCGAAGACGAGTTCGGTCGGCCGGTGGAAGACGAGCAGTCCGGAGGCGACCCACGCCAGCACCACCAGCGTTCCGACGACGTTCCCGAACATGCCGAGCGCGATGGAGCCGACCAGAGCGAGGCTCACCAGGGCTCCCGGCAGCTGCACCGCCAGCCGCCCGACGGCCGTCGCGTCGGCCCCGCGCTGGTGCTCGGACACGTGCAGACGGGCACCGCGGTGGCGGTAGTCGAGGTCGTCCGGCGCGGGCTCGGGAACCGGTACGGCGGTCTCGGGGACGTGTGCCTGGGGCGGCACCGCGGTCCCTGGCTGCCGGCCGTCGTGTTCCGAGCCGGGATACGGGGGCGGGGCCGTCTGGGTCTGCGGGCCCGGCTGGGCATGCGCTCCGCCCGGGTACGGAGGAGCGGTGGCGGCGGTGTAGGCGGGGCCGGGATGGGCGGCGGCGGTCGGGTAGGCGGGGCCGGGGTCCGGGTGCGTGGAGGCCGCGGTCGGGTAGGCCGGGCCCGGCTGCGGGGATGCGGTGGGGGCGGGGTAGGCGGGGCCGGGGCTCGTGGCGGCGCTCGGGTAGGCGGGGCCGGGGCTCGTGGCGGCACTCGGGTAGGACGGGCCCGGTGATGTGGGGTACTGCGGGGCCGGGCCGGGGGAGGCGGGGGCGCCCGGGTACGGCGGTGGGGCGGCGGCCGTGGGGCCCGGGTAGGCAGGGGGCGCCGGGGCCACGGCGTCGGGGTGGGACGGCTCGGGGTACCGGGGCGGGACCGACGGGTCCGGCGGCTGGGACATGAGCGGGGCTCCTTCGAGTACGGGGACGTCAGCCGACGAGCGCGGCGGAGGGCAGCAGCAGGGCACCGGCGCAGAAGGCGATCAGGCCGGTGCGGATCCACCGGTGCTTGGAGGCGGCGATGCGGCTGTTCTCGGCGAGTGCCGCCAGCAGCCCGGCGGCGGGGTCCCGCTCGGTGTCGGCGAGCGCCTGGGCCAGCCGGCCCTCCCGGACCGCCTGGTGGATGTCGCCGAAGTAGCACAGCGGGCGTCCCTCGGCCCAGGACCCGCTGCGGTAGCGGGGCAGTACGGCGAGCAGCAGCGCGAGCAGCGACAGGGCCAGCCCTGCCGCACCGGCCCACCACAGGCCGGTCCCGGAGGCGGACAGCCGGCTCGGCGACCAGTTCCGCCCGGCGACCAGACCGGAGAACAGCCCGGCCGTCATGCCCAGCGCCGCCACCAGCACGGAGGCCTTGGCGTCGGCCCGCGCGATCTCGTCGCGCAGCTCGCCGAGCAGCCGCTCCGCGGTGCGCCGGCCCTCGGCGGTGGGAGCGCCCGGCGGCGCTGTCGTGCCGGGGGCGGTCACGCCGACCCCGCCTCGGGATGCTCCCTCGGCGTGGTGCCGGGCGCGGGCGGCACGACCGGTGCGGGCCCGTCGGACACGAGCGTCAGCGGAGGTGCGGGCGCCGTCGCCGGCGGGGCGGGCGGCGGGGGAGCGGCCGGGGCGGTCTGCGACGCCGCCGGATCGTACGGCGGCTGCCCGTAGGAAGCCTGGCCGGGTGCCGGCGGGGCGTGGCCGGGCTGTCCCTGCGCGGTCCCGCCGTACGGGTCCTGCCCGTACGTGGGTTGCCCATAGGTGGGTTGCCCGTACGGGGGCTGCTCGTACGGGGATGGGCCGTACGGCCCGGCGGTCCCCTGCGCCGCCGGGTCGTACGGTGTCGGGGCGCCGGGCACCGGGTACGGCGCCGACGGCGGGGCGTACGGCGCCTGCGGGGGCACGCCCGGCGGCAGGGCCTGTGGCGGCGCAGCCTGCTCGCTCATGAGGTCGTCGACGGAGCGCAGCACCGACCGGGCCGACTCCGCCTTCTGGTAGTCCTCCAGGCTGTCCCCGGCGATGACCGCCAGCTCCTTGCGGATCGCCCCGAGCTGGTCCCGCTGCAGGGTGCCGATGACCATCTTGGTGTCGCCGGGGTGGGCCGCGAGATGCAGGGCCCACGCGGCCACGCCGCCGTGCTGGAGCCAGTACTGGTAGAAGGCGATCTTCTGGGCGACCAGTTCCTGCGACTGGTGTTCGCGCAGGACCTCCAGCTGGTGCTCCAGCTGTGCCTGCCGCATCCGGTACTCGTGCTCGGGGTCGAGCATCTCCGACTCGTAGCGCAGGGTCCGCTTGCGCCGGCGATGGACGATCGCGTCCTCGTCGAGGCGCAGCCGCACCACGCAGGTCACCTGCAGGCCGGTCCCGGCGGCGAAGGTGCCGTCCTCCTCGACCGCCCGCTGCACCGCCCGTTCCGCGGCCGGGCTGTCCTCGATGGCGAAGCGCCGGGTCACCGGCCGTGCCACCTGCTGGAGTTCGCGGGTGAGCCGGGTCGGCACGTCCCGTTCGCCACTCGCCACGAACGCCTTCGGGTCGGCAACCCGCCAGGTGAGGTCGGCGGTGGCGCCGAAGGAGAACGCGTCGTCGTCGCTGGGCAGTTCGAGTTCCAGCTGGACCGGGTGGCTGCCCATGTCCACCTCGTAGACGGAGGTGTAGCGACGGGTCGCGGCCTCCGTACGGCTCGGACGGTGCGGCGGCATGAAGACGTCGTACGAGCCGCCCACGGTGACGAACACCAGGGCGTGGTCGATCGCGCCGATCGTGCGGCGTGCGGTGTAGTCGAACCGCGAGATCGGACGGACGGTCAGCACGGGGTCGACCAGTGCGGTGTGCCGGTCGGCGTGCTGGGTCCACTCCGGCGGGCGGCGGAAGTCCGCCATGGGGCAACTCCTCGTTCTACCTGGGGTGGTTCAGGTGTTCGTGGCTGAATGCAGCAGGGTGAGGAAATGGTCGGCCGTACGCGGGCCGTCGTTCTCGGCGCGCAGCACGCGCAGTTCGTGTGCGAGGCGTTTGCGGTCGTCCGCGGTGACGACCAGCGCGGGGAGCAGGAACTCCAGCGCCCGGGCGGCGTCCGCCCGGCGCTCGGCGACGTGCAACCAGGTGCGCAGGGCGTTCAGCGCGGGCCGGGTGTGCGTGCGGTCGTTGAGCGCGGTGCGCCACAGGGTGGCCATGTCGCGGGCGGTGTCCGCCTCGTACATGCCGGTTTCCGCGTACCAGCCGACCAGCGCTCCCTCCTCGTCGTTGGAGCAGGCGCGGACGAAAGCGGCCAGGGCGAGGTCGCGGACGGCCGGTGAGTCCTGGTACAGCAGCCGTACGAACTCGGCGAGCACCTCTCCGCCACTGTGCCCGGCGGACAGCAGCAGGGCGGCGGACTCGGTGAGGTTGTCGCGCTCCACTTCACTGCTGGCGTCCACCCCTGCTCGGGTGGCCAGTGCGCCGAGTGCCGGTCCGGCCAGGTCGGGGCGGAGCGGAGCGAGCTGGCCGAGGGCGCGGATGGCCGTCCAGCGACGGGCGGCACGCGGGTCGGAACACCACTGGGTGAGCAACCGCATCAGGCCGGGTGCGCCGAGGACCTGAGCGAGTGTGAGGGTGTTCGCCGCGATGATGCGCGGACCGAACGAACGGGAGGTCGCCCAGCTGTCGACCAGGAGGGCCATGGTCGAAGGCAGGTCGGCGTCGGCGAGCAGCGCCGTCGCCGCGGCGGCGCGTGTGCGCACCAGCGGGCGCCCGTCGCGGGCGAGCTGTTTCAGCCATTCGACCAGCGCCGGACGCGCCGACGGATGGCCGGTCCACACTTCGGTCAGCAGGACCCGAGGGGTTCTTTCGTCGAGGAAGCCGGCCACGAACTGCGGGATCGGCCCCCAGTCGGTCGACTCCTGCCGTACCTCTCCGTCGGCCCGTGCGAGCGTCAGTCGGTCTTCGGCGGCCGGTCCGAACACCGGAATCTCCGGCGGACGTTCGGGGTGCTGGAGTCGCTGGAAGTGCACGAACAGCTTGTCGGCCAGCTCGGCGGCGAGGACATAGGGGGCCTGGTCGAAGACGGCGAGCGAGATGAGGAACGCCTTGTCCCGCAGTCCTGTCGCCGGGTCGCCGAGCCAGTCGCGGCACTGCTTCTCGACGGCCGCCTGCCCGAAGTCCGCGAGCCCTGCCAACGCCTCCCGGCTGCCGTCGTAAGCGGCCAGCGTCTCGGCGAACGCGGCGGCCTCGGCCGGCCGGCGGTCGGTGGCCGCGAGGAAGCCGCCGACCGGATCCAGGGCGAGCAGGGCGTCGACGTCGTCCGGTCTGCGCCGGCCGAGGAGTGCCCGCACGATCTCCGGCGCGGTCGGCGGTGTCCAGCGGCAGGGCGTGACACCGGGCAGGTGCGGCGAGCTCTCGACGGTGACGACGAGGTAGCCGTCCACCTTGACGAGCCGGTCGCGGGCGGCGAACAGGTGCGTGTCGCGTAACGGCCGGTTGCGGCTGAGGGGCAGATCGCGGAGGACGTGCCCGCCGGGGCGGGTGAGCTGCGTGCTCAGGGCCGCGGGGGCCGTCTCCGGGCTCAGGGCGTGGATGCCCGATGTACCGCCCAGGCGGTGCAGCAGCATCAGGGCGGCGGCGTAACGGCCGGTGGCGTGTGCGCCGGACAGGATCAGCACTCGCTCCTCGCGCAGCCGCTCGAGGGCGGATGTGAAGGCGGGGCCGTCGGCGAAGACCTCGGCGAGTTCCTTCAGCCTGTCGGGCGGTATCTCACCGGAAGCGTTCGGGGTGGCTCCCGGTGCGCCGTGGTAGTGGTGTTCGGTACGGCCCCCCAGGTAGACGTCGCCGCCGACCTGCCCGCCGGACACACCGTGCTGCGCACCGCCGACCAGGCTGCCGCCGAAGCGGGTGTCGTCACCGAGGAAGAACCCGGGTGTGTGCGCGAACAGTTCACGCTGCGCGGCCCGGGCCTCCTGGGAGTGATCCGCTTCCGGTTCCAGGTCCGCGTCGGTGGGCAGCCCCTCCGGAGAGTCGGGAGCCTCCGGGGACGCCTGGTCGGGTTCCGCGTTCGGGGACGCCGTCACGACTCCCCGCCCGTCGTTCCGCCGAGGTGCACGTCCCCGGTGACCCGGCCGCCTGAGACGCCGTGCTGGTCCCCGCCGACGAGGCTGCCGCCGAAGCGGGGCGAGCCGCTGCCGAAGTGGAAGACGGCACCTCCGGTGGGCGCGGGGGGCTGCGGCTCAGGTGCGTCCGGTGCCGGTGTGCCGGGCGCGGGCGCCTCTCGTGCCGGCGGCCGGGCGGCCGGTGCCCCCGGTGCCGGGACGTCCCCCGGCGTGCCCGGCACCGGGGCTCGGCCCGTGCCACCGCGGTCCTCGCCGGTGTGCGGCACCGGCCCGTGGAGCCAGGCGCGCAGCGGCCCGTTCTTGCTGGTCAGGGTCACCGGGTGGAAGTCGGCGGCGCGGACGCCGTGGTGGTCGTGGCGCACGATTCCCGCGTGCACGCCCTCCGACACGCACAGCGCGAAGCCGTTGTCCCGGTCCCGCAGGGCGGCGCGCAGCAGCGGGGCGTCGAGCAGCCGGCAGGCGTGGTTGAGGTCGGAGCCGACCCACCCCCCGTGCTCGTCGACGGCCACGTACCCGTAGGCGACCACGCCCCGCAGCCGGATCTGCGCCGAGCTCGACGCGCGCCGGTTGTAACCGTGCAGCTGGGCGGGCACCTCGGTGAGCAGCGTCCGCAGCAGCGCCGGTACGGACGCGCCCGCGTCGATCAGCTCCATGACGGAGTCGCCGCGGTCGGCGCGCCGCCGCAGGGTCTCGTCGACACCGGCGCTCTCCAGGGCACGGTCGGCGATGTCGTAGAGCACCCGCCGCAGATACGCCTGCTCCACGTCGTCCCGGTCGCTGTACTTCTCGATGTCGAGCAGGAGCATCGTCCGGCTCACGGGATCGTTCATGGTCGCCTCTCGGGTCGTGCCGTGGTGGTCGGGCCGCGCCGTCAGCAGCGTGGCGCGCGGGGCTGCGGGGGCGTGAGGACGGATGACCCACTTGGACTGTGACCGTGTGCACAGACGGCGCCCGGGCCCGTGGCCGGCGCCGTGCGCGGGCCGCTCACTCCGGCGCCTCCGCCCGCGCGATCCGGCGCAGCACGTCCGGTCGTACGATCACCAGCGCCCGGCGGCCGGTGCGGACCACATCGCGTTCCCGCAGGTCCTTCAGGAGCCGCTGCACCGCCTCGCGCGACGCGCCCACCGAGCCGGCCAGCTCCTGCTTGCTCAGCGGTACGGCCAGCTCGACACCGTCACCGGTGCGGCGGCCGTGGGTGCGGGCGAGGTCGAGCAGCAGGGTCGCGAACCGTTCGCGGACGGACAGGGAGGCGAACTCCAGCCGGCGCCGGTCGGCGGCGCGGGTGCGGTCCGAGGTGAGCCCGAGCAGGGCGAACGAGACGGCGGGGGAGTCCGCCAGGAACTGCGTGAAACGCTCGCGCTGGACGGCCACGGCCCGTACCCGCTCCAGCGCCGTCACGGTGGCCGAGCGGGTCCGGCCGGTCAGCGCGGCCGACTCGCCGATGACGTCACCCGGCCCGCGCAGCGCGAGCAGGGCTTCGTAGCCGTTCGCGGCCGCCGCGGTGACCTTCGTCCAGCCGTCCACGACGAACAGCACGTGCGCGGACGGCTCCCGCTGGCGCAGGAGCACGGCCCGGGGCGCGAAGTCCAGGCCGTGGCCGAGCGCGAGCAGCGCGGCCCGGTCCGCCCGTTCCAGCCGGGCCAGGAACGGCACCCGGTCGTCGAGTCCGTCGTCCCCCGGTGTGTCCTCCGGTGCCCCGGCCGGCGTCTGCCGCGGTAACGCGTGCGGTATCTCCCCCGTCATCCAACCTCGCCCCCAAGCGGAACAGCGACCGCTCAACGTACAGAGGCGGCGGGCCGCGCGGGACGGGAACGGGCGGGATTCACGCGGACGGGCCACGGGCCCTCCACGAGGAAGCGGGACATGTCCGGCGTGTCGGGGCGCACTCCATTTGTTTTGACCGAAGTCCGTGAGGTAGGTACGCTCAGACCTTGTGCCTGGGGTGTGCCCTGGCTCTCGTGCGTGCCTTCAAACCGCATGGCGAGCTGTGAACGGCCACCGTAATCCGCGCCCCTTTCGCCTCACGGCGGGAGCGGGAGTCTGCGGGATTCGACACACCCGACCGCGTGGGTCGGAGAAGTTCCAGGTTAGCTGTACCTATCGGCACACAGAAACCGGAGAAGTAGTGCCTACGATCCAGCAGCTGGTCCGTAAGGGCCGGCAGGACAAGGTCGAGAAGAACAAGACGCCCGCACTCGAGGGTTCCCCTCAGCGTCGTGGCGTCTGCACGCGTGTGTTCACGACCACCCCGAAGAAGCCGAACTCGGCCCTCCGTAAGGTCGCGCGTGTGCGTCTGACCAGCGGCATCGAGGTCACGGCCTACATTCCGGGTGAGGGACACAACCTGCAGGAGCACTCCATCGTGCTCGTGCGCGGCGGCCGTGTGAAGGACCTGCCGGGTGTTCGCTACAAGATCATCCGTGGCTCCCTCGACACCCAGGGTGTCAAGAACCGCAAGCAGGCCCGTTCCCGCTACGGCGCCAAGAAGGAGAAGTAGAAATGCCTCGTAAGGGCCCCGCCCCGAAGCGCCCGGTCATCATCGACCCGGTCTACGGTTCTCCTCTGGTGACGTCGCTCATCAACAAGGTGCTGCTGAACGGCAAGCGCTCCACCGCCGAGCGCATCGTCTACGGCGCCATGGAGGGTCTGCGTGAGAAGACGGGCAACGACCCGATCATCACGCTGAAGCGCGCGCTGGAGAACATCAAGCCGACCCTCGAGGTCAAGTCCCGCCGTGTCGGTGGTGCGACGTACCAGGTTCCGATCGAGGTCAAGCCCGGTCGCGCCAACACGCTCGCGCTGCGCTGGCTGGTCGGTTACTCCCGCGCCCGTCGCGAGAAGACCATGACCGAGCGTCTGCTCAACGAGCTTCTCGACGCCTCCAACGGCCTGGGTGCCGCTGTGAAGAAGCGCGAGGACACGCACAAGATGGCCGAGTCCAACAAGGCCTTCGCGCACTACCGCTGGTAGTCGCTACCCACATCGAGACCGAGAGAAGACTGAAGCCTTATGGCTACCACTTCACTTGACCTGGCCAAGGTCCGCAACATCGGGATCATGGCCCACATCGACGCGGGCAAGACGACCACCACCGAGCGGATCCTGTTCTACACCGGTGTGTCCTACAAGATCGGTGAGGTCCACGACGGCGCTGCCACCATGGACTGGATGGAGCAGGAGCAGGAGCGTGGCATCACGATCACCTCTGCTGCCACCACCTGTCACTGGCCGCTCGAAGACGTCGATCACACCATCAACATCATCGACACCCCGGGTCACGTCGACTTCACCGTCGAGGTGGAGCGCTCCCTGCGCGTGCTCGACGGTGCCGTGACGGTGTTCGACGGCGTCGCCGGTGTCGAGCCCCAGTCCGAGACGGTGTGGCGTCAGGCGGACCGCTACGGCGTCCCGCGTATCTGCTTCGTCAACAAGCTCGACCGGACCGGTGCCGAGTTCCACCGCTGCGTCGACATGATCACTGACCGCCTGGGCGCTCAGCCGATCGTGATGCAGCTGCCGATCGGTGCCGAGGCCGACTTCAAGGGCGTCATCGACCTCGTGACGATGAAGGCCCTGGTCTGGTCCGCCGAGGCCACCAAGGGCGAGATGTACGACACCGTCGACATCCCGGACACGCACACCGAGGCTGCCGAGGAGTACCGCGGCAAGCTGCTCGAGGCCGTGGCCGAGAACGACGAAGAGATCATGGAGCTGTACCTGGAGGGCGAGGAGCCTTCCGTGGAGCAGCTGTACGCCGCGATCCGTCGTATCACCATCGCGTCCGGCAAGGGCACCGGCACCACCGTGACCCCGGTGTTCTGCGGCACCGCGTTCAAGAACAAGGGCGTCCAGCCCCTGCTCGACGCGGTCGTGCGCTACCTGCCGTCCCCGGTCGACATCGAGGCCATCGAGGGCCACGACGTCAAGGACCCCGAGGTCGTCGTCAAGCGCAAGCCGTCCGACGAGGAGCCCCTCTCGGCGCTGGCGTTCAAGATCATGAGCGACCCGCACCTCGGCAAGCTCACCTTCGTCCGGGTCTACTCGGGCCGCCTGGAGTCCGGCACCTCGGTGCTGAACTCCGTCAAGGGCAAGAAGGAGCGCATCGGCAAGATCTACCGCATGCACGCCAACAAGCGTGAGGAGATCGAGTCGGTGGGCGCCGGCGACATCGTCGCCGTCATGGGCCTGAAGCAGACCACCACCGGTGAGACGCTGTCCGACGACAAGAACCCGGTGATCCTGGAGTCCATGGACTTCCCGGCCCCGGTCATCCAGGTCGCCATCGAGCCCAAGTCGAAGGGCGACCAGGAGAAGCTCGGCGTCGCGATCCAGCGCCTGGCCGAGGAGGACCCGTCGTTCCAGGTCCACTCGGACGAGGAGACCGGCCAGACCATCATCGGTGGTATGGGCGAGCTGCACCTCGAGGTGCTGGTCGACCGTATGCGCCGTGAGTTCAAGGTCGAGGCCAACGTCGGCAAGCCGCAGGTGGCGTACCGCGAGACGATCCGCAAGGCCGTCGAGCGCGTCGACTACACCCACAAGAAGCAGACCGGTGGTACCGGTCAGTTCGCGAAGGTGCAGATCGGCATCGAGCCGCTCGAGGGTGGCGACACCTCGTACGAGTTCGTGAACAAGGTGACCGGTGGTCGTATCCCGAAGGAGTACATCCCTTCGGTCGACGCCGGTGCACAGGAGGCCATGCAGTTCGGCATCCTCGCCGGCTACGAGATGACCGGTGTCCGTGTCATCCTCCACGACGGCGCCTACCACGAGGTCGACTCCTCCGAGCTCGCCTTCAAGATCGCCGGTTCGCAGGCCTTCAAGGAGGCCGCGCGCAAGGCCAGCCCCGTGCTGCTCGAGCCGATGATGGCCGTCGAGGTCACCACGCCCGAGGACTACATGGGCGAGGTCATCGGTGACATCAACTCCCGCCGTGGTCAGATCCAGGCCATGGAGGAGCGGGCTGGTGCCCGCGTCGTGAAGGGCCTCGTGCCCCTGTCGGAGATGTTCGGCTACGTCGGCGACCTCCGCAGCAAGACGTCGGGTCGCGCAAGCTACTCGATGCAGTTCGACTCCTACGCCGAGGTTCCGCGGAACGTCGCCGAGGAGATCATCGCGAAGGCCAAGGGCGAGTAACGCACCGCGTTAACACGCCGTAGGCTTGACTCCGGAGCCTCAAGGGGCATTCCACCGTGAACATGGAGGAATGCCCCGGGTTCCGGGCCTTTACAGCAAAGATCACCTGGCGCCGATGAAGTAAGGCGTACAGAACCACTCCACAGGAGGACCCCAGTGGCGAAGGCGAAGTTCGAGCGGACTAAGCCGCACGTCAACATCGGCACCATCGGTCACATCGACCACGGTAAGACGACCCTCACGGCCGCCATTACCAAGGTGCTGCACGACGCGTACCCGGACCTGAACGAGGCCACCCCGTTCGACAACATCGACAAGGCGCCCGAGGAGCGCCAGCGCGGTATCACCATCTCCATCGCGCACGTCGAGTACCAGACCGAGGCGCGTCACTACGCCCACGTCGACTGCCCGGGTCACGCGGACTACATCAAGAACATGATCACCGGTGCCGCGCAGATGGACGGCGCGATCCTGGTGGTCGCCGCCACCGACGGCCCGATGCCGCAGACCAAGGAGCACGTGCTCCTGGCCCGCCAGGTCGGCGTTCCGTACATCGTCGTCGCCCTGAACAAGGCCGACATGGTGGACGACGAGGAGATCCTGGAGCTCGTCGAGCTCGAGGTCCGTGAGCTCCTCACCGAGTACGAGTTCCCCGGCGACGACGTTCCGGTCGTCCAGGTCTCCGCGCTCAAGGCCCTCGAGGGCGAGCAGCAGTGGGTGGACTCGGTCCTCAACCTGATGAAGGCCGTCGACGAGTCGATCCCGCAGCCGGAGCGCGACGTCGACAAGCCGTTCCTCATGCCGATCGAGGACGTCTTCACGATCACCGGTCGTGGCACCGTCGTCACCGGTCGTATCGAGCGCGGTATCCTCAAGGTCAACGAGACCGTCGACATCATCGGCATCAAGACCGAGAAGACCACCACCACGGTCACCGGCATCGAGATGTTCCGGAAGCTGCTCGACGAGGGCCAGGCCGGTGAGAACGTCGGTCTGCTCCTCCGTGGCATCAAGCGCGAGGACGTCGAGCGCGGCCAGGTCATCATCAAGCCGGGCTCGGTCACCCCGCACACCGAGTTCGAGGCGCAGGCCTACATCCTGTCCAAGGACGAGGGTGGCCGCCACACGCCGTTCTTCAACAACTACCGTCCGCAGTTCTACTTCCGTACGACGGACGTGACCGGCGTCGTGACCCTCCCCGAGGGCACCGAGATGGTCATGCCGGGTGACAACACCGAGATGACGGTGTCGCTCATCCAGCCCGTCGCCATGGAAGAGGGCCTCAAGTTCGCCATCCGTGAGGGTGGCCGCACCGTGGGCGCCGGCCAGGTCACCAAGATCGTCAAGTAAGTTCGCTTGCTTGCGGGTCACCAGCTGACCTGAAGGTCTCCGACCTGGGAGAGGCCCGTACGACTTCGGTCGTACGGGCCTCTTCGTGTTCTCCCCGGGCCCGGTCCCGCGCCGCGTCAACGTGCGTCGGTGAAAACCCACCGTGACGAAGATCCACGCAAGCGGGTTGAACCCGCCGGATGGTGAATCCGACGGCGGGCCGCCCGGAGCGGGTGGCCGCAGTACCGCGAGGGGTGAGCGATGGGCGGACCGTCCGCCGGCCACGGGCCGCAGAACCTGGTCTCCACGCCGGCCGAGAAGCGTGCGGCGGCGAAGGCCGTGGAGGACCGCATCGAGCCGGACACCGGCCGGGCCGGGCGGTGGGCGGACGACGAGACCGGGGCCGCCGTGAAGGCGTTCGGCGCACGCGACGGAGACGGCTGGCTGACGGCCGGAGCACTGCGCGCCGCCCACGAGACCTGGTCCGGGCAGGTGAAGAACCTGCTGGACCGGCTGGGCGCGGAGAAGGACGCGCTGCGGGCCACGAACACCGTGCTGACGAGCGCGGACATCGGCACCGGCGGCGCGCTGCGGCAGCTGTCCGCGCTGGACCGGTACTGACGGGGGCGGCCGCGGATGCCGACGTACCACGAGATCATGACCGCCGACCTCGGCACCCTGACCGCCGCGGCCGAACGCTGGGACGGCATGGCGGGGGAGTTCGCCAAGCAGGAGCGCGCCTACCGGACCGGCGTGTACGGCGTCTCCGCCGGCCCCGCGGCCTGGGCCGGCATGAGCGCGGAGGCGGCGCACGGGCGCTTCGCCGTCACGCTGAAGGAGTTCGCCTACGCCCAGACGGAGGCGAAGGCCGTCGCCTCCCTCCTGCGGGACGCGCACGCCCAGTTCGTGGATCTGAGGAGCCGGCTGACGGCCGTGCGGAGAGAGGCGACCGCGGCGGGCCTGCGGGTCTCGGACCGCGGCCTGGTGTCCGCCGACCCGGGGGGCGGACACGCGTCCGGCTCCGGGGGAGGGCACGAGCCGGACGTCCACTCCTGGCAGGCCCGCATCGACAAGGCGGTCCGTGACGTCACCGACGCGGACACGGGTGTGCGGACCGCGCTGAAGGCGGTGGTCGTCGACTCCGACCCGCCGGCCGGGGGCCGGGGCTTCAACGGCAGGGCGATGGGGGACGTCGAGAAGTACGAGGCGGTGGAGGCCGACCGGCTCCTCGCCCGCCTGAGCCGGGGCGCACACCTCTCGGACCGCGAACTCGCCGAACTGGAGCGGGCGTTCCGTGACAACGCCGACGACGTGGAGTTCTCCCGCACGCTCCTGGACGGCCTGGGAGCCGACGGCACGATCCGGCTGACGAACCAGCTGAACGACCTCCTCCAGGTACGGGGCGGGCTGAGCGGCGCGTCCCTGCGGGCCTGCTCCGCGATCGAGACCGGTCTGGCGGACTCACTGGCCACGGCGGCGCGGGACACGCACTCGGAGTGGTACCGGCGGTGGCGGGCGGAGATGCGGGAGGCGGGGGTCGAGCGGGCCGCCACGGACGCGCAGGGCGCCCGCCTGGACCAGGCGGTGGGCTACCAGTCCCTGGTGACGCTGATGCGGCACGGGCACGGCTACGCGCCGGGCATGCTGGAGGACCTCACCGACGACATGATCGCCGCGGAACGCCGGGAGCCCGGCATCTGGCGGCTGAAGGGCACCTACGCCGGCCGGCACGACGGCTGGTTCGCCAACGACCCGGTGGACGGCGCGCTCGGGCTCATGAGCCGGGATCCGGGTACGGCGGCGCACTACCTGTCCGACGAGGCCCGCATGACGTACCTGCTGAAGGACCGGGACTGGGACGTCACGCTGCACGTGCGGGAGGGCCCGACGGCCACCCGGTACGTGGCCGGGCCCGACGCGGACGACCGGGCGGGCCTCGGGGCGGCGCTCCAGGCCGCGGCCACGGGGATCGACCCGTCGGACAGGCACGCGCACTACGTCTCCCACGGCGCGCCGAACGAGACGGTCCTCCGGTCCGCGCTGCACCAACTCGCCGACCGCGGCGACGAGTTCCCTCCGTCCCTACGGCGCCCGATGGCGGCCGTCCTGGTCAACCACGGCGCGACGGTCCACGCGTCCATGAGCGAGATCGACATCGCCCATTCCCCACTGGACCAGGGCGAACTCTTCGAGGTGACGAAACAGGTGTCCAAGGACGAGGGGGCGTACGGGGCGCTGAACGGGGGGCTGAACCAGGCGATGGTCTCCACCATCCACGCGGACCACGGCCACTCCGCGGACTCGCTGACGCGGGCCGGCCGCACGGTGGGTTTCCTGGAGGAGGCCCGCCTCCAGGCCCAGGGCGACCCCAAGACGGCCGAGTTCGAGGCGAAGCCGCTCTTCGACAAGGCGATCAGCTACATCCCGGTCGCGAGCGACGATGTGCAGGCGGGGTTCGATTACGTCACCGACAAGTGGCTGGAGGACGAGCAGGAGAGGCTGGATGAGAAGCAGGCGGACGCCAACTTCCAGGCCTACTCCGCGAGGAACGGCCAGCTCATGGCTCTCGCGGCGGAATGGCGGAAGACGCACCACGTGGCCGATGCCACGTACTTCAACCCCAGACAGGAGATCAGCGACTCGGCTGATGCCGGGATCGGTCACGCGCGTGGTGTATCCGGGGAGCGGCCGCGATGAAGAAGAGCCTCCGTGCGTTCCTCGGCTGGTCAGCGCTGGCGCAATGTGTCGTCAGCTCTTGTGCCGGTCCTGCTGACCACGCCGTTCCGGGGCAGATCTGTGGTACTTCCGTTTCCAGTCGGCTCACCCGCCCCCTGCTGACGTCCACGGACGATCTGCGGGAGTTCAGCCGAGTCGACCGGACCGAGGCGGTCACCGCGCCGTGCATGCTGCAATCCGGCGAGCACGCTGTTCTCGGTCTGCGCTTCGCCTGGGACGATGCCCCCACGGACCTCGCGTACCTGGCCGGGAGCCGTGTGTCACGCATCGCCGAACCGCGTACTGTCCCGTTCCCGTTCAAAACGATCGTCGGCAACGACGGTGCCATCTCGCAGACCCCCTGCAAAACCAACGGCGGCCGTTACTTCACTCTCACCCTGCAGCTGCCGCAGGTCCGGCTCGGGGATCGTAGTCGGCGGGAGGACATCGAGGCGTTCATGCGGGCCTACTTCCCCGCCACCGTCGCCACGCTCGGTTGCGGGACGTAGCCGTGTGCCGGGGTTTGACGTGCGTCACGCTCGGGGTAATCTCTTCGGCTCGATTGGCCAGCGACCCGCCCCATATGGCAGACTGTCCGAGTTGCTCGGTCGAGTGTTGATGCTGCGCGCCTCCCGCCGGGAGGACCGGAAGCGAGTCCCACAGTACTCGTCGCCCTAACTGCCACCACGGCAGCACTGGGGCGGACGTACGGGAATCTTCCGGGAAGTGTGGGCGCATCACCGGCCAGGCGCCCGGTGGGCCCGAGGCCCCCGGTCCGCGGTTCCGGAAGGGCCGTCGCATTCCCCGCAGGGATGTTCGAACAAGGGACATCTGTGTCAGCGGGAGCGCGACACACCCGACCGCGTGGGTCGGAGGAACGACGGCAGCAGAAGGAATCCACCGGGTTCCGGAGCGTTAAAGAGACAGGACTACTGAGTAGCCATGGCGGGACAGAAGATCCGCATCCGGCTCAAGGCCTACGACCACGAGGTCATCGACTCCTCGGCGAAGAAGATCGTCGAGACGGTGACCCGAACTGGTGCGTCGGTCGCGGGCCCGGTGCCGCTGCCCACTGAGAAGAACGTGTACTGCGTCATCAAGTCGCCGCACAAGTACAAGGACTCGCGCGAGCACTTCGAGATGCGCACGCACAAGCGCCTGATCGACATCCTCGACCCCACCCCCAAGACCGTTGACTCTCTGATGCGACTCGACCTCCCGGCCGGTGTCGACATCGAGATCAAGCTCTGAGGGTCGGTGAGCTGAGAATGGCTAAGCAGATCAAGGGCATCCTGGGCGAGAAGCTCGGTATGACGCAGGTGTGGGACGAGAACAACCGTGTTGTTCCGGTCACCGTCGTCAAGGCCGGCCCCAACGTCGTCACCCAGGTCCGTACGAACGATGTCGACGGCTACGAGTCCGTCCAGATCGCTTTCGGCGAGATCGACCCGCGCAAGGTGAACAAGCCCCTCAAGGGCCACTTCGCCAAGGCCGACGTCACTCCCCGCCGCCACCTCGTCGAGATCCGTACCGCTGACGCCAGCGAGTACACCCTCGGCCAGGAGATCACCGCCGAGGTGTTCGAGGCCGGCATCAAGGTCGACGTGACCGGCAAGAGCAAGGGCAAGGGCTTCGCCGGTGTCATGAAGCGTCACAACTTCAAGGGCCTCGGCGCCGGACACGGCACCCAGCGCAAGCACCGCTCGCCCGGTTCCATCGGTGGCTGCGCCACCCCGGGCCGCGTGTTCAAGGGCCTCCGCATGGCGGGTCGCATGGGCAACGAGCGGGTCACCACCCAGAACCTGACCGTCCACGCCGTTGACGCGGAGAAGGGTCTGCTGCTCATCAAGGGCGCGGTTCCCGGTCCGAACGGCGGCCTCGTCCTGGTCCGCACCGCGGCCAAGGGGGCCTGAGGTAACCGATGAGCACTGTTGACATCCTTTCGCCGGCTGGCGAGAAGGCCGGTTCCGTCGAGCTCCCCGCGGAGATCTTCGACGTGGAGAAGATCAGCATCCCGCTGATCCACCAGGTCGTCGTCGCGCAGCTGGCCGCTGCCCGTCAGGGCACGCACAAGACCAAGACCCGTGGCGAAGTCCGTGGTGGTGGCAAGAAGCCGTACCGCCAGAAGGGCACCGGCCGCGCCCGTCAGGGCTCGACCCGTGCGCCGCAGTTCGCCGGTGGTGGCGTCGTGCACGGTCCCGTGCCGCGTGACTACTCGCAGCGCACCCCGAAGAAGATGAAGGCCGCGGCCCTGCGCCACGCCCTCACCGACCGGGCGCGTCACAACCGCATCCACGTCGTCTCCGGCGTGGTCGAGGGCGCGAACCCCAGCACCAAGGCCGCCAAGAGCCTGTTCGGCAAGATCAGCGAGCGCAAGAACCTGCTCCTGGTCGTCGACCGTGCCGACGAGGCCGCGTGGCTGTCCGCCCGCAACCTGCCCCAGGTCCACATCCTGGAGCCGGGCCAGCTGAACACGTACGACGTTCTCGTCTCGGACGACGTGGTCTTCACCCAGGCCGCTTTCGAGTCCTTCGTGTCTGGCCCCAAGGCCGCTGACACCGAAGGGAGCGAGGCCTGATGGCTACGCGTCACCCGAGCATTGCCTCGAAGGCGGCCAAGGCCGCCAAGGCCGCGCGCGTCGCCAAGGCGCGTCGCCACGCCACCGAGGGCAAGAACACCGTCGAGACCCCGCTGAGCAAGTCGTACACGGACCCCCGTGACGTCCTGCTGAAGCCGGTCGTCTCCGAGAAGAGCTACGCGCTCATCGACGAGAACAAGTACACGTTCATTGTCGACCCGAACGCGAACAAGACCCAGATCAAGCAGGCCGTCCAGGCGGTCTTCGACGTCAAGGTCACCGGGGTCAACACGATCAACCGCCAGGGCAAGCGCAAGCGCACGAAGACCGGTTTCGGTCAGCGTGCCGCCACCAAGCGCGCGATCGTGACCCTCGCCGAGGGCGACCGTATCGACATCTTCGGCGGTCCGACCGCGTAAGCGGGTCGGATCGTCCGATATCGGACGAGGACTGAGAAATGGGAATCCGCAAGTACAAGCCGACTACGCCGGGCCGTCGTGGCGCCAGCGTCGCCGACTTCGTCGAGGTCACGCGGTCCACGCCGGAGAAGTCGCTGGTCCGCCCCCTGCACAGCAAGGGCGGCCGTAACAACGCCGGTCGTGTGACCGTTCGCCACCAGGGTGGCGGACACAAGCGCGCCTACCGCGTGATCGACTTCCGTCGTCACGACAAGGACGGCGTGCCGGCGAAGGTCGCGCACATCGAGTACGACCCCAACCGCACCGCGCGCATCGCGCTGCTGCACTACGCCGACGGCGAGAAGCGCTACATCCTCGCCCCGCGCAACCTGCAGCAGGGTGACCGCGTCGAGAACGGTCCCGGGGCCGACATCAAGCCGGGCAACAACCTGGCCCTCCGCAACATCCCGGTCGGTACCACGATCCACGCGATCGAGCTCCGTCCCGGTGGCGGTGCCAAGTTCGCCCGCTCCGCGGGTGCCTCCGTGCAGCTGCTCGCGAAGGAGGGCTCGATGGCCCACCTCCGCATGCCGTCCGGTGAGATCCGCCTGGTCGACGTCCGCTGCCGCGCCACCATCGGCGAGGTCGGCAACGCCGAGCAGAGCAACATCAACTGGGGTAAGGCCGGCCGTAAGCGGTGGCTGGGCGTTCGCCCGACCGTCCGTGGTGTCGTGATGAACCCGGTTGACCACCCGCACGGTGGTGGTGAGGGCCGGACCTCCGGTGGTCGCCACCCTGTGTCCCCGTGGGGCAAGAAGGAAGGCCGTACTCGTTCGCCCAAGAAGGCGTCGAACAAGTACATCGTCCGCCGCCGCAAGACGAACAAGAAGCGCTAAGGACGGGTTGAGATGCCTCGTAGCCTGAAGAAGGGGCCCTTCGTCGACGACCACCTGATCAAGAAGGTGGACGCCCAGAACGAAGCCGGCACCAAGAACGTCATCAAGACCTGGTCCCGCCGCTCCATGATCGTCCCGGCCATGCTGGGCCACACGCTCGCGGTGCACAACGGCAAGACCCACATCCCGGTGTTCGTCACCGAGTCGATGGTCGGTCACAAGCTCGGCGAGTTCTCGCCGACGCGCACCTTCCGGGGTCACGTCAAGGACGACCGGAAGTCGAAGCGCCGCTAACCGCGGATCGCATTCAGACACGTAAGTAACTGAGAGGGACAACCATGGAAGCCAGGGCCCAGGCGCGGTACATCCGCGTTACGCCCATGAAGGCCCGCCGCGTGGTGGACCTTATCCGTGGCATGGATGCCACGGAGGCTCAGGCGGTCCTGCGATTCGCTCCGCAGGCCGCCTCCGTGCCCGTCGGCAAGGTGCTCGACAGCGCCATCGCCAACGCCGCGCACAACTACGACCACACCGACGCCGACAGCCTCTTCATCTCCGAGGCGTACGTCGACGAGGGCCCGACCCTGAAGCGGTTCCGACCGCGTGCCCAGGGCCGTGCCTACCGGATCCGCAAGCGGACCAGCCACATCACCGTGGTCGTCAGCAGCAAGGAAGGAACCCGGTAATGGGCCAGAAGGTTAACCCGCATGGGTTCCGGCTCGGTGTCACGACCGACTTCAAGTCGCGTTGGTACGCCGACAAGCTGTACAAGGACTACGTCAAGGAAGACGTCGCCATCCGTCGGATGATGACGTCCGGCATGGAGCGCGCCGGTATCTCGAAGGTTGAGATCGAGCGCACCCGTGACCGCGTGCGGGTGGACATCCACACCGCTCGTCCGGGCATCGTCATCGGCCGCCGTGGCGCCGAGGCCGACCGCATCCGCGGTGACCTCGAGAAGCTCACGGGCAAGCAGGTCCAGCTGAACATCCTCGAGGTCAAGAACCCCGAGACCGACGCTCAGCTGGTTGCTCAGGCCGTTGCCGAGCAGCTCTCCTCCCGCGTCTCCTTCCGCCGCGCCATGCGTAAGAGCATGCAGTCGGCGATGAAGGCCGGCGCCAAGGGCATCAAGATCCAGTGCGGTGGCCGCCTCGGTGGCGCCGAGATGTCCCGCTCGGAGTTCTACCGCGAGGGCCGTGTGCCCCTGCACACGCTCCGCGCGAACGTGGACTACGGCTTCTTCGAGGCCAAGACGACCTTCGGCCGCATCGGTGTGAAGGTCTGGATCTACAAGGGCGACGTCAAGAACATCGCCGAGGTCCGCGCCGAGAACGCTGCGGCCCGTGCGGGTAACCGCCCGGCCCGTGGCGGTGCAGACCGCCCGGCCCGTGGTGGCCGTGGTGGCGAGCGGCGCGGTCGCAAGCCGCAGCAGGCTGCCGGCGCCGAGGCCCCCAAGGCCGAGGCTCCCGCGTCGGCTCCGGCTGAGAGCACCGGAACGGAGGCCTGACCGAAATGCTGATCCCCCGTAGGGTCAAGCACCGCAAGCAGCACCACCCGAAGCGCAGCGGTATGTCCAAGGGTGGAACGCAGGTTGCGTTCGGCGAGTACGGCATCCAGGCGCTGACCCCGGCGTATGTGACGAACCGTCAGATCGAGGCCGCTCGTATCGCCATGACGCGTCACATCAAGCGTGGTGGCAAGGTCTGGATCAACATCTACCCGGACCGTCCCCTCACCAAGAAGCCTGCCGAGACCCGCATGGGTTCCGGTAAGGGTTCGCCGGAGTGGTGGATCGCCAACGTCAAGCCCGGACGCGTGATGTTCGAGCTGTCGTACCCCAACGAGAAGATCGCCCGTGAGGCGCTCCTTCGCGCGGCCCACAAGCTGCCGATGAAGTGCCGGATCGTCAAGCGCGAGGCAGGTGAAGCGTGATGTCGGCCGGTACCAAGGCGTCCGAGCTGCGCGAGCTGGGCAACGAGGAGCTTCTGGGCAAGCTCCGCGAGGCCAAGGAAGAGCTGTTCAACCTCCGCTTCCAGGCGGCGACCGGTCAGCTCGAGAACCACGGTCGGCTGAAGGCCGTCCGTAAGGACATCGCGCGGATCTACACCCTGATGCGTGAGCGCGAGCTGGGCATCGAGACGGTGGAGAGCGCCTGATGAGCGAGAGCAACGTGACTGAGAACACTGAGGCCCGTGGCTTCCGTAAGACCCGTGAGGGTCTCGTCGTCAGCGACAAGATGGACAAGACCGTCGTCGTCGCCGTCGAGGACCGTGTGAAGCACGCGCTGTACGGCAAGGTCATCCGTCGTACGAACAAGCTCAAGGCGCACGACGAGCAGAACGCCGCGGGTGTCGGCGACCGTGTCCTCCTCATGGAGACCCGGCCGCTGTCCGCGACGAAGCGCTGGCGCGTCGTCGAGATCCTCGAGAAGGCCAAGTAATTCCTGCGGGCAAACCCGCAGGTCAGTTCCGCCAGGCTCGGCAGGGGTCCTCGATCTGAGGCCCCTGCCGGGAACCGGCAGACGATCAGGAGATAGACGTGATCCAGCAGGAGTCGCGACTGCGCGTCGCCGACAACACTGGTGCGAAGGAGATCCTTTGCATCCGTGTGCTCGGTGGCTCCGGTCGCCGCTACGCGGGCATCGGTGACGTCATCGTCGCCACCGTCAAGGACGCGATCCCCGGCGGCAACGTGAAGAAGGGTGACGTCGTCAAGGCGGTCATCGTTCGCACCGTCAAGGAGCGCCGCCGTCCGGACGGCTCGTACATCCGCTTCGACGAGAACGCCGCCGTCATTCTGAAGAACGACGGCGACCCTCGCGGCACCCGTATCTTCGGCCCGGTCGGCCGTGAGCTGCGCGAGAAGAAGTTCATGAAGATCATCTCGCTCGCGCCGGAGGTGCTGTAAGCATGAAGATCAAGAAGGGCGACCTGGTCCAGGTCATCACCGGTAAGGACAAGGGCAAGCAGGGCAAGGTCATCGCGGCCTACCCCCGCGAGGACCGCGTCCTGGTCGAGGGTGTCAACCGGGTCAAGAAGCACACCAAGGCCGGTCCGACCGCTCGCGGTTCGCAGGCCGGCGGCATCGTCACGACCGAGGCGCCGATCCACGTCTCCAACGTCCAGCTGGTCGTTGAGAAGGATGGCAACAAGGTCGTCACGCGTGTCGGTTACCGCTTCGACGACGAAGGCAACAAGATCCGCGTTGCCAAGCGGACGGGTGAGGACATCTGATGGCTACCACCACCACTCCGCGTCTGAAGCAGAAGTACCGCGAGGAGATCGCGGGCAAGCTGCGTGACGAGTTCAAGTACGAGAACGTCATGCAGATCCCCGGCCTCGTCAAGATCGTGGTCAACATGGGTGTGGGCGACGCCGCCCGCGACTCCAAGCTGATCGAGGGTGCCATCCGCGACCTCTCCACGATCACCGGCCAAAAGCCGCAGGTCACCAAGGCCCGCAAGTCCATCGCGCAGTTCAAGCTGCGTGAGGGCCAGCCGATCGGTGCCCACGTCACGCTCCGTGGCGACCGCATGTGGGAGTTCCTGGACCGCACCCTGTCGCTCGCGCTCCCGCGCATCCGCGACTTCCGCGGCCTGTCCCCCAAGCAGTTCGACGGCCGTGGCAACTACACCTTCGGTCTCACGGAGCAGGTCATGTTCCACGAGATCGACCAGGACAAGATCGACCGTACCCGGGGCATGGACATCACCGTGGTCACCACGGCGACCAACGACGCTGAGGGCCGCGCGCTCCTTCGTCACCTCGGCTTCCCGTTCAAGGAGGCGTGAGCGAGATGGCGAAGAAGGCTCTGATTGCCAAGGCTGCTCGCAAGCCCAAGTTCGGTGTGCGTGGCTACACGCGCTGCCAGCGCTGCGGCCGTCCGCACTCCGTGTACCGCAAGTTCGGCCTCTGCCGCGTGTGCCTTCGTGAGATGGCTCACCGTGGCGAGCTGCCGGGCGTGACCAAGAGCTCCTGGTAATCCCCGTAATCAGGGATTTCCGGAGCTCTCGGTAAGCATCTGGGTCGGCAGGGGCCCTTCTCCACATGCCGTAGGCTTGTGGGGTTGGGCGTCTGCCGCGCCCTTACGACTTACTACGCCGTAGGTCCACCGCGCCGCACCCGCCCCGTCTCGGATCGGGGAGAGGGATGGCGCACCAGGAAACCCCGGCGAGAGAGGCCGAAGGCCAATTCATGACCATGACTGATCCGATCGCAGACATGCTTACGCGTCTGCGGAACGCGAACTCGGCATACCACGACTCCGTGACGATGCCGGCATCGAAGATCAAGTCGCACATCGCGGAGATCCTCCAGCAGGAGGGCTTCATCACGGGCTGGAAGGTCGAGGACGCCGAGGTCGGCAAGAACCTCGTTCTCGAGCTGAAGTTCGGCCCGAACCGTGAGCGCTCCATCGCGGGCATCAAGCGGATCTCCAAGCCCGGTCTCCGGGTGTACGCGAAGTCCACCAACCTGCCGAAGGTGCTGGGCGGCCTCGGCGTGGCGATCATCTCCACGTCGCACGGGCTCCTCACCGACAAGCAGGCCGGCAAGAAGGGCGTGGGTGGGGAAGTCCTCGCCTACGTCTGGTAGCGGAAGGGAACGGAGGAAACAGCTATGTCGCGTATTGGCAAGCTCCCCATCACGGTTCCCGCCGGCGTGGACGTCACCATCGACGGCCGTACGGTCTCGGTCAAGGGCCCCAAGGGTTCGCTGACCCACACCGTCGTCGCGCCGATCGACATCGTCAAGGGTGAGGACGGCGTGCTCAACGTCACCCGTCCGAACGACGAGCGTCAGAACAAGGCCCTCCACGGCCTGTCCCGCACGCTGGTGGCGAACATGATCACCGGCGTGACCCAGGGTTACGTGAAGAAGCTCGAGATCAGCGGTGTCGGTTACCGCGTGACGGCCAAGGGCTCGAACCTCGAGTTCGCGCTCGGCTACAGCCACCCGATCGTCGTCGAGGCGCCCGAGGGCATCACCTTCAAGGTGGAGACCCCGACCCGCTTCCAGGTCGAGGGCATCGACAAGCAGAAGGTCGGCGAGGTTGCGGCCAACATCCGCAAGCTGCGCAAGCCCGACCCGTACAAGGCCAAGGGCGTCAAGTACGAGGGCGAAGTCATCCGCCGCAAGGTCGGAAAGGCGGGTAAGTAAGCCATGGCATACGGGCAGAAGATCCTCAAGGGCGACGCCTACAAGCGCGCCGCGATCAAGCGCCGTCACATCCGGATCCGCAAGAACCTTTCCGGTACGGCGGAGCGTCCCCGTCTGGTCGTTACCCGCTCCAACCGCCACATCGTGGCGCAGGTGATCGACGACCTCAAGGGCCACACCCTGGCGTCCGCGTCCACTCTGGACGCGTCCGTCCGCGGTGGCGAGGGCGACAAGTCCTCGCAGGCCAAGCAGGTCGGCGCCCTGGTCGCCGAGCGTGCCAAGGCCGCCGGTGTCGAGGCTGTCGTGTTCGACCGTGGTGGCAACCAGTACGCCGGGCGCATCGCCGCCCTGGCGGACGCCGCCCGCGAAGCCGGGCTCAAGTTCTGAGCCTGCCGTAGCTAGCGGAAACAGAGAGAGGTAATTCCAATGGCTGGACCCCAGCGCCGCGGTGGCGGTGCCGGTGGCGGCGAGCGGCGGGACCGGAAGGGCCGTGACGGCGGCGCTGCTGCCGCCGAGAAGACCGCGTACGTTGAGCGCGTCGTCGCGATCAACCGCGTCGCCAAGGTTGTGAAGGGTGGTCGTCGCTTCAGCTTCACCGCGCTGGTCGTGGTGGGCGACGGTGACGGCACCGTGGGTGTCGGTTACGGCAAGGCCAAGGAGGTGCCGGCCGCCATCGCCAAGGGTGTTGAGGAGGCCAAGAAGCACTTCTTCAAGGTCCCCCGTATCCAGGGCACCATCCCGCACCCGATCACGGGTGAGAAGGCTGCCGGCGTCGTGCTGCTCAAGCCCGCGTCCCCCGGTACCGGTGTTATCGCCGGTGGTCCGGTGCGCGCCGTGCTCGAGTGCGCCGGTATCCACGACGTCCTGTCGAAGTCGCTCGGCTCGTCGAACGCGATCAACATCGTGCACGCGACCGTGGAGGCCCTGAAGGGCCTGCAGCGTCCCGAGGAGATCGCGGCCCGCCGTGGTCTGCCGCTCGAGGACGTCGCCCCCGCGGCTCTGCTGCGTGCGCGTGCCGGGGCTGGTGCTGCGTAATGGCTCAGCTCAAGATCACGCAGGTCAAGTCCTACATCGGCAGCAAGCAGAACCACCGTGACACCCTGCGCTCCCTTGGTCTCAAGGGCATCAACACGCAGGTCGTCAAGGAGGACCGCCCCGAGTTCCGCGGCATGGTGCAGACCGTCCGCCACCTCGTGACGGTCGAGGAGGTCGACTGATCATGGCGGAGCAGAACCCGCTGAAGATCCACAACCTCCGTCCCGCCCCGGGCGCCAAGACCGCCAAGACCCGTGTGGGTCGTGGTGAGGCGTCGAAGGGTAAGACGGCCGGTCGTGGTACGAAGGGTACGAAGGCCCGTTACCAGGTTCCGGAGCGCTTCGAGGGTGGCCAGATGCCGCTCCACATGCGCCTTCCGAAGCTGAAGGGCTTCAAGAACCCGTTCAAGACCGAGTTCCAGG
Organism: Streptomyces sp. NPDC015139; assembly: GCF_043079785.1. NCBI lineage: Bacteria > Bacillati > Actinomycetota > Actinomycetes > Kitasatosporales > Streptomycetaceae > Streptomyces > Streptomyces sp. NPDC015139. The sequence goes on along the minus strand of NZ_JBIBUW010000014.1, from coordinate 89,135 downwards.
TCGTGAACCTCGACAAGCTGGCCGCGCTCTACCCCGAGGGTGGCGAAGTCACCGTCGAGGGTCTGGTGGCCAAGGGCGCCGTTCGCAAGAACAGCCTCGTCAAGGTGCTCGGCCAGGGCGAGATCTCCGTGGCGCTGCAGGTGACGGTCGACGCCGTCTCCGGCTCCGCCAAGGAGAAGATCACCGCCGCCGGCGGTACGGTCACCGAGCTGGTCTGAGTCCCTCGGACTTCTCGATGACGTGAGCGATCCCGACCGGGGATACCCCACAAATGGGGTATCCCCGGTCGGTCGTTCCTAGGGCGGTGCTCTCGCCGGTAAGGTGGCCTGCACTGCCCACTTTCGATGGGTGCCTCCGATGGGGCACCCTGAGCGGCAGTTGACCGTTATCTATTCGTCGAACTTCAAGACCGTCACCCTTGACGCAGTTGCGCGGGGGTCGCAGGAGGCACCGTGCTCACCGCGTTCGCCCGGGCGTTCAAGACGCCCGACCTGCGCAAGAAGCTGCTCTTCACGCTGGCCATCATCGTGGTATACCGGGTCGGTACCCACATTCCGATCCCCGGCGTCAACTACAAGGCCGTCCAGCAGTGTGTGACCGAGGCGTCGGGCAACCAGGGCCTGTTCGGCCTCGTGAACATGTTCAGCGGCGGTGCGCTGCTGCAGATCACGGTCTTCGCGCTCGGCATCATGCCGTACATCACGGCCAGCATCATCCTTCAGCTGCTGACCGTGGTCATCCCGCGTCTGGAAGCCCTGAAGAAGGAGGGTCAGGCGGGTACGGCGAAGATCACGCAGTACACCCGCTACCTGACCGTGGCGCTCGCCATCCTGCAGGGCACCGGCCTGGTGGCCACCGCCCGCAGCGGCGCGCTCTTCAACGGCTGCTCGGTCGCCACGAGCATCGTGCCGGACCAGGCGATCTTCTCGACGATCACCATGGTGATCTGCATGACCGCCGGTACGGCCGTCGTGATGTGGCTCGGTGAGCTGATCACCGACCGCGGTATCGGCAACGGCATGTCGATCCTGATGTTCATCTCGATCGCCGCGACGTTCCCCTCCGCCCTGTGGGCCATCAAGAAGCAGGGCACCCTGGCCGGCGGCTGGATCGAGTTCAGCACCGTGATCCTGGTCGGCCTGGTCATGGTCGCGCTCGTCGTCTTCGTCGAGCAGGCCCAGCGCCGCATCCCGGTGCAGTACGCGAAGCGCATGATCGGCCGCCGTTCCTACGGCGGAACCTCCACGTACATCCCGCTCAAGGTGAACCAGGCGGGTGTGATTCCCGTCATCTTCGCCTCCTCGCTGCTCTACATTCCGGCACTCGTGGCGCAGTTCGCAGGGGGCAAGTCGGGCTGGAAGACCTGGGTCGAGCAGAACCTGACCAAGGGCGACCACCCGATTTACATCACTTCGTACTTCTTGCTCATCGTTTTCTTCGCGTTCTTCTATGTGGCGATCTCCTTCAACCCCGAGGAAGTCGCCGACAACATGAAGAAGTATGGTGGCTTCATCCCGGGCATCCGGGCTGGCCGACCGACCGCTGAGTACCTCAGCTACGTGCTCAACCGGATCACCTGGCCGGGTTCGCTGTATCTGGGTCTGATCGCTCTCGTACCGACAATGGCGTTGGTGGGCTTCGGGGCAAGCCAGAACTTCCCCTTCGGCGGGACCAGCATCCTGATCATCGTGGGTGTCGGCCTCGAGACGGTGAAGCAGATCGAGAGCCAGCTCCAGCAGCGCAATTACGAAGGGTTCCTCCGCTGATGCGTATCGTCCTCGTCGGGCCGCCGGGTGCCGGTAAGGGAACGCAAGCCGTCAGGCTCGCAGAGAAGCTGGCCGTCCCGCACATCTCCACCGGCGACCTTTTCCGGGCCAACATCAGCCGCCAGACCGAGCTGGGCAAGCTCGCGAAGTCCTACATGGACGCCGGCAACCTGGTGCCCGACGAGGTCACCATCGCGATGGCCAAGGACCGCATGGAGCAGCCGGACGCGGAGAACGGCTTCCTGCTGGACGGCTTCCCGCGGAACGTGTCGCAGGCCGAGGCCCTGGACCAGCTGCTGGAGTCCGAGGGCATCACGCTGGACGCGGTCCTGGACCTGGAGGTCCCCGAGGACGAGGTCGTCAAGCGGATCGCCGGCCGGCGCATCTGCCGCAACGACTCCTCGCACGTCTTCCACGTGACGTACAGCCCGCCGAAGCAGAAGGGCGTCTGCGACGTCTGCGGCGGCGAGCTGTACCAGCGCGACGACGACTCCGAGGAGACGGTCCGCAAGCGGCTGGAGGTCTACCACACGCAGACCGAGCCGATCATCGACTACTACAAGGCGCAGGGCCTGGTCGTGACGATCTCCTCCCTGGGTCCCGTGGACGAGATCACGCAGCGGGCGCTGGAGGCACTCAAGCGCGAGAAGGCCGAGAACAAGTAGATCGCGGTCCTTCCGGCCGCGGTGCCCTTCCCGGGCGCCGCGGCCGTAGTGTTGTACAGGTATCCCAGTCGACCCAGGTGACGGAGAGCGCAGGCCCCCATGGTGCAGATCAAGACCCCCGAGCAGATCGCCAAGATGCGTGCGGCGGGCCTGGTCGTCGCTGCCATCCACGCGGCCACGCGTGAGGCCGCGGTCCCGGGCGCCAGCACCAAGGACCTGGACGAGGTCGCCCGCAAGGTGCTGGCCGAGCACGGCGCGAAGTCGAACTTCCTGGGCTACGGCGGCTTCCCGGCGACGATCTGCACCTCGGTCAACGACGTGGTCGTGCACGGCATCCCCTCCGACGACGTCGTCCTCAAGGACGGCGACATCATCTCCATCGACTGCGGCGCGATCGTCGACGGCTGGCACGGCGACGCGGCGTACACCGCGTTCGTGGGCTCCGGTCACGCCCCGGAGCTGGTCGAGCTCTCCCGGGTGACCGAGGAGTCGATGTGGGCCGGCATCGCGGCCATGAAGCAGGGCAACCGCCTGGTCGACATCTCCCGGGCGGTCGAGACGTACATCCGCCGCCAGCCGAAGGCCGGCGGCGGCCGCTACGGCATCATCGAGGACTACGGCGGCCACGGCATCGGCACCGAGATGCACATGGACCCGCACCTGCTGAACTACGTCGACCGCCGCCGGGGCAAGGGTCCCAAGCTGGTCCCCGGCTTCTGCCTGGCGATCGAGCCGATGGTGTCCCTCGGCACCCCGCGCACCGAGGTCCTCGAGGACGACTGGACCGTCATCACGACGGACGGCACCTGGTCCTCGCACTGGGAGCACTCGGTCGCCCTCACCGACGAGGGCCCGCTGGTCCTGACCGCCCCCGACGGCGGCAAGGCCAAGCTCGCGGAGTACGGCGTGACGGCCGCCCCCGACCCGCTGGCCTAGTCCGGACGCCTCCGGGGAGCGGTGTCCCGCATAGGGATCACCCCGATGGGGCAGACTTCCTCGATTCGCCTTTCCGGGTGCGCCGACGTAGACTGACTCGTCGGCTCTCGTGCACCCGCATGTCCGCATGCGCCCGTAAGGGAAATCCCAGGGAAATGCCCGAGAGTCGATCAAGGTAGTCGATTCGAAGGGCGAAGCGTGGCCAAGAAGCAAGGTGCCATCGAGATCGAGGGCACTGTCGTCGAGTCTCTGCCGAACGCCATGTTCAAGGTCGAGCTCCAGAACGGCCACCAGGTCCTGGCACACATCAGCGGCAAGATGCGTATGCACTACATCCGCATCCTCCCTGACGACCGGGTCGTGGTGGAGTTGTCTCCTTACGACCTGACGCGTGGCCGGATCGTCTACCGGTACAAGTAGATCTTGCCCGCGCCCCGGAATCTTCCGGTGCGGTGGCACTGACCCGGAGAACCTCACCAATGAAGGTCAAGCCGAGCGTCAAGAAGATCTGCGACAAGTGCAGGGTGATCCGCCGTCACGGTCGGGTCATGGTCATCTGCGAGAACCCGCGCCACAAGCAGCGCCAGGGCTGACGCACGACCGATCCCTCTGCATCCATCGCAGAGATTCGCGCGACGCAAGCTGAATATGTTCATACGCAGAGCCCGAGCCATTGGCTCGACACCCTCGGTTCGGAGGCCGAGGACCCGGTTCGTACCTGGTACGGCGGCCGGGAGCCGGCTCTGTGGAAGACCTCCGAAGATTCACCAGGAGCCATTGAATGGCACGCGTTTCCGGTGTTGACATCCCGCGCGAAAAGCGCGTGGAGGTCGCCCTCACCTACGTGTTCGGCATCGGCCGGACCCTCTCCCAGCAGACGCTGGCCGAGACCGGTATCGACCCGAACACTCGCGTCCGTGACCTCAGCGAAGAGCAGCTGGTCGCGATCCGCGAGTACGTCGACAACAACATCAAGACCGAGGGTGACCTCCGTCGCGAGATCCAGGCCGACATCCGCCGCAAGGTCGAGATCGGTTGCTACCAGGGTCTCCGTCACCGTCGCGGTCTGCCCGTCCGCGGTCAGCGCACCAGCACCAACGCTCGTACCCGCAAGGGCCCGCGTCGCGCCATCGCCGGCAAGAAGAAGCCGGGCAAGAAGTAGTCCGCAGCGGACACCTGTCCACGGTCTTCGCTGTAGGACCGACCACCTCCCGTAGGAGTTAGTAGATGCCCCCCAAGGGACGTCAGGGCGCTGCCAAGAAGGTGCGCCGCAAGGAAAAGAAGAACGTCGCTCACGGCCACGCGCACATCAAGAGCACGTTCAACAACACGATCGTGTCGATCACGGACCCGTCCGGCAACGTGATCTCCTGGGCCTCCGCCGGCCACGTCGGCTTCAAGGGCTCCCGGAAGTCCACGCCGTTCGCCGCGCAGATGGCCGCCGAGTCGGCTGCCCGCCGCGCCCAGGAGCACGGCATGCGCAAGGTCGACGTGTTCGTCAAGGGCCCGGGCTCCGGTCGTGAGACCGCGATCCGCTCCCTGCAGGCCACGGGCCTCGAGGTCGGCTCCATCCAGGACGTCACCCCTACCCCGCACAACGGCTGCCGTCCGCCGAAGCGTCGTCGCGTCTGACGCACGGCAGGCACGGGATTCCGGGCGGTACCACCTCGTAAGAGGTCGTACCGCCCGTACCCTTGCAGTACCCGCACCTGTCATGGGTGCGGTCACCGTCGGACGTCAAATAGCGGTCGTCCACGAATGAAGGATCTGATTCACACATGCTGATCGCTCAGCGCCCCTCGTTGACCGAAGAGGTCGTCGACGAGTTCCGCTCCCGGTTCGTGATCGAGCCGCTGGAGCCGGGCTTCGGCTACACCCTCGGCAACTCGCTCCGCCGTACCCTCCTGTCCTCGATCCCGGGTGCCGCCGTCACCTCGATCCGGATCGACGGCGTGCTGCACGAGTTCACCACCGTGCCGGGCGTCAAGGAGGACGTCACCGACCTGATCCTCAACATCAAGCAGCTGGTCGTCTCCTCGGAGCACGACGAGCCGGTCGTGATGTACCTGCGCAAGCAGGGCCCGGGTCTGGTCACCGCCGCCGACATCGCGCCCCCGGCCGGTGTCGAGGTGCACAACCCCGACCTCGTCCTCGCCACGCTCAACGGCAAGGGCAAGCTGGAGATGGAGCTGACCGTCGAGCGCGGTCGCGGCTACGTCTCCGCCGTGCAGAACAAGCAGGCGGGCCAGGAGATCGGCCGTATCCCGGTCGACTCCATCTACTCGCCGGTCCTGAAGGTCACGTACAAGGTCGAGGCCACGCGTGTCGAGCAGCGGACCGACTTCGACAAGCTGATCGTCGACGTCGAGACAAAGCAGGCCATGCGTCCGCGTGACGCCATGGCGTCGGCGGGCAAGACCCTGGTCGAGCTGTTCGGTCTCGCCCGCGAGCTGAACATCGACGCCGAGGGCATCGACATGGGCCCGTCCCCCACGGACGCCGCCCTGGCCGCCGACCTGGCGCTGCCGATCGAGGAGCTGGAGCTCACCGTTCGGTCGTACAACTGCCTCAAGCGCGAGGGCATCCACTCCGTGGGTGAGCTCGTGGCTCGTTCCGAGGCCGACCTCCTGGACATCCGCAACTTCGGTGCGAAGTCCATCGACGAGGTCAAGGCGAAGCTGGCCGGCATGGGCCTGGCCCTGAAGGACAGCCCGCCCGGATTCGACCCCACGGCCGCCGCCGACGCCTTCGGCGCCGACGACGACGCGGACGCGGGTTTCGTGGAGACCGAGCAGTACTGATCCGGTACTGAGCGTGTCTCAGCTCCGGGGCTCGTAGGAGCCCCGGATCTCCGACAGACAACCGTCTGCTCGGATACTGACTCCGGTACCTGACACGGCCGGGGCAGACACACAGGAGAAGAACCATGCCGAAGCCCACCAAGGGTGCCCGTCTGGGCGGCAGCGCCGCGCACGAGAAGCTGCTCCTCGCGAACCTGGCGAAGAGCCTCTTCGAGCACGGCCGCATCACCACCACCGAGGCGAAGGCCCGCCGCCTGCGCCCGTACGCCGAGCGTCTGGTCACCAAGGCGAAGAAGGGCGACCTTCACAACCGCCGTCAGGTGCTCCAGGTCATCACGGACAAGAGCATCGTCCACACGCTCTTCGCCGAGATCGGTCCGCGCTACGAGAACCGTCCCGGTGGCTACACCCGCATCACCAAGATCGGTAACCGCCGTGGCGACAACGCGCCCATGGCCGTCATCGAGCTGGTCGAGGCGCTGACGGTGCAGCAGAAGGCCGTCGGTGAGGCCGAGGCCGCCACCAAGCGTGCGGTCAAGGAGGCCGACGAGGCCCAGGTCGAGGAGACCAAGGCCGAGGACGCCGCCGAGGCTCCGGCCGAGGAGTCCAAGGACGCCTGAGGCTCTGCCTGACACGGGAAGCGGGTCCGCCCTTCGGGGCGGGCCCGCTTTCCCGTTCTCCGAAGGGCACGGCTTTCCGAGGGGCACGGCCCTGAGAGGATTCCCACGTGAGTGACGAAGTACAGCCCGGTCATGTCCGCGTCCGCCTCGACCTGTCCTACGACGGCGGCGACTTCCACGGCTGGGCCAAGCAGGCCGGCGGCCGGCGGACCGTGCAGGGCGAGATCGAGGACGCCCTGCGCACGGTGACCCGGTCGAAGCGGACGTACGAGCTGACCGTCGCCGGGCGGACCGACGCGGGCGTCCACGCGCGCGGGCAGGTGGCGCACGTCGACCTGCCGGCCGAGCTGTGGGCGGAGCACCGGGAGAAGCTGCTGAAGCGGCTCGCCGGGCGGCTGTCGAAGGATGTGCGCGTCTGGCGGCTCTCCGAGGCGCCGGCGGGCTTCAACGCCCGGTTCTCGGCGATCTGGCGCCGGTACGCGTACCGGGTGACGGACAACCCCGGTGGCGTCGACCCGCTGCTGCGCGGTCATGTGCTCTGGCACGACTGGCCGCTCGACGTGGCCGCCATGAACGAGGCGGCCCGGGCGCTCGTCGGCGAGCACGACTTCGCCGCCTACTGCAAGAGGCGGGAGGGGGCGACCACCATCCGCACCCTTCAGGAGCTGAGCCTGGTGCGCGGGGCGGACGGCGTGGTCACGGCGACGGTCCGGGCGGACGCGTTCTGTCACAACATGGTGCGCTCGCTGATCGGCGCCCTGCTGTTCGTCGGGGACGGGCACCGCGGGCCCGAGTGGCCCGGGAAGGTGCTGGCCGCCGGTGTCCGGGACTCCGCCGTGCACGTCGTACGACCGCACGGGCTGACCCTGGAGGAGGTCGGCTACCCCGCCGACGAACTGCTCGCCGCGCGCAACAAGGAGGCGCGGAACAAGCGCTCGCTTCCGTCGGCGGGGTGCTGCTGAGCTACCGGTTCGCCGCCGCGGAGGCCTGGGCCTGACCGCGGCGGTGGATCTGGTTCACGGTGAACTGCGCCAGGTCGTTGCCGGTGCGGAAGACCTTGGTGTCCTTCGTGGTGACGTTCTTGCCGTCGGTGAAACCGCTGATCGTGAAGTAGGCGTAGCGGCCGTAGGCGTTCGTGGTGGTGCGGCAGATCGCGGCGTCGCAGAAGTTCTTGACGCCCTTGCCGGACAGGGCGTTCACCAGGCTCTTCTTGCCGCTCGCCTGGGCCTTGACCTTCGTGGCCCGCGCCGAGTCGTCGAAGACGGCGACGCCGACGGTGACCGCGATGCCGTCGGTGCTGTAGGTCACACGCATCAGACGGGTGCAGCCGTTGGCCGTCAGGACCTTCGGCAGATTGCCGCCGGCCGCCGAGGCGCAGTTCTTGGTGTCGGCCGTGGCGCCCTTCTTGTAGACGACGTCGCCCATGGTCAGCCGTGTGCCCGGGAAGAGGGTGTCGGGGCCGAGCGGGGCGGTGTCCTTCTTGGCGCTGGATATGAAGTCCTTCGGGTCCAGCGGCGGCGGGGCGCTGGTGGGTTCGAAGGACGGCGCGGCGCTGCCCGAGGCGGGCAGGGAGGCGCTGGCGGGCAGGTTGCTGGGGCCCGCCGTCGGGTTGTCGTCGTTCGCGGACACGACGGCCATCGCGACGGCGGTGCCGATCGCGATCGTGGCGAGCGCGCCACCGCCGATGAACAGCACCCGGCGGCGCTTGTTGCGCGTCTCCGAGGCCTCCGCGAGAGCGGCCCAGTCAGGAGTCCCGTCGTCGCTTGCGCTGTTCCACGGCTGCTGCTGGGAATTAGGTTTCCAGGGATCCCACTGAGACTGGGGACCCCCCTGCCCGTAACTCATGGGGCGCATCTTAGACGGGCGGCGCGGGATGCAGGCGCGCGTCCGCCGGAGTGCCACCTTTGTCCCCGGACGCGGTGTCGCGAGGACTCGTTTTGACCCTTCCGGGCCTGCCCAGGTAACCTGCTTCTTCGTTGTGTATTGGCTTGCTCATTCTCACGGGACGGGCCCTTACACCGGTCCACCGGGCCGATGACCAGCGATCAGCACGCGGTTGCGTCACCGCAGTGCGGTCGAGGCTGTCGTGATCGTTTCGGTGACCTGTTCAGGACCATTCACTCGAAGCGAAGGCTACGAACCGTGCGTACGTACAGCCCCAAGCCCGGCGATGTGACGCGCCAGTGGCACGTCATCGACGCTCAGGACGTCGTCCTGGGTCGTCTCGCCACCACCGCAGCGACCCTTCTCCGGGGCAAGCACAAGCCGATCTACGCCCCCCACGTCGACGCTGGTGACTTCGTCATCATCATCAACGCGGACAAGGTGCACCTGTCCGGCAACAAGCGGACCCAGAAGATGGCGTACCGCCACTCCGGCTACCCGGGTGGTCTGCGCTCCGTCCGTTACGACGAGCTCCTCGACAAGAACCCCGAGAAGGCCATCGAGAAGGCCGTCAAGGGCATGCTCCCCAAGAACACGCTGGGCCGTCAGATGCTCTCGAAGCTGAAGGTCTACAAGGGTGACCAGCACCCGCACGGCGCGCAGCAGCCGCAGCCGTTCGAGATCACCCAGGTCGCGCAGTAACACCGGCCAGACCAAACCAAGCCAAGAGAATCTGAGGAATAACCGTGGCCGAGACCACTGCCGAGCAGCCGCTCGAAGAGACCGAGCTCGTCGACATCGACAGCTACACCACTGAGTCCGAGGTGCCCGTCGAGGGCGAGTACACCTCGGAGTCCATGGCCTCCCGCTTCGGCGAGCCCCAGCCGGCCGCCGGCCTGGGTCGCCGCAAGAACGCCATCGCCCGCGTCCGGATCGTCCCGGGCACCGGCAAGTGGAAGATCAACGGTCGCACCCTCGAGGACTACTTCCCGAACAAGGTGCACCAGCAGGAAGTCAACGAGCCCTTCAAGGTGCTCGAGCTCGAGGGTCGTTACGACGTCGTCGCCCGCATCGCCGGTGGCGGTGTCTCCGGTCAGGCCGGTGCGCTCCGTCTCGGTGTCGCCCGCGCCCTGAACGAGGCCGACGTCGACAACAACCGCGGCCCGCTGAAGAAGGCCGGCTTCCTCAAGCGCGACGACCGTGCGGTCGAGCGCAAGAAGGCCGGTCTGAAGAAGGCCCGCAAGGCCCCGCAGTACAGCAAGCGCTAAACAGCAGCTGCCTGCTCGTACTCCGAACGCCCCGGCGGCACGCCACTTGTGCCGCCGGGGCGTTCGTTTATCCCCGTCAAGGGCGTATAACGACACAAGACGCTCAAAGGCTTGTGTGATCGGATCTCGTGGCGTCTGCCATCATTCCGGCAGCAAGGACGCTTCCTCAGGAGGACAAGTGGGACGACTCTTCGGCACGGACGGCGTGCGCGGTGTCGCCAACGCGGATCTGACGGCCGAGATGGCGCTCGGCCTGTCCGTCGCGGCGGCTCACGTGCTGGCCGAGGCGGGTACCTTCGAGGGCCACAAGCCGACGGCGGTGGTCGGACGGGACCCGCGTGCGTCCGGGGAGTTCCTGGAGGCGGCCGTGGTGGCGGGCCTCGCCAGTGCGGGCGTGGACGTCCTCCTGGTCGGTGTGCTGCCGACGCCGGCCGTCGCCCACCTCACCGGCGCGCTCGGTGCCGACCTCGGTGTGATGCTCTCCGCCAGCCACAACGCCATGCCGGACAACGGCGTCAAGTTCTTCGCCCGCGGCGGGCACAAACTCGCCGACGATCTGGAGGACCGGATCGAGGCGGTGTACGAGTCCCACCGGCACGGCGAGCCCTGGCAGCGGCCGACGGGCGCCGGGGTCGGCCGGGTGCGGACCTACGGCGAGGGCTTCGAGCAGTACGTCACGCACCTCCTGTCGGTGCTGCCCAACCGGCTCGACGGACTGAAGATCGTCCTGGACGAAGCGCACGGCGCGGCCTCGGGGGTCTCGCCGGAGGCGTTCTCCCGGGCGGGCGCCGAGGTCGTCACGATCGGTGCGGAGCCGGACGGGCTCAACATCAACGCCGGGTGCGGGTCGACCCACCTGGACAAGCTGAAGGCCGCCGTCATCGAGCACGGTGCGCACTTCGGCGTCGCGCACGACGGTGACGCGGACCGCTGCCTGGCCGTGGACCACACCGGTGCGGAGGTCGACGGCGACCAGATCCTCGCCGTGCTTGCGCTGTCGATGCGGGAGCGTTCCGCCCTGCGGGCCGACACGGTCGTCGCCACGGTGATGTCCAACCTGGGCTTCAAGCTGGCGATGGAGCGCGAGGGCGTCCGGTTCGTGCAGACCGGCGTCGGCGACCGGTACGTGCTGGAGGAGATGAAGGAGCACGGCTACGCCCTGGGCGGCGAGCAGTCCGGGCACGTCATCATCCTCGACCACGCGACGACCGGTGACGGCACGCTGACCGGCCTGCTGCTGGCGGCGCGGGTCGCCGAGACCGGCCGTAGCCTGCGGGACCTGGCCTCCGTGATGGAGCGGCTGCCGCAGGTGCTGATCAACGTCCCCGACGTGGACAAGTCCCGCGTGCGGACCTCCGCCGACCTCGCCGCCGCCGTCACCGAGGCGGAGCGGGAGCTGGGCGAGACCGGGCGGGTGCTGCTGCGGCCGTCGGGCACCGAGCCGCTGGTGCGGGTCATGGTCGAGGCCGCCGACATCGAGCAGGCCCGGTCGGTGGCCGGGCGGCTCGCCGACGCCGTGAAGTCGGCCCTCGGCTAGTGCGGTCCCCGCGCGCCTAGTCGGTGTTCACTTGACGCTGCTGTTTCCAGAAGTGCTTCTGGGCCAGCAGCGTCAGTGTTCCCGCGACGACGATGCCCAGCAGGTTCAGCAGGAGCTGGTTGGTGGAGCCCAGGGTCTGGCTCGTGTCGCCGTAGGCCAGGGCGACCGCCGCGTTCGCGGCGGCCGGAACCGTCGTCACCGAGATGGCCACGCCGACCAGCGCGCCCGACTTGGCAGAGGTCAGGGAGAGGGTGCCGGCGATGCCGGCCAGTACCGCCACGATGAACGAGAAGGCGTCGGGGGCGTACACGAAGCCGGTGTTCGGCCGTTCGCCTTCCAGTCCGGACTTGTGGAACAGCCCGACGGCGTCCATGAACAGGCTGAAGCCGACCGTCAGTGCCATGGCCGCCGCGAAGCCCACCAGCAAGGCGATCACGGAGCGCCAGGCCAGGCGGGGGTGACGTTGGACCAGCGCCGTGGAGATGCCCGCCAGGGGGCCGAACTCCGGCCCCACCGCCATCGCGCCCACGATGAGGACGGCGTTGTCCAGCACCACACCGCAGGCCGCGATCATCGTGGCCAGGGTGATGAAGGCGACGTAGGTCACCGACAGGGTCGACTCCTCGTGGGTCGCGTCGGTCAGACCCTCCCACAGCACCGCGTCCGCGCCCTCGCCCGGGGCCTCCGCCTCGGCCTTGTCCGCGCGCCTGGACAGGGAGAGGTCGACGTTCTCCACGGCGATCGACCCGGTCCTGTCCAGCTCCAGCTCGCGCAGTGAGGTGAGGAGTCCGTCGCCCGCCTCTCGCGCGACGTCGCACAGTACGACGTCTCCGGCGGGATTGCGGGCGGCTCCCGGCAGGACCACGAGGTGGGCGGTGCCGACGGTGTTCTCGATCTTCCGCACCACCTCGTCCGTCGTGTCGGCAGGGGTGATCAGGCGCAGATGCAGCATGACGTCTTTCTAACAGGCGGCCAGGTACACGTCACAGCTTGCGCAGCCTCAGCCGCTGGACCTTGTGGTCCGCGCCCTTGCGGACGATCAGGGTGGCCCGGCCGCGGGTGGGGGCGATGTTCTCCACCAGGTTGGGCTTGTTGATCGTCCGCCAGAGCGTGCGGGCGTAGTCGAGGGCCTCCTCCTCCGAGACCTGGGTGTACTTGCGAAAGTACGAGTTGGGGTTCTGGAAGGCGGTCCGGCGCAGCTTCTTGAAGCGGCTGAGGTACCAGCTCTCGATGTCCTCGCCGCTGGCGTCGACGTACACGCTGAAGTCGAAGTAGTCGGCGAGGCCGACCCGGGTGCGGCCGTCCTTGCCGGGCAGGGCGGGCTGGAGGACGTTCAGCCCCTCGACGATCAGGATGTCCGGGCGGCGCACGGTGAGCTTCTCGCCCGGCACGATGTCGTAGATCAGGTGGGAGTAGACGGGCGCGGACACCTCGCCCTTGCCGGCCTTGATGTCGGCGACGAAGCGGGTGAGGGCCCGGCGGTCGTAGGACTCGGGGAATCCCTTCCGCGACATCAGGCCGCGGGCCTCCAGCTCCTTGGTGGGCAGCAGGAAGCCGTCCGTCGTGACCAGCTCCACGCGCGGGTGCTCGGGCCAGCGGGAGAGCAGGGCCTGGAGCAGACGGGCCACGGTGGACTTCCCCACGGCCACGGAGCCGGCGACCCCTATGACGAACGGGGTGCCGGACTGGGTGCCCTGCTCGCCGAGGAAGGTGTTGAGCGCGCCCCGCAGGCCGTCGGTGGCGCCGACGTAGAGGTTGAGGAGCCGGGAGAGCGGGAGGTAGATGTCCCGCACCTCGTCGAGGTCGATGACGTCGCCCAGACCGCGGAGCTTCTCCACCTCCTCGGCGGTGAGCGGCAGCGGTGTCTTGTCGCGCAGCGCGCTCCACTCGGCACGGGTGAGGTCGACGTAGGGAGTCGCCTCCGGCCTTTGCCGGTGGGCGCTCCGGGGCATCGAGGAGACCGGTGAGATCACAGTCCATTGTTAACGGAGTTTGAACAGGACGGCGGGTGGGGTCCGTCACGCCGCGCGACCTCGCCGCGGGCCCTTCGTACGACGGTGGGAATTTCCGATTTCGGGCAGGGAGAGGCCTGTTCGGGACGATCGTGGGTCGTAGGCTGCGGCACATGTGCGGAATCGTGGGATACGTAGGGTCGCAGTCGGCGCTCGATGTCGTGATGGCCGGGCTGAAGCGGCTGGAGTACCGGGGGTACGACTCGGCGGGTGTCGCCGTGCTCGCGGACGGCGGTCTGGCCGCGGCGAAGAAGGCCGGGAAGCTGGTCAACCTGGAGAAGGAACTGGTCGAACGGCCGCTGCCGACCGGCTCCACGGGCCTCGGCCACACGCGCTGGGCCACGCACGGCGGCCCGACGGACGCGAACGCGCATCCGCACCTGGACAACGCGGGCCGGGTCGCCGTGGTGCACAACGGCATCATCGAGAACTTCGCGGTGCTGCGGGCGGAACTGGCCGAGCGGGGCCACGAGCTGACCTCGGAGACGGACACCGAGGTGGTCGCCCACCTGCTGGCCGAGGAGTTCTCCGGGGCCGCCGACCTGGCGGAGGCGATGCGGCTGGTGTGCCGCCGGCTGGAGGGCGCGTTCACCCTGGTCGCGGTGCACGCCGACGAGCCGGACGTGGTCGTCGGCGCGCGGCGGAACTCCCCGCTCGTGGTGGGCGTCGGCGAGGGCGAGGCGTTCCTGGCCTCCGACGTCGCCGCGTTCATCGCGCACACGCGCTCCGCGATCGAGCTGGGCCAGGACCAGGTGGTGGAGCTGCGCCGCGACGGCGTGACGGTGACGGGTTTCGACGGCCGTCCGGCCGAGACCCGCTCGTACCACGTGGACTGGGACGCCTCCGCCGCGGAGAAGGGCGGCTACGACTACTTCATGCTGAAGGAGATCGCCGAGCAGCCCAAGGCGGTCGCCGACACCCTGCTCGGGCGGATCGACCCGTCCGGCTCGCTGACCCTGGACGAGGTGCGGATCAGCCCCTCCGAGCTGCGTGAGCTCGACAAGGTCGTGATCGTCGCCTGCGGTACGGCCTTCCACGCCGGCCTGATCGCCAAGTACGCCATCGAGCACTGGACGCGCATCCCGTGCGAGGTGGAGCTGGCCAGCGAGTTCCGGTACCGGGACCCGATCCTGGACGGGCAGTCGCTGGTGATCGCCATCTCCCAGTCCGGCGAGACCATGGACACCCTGATGGCACTGCGGCACGCCCGCGAGCAGGGCTCCAAGGTGCTGGCGATCTGCAACACCAACGGCTCGACGATTCCGCGCGAGTCGGACGCGGTGCTGTACACGCACGCCGGCCCGGAGGTCGCCGTCGCCTCCACCAAGGCGTTCATGACCCAGCTGGTGGCCTGCTACCTGGTCGCCCTGTACCTCGGCCAGGTGCGCGGCACCAAGTGGGGCGACGAGATCCAGGCCGTCATCAGGGACCTGTCGCGGATCTCCGAGGACGTCGAGCGGGTCCTGGAGACGATGGAGCCGGTACGGGCCCTCGCCCGCACGCTGTCCACGAAGAACACGGTGCTGTTCCTGGGCCGGCACGTGGGCTACCCGGTCGCCCTGGAAGGCGCCCTGAAGCTCAAGGAACTGGCCTACATGCACGCCGAGGGCTTCGCGGCGGGCGAGCTGAAGCACGGGCCGATCGCGCTGATCGAGGAGGACCTGCCGGTGGTGGTGGTCGTGCCCTCGCCCCGCGGCCGGTCCGTCCTGCACGACAAGATCGTCTCCAACATCCAGGAGATCCGGGCGCGGGGAGCGCGCACGATCGTGATCGCGGAGGAGGGCGACGAGGCGGTGGTCCCGTACGCCGACCATCTGATCCGCATCCCGGCCACGCCGACCCTGCTCCAGCCGCTGGTGGCCACGGTGCCGCTGCAGGTCTTCGCGTGCGAACTGGCCACGGCCCGCGGCAACGAGGTGGACCAGCCGCGCAACCTGGCGAAGTCCGTGACGGTGGAGTGAGCCGGGACCGGGCGCCGGGCACCGCTCAGCGGGCGGTGCTCGACTCCCAGCTGGCCAGCAGGGCGAGGCGCTCGGCGGTCTCCGAGCCCGGCTCCGGCGTGTAGACGACGATCGTCTGCTCCGGTTCCGCGGGGACCGTCAGCGTCTCGTACGGCAGGGTCAGCAGGCCCGCCACGGGGTGCCGTACCTTCTTCACGCCGTACGCGCACTCCGCGACCTCGTGGTCCGCCCACAGCCGGCGGAAGTCCTCGCTCTTCAGCGACAGTTCGCCGACCAGCGCGCACAGCTCGGTGTCGTCGGCGTACCGGCCCGCGTTCAGCCGCAGATGGGCGACGGTCTGGGCGGCCACCGCGGCCCACTCGGGGTAGAGGTCCCGGCCCGCGGGGTCGAGGAAGACCTGCCGGGGGACGTTCGGCACGGCGGGCGCCGCACGGCTGAAGCCGCTCACCGCGTCGGCGAGCGCGTTCCACGCCAGGACGTCCATGCGGCGGCCCAGGACGAACGCCGGGCTGCGCTCCATGCCGTCCAGCAGTCTGCGGATGCCGGGGCGGACCCGGGGCACGGGTGCCTGCCGCTCGCGGGGGCGACGGGGCGGCCGGGCGACCGTCCGCAGGTAGGCGTGCTCGGTCTCGTCCAGCCGCAGGACCCGCGCGATCGCGTCCAGGACGGCGTCGCTGACGCTCTGCCCCCGGCCCTGCTCCAGCCGGATGTAGTAGTCCACGCTCACCCCGGCGAGCTGGGCCACCTCCTCGCGGCGCAGGCCCGGCACCCGGCGCCGCCCGTGGGCGGGCAGCCCCACCTCCTCGGGCTGGATGCGGGCGCGGCGCGAGCGCAGGAAGTCGCCGACCTCCCCTTCTCGCCATTCCCCGTTCATGCCCTCGATCGTAGGGCAGCGGCGGCCCGCGAACCTGGTACTGCCAGACCCAGGAAAAGCGCATCCCTGGGTACGGCCGCCGGACGCGGCGAGGGTGGTGTCAGCCGCCGGGGAGACGCCCCGGCGAGGTGATCCAGGGGGAGCACCCATGTCGTACGAGAACCTGTCCGGCCGTACCGCCGTCGTCACCGGGGCCGCCAGCGGCATCGGCGAGGCCGTCGCGCTCCAGCTCGCCGCCCAGGGCGCCCGGGTGGCGCTGCTGGCCCGGCGCGCCGACCGGCTGGACGCCGTGGTGGAGAAGATCCGGGCGGACGGCGGCCGGGCGCTGGCCGTGACCGCCGACGTCACCGACGACGCGTCCGTCGAGGCCGCCCGGGAACTGGTGCACGAGACGTTCGGGGCCGCCGACCTCGTCGTCAACAACGCCGGGGTCATGCTGCCGAACCCGGTCGGCGCGGGCCGGCTCGACGAGTGGCAGCGGATGCTCGACACCAATGTCACCGGGGTGCTGCGGATCATCCGGGCCTTCACCGCCGACCTGGTGGCGGCCGCTGCCGAGGGCCGCACCGCCGACCTGGTGAACGTCTCGTCGATCGGCGCCCACGTGCCCTTCCCGGACTACGCGGTGTACGGGGCGACCAAGGCGGCCGTCACGTACCTGTCGCAGTCGCTGCGCACCGAGTTCGGACCGCGGGACGTCCGGGTCACCAACATCGAGCCGGGGCTGACGGACACCGAGCTGAAGACGCACGTCGACAGCGCGGAGCTGGCCGGGCAGCTGGACGGCATGTTCGACGCGATCGGCGGGCTGGCGGCGGCCGAGGTCGCGGACGTCGTCGCCTACGTCACCAGCCGGCCCCGGCACGTCAACCTCCGCCAGATCGTGGTGCTGCCGACCCGGCAGGCGTGAACGGCCCGGCGGAACGGGCCCGTTCAGCGGTCTTCGGTGGACCGGTCCCCGCGCCGGCCGGCGAACAGCTCCGGGTTGACGCGTACGGCCTGCACCGCGTTGACGCCGACGATGCCGATCCAGGCGACCACCATCCCGGACAGCCCGGCGAGGCCGCCGGCGATGGCGGACAGCGGGATCGCCAGCACCAGTGTGATGAGGGCGAAGCCGTACCGCTCGGCCCAGGAGTCGGCCGGCCGGGGCCGCCGGGTGCCGCGCGCGGCCGACATCTGCTGCTCGGCGAGGTGCCGCCGCGCCCGGCGGTCCACCACGTCGTCGATCCGCTGCTCGACCCGCTCCAGGAAGGAGTCCACGAGCGCGGAGTCGTAGTCGTCGCCCAGGTCCCTGCGTGCCCGCACGGTGGCGTCGAGGTCCTTCTTCAGGTCGGGGTCGTCCCTGAGGCCGACGTCCCGCGGGTCCGATGCGCTCATGGCGTCCACCCTAGGGAGCGGCCGGGGCGGCCGCACTGGGGCTAGCCCCCCGCTCCGGCCGGGGGCCGGCCTCCGCGCGGACGCGCACGGGACCGGTCCGGTCGGGGGATCCCCTTGTTCCGGTTGTATAGGGTCATGCAGAGTACTTGGTAGGTGAATAGGTAGTCGTGGTCGATCCCGGGTGCGAGGGGAGGACAAGGCCGATGCCGTCTCGCGTCGTCGTGGATGTGCCGCTCGGTGCTCCGGGGACTTCGTCCGCCCCCGCCGCGTACGGCCACGCTGTACTCTCCCGGGACGGCGAGAGGCGAAGCCGGTTCCGGGGCATCTGGAGGGGGAGCGCGGCATGAGTGTGGACAGCGGTACGACCGGGGCGTCCGGCATGACGTCCGGCGCGGCGGACAGCCCGGCCACCCGGCTCCAGGCGCTCTTCGAGGGGCACCGGCTCACCCCGACCCAGCGCCGCATCGCGCACAGCATGGTCCGGCGCGCCTCCGACGTGCCCTTCCTCTCCAGCGTGGAGCTGGCCGAGCTGGCGGGCGTCAGCCAGCCGTCGGTGACCCGGTTCGCGGTCGCGCTCGGCTTCGACGGCTACCCGGCGCTGCGCAAGCACCTGCGCGAGGTCGTGCCCGCCGAACCGGCCGCCGAGGCCGGCTCCTACAACGAGTACCAGCAGGCCGTCGAGGCCGAGATCGAGAACCTCAGGCACCTCGCCGACCTGCTCGCCGACCCCCGGCCGGTGCAGCGGGCCGGCCGGATCCTGGCCGCCTCCCGTCCGCTGCCGGTGCTCGGCCTGCGGGCCGCCGCCTCCCAGGCCTACGGCTTCGCCTACTTCGCCGCCAAGGTCCACCCGGACGTCCGGCTGCTCAACGAGGGCGGCACGATGATCCACGACCGGATCGACGCGGCCGTCCGCGCGGGTGCCTCGGCCCTGCTGTGCTTCGCGCTGCCCCGGCATCCGCGCGAGGTCGTCGACACCCTCGCCCACGCCAGGGACGCCGGCCTGACCGTCGTCACGGTCGCCGACTCGGCGTTCGCGCCGGTCGCCAGGCACTCCGACCTGCTGCTCCCCGCCGCCGTCGGCACCGGGCTCGCCTTCGACACGGCGTGCGCGCCGATGCTGCTCGGCCGGGTGCTGCTGGAGGCGCTCTGCGACGACCTGCCGGACGCGCAGGCACGCCTGGAGGAGTTCGACGCGAACGCGGCGGCGCGGGGCCTGTTCGTGGAGTGAACCGGCGCGCGCGTTCTCAGACTCGTCTCACGTTCTGCCACTACCTTCCCTGCCGGTAGGGGTGACCGACACGGACGTGACACGGGAGGCCGGCGTGGCGCGCGGAGGGCAGGATCTGGCGCGGGTGGCCGTCGTCGTACGGGCGGGGGCCGCGCCGCTGTGGTGGCTCGGGGTGTTCGCCGCGGGCGTCGGCGTGCTGGTGCCCGGGGTGACCGGGCGCCGGATCGGGGTGACGGCCGGTGCCGCGCTGTTCCTGATCGGCGCGGCCATGGTGCTGCTGGCGCGCCGGGGCCGGTACACCGCCCTCGCCCGCGGTGCGTCCCGCGCGGGCAGGCACGACGTGCTCCATGACCGTGCGGTGACCGTGCGCAACTGGCGCCGGGGACACCGCTGGCGGCTGCTGCTGGCCGGCGCCGTCGCGCTCGGCGGTTCCTTCGTGGTGCCCGCGGCCGGCGGCATGCTGCTGGCCGGGTTCGGCACCGGGCTGCGCCTGAAGGCGGCCTGGCTGGGCCGGCGGGAGCGGGCGGAACAGACGCTGCTGTGGGTGCGCGTCGACTGGCTGGACCGGCGGGGCGGCCGTCCGGCGGGCAGGTCCGTGAAGGGCCTGCGGGGTACCGGCATCGCGGCAGGCGACGCGGCCCCGGGTGGGGCCCGCCGCCGTACCGCGGCCCTCGTGTGAGGACCTGAACGCGATGTACCGGTGCGGGGTCCGGTCCCGAGGAGCTGCCCCGAGGACCTGACCCGGGGGCTCAGACCTCCAGTTCGGCCTCGATCTTCTTCAGCTGGTGCCGGGCCATCGCCAGGTTGGCCCGGTTCGCCTCCAGGACCAGGTAGAGGAACAGGCCGTTGCCGCCACGGCTCTTGAGCAGGCGGATCAGGTGGTACTGGTCCGAGAGGCTGATGAGGATGTCCTCGATGTCGCCCTTGAGGCCGAGCATCTCCATCGTGCGCATCTTGGCGCGGATCACGTCGGTGTTGCCGGCGGCGGCCACGTTCAGGTCGAAGGTCTTGCTGCCGCCCATGGTGCCCAGCGCCATGCCGCTGGTGTAGTCGACGAGTGCGACGCCGGTGGCGCCCTCGATGGTGGTGAGGGCTTCCTTCAGCGCGGTCTCGGTGTTGGCCATGGTGGTTCCTCTCGGAGTGTTCAACTGTCGGTTGCGGTGCGCGCGTCGGCGCTCGTGGTTCGGGGGGTTCGGTTCGGGCGGGGGCGGACCGGGGGTGCGCCGCTGACGGCGCCCAGCGGACGCCCGGTCGGGCGCGCGGCCCGGGCCGCGGCCTCGACGGCGTCGAGCAGCTCTCCGATGCGGGCGCCGGACCGGCGGCCCTCCAGGTGGAGCCGGCCGACGTTCACCCGGTCCTGGGCGAGCAGTGTCAGTACGGCGGTACGGCCGGCCGCGTAGGTCGCGACGTAGCCGCGTTCGCCACGGACCAGCAGCTCCCGGAAGCCGCCGTGGCCGGTGGCGTCGGCGACGCGTACGGCGACGCCCAGCGAGGCGGCGGTCAGCGCGGACAGCCCCTCCGGGTCGACCCCGGGGGTGTCGTGGGCGACGACGAGACCGTCGACGCCGGCCGCGAGCGCGCCGGTGAGCTGGGGCACCCGGTTGCGCAGCCGGTGCAGCTCGTCCAGGACCGTCTGACGGTCCTCGTCGGACACCATCAGCTCTCTCCTCTCGGCGGGGCGGTGCCGTTCAAAGCGCCTCCAGCGCATCCCTGAGCCTCTTCAGCAGCGCGATGTCGGGGTCGGTGACCGGGGGTGGGGGCGGCAGTACGGGTTGCGGGAACACGAGCGCCTCCGGGGCGACATGGCCGGCTGACGCGAGCCGGCGCACGTCGACGAGGGTGTGGAAGGCCTGCCGACCCAGGTTCCGGGCGATCACGACGGCCGTGCGGACGCCGTCCACGCGGTCCAGGACCGCCCGCTGCCGGGGGGTGACCGGTCTGCCGGTGGTCGGGTCCGCGCGGATCAGGGGGGCGGTGTCCGCGGCCGGGTCGGGCCACAGCCGGTGCAGCAGCAGCCGGCGGCGCAGCGTCTCGCGCTCCAGCGCGACGACCGGGACCGAGGGCAGCGGGCCGATCCGGGGCGTGTTGTCGTAGCGGAACTGGCCCGGGGTGCTGCTCGGCGCGAGGGCGAAGTACCCGGCGTCGTACACCGCGTCCAGATGGCACAGTTCCAGCGCGCCGGCGGGCAGCAGGCCCGACTCCAGGAGGAGTTCGGCGGCCTGGAGGGGGCCGGTGGAGCGCTGGGCGGCCCACTGCCAGGCGGTGGAGGCGAGGGTGCCGTGGGCCGTGAGGAGCACGTCGAGACCGGGAGCGAGGGGGCTCTCGGCGTGCACGACCCGCCCCTCGGCGAGGTACAGGGTGCCGTGCTCGCGGAACAGGACGCCGGTGGCCCGTTCCTCGGCGAGCCGGGTCAGCATGGGCGACAGGGCGCGGGTGCCCGCCTTGTCCCGTACCGGCAGGGGCGGCGGAGGTGTGCGGACCATGGTCATCCCAGCACCAGCCGGGAAGCCATCTCACCGAGGCGTATGCGGGCGAGCGCGAGATTGCCGTCCTCGCGTCCGAGCCACAGGTGGAGGAACACGCTGCTGTCGAAGGACGTGTCCACGAACCGCAGCAGGTGGTAGCTGTCGCGGTTGCTGACGATCACGTCCTCCACGGGAGGGCGGTCGCCGTCGGCCTCGCCGACGGTGAAGGCACCGTGCTCCGCGGCCATCCGGGCCAGTTCGGCGGCCTCGGCGGCGGTCGTCTCGTGGTCGCCGCCGGGGGCGTCCCCGACCGTGCCGAGAGCGAGGCCGCTCGTCCAGTCCACCAGCGCGGCTCCCCGGGCACCCGGCAACCGCATCGCTTCCAGCAGGCACTCGTCGATTCCGGGCACCGTGGCTCCCCTCCCGCCTGGGACTCCGGCTGAGTGACAGAGACACTACGCAACGTGTGTGCGGGAGGTGAGGCCTTTGGCATTTTCCAGTGGAACGTGCATCCGGCGTACTAGAGTGGTTCAACTGGCGTGTGTTTCACGCCACTTGGCCCATTTGTTCGAAGGCGGCCGGGACGTGTCAACGGCGCTCGGGTGACCCCAGGGTGGTGAGTGCCGCCGCGTGCGCCCCTCCGGACTCCGCCACGACCTCCGGCACCGTCTGCGGTTCCCGGACGGTCGCGAAGGCGACGCCGCCCGATCCGTCCGGCGCGAAACCGTAGATGCCCGGGCGGGCCAGGGAGTTGTAAGCGTAGTGGTGCGCGAAGTAGTACGCACCGGTATCGAGCGCCGCCGCGTAGTCGCCCTGCTCCAGGAGGGGCAGCGCCCGCCCCTCGGCCAGCAGGTCGCCCGAGAAGCAGGCGGGCCCGGCCACGTCCTGCACCACCTCCGGACCCGGCTTGGGGCGCCCCTTGGCGTCGTACGCGGCGATCCGCAGCGGCCAGGCCCCCGGCGCGTACACCGTCCGCGTCGCCACCTGCACGCCCGCGTGCGTCACGGCGATCCGCCGGCCGCCCGCGCTCTTGGCGTACTCGACCCGCGCCACCACCGTCCCGTGCTTGGCCAGCAGTGACCGCCCGAACTCGGTCACCAGCCCGTAGCGCCCGTCGAACAGCCCCGGCACCTCCTCCCTCAGCAGCCGCGCGAACCGCGCGTACGTCGGTGCCGCCGCCTCGGAGGCGAAGTTCACCGGCAGCCCGCCGCCGATGTCGAGGGTGTCGATCTGGTGCCGTCCCGCGCGGGCGTTGATCTCCTCCGCGAGCGCGAAGGTCTCCGCCGTGCCCCGCGCCATCAGGGACAGCGGGATGCCCTGCGAGCCCGTGTGCGCGTGCAGCCGGGTCAGCCAGGGCCGCTCCAGGTACGCCCGTACGACCCACTCGCGCGCGCCCTCGTCGCGCAGCGCCACCCCGAACTTGGACGTCTCCGTCGCCGTGGACGTCGCCCCGATCGTGCCGCCGCCGATCTGCGGGTTGACCCGGAGGCCGAGCGGGGACCGGCTCGGCGCCGACCCCGTCAGGGCGTCGATCCGCGCCAGCTCCTGCGGGTTGTCGGCGTTGACGGCGATGCCCAGCGCCAGTGCCTCGCGCAGCTCCGCCGGGGTCTTGGCGGGCGAGTCCAGCACCGTCCGCTCGGCGGGCACCCCGGCGGCCCTGGCCAGCGCCAGCTCACCGGGGCTCGCCACCTCGGCGCCGATGCCGGCCTCGTGCAGCAGCCGCAGTACCGGCACCAGGGGGGTGGCCTTCACCGCGAAGGCGTGCAGCACGCGCGTCCCGGGCGCCGACACCGCGTCGAACGCGGCGCGCAGCGCGGCCGCCGACTCCCGGATGCCGGTGACGTCCAGCAGTCCCACCACGGCCGCGTCCGGTCCGAGCAGACCCCGCTCGATCGCCGCCCGCACCGCTTCGTCCCGCCGGCCGGCACGCTCCTCGGCCTCGCTCTGGATCTCCCGCTCCACGGCTGCCCCGTCCTGTCTCGGATACCGGTGCTTCCAGCCAAACACTCCCCGCGCGCCGACGGGGCCGCCCCGATGTATTGACTAGTTCTATTCAGGACGTCAGGATGTGAATAGACGTAGGAACAGAGGAGGCAGACGATGTCGGGACCCCGCCCCGTTCGAGCACCGCGCGGCACGGAACTGAGCACCCTGGGATGGCAGCAGGAAGCCGCCCTGCGGATGCTGCAGAACAACCTCGACCCCGAGGTCGCCGAGCACCCCGACAAGCTCGTCGTCTACGGCGGCACCGGCAAGGCCGCCCGTGACTGGCGCTCCTTCGACGCGATGGTCCGCACCCTGCGCACCCTCAAGCAGGACGAGACCATGCTGGTCCAGTCCGGCCGCCCGGTCGGCGTGATGCAGACCCACGAGTGGGCCCCGCGCGTCCTCATCGCCAACTCCAACCTCGTCGGCGACTGGGCCAACTGGGAGGAGTTCCGCCGCCTGGAGGCCCTCGGTCTGACCATGTACGGCCAGATGACCGCCGGCTCCTGGATCTACATCGGCACCCAGGGCATCCTCCAGGGCACCTACGAGACCTTCGCCGCCGTCGCCGCGAAGAAGTTCGGCGGCACCCTGGCCGGCACCATCACCCTCACCGCCGGCCTCGGCGGCATGGGCGGCGCCCAGCCCCTCGCCGTGACGATGAACGACGGCGTCGCGATCTGCATCGACTGCGACCCTCGCGCCATCGAGCGCCGCATCGAGCACCGGTACCTCGACGTCAGGGCCGACAGCCTCGACCACGCGCTCCAGCTCGCCACCGAGGCCCGCGACCAGCGCAAGCCGCTGTCCATCGGCGTCCTCGGCAACGCGGCCGAGCTCGTCCCGCAGCTGCTCGCGATGAACGCCCCCATCGACATCGTCACCGACCAGACCTCCGCCCACGACCCGCTGGCCTACCTGCCCGTCGGCGTCGGCTTCGAGGACATGGCCGACGCCGCCGCCAAGGACCCGGCCGGCTTCACCACCCGGGCCCGGGAGTCCATGGCGAAGCACGTCGAGGCCATGGTCGGCTTCATGGACGCCGGCGCCGAGGTCTTCGACTACGGCAACTCCATCCGCGGCGAGGCCCAGCTGGCCGGATACGACCGCGCCTTCGCCTTCCCCGGCTTCGTGCCCGCGTACATCCGCCCCCTCTTCTGCGAGGGCAAGGGCCCCTTCCGCTGGGCCGCCCTGTCCGGCGACGCGGCCGACATCGCCAAGACCGACAAGGCGCTCCTGGAGCTGTTCCCCGAGAACGAGTCCCTCGCCCGCTGGATCAAGATGGCCGGCGAGCGCGTCCACTTCCAGGGCCTGCCCGCCCGCATCTGCTGGCTCGGCTACGGCGAGCGCGACAAGGCCGGCGAGCGCTTCAACGACATGGTCGCCTCCGGTGAGCTGGCCGCCCCGCTGGCCATCGGCCGCGACCACCTCGACTGCGGCTCCGTCGCCTCCCCGTACCGCGAGACCGAGGCCATGCTCGACGGCTCCGACGCGATCGCCGACTGGCCGCTGCTCAACGCCATGGTCAACGTGGCCTCCGGCGCCTCCTGGGTCTCCATCCACCACGGCGGCGGCGTCGGCATGGGCCGCTCCATCCACGCCGGCCAGGTGACGGTGGCCGACGGTACGAAGCTGGGCGGCGAGAAGATCCGGCGCGTCCTCACCAACGACCCCGGCATGGGCGTCATCCGGCACGTGGACGCCGGATACGACATCGCCGAGTCCGTCGCGGGCGAGCGGGGGGTCCGGGTGCCGATGCGTGAGGGTGACCAGGCGTGACCTTCCACAGCATGTGGGCGGAGCTGCTGCCGATCGGCCGCAGCCCCGCCTCCGGCGGCTACCGCCGCTACGCCTGGACCGGGGCCGACGCCGAGTGCCGGGTCTGGTTCAAGGAGCAGGCGGAGGCCCGCGGACTCGGCTACGAGGTCGACCGCAACGGCAACCAGTGGGCCTGGCTCGGGGACCCGTCGGCCGGGGACGCCGTCGTCACCGGATCGCACCTGGACTCGGTGCCCGACGGCGGTGCCTTCGACGGACCGCTCGGCGTGGTGTCGTCCTTCGCCGCCCTCGACGAACTGCGCGGCAGGAACGCGCGGTTCACCAAGCCCCTCGCCATCGTCAACTTCGGTGACGAGGAGGGGGCCCGCTTCGGACTCGCCTGCGTCGGCTCCCGGCTCACCGCCGGACAGCTGACGGTCGAGGCCGCGCACCGGCTCACCGACGGCGACGGCGTGACGCTGCCGCGGGCCATGGAGGCCGCCGGATACGACCCCGAGGCCATCGGGCCCGACCCCGAGCGGCTCGGCCGGATCGGCGCCTTCGTCGAGCTGCACGTCGAACAGGGCCGCGCACTCGACCTGTCCGGCGACCGGGTGGGCATCGCCAGCGCCATCTGGCCGCACGGCCGCTGGCGGTTCGACTTCCGGGGCGAGGCCAACCACGCCGGCACCACCCGGCTAGCCGACCGCCGCGACCCGATGCTGTCCTACGCCGAGACCGTCCTCGCCGCCCGCCGGGAGGCCGAACTCGCCGGTGCCGTCGCCACCTTCGGCAAGATCGCCGTCCAACCCAACGGCGTCAACGCGATCCCCTCGCTGGTGCGCGGCTGGCTCGACTCCCGCGCCGCCGACCAGGAGACCCTGGACACGGTCGTCGGCGGGATCGAGAAGGCGGCCCGCGCGTACGCCGACGCCCACGGCATCGACCTCGACGTCGTCCGGGAGTCCTTCACGCCGGTCGTCGAGTTCGACCACGCGCTGCGCGACGAACTCGGCCGCATCCTCGGCAAGGACAGCGGTCTGACCGTGCCCGTCCTCGGGACCGGCGCCGGACACGACGCGGGAATCCTCTCCGGGAGCATCCCGACCGCCATGCTGTTCGTACGCAACCCCACCGGTGTCTCGCACTCCCCGGCGGAGTCCGCGGCCGAGGACGACTGCGTGGCCGGGGTGCGCGCACTCGCCGACGTACTGGAAGGGCTGGCCTGCACGTGACGACACGGACGTACTGGCTGGAGCACGCCTGGCTCGACACCCACGTCGAGCCGGGCGTCGCGGTGGACGTCGCGGACGGCCGGATCACCGCCGTCCGGACCGGCACGCCCACTCCGCCGCCCGGCGCCGAGATCCTGCGCGGCCTGACCCTGCCCGGTCTGGCCAACGCCCACTCCCACGCCTTCCACCGGGCGCTGCGCGGCACCGTCCAGGTCGGCTCCGGGACCTTCTGGACCTGGCGCGAGGTGATGTACTCCGTCGCCGACCACCTGACCCCGGACACCTACCACGCCCTCGCCCGCGCGGTGTACGCCGAGATGGCGCTGGCCGGCATCACCTGCGTCGGCGAGTTCCACTACGTGCACCACGCGCCCGGCGGCACCCCCTACGCCGACCCCAACGCCATGGGCGAGGCGCTGATCGCGGGCGCCGCCGAGGCCGGCATCCGCATCACCCTCCTCGACACCTGCTACCTGTCCGCAGGCTTCGGCGAACCGCCCAACGGCCACCAGCTGCGCTTCTCCGACGGCAGCGCGGAGGCCTGGGCCGAACGCTGTGCGGGGCTCAAGGAACGGGACCACGCGCGGATCGGGGCGGCCGTCCACTCCGTACGGGCCGTGCCCGCCGGGCAGCTGGCGACCGTGGCCCGGTGGGCGGAGGACCGGCGGGCACCGCTGCACGTGCACCTGTCGGAGCAGACCGCCGAGAACGACGCCTGCCTCGCCGCGCACGGCCGCACCCCCACCCGGCTGCTCGCCGACCACGGCGTCCTCGGACCGCGTACCACCGGCGTGCACAACACCCACCTCACCGACGAGGACATCGCCCTCCTCGGCGACTCGGGCACCGGCACCTGCATGTGCCCGACGACCGAGCGCGACCTGGCCGACGGCATCGGACCGGCCGCCGCCCTGCAGCGCGCGGGTTCCCCGCTCTCCCTCGGCTCCGACAGCCACGCCGTCATCGACCTGCTCGAAGAGGCGCGCGCGATGGAGCTGAACGAGCGGCTGCGCACCCGCACCCGCGGCCACTGGACCGCCGCCGCCCTGCTCCGCGCGGCCTCGGCGGACGGTCACGCGGCCCTCGGCTGGACGGACGCGGGCACCCTGGCACCCGGGGCGCTCGCCGACTTCACGACCGTCGCCCTGGACTCCGTCCGGACGGCGGGACCGCTGCCGCGACTGGGCGCCGAGACGGCCGTGTTCGCGGCGACCGCGGCGGACGTCCGGCACACCGTCGTGGGCGGCCGCCATGTCGTACGGCACGGTGTCCACACCCTGGTGCGGGACGTACCGTCCGCACTGGCGGACGCCGTCGAAGCCCTGCGCGGCTGACCCCCGCCGACCCCCGACCGGCCACCCCCGAGGACACCATGAGCAGCAGCACCGTCATCACCAACATCGCCACGCTGGTCACCAACGATCCCTCCCTGGGGGACGGTTCCCCCCTGGGCCTGATCCAGGACGCGGCCGTCGTCGTCGACGGCGACCGTGTCGTGTGGACCGGTGAATCCGGCAAGGCGCCCGCCACCGACACCATGGTCGACGCGGCCGGCCGGGCGGTGCTGCCGGGATTCGTGGACTCCCACTCGCACCTGGTCTTCGCCGGCGACCGCACCCAGGAGTTCAACGCCCGCATGTCCGGCCGCTCCTACACCGCGGGCGGCATCCGCACCACGGTCGCGGCCACCCGCGCCGCGACCGACGCGGAACTGGAGGCGAACCTCACCCACTACCTGGCCGAGGCGCTCCGCCAGGGCACCACCACCTTCGAGACCAAGTCGGGCTACGGCCTCACCGTCGAGGACGAGGCCCGCGCCCTGCGCATCGCGGCCCGGCACACCGACGAGGTGACCTACCTCGGCGCCCACATCGTCTCCCCCGACTTCGCCGACGACCCGGCGGCCTACGTCGCCCTGGTCACCGGGGAGATGCTGGACGCCTGCGCGCCGCACGCCCGCTGGATCGACGTGTTCTGCGAGAAGGGCGCCTTCGACGGCGACCAGGCCCGCGCGATCCTCACCGCGGGCAAGGCGAAGGGCCTGCACCCGCGGGTCCACGCCAACCAGCTCTCCTACGGCCCCGGCGTGCAGCTGGCCGTCGAGCTGGACGCGGCCAGCGCCGACCACTGCACCCACCTGACGGACGCGGACGTCGACGCCCTCGCGAGCGGCCGTACGGTGGCGACCCTGCTGCCCGGCGCCGAGTTCTCCACCCGCGCCGAGTGGCCGGACGCGCGCCGCCTGCTGGACGCGGGGGTCACGGTCGCCCTGTCCACGGACTGCAACCCGGGATCGTCCTTCACGTCCTCCGTGCCCTTCTGCATCGCGCTGGCCGTGCGCGACATGCGGATGACCCCGGACGAGGCGGTCTGGTCGGCGACGGCGGGCGGCGCCGCCGCCCTGCGCCGCACGGACATCGGCCGCCTCACCCCCGGCGCGTACGCCGACCTGGCCTTCCTGGACGCCCCGAGCCATGTCCACCTGGCCTACCGGCCGGGCGTCCCGCTGGTCCGCGAGGTGTGGCGGCGCGGCGTCCGGGTGGCCTGAGCGCCCGGGCCGGGACCGGGTTCAGGCCGGCCCCGGCCCCCGGCGCGGGCGGTCAGGCGGCCCCGGCCCGCCACCGCTGTTCCCGGCTGCCGTCCAGAGTGCTCAGGGCGACCCCGTACCGGCCGTACGGGGTCACCGCCGTCTCGATGGCGATGGCCGGGCGGATCGTGCCGTCGCCGTCGACGGTGAAGCGCAGGTTGTCGCCGTTCCCGCCGTACACCGAGTCGCACTCCCAGATGCCGACGCCCCGCTCCACCGAGCCCCGGCTGTCCAGGCAGAAGTCGTCGTCGGCCGCCGAGCGGAGCACGCCCAGGTAGGGGTCGACGCGCCAGCGCTGGGTGCGGGAGCCGGAGCAGTCGGCGGTGATCACGTCGTTGCCCTTGTAGAAATCGCCGTCGCGGATGTCCAGGCAGCGGCCCGTGGCGAGGTCGACCACCTGGGCGGGGGAGGTGCCCGGCGGCGCGGGCGGGGGAGTCGGGCTGGGCTTCGGCCGGCGCGGCGGGGACGGCGTCGGCGTCGGGCGGTGGGTGGCCGGGCTCGGCGACGGTGACGCGGAGGTGGCCGACGGGGACGGTGGCGGGGAGGCCGCCGAGCGGCTCGGGGTCACCGAGACCGTCGCGGTCACCGTGACCGGGGGCGGCGCGGGCGTCGCCGCCGTCAGCTGCCGGCCGGAGCCGTCCGCCGGGGTGAGCAGGAACACGAGCAGCGGGGTGAGGGCCACACCGAGGGCCGCCGAGGCCAGCAGGACCCGGTTCCGGGGCGGCCAGGACGCCTTCGGACCGGCGGGGTCCGCGAGCGCCGCCGCCACCCCCGCCGGCTCCTCCGCGCGGACGTACGCCGTTCCGCGCCACGGCAGCAGGCCCTCCGCGAGTGTCTGCCGGGGGGCGTCCCGCAGGGCCCGCAGGTCCTCGTAGGCGCCCGTGCAGTGCGGGCAGTGCGCCATGTGGGCGGCCAGATCGGGGCTGCGGCGCGGACCGTCCGGCCGTACCGCCTCCTCGATGAGCCGGCGGAAGTCCGGGCAGCGCGAGTCGTCGGAGGCGGCCAGGCGATGGCGCAGACAGGCCTGGGCCAGGGCCTTGAGGGCCTGCGGGGCGCTGTGGGCCACGTCGGGGCGGCTCAGCCCGAGGAGGGCGGCGGTGCGCTCCTCGCTCTCCTCCTCCAGGACGCCGTACCAGAGCAGTCCCTGGGTGCGGGACGGCAGCGACTGGAAGGCGGGCAGCAGGGGCGGGACGGGGCCGTCGGGCAGCCCGGCCGCGTTCAGCACCAGCAGCAGGCCCGGATCGACGCCCGTGGAGCGCTCGTCGCGCGCCCAGCCGGCCGCGATCTGGGCGGTCAGCAGCAGCAGCCGGTGGCGCAGGGGGAGGGTCGGCTCGATGCCGCGGGCCACCTCGCGGGCGGCCGTGGTGAAGGCCTCCGACGCCAGCCTGCGGGCCGCCGACTCGCTCGCGGCGCACAGCCGGGCGTAGCCCAGCACCGCCGGGAGGTGCCGTCGCCGGAGCTCCTGCAGCGCGGGGTACGCCGTCGGCGTGGGGGAGCGCAGCAGCTCGGTCAACCGTGCGTCCGGCGCGTCCTCGTGTCCCCCGCCCGCCTCGGCCCGGTCCCCCTGAGCCATCGTTCCGCCTCCTCGCGTCACCGGGCGGCCGCGCCGTTGCGGCCCCGGCCCGGCGTACCAGCCGGTAGGGGGCCCCATAGTGGTGGAGGTGACGGACCGTGGAAAGAGGTTTCCGGCGGTAACCGCATAACGGTTGGGACGGTGGGTACCGGCCAGCCGGGGACGTGGGCCGCCGCGCACACCGAAGCGGCCCGGCACGGACGGCCGGACCGCTTCAGGGCTTCGGCGGCGGGGGGAGGTGCCCCGGGATCATTCCTCGACGGTCAGCGCCTTGCGCAGCCGCACGAGCGTGCGCGACAGCAGCCGGGAGACGTGCATCTGGGAGATGCCGAGTTCCTCGCCGATCTCGGACTGGGTCATGTTCGCCACGAACCGCAGGGAGAGGATCTTCCGGTCGCGCGACGGGAGTTCGGCGATCAGCGGCTTGAGGGACTCGATGTACTCGATGCCCTCGAGACCGTGGTCCTCGTAGCCGATGCGGTCCGCCAGGGCGCCCTCGGTCTCGTCCTCCTCGGGCTGGGCGTCCAGCGAGGAGGCGGTGTAGGCGTTCGAGGCGGCCATGCCCTCGACGACCTGGTCGTTGGTGATGCCGAGGCGCTCGGCGAGTTCCGCGACCGTGGGGGCGCGGTCCAGCTTCTGCGCCAGCTCGTCCCCGGCCTTGGCGAGGTCGAGCCGCAGCTCCTGGAGCCGGCGCGGGACGCGCACGGACCATGAGGTGTCCCGGAAGAAGCGCTTGATCTCGCCGATGATCGTCGGCATCGCGAAGGTGGGGAACTCCACACCGCGCGAGAGTTCGAAGCGGTCGATCGCCTTGATCAGGCCGATGGTGCCGACCTGGATGATGTCCTCCATCGGCTCGCTGCGGGAGCGGAACCGGGAGGCGGCGAACTTGACCAGCGCGAGGTTGAGCTCGACGAGGGTGTTGCGGACGTACGAATATTCGTGCGTCCCCTCCTCCAGCGACTCGAGGCGCTCGAAGAGGGTCTTGGAAAGGGCCCGCGCGTCGACCGGGCCGATCTCGTCGTACCGAGGGATCTCCGGGAGTCCCTCGAGGAGATCGAGAGGATCGATGGCATGATCCAGTTGTTCCGGTGGGGGTGTCGACGTCGCGAGCGGGGTATGCGATTCGTCGAGCCGGGGTGACATGGGTGTCCTCCATCGTTCTCGGCATAAGGCAGCCGAAGCCAGAACGTGCACTGCGGTGTGCGGCGCCTCCGAAGCCGGCGTGTTGGTCTACGTGTCCTTACTAGCCCTACCCGCTTCCCCGAGTTGGTCGCAAGTGCGTTCTGTCCATATATGTCCGTTTGTGTGCGGATGTTCGGGTGTCGGAGTCCGCAGGGAAGGCGTAATGTTCGAGGGCATCAGCAGCCACGACCTCGGGAGAGAGACGGCATGGACCACGGGACGGTCGGCAGCGCACAGTCGGGCCGGCTTCTGGTGGAGGTGCGGGAAGAGGGCTCCAGCGCCGTTGTGACACCGGCCGGCGAGCTTGACCACCACACCGCCGATCTTTTGCGTGAGCCCCTCGACGACCTTCTGGCCAAGGGCTTCTCGCGGCTTGTGGTCGACTGTTCACGCCTGGAGTTCTGCGACTCCACAGGGCTGAACGTCCTGCTCGGGGCGCGCCTGAAGGCAGAAGCCGCGGGGGGTGGAGTCCACCTGGCGGGAATGCTGCCGGTGGTCGCACGCGTGTTTGAGATCACAGGGGCCGAGGCGGTCTTCACCGTCCACGACTCCGTGGAGGCGGCCCTGGCCGACGGCGCGGACTGAGCGGGTGTCCCGGCCCTGCCGGACGGCGCTCGTTTCTGTGACGTTGCGCCTGTCACGCCGAAGACGGGGGTGTTCCGCCGGATCCGTCGGGCAGGAGAGGGCAGGAGGAGGCAGGAGACATCCTGCCGACCGCCCGCCGCCGGACCGACCCGGTACCGGTGGACGACCTGGAAGGCGATCCCGGACGGGACATGTGTGCGACGGACGGGCCGACAAGGGACGTCGCACGGACGGTGGGCGTACGACGGATCGACCGGCCGGCACGCAGTGGTGCCGGGCTTTTGAATTGTGAACTGGTGAATCGGTGAGGTGAAGCGCTGATGAGCACCACCCGGCCTTACTCGCCGGGCGACCGCGGCCCGGAGCCGAGCGGCGCTTCCGGGGCGTCCGAGGGGGATGCGCCGGCTGTCGGCGCAGCCACGGGGGCAGCCGCGCCGTCCGTGCCGTCGGTGCCGTCCGGTGGCACCCCGGGGACACGGGGCCGGCAGGTCCGCAGACTCGTCCTGGAGGGGGAGAGCGGCGTCGTCCCGCTCGCCCGCGATTTCACCCGCCAGGCGCTGTACGCGTGGGGCTGGCTGCCCGCCGACACCGCCGACCAGCGGGCCGCGGCCGAGGACGTGCTGCTCGTCGTCTCCGAGCTGGTGACGAACGCCTGCCTGCACGCCGAGGGTCCCGACGAGCTGTTCCTCGCCTGCGACAACAAGGTCATCCGGCTGGAGGTCTCCGACC
The DNA here is from genome assembly GCF_043079785.1 of Streptomyces sp. NPDC015139. Lineage (NCBI taxonomy): Bacteria > Bacillati > Actinomycetota > Actinomycetes > Kitasatosporales > Streptomycetaceae > Streptomyces > Streptomyces sp. NPDC015139. The sequence goes on along the minus strand of NZ_JBIBUW010000014.1, from coordinate 56,100 downwards.
GCGGCACCGGCCAGCCGTCCCCGCGCACCCCGCACCGTGCCGGCCGCCCCGGCGGCCACGGCATGTTCATCGTGCAGCGGCTGTGCCTGGACTGGGGCGTCGTCCGCGCCCCCGGCCGCCCCGGCAAGACGGTGTGGGCGGAGCTGGGCGCTCCGGCGTAGGCACGGCCGGGCGCGTCCTGGCAGCGGCGCAGGCGCGGCCCGGCGACCCGGACGGCCCGCGCGCGTCTCGGAGTGCTCCCTGGGTGAGGGATGAGCGCCGTCTGCCTGTGCCCGCCTGTTCGCGTCCCGGTGCGAGGGCCGGCCGCTGCCGTTCCCGCGCGCCTCGTGGTCGAGGCCCCGCCGGTCCCACCCAGGCTCCGGCGCGCCCTGTGCCCGTGGACGAGGGGCCGGCCCGCACTCGTTCCGGCTTGCGGCCTGAAGCCCCCGGCGAGGGTCCGGCGTCTTCGGGCGGGCGGCACCGGCGCGCCCCGCGGGTCCCCGTCTCCACTCCGGCATCTCCGCGCGCGCCGGATCGCCACAACTCCGGCCTGTGACGCGTCTTCCTTCCTCACGACCCCGGGCGTACCTTGACGGCCGAATCTGATATGCCGTCAGGTACCTCGTCGTGAATGAATGGGGTGGACCGATCGTGTCGTACCCGAAGCGAACCGCCGCGCTCGCGTCCGCCGCGGCCCTGGCCGGCTCGGTGGTGCTGCTGGCCGCCCCGGCCGCCCACGCCGACGTCGTCGACGTCAACTACCGCTGCCAGACACCGATCGGCGTCAAGAGCGCCGTCTCGCCCATCGACATCAAGGGCGTCCGCAGCGGCGGCGGCTACAAGATCACCATGTCCTGGCAGAAGGGCGTCTCCTCCAGCCCGGTGGAGCTGGGCAAAGGGGCGATGACCCCGAGCGCGACCATCAGGCTGGGCGGTGCGGACAGCGGCACGCTCGCGGTCAGCGGCCCCGCCAACGCGGCCGCCATCCCCGCCAACACCCCCATCAAGATCAGCGACTTGAGCGGCACCTACACGCCGAGGAAGACCGGCAAGGTCACCTTCACGGCGGCCACGCTCACGATCAAGGCGCTCGGTACGACGACGACCTGCGCGCCCACCAACGGTCCGAAGCCGTCGCTGACCCTGGACGTCACGGCGGCGGGCGGCTCGTCCTCCGGCGGCTCCTCCTCGTCCTCGGGAGGCTCGTCCTCGGGCGGTTCCTCCTCCGGCGGACAGCTCCCGCAGACCGGCCCCGCGGATTCGGCCGTCGCGCTCGGCACGCTGGGCGGAACGGTCCTCCTGGCCGGCGCGGCGGGCGCGCTGTGGCTGACCCGGCGCGGTCAGACCGCCGCGCGCCGCTGAATCCCCGACCCGACCGCCCGGCCCACGCCTGCCCTCGGCCCACGACCGCCGGAGCCGCCCATGCCGTCCGCCACCCGCGCCCCGCGCCGCCGCCGGCGCCTGCACCGGGCCGCCGTGTCCGCGGCCCTGTGCCCGGTCGCGCTGCTGGGTGCGGCGCACGGGGCCGCCGCCGACACCTGGTCCGTGGCGCCCACGGGCGCCGGCCGGCCGTTCCTCTACGCGGAAGGGCCGCCCGGAGCCGTCCTCCAGGACACGGTGTCCGTCACCAATCCCGGGCGGACGCCCGTCGTCGTACGGCTGACCGGCACCGGTGTCCGGACCGCCTTCGCGGACGGGCGGGTACGCGTCCCCGCCCGTACCCGCGCCGACGTGCCCTTCACGGTGACCGTCCCGGCCGGGGCCGAGCCCGGCGACCTGTCCGGCACGGTCGTCGCCCGTGATGCCGGTGGCCGGACGGCGACCGTGCGGCTACGGCTGCGCGTCGCCGGCCCCGCGCTCGCCGCGCTGACCGTCGAGCACCTGTCCGTGGGCGCCGACCGGATCACCTACGAGCTGGTCAACCGCGGTACGACCGTCCTCGTGCCGAGGCTCGCGGTGCGCGCGGACGGCGTCCTCGGCCGGGTCCTGGACCGCCCGCCGCGCGACCTGCCCGTCCGCCTGCGCCCGGGCACGCGCCTGAAGCTCACCGAGCCCTGGCCGGAGCGGCCCGCGGTCGACTCGGTCGACGTACGGCTGACGGTCACGGCCGCCGGCGGAGCGCACGACACGGCGACCGCGTCCGCGCGCTTCGTGCCGTGGACCGTACCGGCGGGAGCGGCCGCCGCGCTGGCCGCGGGCGTGGTGCTCGCCGTACGGCGGCGGGGGAGCCGTACGGCCGCCGACGGCCGTGCGCCGGGCCGGGGCGGGGGCGGCCCGGCGTCCGGTGGCGCCCGTGACTCCGGCGCGGACGAAGAGGTGCCCGAGGGCGTCGAGTCGACGGGAGGACCGGTGAGGTGAGCGGCACCGTACGGATGATCCGGCTGTCCGTGTGGGCGGCCGTGCTGGCGCTGCTCGTCCTGGCCCTCGCCGGGCCCGTGACCGCCGCCGACCGGCCGGCCGTGCAGTTGTCGGCGTCGCAGGCCGGCACCGGCGGTTCGGTCACCGTCACGGGCACCGGATGGCGCCCGCACACCCTGCTGATGCTGCTGGTGTGCGGGCGGGCCACACCGTCCCGGGGCGTCGTCGGCGGCACCAACTCCTGCGCCAACGGCGACGGCCGGGCCGTGACCACCGACGCGCGGGGCGCCTTCCGCCGGAAACTCCCCGTCGCCGAACCACCCGTGCCCTGCCCCTGCGTGGTCCACGTGGCCACCGTCACCGGCACGACGGCCGAGACGGACGCGGTCCTCCGGGTCGCCGGACACCCCGTCGCCCCGCTGCCCGCCCAGCGTTCCGGCGGCCGCCTCGCGGTGCTGTCCGACACCCGGCTGACCGGTTCGGGCTCGCTGCTGACCTGGTTCGGGGCCCCGCCGGGCCGCACCCTGGTCCTCACCGTCGGCAACACCGGCACCAGTCCGATCCGGGACCCGGTCTTCCAGGTCGGCACCGCGCACGGGGTCTTCGCCCCGCAGTGGGACGACCAGCAGTGGCGCGGCACCCTCGGACCCGGGAAGAAGGCGCGGATCGAACTGCCGGTCGAGCTGTCCGCCGGGGCGTACGGCGACTACACGGTGACCCTGAAGTACGACGGCCGGGTCCTCGCCGAGCAGCCGTGGGGCGTGGGCCGCCCGTGGGGCGTGACGCTGTTCTGGCTGCTGCTCTGCGTGGTCGTCCCGGCCGCCCTGTTCCGCGCCGGGATGGCCGTGGTGGACCGGGTACGACCGCGCCGCCCGGGCGGTGACCGCCACCGGCGGCCGTCCCGGCCCGCCCTGCGACCGCCGGGCGCCGCGCGGCTGCCGGGCACCCGGCGGCTTCCGGGCGGGGGCGGCCGGGCGCGGGAGACCGCACCGCCCCCGACGACTCCGACCCTGCCGTGGTTCGGCCCGGGCTCCGTTCCGGGCGGCCCGGCCGGCCGGCTCTCCGCACCGCACGACGACAGCCCGACGAGTCCTACGACTCCCACCACGAAGGGACCCACGTGAGCATGCGAAGGAGAGGCACACCGGTCGGCGCGCGCAGGCCGGCCGCGGCGGGCGCCGCGCTGGTGCTGGGCGGTGCGGGAGTCCTGCTGGGCCTGGCGGCGGTGCCCGCGCAGGCGGCGCAGGTGTCGTTCGCCACCCACTGCGTGCCGCCCGCGGGCATCGACCCCGTCGACGGCACCACCAAGGTCGAGATCACCGCGCCCGCCACCGCGAAGGTCGGCGACACGGTGGACATCGTGTGGAAGTTCGCCCAGGCCGCCTCGAAGAACCCCGACATCATCGACCTGCCCGCGAACTCGGTCCAGCCGTCCGGTGTGCTGAAGGCGGCCGGCGCGCAGACCGCGGACATCGCGATGAGGGGCCCGCGGGAGAACCCGGCGATCCCCAAGGGCGGCGCCATGGTGCTGTCCGACATGAAGGGCAGCCTGAAGCTGACGACGGCCGGCGAGGTGACGCTGACCCCGGACGCGTACACGGTGAACGCGATGTCCACGGACACCGAATGCTCGCCGAAGGAGACCGTGCAGAAGGCGGCGACGATCCAGGTCACCGCGGGCGGCGGCGGGACCTCCACGGCGACGCCCACCAAGTCGGGCACGCCGACCGGGTCGGCGACACCCACGAAGACCGCGACCGCCACCCCGACGGCGACCGGCGGCACCGGGCAGACCGACTTCACCGGCAAGGAGGTGCAGATCCCGTACGCCTGCAAGACCCCGATCGGCGACAAGGACGCGACCTCGCCGGTGCAGATCAACGCCAAGAAGAACGGCGGGAGCTACGACCTCACCGTGCAGTTCAAGAAGTCGGTCATGGACAGCCCCGCCGACATCCCCAAGGACTCCGTGAAGCCGTCCATGGAGGTCGTGCTCGGCGGGGCCGACAAGGGGACGGTCCACGTGGAGGGCCCGGCGAACGCGAACCCGATCAAGTCCGGCGACCCGATCGAGATACCCGACCTCACCGGCACCTACAAGCCCGGCGCGGACGGCACCTCGACCCTGTCCCCGGGTGTCCTCACGGTCAAGGCGCTCGGTACGACCACCACGTGCACGCCGAAGAAGACGGAGGTCTCGCTCACCCTGGACACCGCCCAGCAGCCGGGCGGCGCCGCGGGCGGCACGTCGACCTCGGGAGGCGGTGTCGCGGGCGGCGGCAGCGGTGACAGCGGCGACAGCGGTTCGGGCGGTCTCGCCGAGACCGGTTCGAGCGACCACGGCGGACTGAAGGCCCTGGGCCTGGTCGCGGGCACGGCGATCCTGCTGGGCGCAGCGGTCTTCACCTTCATGCCCCGCCGCGGAACCCGCTAGCCGCGGCGCGGGCCCACACGGGTGACCGGTGGTGGGCCGGCGCACCGGTGCCGCGTACGCCGAAGGGCCGCCGCATCCCCAGGGATGCGGCGGCCCTTCGCCGATCAGGTCCGGGCGGTCAGCGCACGTCGCCCATCAGGGCGTTGACCTTCCGGCGGTACATCCAGACCGCGAAACCGGCGACCACGGCGAGCGCGGCCTCCAGGCCGACGAAGCCCATCCGGTCGAGGTTGACCCCGCCGACGGCCGGGTTCGACAGCAGCGCGGTGATCGAGTCGCCCGCGGTGACCGCGAGGAACCAGACGCCCATCATCTGCGAGGCGTACTTCTTCGGCGCCATCTTCGTCGTCACCGACAGGCCCACCGGCGACAGCGTCAGCTCACCGACGGTCTGCACGAAGTAGATCGCGACCAGCCACATCGCCGCGGCCTTGTGACCGCCCTCGGCGATCGACAGCGGGGCGAGGAAGAGGAAGAAGGACGCACCGACCAGCACCAGGCCGGACGAGAACTTCACGATCGTGCTCGGCTCCTTGCCGCGGCGGTTCAGCCACAGCCACAGCCAGGCGAACACCGGCGCCAGCGCCATGATCATGACGGGGTTGACCGACTGGTACCAGGAGACCGGGAACTCCCAGCCGAAGACCGAGTTCTCGGCCTTGCCCTCGGCGAACAGCGACAGGGTCGAGCCACCCTGGTCGTAGATCATCCAGAAGACGGCCGCGGCCACGAAGAACCAGACGTAGGCCGACACCTTCGACTTCTCGGCGGCGTCCAGGTCCTTGTCCCGGCGGATACGGGCGATCACCAGTATCGGGACGATCAGACCGATGAGGGTGAGCGGGATCAGCGCCCAGTTCAGCGTGAAGTGACCGGAGAAGCCGACGGTGGCGTAGAAGACCGCGGCGATGCCCAGCCAGATCAGGCCCTTGCGCAGCGTGGCGGCCTTCTCGGCGGCGGACAGCGGCGTCGGGACGACGCTGGACTTCTCGCTCAGGTGGCGGCCGCCGAGCAGGTACTGGGCGAGGCCCAGCGCCATGCCGAGCGCGGCCAGCGCGAAGCCGATGTGCCAGTTGACGTTCTCGCCGACGGTGCCGATGACCAGCGGAGCGGCGAAGGCGCCCAGGTTGATGCCGATGTAGAACAGCGTGAAGCCACCGTCACGGCGCGGGTCGTCGGCGCCCTTGTACAGGTGGCCGACCATCGTGGAGATGTTGGCCTTCAGCAGACCCGAGCCGATGGCGACGAGACCGAGGCCCACGAAGAAGCTGGCCGAGACCGGCAGAGCCAGGCACAGGTGGCCGAGCATGATGATCAGACCGGAGACGGCCACCGTCTTGCGGGGACCGAGGACGCGGTCCGCGAACCAGCCGCCGGGAAGGGCGAGCAGGTACACGAGCGACACGTACACCGAGTAGATCGCGGTCGCCGTGCCCGCGTTCAGGTGCAGGCCGCTCGGGGCGACCAGGTACAGCGGGAGCAGGGCCCTCATGCCGTAGTAGGAGAAGCGCTCCCACATCTCGGTCATGAAGAGAGTGGCCAGTCCGCGGGGGTGGCCGAAGAAGGTCTTCTCGGAGCCGGGGGTGCCCGGGCGGACCGAGTCCTTCGTCAGGCTGGACGCCATGGTCGTTCCTTGCTGGTCGGGACGCGCGGTGGAGCGTTGCGCGCCCGGTGGGGGTGTCGGCCGGCACCGGCGGGGTCGGTCGTCCACCCCCACGCCCGGGGGGAGTCCGCTGCCGGATCACGGAGCGGTGGACGGCGACCACCGGGATCCACGCCCCGGGACGCGTCGCTGCGCCCGGAGCCCGGCCAGAGGTCATTCCTGTTGAGGCTGATCTTGATCAGCCCGCACACAAAAGAGACCCTCAGCGTCAAGTGCTCGCCAAAGGTCCCCGGTGTGCTAGAGGCGTTCACGTCACTCTACGTCAGGACACTGCCGGATATGGAAGGACTTGAGACGCGGATCACAGGTGTCGGAGGAACCGCGGGTCACGTTTCGAAGGTCCCTTCTACGATCGCATCCCCAGGTCAATGGTTCGTACCAGTGCGCCGCAAAGGTAAGAATCCCTGGAAGCGATCACACCCCAGCACCGCGCACGGGCGGTCTACCATCACCTCATGACCCGTGTACTGCTCGCCGAGGACGACGCGTCCATCTCGGAGCCGCTGGCCCGCGCCCTGCGCCGCGAAGGTTACGAGGTCGAGGTGCGCGAGGACGGCCCCACCGCACTCGACGCCGGCATGCAGGGCGGTGTCGACCTGGTCGTGCTGGACCTGGGCCTGCCCGGGATGGACGGCCTGGAGGTGGCCCGCCGGCTGCGTGCCGACGGCCACACCGTGCCGATCCTCATCCTCACCGCGCGCGCCGACGAGGTGGACACCGTCGTCGGCCTGGACGCGGGCGCCGACGACTACGTGACCAAGCCCTTCCGGCTCGCCGAACTGCTCGCCCGGGTGCGGGCGCTGCTCCGGCGCGGTGCCGCCGAGCCGCAGCAGCCGCCGGCCACCCACGGTGTGCGGATCGACGTCGAGTCGCACCGGGCGTGGATGGGCGACGAGGAGCTGCAGCTCACGGCGAAGGAGTTCGACCTGCTGCGCGTGCTGGTGCGGGACGCCGGCCGGGTCGTCACGCGCGACCAGCTGATGCGCGAGGTCTGGGACACCACGTGGTGGTCGTCGACGAAGACCCTCGACATGCACATCTCCTGGCTGCGCAAGAAGCTCGGGGACGACGCGGCGAACCCCCGGTACATCGCGACCGTGCGCGGCGTCGGCTTCCGTTTCGAGAAGAGCTGAGAGAGCTGAGAGAGCCGCGCCCTCAGGGCCTGCTCGGGTAACAGGACATGCGCCGACGTCTCATCCAGTCCACCCTCGCCGTCGTTCTCGTGGTGATCGCCGTCTTCGGCCTCTCCCTGGTGATCGTCGAGACCCGGACGATCAGCAACAGCGCCCAGGAACGGGTGGAGTCCGAGGCGCTGCGGCTGGCGAGCATCATCGACAGCCGGGTGCTGGCCGAGGAGAAGGTCAACGCGAACGTCCTGCGCAATCCGGTCGGCAAGGACCAGTACGTGCTGATCACCATGCCCGGCAAGGCGCCGATCGAGATCGGCACCAAGCCGCAGGGCGACGTCATCCACTCCACGCAGCACGGCGAGGAGGGCGAGACGGTCACCGTGCAGGAGCCGCGCTCCTCGGTGACCCGTGAGGTCGGCCGGACCCTGCTGATCATCGGGCTGGTGGCGCTGCTGGCGGTGGTCGCGGCCGTGCTGCTCGCCGTACGGCAGGCCAACCGGCTCGCCTCCCCGCTGACCGACCTCGCCGAGACCGCCGAACGCCTCGGCTCCGGGGACCCGCGCCCGCGGCACAAGCGCTACGGCGTCCCCGAGCTGGACCGGGTCGCCGATGTGCTGGACTCCTCGGCCGAGCGGATCGGGCGCATGCTGACCGCCGAGCGGCGGCTCGCGGCCGACGCCTCCCACCAGCTGCGCACGCCGTTGACCGCGCTGTCCATGCGGCTGGAGGAGATCACCCTCACCGACGACCCGGACACGGTGAAGGAGGAGGCGAACGTCGCGCTCACGCAGGTCGAGCGGCTGACGGACGTCGTGGAGCGGCTGCTCACGAACTCCCGCGATCCGCGTACCGGCTCCGCCGTCACCTTCGACCTGGACGAGGTCATCCAGCAGCAGCTCGCCGAGTGGCGACCCGCCTACCGCTCGGTGGGCCGGGCCATCGTGAGCTCCGGCAAGCGGCACCTCCAGGCCGTCGGCACGCCGGGCGCGGTCGCCCAGGTGCTGGCCGCGCTGATCGAGAACTCGCTGATGCACGGAGGCGGCACGGTCGCCCTGCGCACCCGGGTCACCGGCAACCAGGCCGTCATCGAGATCACCGACGAGGGTCCCGGCGTGCCGGCCGACCTGGGGGCGCGGATCTTCGAGCGCACGATCAGCGGCCGCAACTCCACGGGCATCGGTCTCGCCGTCGCCCGCGACCTCGCGGAGGCCGACGGTGGCCGCCTCGAACTCCTCCAGGCCCAGCCCCCGGTCTTCGGCCTCTTCCTCTCCCGAACCCCCCCGACCCGCAAACCGGACGAGCCCCACCCGACGGTCCGCTAGCCCGGGCCCGACCGAACGGAGGGCACGCGGGCCGGCTGTCCTCGGGCCGGCGGGCGGCCCGGCGCAGGCTGCGGATCCGTTGCGCGGGAATGAGTCGCCGGTTCCCGGTATGCCGGCTCACTGGTCGTGCGGCCCGCTCCACCCCCGGAGGGGTCGGTGCCCTACGGGACCCGCTGCTTCGGGCCCTGGCGCTTCTGGGGCTGCTGCTTGTTCGGGGCGGCCGGGTGCTTCGCCTCCGCCGCCAGGATCGACTCGGCCTCGCGGGCCGGCAGGGCCCGGAAGACCCAGGTGCGGTACGACCAGAAGCGGAACAGGGTGGCGACGCCGATGCCGACGAACTTGAAGATGTTGCTCTGCAGCGGGCTGTCCCAGCCGAAGCCGTAGGTCGCCAGGTAGAGCACGCCGTTCTCGATCACCAGGCCCACGGCGCTGAACAGCAGGAACAGCGTGAGTTCCTTGGTGCGCCCGCCCTTGTCGCGGTCCCGGTACGTCCAGTAACGGAAGCCGACGTAGTTGAAGGCGATCGCCACGACGGTCGCGATGATGCTGGCGCGCACCACCGGCAGGTCGGAGACGTGCCGGACCAGGTTGAACACGCCGAGATTCACAAGGACCCCGGCGCCGCCGACGGCGCCGAACTTGGCCACCTCGCGTACGAGCCGTTGCAGCCCCGAGGAACGAGGTTCCATGGCTGTGCAGCTCCCGTCCGTAGGTTTCACCAACCTGGCCATGCTATCCAGCCGGACCCGCCCACGCCTGTGGACCCGGCCACGGCAGGGAAACGGGTTGGAAAGAGACGGGAAAGCGCTGGGTAAGAGGCTGTGCGAGGGACGCGATCGGGGCACCCCCGGCGTGGCCGATACGCTAGGGGTGTGACGTTCCCGGTAGTCGGCATGGTCGGCGGGGGGCAGCTCGCGCGTATGACGCACGAAGCGGGCATCCCGTTGGGCATCAGGTTCAAGCTCCTCAGTGACACCCCTCAGGATTCCGCGGCGCAGGTCGTGAGCGAAGTCGTCGTCGGCGACTATCGCGATCTCGACACGCTGCGCGAGTTCGCGCGCGGTTGCGACGTGATCACCTTCGATCACGAACATGTACCCACCGAGCACCTCAGGGCCCTGGAGGCGGACGGCATCCCCGTGCGCCCCGGGCCCGACGCCCTGGTGCACGCCCAGGACAAGGGGGTGATGCGCGCCAGGCTCGACGCGATCGGCGTCCCGTGCCCACGGCACCGGATCGTCGCCGATCCGCAGGACGTCGCCGCCTTCGCGGCGGAGGGCGACGGCTTCCCGGTCGTCCTCAAGACCGTCCGCGGCGGCTACGACGGCAAGGGCGTGTGGGTCGTCGACTCCGTCGAGGAGGCCGCCGACCCGTTCCGGGCGGGCGTCCCCGTCCTCGCCGAGGAGAAGGTCGACTACGTCCGCGAGCTGGCCGCCAACGTCGTACGCTCCCCGCACGGCCAGGCCGTCGCCTACCCGGTGGTCGAGTCCCAGCAGGTGAACGGCGTGTGCGACACGGTCGTGGCCCCCGCGCCCGGCCTGGACGAGGGCCTGGCCCTGCAGGCCGAGCGGATGGCGCTGAGCATCGCCAAGGAGCTGGGCGTCGTCGGGCACCTCGCCGTCGAGCTGTTCCAGACCCGCGACGGCCGCATCCTCGTCAACGAGCTCGCCATGCGCCCGCACAACTCCGGGCACTGGACCATGGACGGCGCGATCACCTCGCAGTTCGCCAACCATGTGCGCGCGGTCCTCGACCTGCCGCTCGGCGACCCGCGCCCCCGCGCCCCGTGGACGGTGATGGTCAACGTGCTCGGGGGTGACTACCCGGACATGTACTCCGCCTACTTGCACTGCATGGCACGCGACCCCAAGCTCAAGATCCACATGTACGGCAAGGACGTGAAGCCCGGCCGCAAGGTCGGACACGTCAACACCTACGGCGACGACCTGGACGACGTGCTGGAGCGCGCCCGTCACGCAGCCGGCTACCTGAGAGGCACCATCACCGAATGAGCCCCGTTGTTGGCATCGTCATGGGGTCGGACTCCGACTGGCCCGTCATGGAGGCCGCCGCCAAGGCCCTCGACGAGTTCGAGATCGCCTACGAGGTCGACGTCGTCTCCGCGCACCGCATGCCCCGCGAGATGATCGCGTACGGCGAGCAGGCCGCCGACCGCGGTCTGAAGGTGATCATCGCCGGTGCGGGCGGCGCCGCCCATCTGCCGGGCATGCTCGCCTCCGTGACGCCGCTGCCCGTCATCGGCGTCCCGGTGCCGCTGAAGTACCTCGACGGCATGGACTCCCTGCTGTCGATCGTGCAGATGCCGGCCGGTGTCCCGGTCGCCACCGTCTCCGTCGCCGGCGCCCGCAACGCCGGTCTGCTCGCGGCCCGGATGCTCGCCGCGCACGACGAGGACCTGCTGCACAAGATGCGTGACTTCCTGCAGGACCTCAACGACCAGGCCACCGAGAAGGGCAAGCGGCTGCGGTCCAAGGTCGAGGGCGCGAGCGGCTTCGGCTTCGGGAAGTGACGCGCATGACCTCCTCGGCCTCGCTGGACGCGGCCCGTGCGCTGCTGCGCGAGTTCCCGGTCGTCGACGGACACAACGACCTGCCGTGGGCGCTGCGCAAGCAGGCCCGCTACGACCTCGACGCCCTGGACATCGGCGGCCACCAGCACGACCGCCTGCACACCGACATCCCGCGGCTGCGCGAGGGCGGCGTCGGCGCGCAGTACTGGTCGGTGTACGTGCCGTGCGAGCAGCCGGCGCCGGTCGCGGCGACGCTGGAGCAGATCGACTGCGTCCGGCAGATGCTGGCCCGCTACCCCGCCGACCTGGCGCCCGCGCTGACCGCCGGGGACATGGAGGCGGCGCGCCGGGACGGCCGTATCGCCTCCCTGATGGGGGCCGAGGGCGGTCACTCCATCGCCAACTCCCTCGGCACGCTGCGCGGGCTGTACGAGCTCGGGGTGCGGTACATGACGCTCACCCACAACTTCAACGTGGACTGGGCGGACTCGGCGACCGACGAGCCGAAGGCGGGCGGTCTCACCGCGTTCGGCCGTGAGGTCGTCCGGGAGATGAACCGGCTCGGCATGCTCGTCGACCTCTCGCACGTGGCGGCGACGACCATGCGGGACGCGCTGGACGCCAGTTCCGCGCCAGTGGTCTTCTCGCACTCCTCCTCGCGCGCGGTGTGCGACCACCCGCGCAACATCCCCGACGACGTGCTGGAGCGGCTGTCCGCCAACGGCGGCGTGGCGATGGTGACGTTCGTGCCGAAGTTCGTCCTCCAGGCGGCCGTGGACTGGACCGCCGCGGCCGACGAGAACATGCGCGCGCACGGCCTGCACCACCTGGACACCAGCCCCGAGGCGATGAAGATCCACCGGGAGTTCGAGGAGCGCACCCCGCGGCCGGTCGCCACGGTGTCCACCGTCGCGGACCACCTGGACCACATGCGCGAGGTGGCCGGCATCGACCATCTGGGCATCGGCGGCGACTACGACGGCACGGCGTTCACCCCGGACGGCCTGAACGACGTCTCCGGTTACCCGAACCTGCTCGCCGAGCTGCTGGACCGCGGCTGGTCCACGGCCGACCTGGCCAAGCTGACCTGGAAGAACGCGGTGCGGATGCTCGGCGCGGCCGAGGACGTGGCGCGCGGCCTCCGGGCGACGCGCGCGGCGTCCAACGCCACGATCGAGTCGCTCGACGGCGCCGAGGGCTGAGCGCCGAGGGCGGGGTGGCCGGCCGTGCCGGCCACCCCGCCCTCGTGTATTCCGGTACGGCTGCCGGACGGCTCAGGGCTCCTCGATCCGGCACAGGCAGAACGGATGTCCGGCCGGGTCCGCGTACACCTGGAAGTCCTTCGTCTCCCGGTCCTCCAGGTCCAGCGGACGGGCCCCCAGCTCCAGGACCCGCTCGTGCGCGGCGTCGACCTCCGCCCAGGTCCGCCCCGCGTCGAGGTCGAGGTGGAACTGCTGGCCGTTGCGGTCCGCCCGCGGCCACTGAGGCGGGGTGTGGCCCTCGGCGCGCTGGAAGGCCAGCCGCGGCCCGTCCGGGACCTCCAGGACCACCCAGTCGTCGTCCTCGGCCTGCGGCGTGCCGCCGGCCACCGCCGCGTAGAAGGCGGCCAGCGCGTGCGGGTCGGGACAGTCCAGCACCACGGAACGGAAGCGGGCGACGGACGCCATGGTGTCCTCCTCGGGGACGGTTCGGCGGGCGCCTCGGTCAGCAGGCGCACAGACAGAACGGGTGCCCCAAGGGGTCGGCACGGACACAAAGCCGGCCGGTGCAAGGAATCGGGACTGCCGGGCGAGCTGGAACCGGTGCGGGACCTGCGCGAGTCGCTGCGGGCAGCGTCGCTCGCCCACGCCGGGCACCCGCCGCACCGCCCGGTCGCCCCCCTCGGCACCTGTGAACGCCGGGGAGTTCATCGGCCACGTATGTGTGCCGTGGTGCAGAATGCGGGAAGACGCCGGTTCGGCCGACTGAGCCTCGGCCGAACCGGCGTCCCCTTTTAACGTGTGTCCGGGCGTCCGCTAGGCGGTGGGACGCCCCATCGCCCGGTAGGTCCAGCCGGCCCGCCGCCACAGCTCCGGATCGAGGGCGTTGCGCCCGTCCAGGAGCAGCCGGTCCGTGGCGACCTCGCCGAGCGCCGCCGGGTCCAGCTCGCGGAACTCCCGCCACTCCGTCAGGTGCAGCACGATGTCGGCGCCGCGGACGGCCTCCAGCGCGGTCTCCGCGTAACCGAGGGTCGGGAAGACCTTGCGGGCGTTGTCCATGCCCTTCGGGTCGTACACCGTGACCTGGCCGCCCTGCAGATGGATCTGGCCCGCCACGTTCAGCGCGGGCGAGTCACGGACGTCGTCCGAGTCGGGCTTGAAGGTGGCGCCGAGCACCGCGACCCGCTTGCCGAGGAAGGAGCCCCCGCCGAGCGCCTCCCGGGCCATCTCGACCATCTGCCCGCGCCGGCGCATGTTGATGGAGTCGATCTCCCGCAGGAAGGTCAGCGCCTGGTCCGCGCCCAGCTCGCCGGCCCGGGCCATGAACGCCCGGATGTCCTTGGGCAGGCAGCCACCGCCGAAGCCGATCCCGGCGCGCAGGAACTTCTTCCCGATCCGGTCGTCGTACCCGATGGCCTCCGCCAGCCGCGCCACGTCACCGCCGCCGGCCTCGCACACCTCCGCCATCGCGTTGATGAACGAGATCTTGGTCGCGAGGAACGAGTTCGCCGCGGTCTTCACCAGCTCCGCGGTCGGGAAGTCGGTCACCACGAACGGCGTGCCCTCGCCGATCGGAGTCGCGTACACCTCCCGCAGCAGCTTCTCGGCACGCTCGCTGCGCAACCCGGCCACGATCCGGTCGGGGTGCAGCGTGTCCTGCACGGCGAAACCCTCGCGCAGGAACTCCGGGTTCCAGGCCAGCTCGGCGTCCGCACCGGCCGGCGCGTGCTCGGCGAGGTACGTGGCCAGCCGGTCGGCCGAACCCACCGGCACCGTCGACTTGCCGACCACCAGGGCCGGGCCGTGCAGATGGGGGGCGAGCGAGGCGATCGCCGAGTCGACGTACGACATGTCGCAGGCGTACTCGCCGTGCTTCTGCGGGGTGTTCACGCACACGAAGTGCACATCGCCGAAGGCGCCGGCCTCGGCCCAGTCGGTGGTGAAGCGCAGCCGCCCCGAGGCGCCCTCGAAGCCGGCCACGTGCCGGCGCAGCAGCTCCTCCAGGCCCGGCTCGAACATCGGCGTCTCGCCGCGCTCCAGCATGGCGATCTTCTCGGGTACGACATCGAGCCCCAGCACCTCGAAGCCGAGCTCGGCCATGGCCGCGGCGTGCGTGGCGCCGAGATAGCCGGTGCCGATCACGGTGATCTTCAGGCTCATGGGGGTGCGCTCCAGCCGGTGGACTCTCTCGTGCGGGCCCGAGCATAGCCGGGCCGTCCACCGGGCAATTTCCCGCTGTCGCGTAGGTCACGTAGGCGTGCCGTCGGCGGCCCTCTAAAATTTGAGTTACTTAACGGTAATTAGCGTCAGTATCACTGCGTCTTTGGAGCGTGAGAGACCGTGGCCGGATCGGCTGACTTCGACCTGTACCGCCTGTCCGAGGAGCACGACATGCTCCGGGACGCCGTCCGCTCCCTGGTCGAGGCGAAGATCGCGCCGTACGCCGCGGCGGTGGACGAGGAGGCCCGCTTCCCGCAGGAGGCGCTGGACGCCCTCGTGGCCAACGACCTGCACGCCGTGCACGTCCCCGAGGAGTACGGCGGCGCCGGCGCCGACGCGCTCGCCACCGTCATCGTGATCGAGGAGGTGGCCCGCGCGTGCGTGTCCTCCTCCCTCATCCCCGCGGTGAACAAGCTGGGCTCCCTGCCGGTGATCCTCTCCGGCTCCGAGGACCTGAAGAAGAAGTACCTCGCCCCGCTCGCCAAGGGCGACGGGATGTTCTCGTACTGCCTTTCCGAGCCCGAGGCGGGCTCCGACGCGGCCGGCATGAAGACCAAGGCCGTCCGTGACGGCGACCACTGGATCCTGAACGGCGTGAAGCGCTGGATCACCAACGCGGGCGTCTCCGAGTACTACACGGTCATGGCCGTCACCGACCCGACGAAGCGCTCCAAGGGCATCTCCGCCTTCGTCGTCGAGAAGTCGGACCCGGGCGTCTCCTTCGGCGCCCCGGAGAAGAAGCTCGGCATCAAGGGCTCCCCGACCCGCGAGGTCTACTTCGACAACGTCCGCATCCCCGCCGACCGCATGATCGGCGAGGAGGGCACCGGCTTCGCCACGGCGATGAAGACCCTCGACCACACCCGCATCACCATCGCCGCCCAGGCGCTCGGCGTCGCGCAGGGTGCCCTCGACTACGCCAAGGGCTACGTCCAGGAGCGCAAGCAGTTCGGCAAGCCGATCGCCGACTTCCAGGGCATCCAGTTCATGCTGGCCGACATGGCCATGAAGATCGCCGCCGCCCGCGCCCTGACCTACCAGGCCGCGGCCGCCTCCGAGCGCGGCGACAGCGACCTCACCTTCCAGGGCGCGGCCGCCAAGTGCTTCGCCTCGGACGTGGCGATGGAGGTCACGACGGACGCCGTCCAGCTCCTCGGCGGGTACGGCTACACCCGCGACTACCCGGTCGAGCGCATGATGCGCGATGCGAAGATCACGCAGATCTACGAAGGCACGAACCAGGTCCAGCGGATCGTGATGGCCCGCAACCTGCCGTAGCGGCCAGGGAATCCGGACACCGGCGAGAGGCGCCCCGCGGGGCGCCTCTCGTGCGTCCGTAGGGCCGTAGGTCGACATGCGGGGCGGCACTTCCCGACGTAGGACGGAAGCACACAGGGCCCGTCCGGGGTCCCTGCCGCGAGGAGGAGCCATGACCCAGTCCCAGTCCCGTTCCGGCACGATGACCGCCCTCACCCCGCAGATGCAGGAGTGCATCGCCGCCTGCATGGACTGCCACAGCATGTGCGAGGAGACCATGAGCTCCTGCATGCAGAAGGGCGGCCAGGCGCAGATGCAGGTCATGCGCGCGCTCATGGACTGCTCCGAGACGACCCGCATGTGCGCCGACATGATGATGCGGCGCTCGCCCATGTCCGCGGAGATGTGCGCGATGTGCGCGAAGGTCTGCGACATGTGCGCCGAGGCGTGTATGTCCATGCCGGACGACGAGATGATGATGCGCTGTGCCGAGGCGTGTCGCCGCTGCGCGGAGACCTGTCGCGCGATGGCGGGCGCCGGTATGTGACCGGTCCGGACATCGGTCGAGGGCACCCCCCCGGGGTGCCCTTGATCATGTGTACGGCAGGCTGGCCGCATGACGACCAGCGACGCGACCGACGCCTTCGACGCCACCGAGCGGGCCATGTGGGCGGGCCGGACCGAGGCGTACGCGCGCGGCTTCGGCCGGCTGTGCGCGCACCCGGTGCCCGCCCTGCTGGACGCGGCCGGGGTCGCGGCCGGGACGCGGGTGCTCGACGTCGGCACGGGCACCGGCACGGCCGCGCTGGCGGCGGGGGAGCGGGGCGCGCTGGTGCGGGCCGTGGACGCCGACGCCGGGATGGTGGCCGAGGCTCGCCGGCGCGGGGTCGCCGCCGAGGTCGCCGTACTGCCCGGGCTGCCCTTCGGGGACGGCGAGTTCGACGCCGTGCTCGGCAACTTCGTGCTGAACCACGTCGGCCGGCCCCGCGCCGCCCTCGCCGAGCTGCGCCGTGTGCTGCGCCCCGGCGGCCGGCTGGCCGTGACGCTGTGGGGCGCCCGGCGCGGTGCCGGGCAGGACCTGCTCGGGCGGGCCCTGGCGGCGGGCGGCGCGGTACCGCCGTCGTACCTGCCGCGGCTGGACCCCGCCGAGGACTTCGCCCGCACCCCGGACGGTCTCGCCGGCCTGCTCGCCGAGGCCGGCTTCACCGGCGCCGGGGCGGCGGAACTGGTCTGGGACCACCGGACGACCGTCGAGGAGTGGTGGGGCGGCGCGGCCGGCGGGGTCGCCACCGTGGGCCTGGTCCTGACCTCGCAGGAGGCCGGCACCGTGGCGGCGGTCCGGCGGGAGTACGAGCGGCTGTGCGCCGCCTTCGTGCCCGGGGACGCCGGAAACGCCGATGGGGAAGGACCGCTGGCCCTTCCCCATGTGGCGCTGCTCGCACGCGCGGTGCGCTAGTTGCCGGAGACGGTGACCTTCTCGTCGTTGTTCAGCTGGCTCACGAGGGTCTTCACCTTCGCCTTGTCCCAGACGAGGTTGCCGCCGGAGGAGCCGGAGATCGGCATGTTCATCGACGTGCCGTCACCGCTGTTGACGCCCTTCATCGCCCAGAACATCGAGGCCAGGTCCCACAGGCCCATGTCCTTGTCGACGATCAGGGAGTCCAGACCCGCGCCCATGGTCGGGTAGAACGTGAACGGGTTGAGCACCGTGGAGGGCGTGGCCACCTGGTGGGCCAGGGCGGCGAGGAACTTCTGCTGGTTCTTGGTGCGCTGCAGGTCCGAGGCGGCGAACGCGTGCCGGGTACGGACGAAGGCGAGAGCCTGCTGGCCGTCCAGGGTCTGCTTGCCGCTCTTGAAGTCGGCGCCGGACCATTTGTCCTTGAATCCCTTGTCGATGTCTATGTCGACACCGCCCACCGCGTCCACGATGTTCGCGAAGCCCTGGAAGCCGATCTCCACGTAGTGGTCGATGTGCAGGCCGGTGTTGAACTCGATCGCGCGGACCAGCAGCGTCGGCCCGTCCTCGGCGTAGGCGGCGTTCAGCTTCGTGTGCCGGCCGCGCGCGGGATAGGTCTTCCCGGACGTCGACCCCTTGTACGACGGGATCTCCACGTCCGAGTCGCGCGGCAGCGAGATCAGCGTGTCGCCGTTGTCGCCGACGTGCAGGATCATCATCGAGTCCGTGCGCTTGCCCTCGGCGCCGCCGGTGTGCAGCTTCTTCTCGTCCGCCTTGGACATGCCCTCACGGCTGTCCGAGCCGACGATCAGGTAGTTGGTGCCGTCGCCCGACTCCGGCCGGTCGATGACCGTCCCCAGGTCGACCTCGCGGCGCAGCTTGGAGTCGGCCCAGAAGTACGTCCCGACGGATGTGACGACCAACACGGTCGCCAGTGTGATCACCGTCCACTTGATGCGGCGCCGCCAGTTCGGGGCGGGGCGCGGAGCCCGGGCGGGCGCGCCCTGCGGCCCGCCGGGGCCGCCACCGCCGTAGACCTGGCCGGTGTTGTAGCCGCTGTCGTAGTCGTCGTGGCCGGGGCCGTCGTCGTAGCCCCGGCCGTCGACGTACGACGGCTGCTGCGGGACGCCGTTGCCGTACGGCGGCGCCGCCGGACCGGGGTCGCCGTAGCCGGAGCGCTGGCCGGGCGGTACCGCCGGGCCGCGCCGCACCTGACGCATCACGCGGGCGCCCTCCGGCTGCGAGCCGGCACTGCCGCGTCCGTAGCGCGGGCCGCGGTTGTCGTCGGACCATCCCTGGGGCCAGTCATTCATGCGGACCAGTGTGCAGGGCGCGGGTGTGTGCCTTACAAGGCCTGTCGGAAAATCAGAGCGGCGCTGTTGCCAAGCTGACACAAATTCCGTGAATGTCGCTTCGGCATAAGGTGGAGGGCATGACAGACCTGGCCACGGACACGGAAACCGACATCCCGGGCAAGCCCACGTCCGCCTCCCGCACCACGCTCAGCCACATCATGACCCACAACGACACCAACCTGCTGGGAACGGTACACGGCGGCGTGATCATGAAGCTCGTCGACGACGCCGCGGGCGCCGTGGCCGGCCGGCACTCCGGCGGTCCCGCCGTCACCGCCTCCATGGACGAGATGGTGTTCCTGGAGCCGGTCCGGGTCGGCGATCTGGTCCATGTGAAGGCTCAGGTGAACTGGACCGGGCGGACCTCCATGGAGGTCGGTGTCCGGGTCCTCGCGGAGCGCTGGAACGAGTCGACCCCGGCCACCCAGGTCGGCTCGGCCTACCTGGTCTTCGCGGCGGTCGACGGCGACGGCAAACCGCGCCGGGTGCCGCCGGTGGTCCCGGAGACCGAGCGGGACCGCCGCCGCTACCAGGAGGCCCAGATCCGCCGCACCCACCGCCTGGCCCGCCGCCGCGCGATCCGCGAGCTGCGCGAGAAGCGCGCCGCCGAGGGCTTCCAGGACTAGTAACTGCCGTGTTTTGCAGGGGGGTTGTGCGGAAGTGGGAAGTATCACGCCGGGCTTCCGTTTGAGACCTGTGGGGATAGTGTGAGCGATCCGGTGGGCGGCCGCGCGGGTTGCCGCCGTCCTACAGGTGGAGAGTGAGGCGGGGCACTCGTCGTGTGCCCGCGACGGGGGGCTGAGGCGTGGACGCACCGTTCCGTGGCAGTGGTGACGACATCGATCCCGCGGACCAGTGGGTGCTGAACCCCCGCACGGGCGAGTACGAACTGCGGCAGCCGGACCCCGCCACCGAGCGGCCGGCCGTGCCCGGCCCCCGCTCCGCGCCGGAGCCCGGGCCCGCGCCCGAGCCGTTGGTGCCGGGCCGTCGCCGCACCACGGGCCGCGGACAGCGCAAGGCGAAGAAGAAGTCCACAGGCAAAAGGATTCTGCTGTGGACCGGCGGCACTCTGGCCTTCGTCCTGGTCGCGGGCGCGGGCGCCGCCTACCTGTATCTCAAGCACCTCGACGACAACATCACCACCACCGACACCGCGGGCGCCACCAGCGACTCCTTCAGCAAGGACAAGGCGTTCAGCATCCTGGTGATCGGCACCGACAAGCGGACCGGCAAGGGCGACGCCGGCTACGGCGACGCCAACAGCCTCGGCCACGCGGACACCAACATCCTGCTGCACGTGTCGAAGGACCGCTCGAACGCCACCGCGCTCAGCATCCCCAGGGACCTGGTGACCGACATACCCGACTGCCCGACCAGGCAGCAGGACGGCTCCCTCAAGACCGTCCCCGGCACCCGGAACATTCGGTTCAACGAGAGCCTCGGCCAGCTCGGCCGCGACCCCGGCTGCACCGTCCGCACCGTCGAGGCGCTCGGCGGCGGAGTCACGGTGAACCACTTCATGATGGCCGACTTCAACGCCGTGAAGACGCTGACGACGGCCGTCGGCGGTGTCGAGGTGTGCCTGGACCACGCCGTGAAGGACACGAAGTCGCACCTCGACCTGCCGGCCGGACCGTCGAAGGTCGAGGGCGAGCAGGCCCTGGCCTTCGTCCGCACCCGGCACAGCTGGGCGAACCAGAGCGACCTCGACCGGATCAAGGTCCAGCAGCAGTTCCTCGGCTCCCTGTTCCGCAAGATGAAGTCCGACGACACCCTGACCAGCCCGACCCGGCTCTTGGGCCTCGCGGAGACGGCGACCAAGGCGCTCACCGTGGACAAGGGCATCGGCCACATCACCACCCTCAAGGACGTGGCGCTGGAGCTGAAGAAGGTGCCGCCGAAGAACATCACCTTCCTCACCCTGCCGGTCAAGGACAACCCCGCCGACGGCGCCTTCCACAAGACGGTGATCGTGGACCCCGTCCCCGCCGCGCAGATCTTCACCATGATCAAGGACGACGCGTCCTTCACCGAGGTGAAGAAGAAGCAGAAGGCGAAGGAGGCGGCCAAGCTGAAGGGGCCCCGCTCCGCCGCCGCGGACGTGCGGGTCGACCTGTACAACGCCGGTGCGCCCGGCGGTTCCGCCCAGACCACCCTCGCCTGGCTCCAGACCGAGAAGGGCGTCGCCAAGGCGAGCCAGCTCGGCAACGCCGGCGCGGACCAGAAGCGCACGACGCTCCAGTACGCGCCCACCCAGGCGGCGCAGGCCCGCGAACTGGCCGACCTGATGGGGCTGCCGGCGTCCGCGCTGAAGCCCGGCAGGAGCGAGACCAACGCCCAGGGGCTGCCCGCGATGGTGCTCAGGCTCGGCGCCGACTTCAAGGGCGCGGGTGTACCGCTCACCGGCCCGGCGAAGGCCCCGGCCGTGCCCAAGACGACGGCGGACCAGGTGAAGTGCGCCTCGTGATCCGCCCGGCGGTGCCCGCCGGGAGGCGGACCCGCCGGGCGCCCGGCCGCGCCCCGGACGTCAGGCCTTTCCGGAGCACACCACCTCGTTGCCCCGCACCACGTTCGTCTCCGGCTGCCCGGGGTCCTCGAACCGCACCTGGTGCACGTTCCTGAAGTCGGCCCCGACGGTCAGCTTCAGCAGCGGTCCCTGGCCGGGGACGGCCCGCAGCTCGCTGCCGGGCAGGGCCGCCGCCAGGGACAGGGCCGAGCGGTCCCACCGGGGGTCGTAGGAGATCACGGTGCGCGGCACATGGGCGGGCGCGGTCACCGGCTGGTGGGTGGCGGCGAAGCCGGTCGCGGTCAGCGCGGCGTCGACCCGCTTGGCGAGCCCGACGGTGCCGGTGCCGTTCGCCACCTGCACCCGGATCTGCCGCGGGTCCACCTCCACCGGCGCCGGCGCGGGGCCGCGGTGCGGGCGGTCCACGGCGAGCGGCTTGTCGTCGCGCACCGAGCCGAAGAGCTTCTCCGCCTTGGCCGGGTCCCACTTCAGGGTCGAGCCGATGCCCTTGACCTGGTAGTTCAGCTGCCCGATGGGCACGGTGGTGAACTCCGAGGACGACGGGGAGAAGTTCCGCATCGCCCGCCCCAGGTCGAGCAGCTCGTCGGTGCCGAAGCCCTCGTCGGCACGGACCGAACCCAGCACCGCCCGGGTCACGTCCCGGAACCTGATCGGGTTCAGCAGCACACCGGACGACGTGGTCTTCTCGATCAGCGCCGCCAGGAACCGCTGCTGCCGCTTCATCCGTCCGAGGTCGCTCGCCCCGTCGACGTGCCGGGCACGCACGTACTGCAGCGCCTGCCCGCCCATGAGGGTGTGCGTGCCGGCCGGCAGGTCGAGCCCGGTGTAGGAGTCCTTCATCGGCGTCGGCGTGCACACCTTGACGCCGCCGAGCACGTCCACGGTCCTCATGAAGCTGGTGAAGTCGACCTCCAGGTAGTGGTCGATCTTCACGTGGGTCATGTTCTCGACCGTGCGGATGGTCAGCTGGGGACCGCCCTCGGCGTAGGCCGCGTTCAGCTTGACCGGGTGCGGGCCGTGCCGCTTCCGGGAGTTCTGGTCGACGTGCTCGGGCGTCTCGGCGTAGGAGTCGCGCGGCAGGCTCACCACCGTCGCCCGGTCCCGGTCCTCCGAGATGTGCACGATCATCATGGTGTCGGTGCAGTGACACGGCGCACCCCCCAGCCGGAAGGCGCGCCGGTCCCGCTCGCTGATCTTGTCGCGGCCGTCGGTGCCGACCAGCAGGACGTTCATGCCGTGGCCGGCCCGGGGTCGGTTCTTCATGTCCTTGAACGCGTCGATCCGGGCGATGCCCGCGTCCAGGCTCGTGACGACCGCGTGCCCGATCCCGGCCGAGGCGAGCACCACGACGGAGAGCGTGGTGACCGCCCGCATGGCCCAGCGCGGCCGCCGGGGCGGCCGGACGGACCGCACGGGCCGCTCGGGCGGGCGCGGCCCCCGGCGGGGTGGCTGCGGGCGGCGCTGTGGCCCGGGCACACCCCCCGCGCCTTTGGCGGTGGGGGACGGGGGCCGAGGCGGGCTGGGCAAAGGGACACCTCCGGACGAGGCCGTACGTGGGATCCGTGAGCACAGTAGGCCGATACGATCTCCAGCCCGCCGTCCCGCCCCGGCGGCGCGCACCGCTGTCCCCCGTTCGCGGTAACGTGAGCGTCCTATGAACGCCAAGTCCGACGTGCGGCTCCCCGCTGTCTCCGTGATCATGCCCGTCCTCAACGAGGAGCGGCATCTGCGCGGGGCCGTCCAAGCGATCCTCGCGCAGGAGTACGCCGGCGAGATGGAGGTCGTGATCGCCCTCGGTCCGTCCACGGACCGCACGGACGAGATCGCCGCCGAGCTCGTGGCCGACGACCCGCGTGTGCACACCGTCCCGAACCCGACCGGCCGTACGCCCGCTGCGCTGAACGCGGCGATCAAGGCGTCCCGGCACCCGATCGTCGTCCGCGTCGACGGCCACGGCATGCTCTCGCCGAACTACATCGCGACCGCGGTCCGCCTCCTCGCGGAGACCGGCGCGCAGAACGTCGGCGGCATCATGCACGCCGAGGGCGAGAACGACTGGGAGCACGCGGTCGCCGCCGCCATGACCTCGAAGATCGGCGTCGGCAACGCGGCCTTCCACACCGGCGGCCAGGCCGCCCCCGCCGAGACGGTCTACCTCGGCGTCTTCCGCCGGGAGGCCCTGGAGCAGCAGGGCGGTTACAACGAGGAGTTCATCCGCGCCCAGGACTGGGAGCTGAACTTCCGCATCCGTGAGGCGGGCGGCCTGATCTGGTTCTCGCCGGAGCTGAGGGTGTCGTACCGCCCCCGGCCCTCGGTGCGCGCGCTGGCCAAGCAGTACAAGGACTACGGCCGCTGGCGGCACGTCGTCGCCCGCTACCACTCGGGCTCCATCAACCTGCGCTACCTGGCCCCGCCGACCGCGGTGTGCGCGATGGCGGCCGGCCTCCTGGTGGGCGTGGCGCTGACCCCGTGGGGCTTCGTGGTCCCCGGCGGCTACCTGGCCGCGATCGTCGCGGGCTCCCTCCCGGCGGGCAGGGGCCTGCCGCTCAAGGCGCGGCTGCAGATCCCGGTGGCCCTGGCCACCATGCACATGTCCTGGGGCTGGGGCTTCCTGACCAGCCCGCGGTCCCTGGCGCGGAAGGTCATCGCCTCCCGGCGGCCGGCGGTGGCGAACGCCGCCTGAGCGCACGGCAGCTGACGACAGGGCCCCCTTCTCCCACGAGAAGGGGGCCCTGCGTACGGCCGGCCGAGCGCTCGGCTACCAGCGGTAGACGTCGTACACGTCCATGCACTTGGTGGTGTCCGAGCCGTTGACGGCGTCACTGCCGTCGGGCAGGTCGCCGGCCTCGGGCGTGTCCTCCTTGGGGAAGGCCGTGCCGGTGCGCCAGTCCGCGCCGACGACGACCGTGACCCCCGACACGTCGGTCGACTGCTTCACCGCGTCCATGGGCAGCCCGAGCGCCTTGGCCACGTACTGCGCGTCGCCCTTCAGGTCCGCGCTCGGGTACCGCACGACCGTCTTCTCCTCGGACAGCGTCCCCGAGGTGTCCGCGTTCGCCCTGCCGTAGCCCTTCGCGATCAGCGCCCGGGCGATCGTCGACGCCCGCTGGGGCACCGGTGCCTCGGTGGAGCTCCGGGTGGCGTTCTGCACGAGCACGCCGAGCCCGCCCGCGTCGAGCGAGGGCTCCTCGGTCGGCTTGTACTTCTTGGACTTCTTCTTCTTCTTGTGCTTGCCGTTCTTGTCGAACGGCACGTCGTCCTGGAGCATCCGCCACACCTTGTCGGCGTTGGCCCCGTCCGGCACGACGTGGTTGCTGTTGCGCTGGTCCGGCACGTTGGGCATGGTCAGCGAGGTGACCCGGTCCGAGGGCACCTCCTTCATCTGCATGCCCAGGTCGTAGAGCTTCTTCACCGTGCCGATCTCCTCGGAGACCGTCAGCGACTTGGTGGCCGCCTCCGCGAGGTCCATCAGCCGCCCGGTGTCCGTGAACACGTTCTGCTGCCGCAGCGTGCGGATCATCGAGTTCAGGTACATGTGCTGGGCGCGGGCCCGCATCAGGTCGCTGCCCCAGGCGTGCCGGGTGCGCAGCCACTGCAGGGCCTTCTCGCCCTTCACCTTGTGCGTTCCCGCCTTCATCTTCAGGCCGGAGCCGCCGGGCACCGAGGCGGTCGGGCGGTCCCACACGTTCTGCTTCACACAGACGTCGACACCCCCGATGGCGTTGCCCATCCGCACCACACCCGCGAAGTCGATCGTCATCCAGTGGTCGATGTAGACCCCGGTGAGGTTCTCCCAGGTGGCCAGCGTGCAACCGGCCCCGCCCCGGGCCAGGCTGACGTTGATGATGTCGTTGGTCGCCGGATAGACCTTGCCGGTGTCCGGGTCCGTGCACTTGGGGATGTCGACCCGGGTGTCGCGCGGAATGCTGACCATGGCGGCGCTCGTGCGGTCCGCGGAGAGGTGGATGAGCATCTGGACGTCCGCGAGCGGCGGGTCGCCGCGGTGGTCCCGGCTGCCGCCGAGCTTCACGTTCTCGTCGGAGTTACGGCTGTCGGAGCCGATCAGCAGGATGTTCAGCGGGGTCTGCCCGGCCGCGTTCGGCTGGGTCCGCTGCGCCTTTGAGTCGTCGGCGCTGCTGCGTCTGCCCTTGTGGATATTGCCGTTGAGATGCTCGTAGTACAGATATCCGGCGCCCGCCGTCCCGAGTATCACCACCGCCAGCACGGTCGCCGACCAGCGCAGCGCGCGCCGTCCGCGTCGCGGCCGGTCGGCCCTCGGCCCGCCGCCCGGCCCCCCGCCGGTACGACGTCCCGAGCCCGCCGACGCATCCGCCTGCGGCGCGGGCGACTTCGCGCCGTCGACCGCAGGCGCCTCCCCGCGCACCTCGCTCTGCGCCAATCTCCCTGCCCTCCCCACCCTTGCGCCCATGCAACGGGCCCGTCACGCGCCCAGTTAGACGCACGACAGGCCCATTGGGTTACCTACGAGGCGCACCTCATCTGCAAGTCATCGCACAGGATACGCATTCCTGTGAATTCCACTCGATCTGTGAATGCGAAAAACCCGTCTCCGTTCGGTCACGCCTATTGCGCGCACTGCACCTTGTCCGCCGTCGACTTGTCGACGTCCGGTGCCTTCGTCGCGGGCGTGAGGGAGACACCCGCGCCCTTGAAGTCCTTGCCGAGGGTCAGCGTCATCGCCGGCAGCCCCTGGGAGTTGGTCACGCTCTTGCCCGGCTTCAGAGCGGAGCCGGAAAGCCCCATGACGGCGGCCAGCTTGCGTGCCTGGGCGGCCTGGTCGGGCGCGTACTCCAGCTGGGTCTTGGCCAGTTCGGCGGGCGCGTTGCCGGCGTTCTCCGACTTGGAGATGCCCTCGTCGTTCTGCAGCCAGTTGAGTGCCGCCTGGGCGCTGCCCGACGCCGCACCGCCGTTGAGGATGCGCACCCGCACCTCGGAGGCGGGCGCCTTGGTGCCCTTCAGCCGCGCGGCCTGGGCGTCCTTCGCGGCCTTCGCCTTCTTCTTCACGTCACTGAAGGAGACGTCGTCCTTGATCGCCTGGAAGACCGCGGGAGCCTTCGCCTCGTTGAGGACGACCGTGGTCTTGACCTTCTCGGCCGGGTTGTCCACGACCGGCACCGTGGTGAAGGTCAGGTTCTTCGGATTGAGCTTGCCCAGCTCCATCCCGAGGTCCTTCAGCTTCCCGATGCTGTCCAGTTTGTCGTCGACGGTCAGCGCCTTGGTGCCGGCCTCCGCCAGCTTCAGCATCTTGCCCGGGCTGGTGAGCGTGTCGTTGGAACTGAGCTTGCGCATCAGCGCGCTGAGGAACTGCTGCTGAAGGCCGATACGGCTCAGGTCGCCGCCGAAGCCCACGGAGTGCCGGGTCCGCACGAAGGCCAGCGCCTGCTCGCCCGAGATGTTGTGCGTGCCCTTCGACAGCTTCAGGTGCGAGTCGGCGTCGTCGATGTCCTTGCCCAGGCACACCTCGACCCCGCCGACCGCCGTGGTCAGCGTCTTGACCGCGTTGAAGTCGGCGACCATGAAGTCGTCGGGCTTGATGCCGGTCAGCTCGGTCACCGTGCGCATGGTGCAGCTCGGCGTACGGTCGTCCTGACCGAGGCTCGTGTTGAACCGGGCGCTCGGCGTGCCCTTGATGACCTTGCTGCTGCCGTCCTCCTGCTGGGTCGGGCAGTCCGGGACGTCGACGATCAGGTCGCGCGGGATGCTGAGCGCGGTCGCGTTGGAGCGGTCCTTGGAGACGTGCAGCAGGATGTTGGTGTCCGCGTGGCCGACGCTGCCGGCGTCGCCGTAGCCCTCGTTGCCCTTGCCGGTCCGCTTGTCGGTGCCGATCAGCAGGATGTTGATCGCCTCGTCCTTGCGGAAACCGCCCGTGCTCGCGCCGTCGTCGGAGATGGACGTGATGTTGCCGTTCAGGTGCCTGATGTAGAGGTACCCGGCGGCGGTCACGGCGACCAGCACGAACGCCATGGTCCCGCCGGTCCACAGCAGGGCCTTCTTGGCCTTCGACTTCTTCTTCACCGGCCGCCGGGCCGCACGCCGCCCCTGCGGCGCCTCCGGCTCGGGTCCCTTGCGCCGGTTGCGCGGCGGCGGCACGTCCCCCGGGCGCACCCGGCTCATCTCACGTGTGCCACCGGGTTTCGCGTCGTTGCGACGGCGCGGTGCGCCGCCGCTGTCCCGGGCGGGTCTCCGGGGGCCGGGGACCGGCGACTGCGCTGCGGAAGGGCTCAGTCGCAGTTCGTATTCGCCGGTGTTCGGATTGAGTACCCACTGGTCTGCGGGGTCGATGTGCTCCGCCCGCCCACGGCCTTGCGCGTCCACGGTTGTCCG
The DNA here is from genome assembly GCF_043079785.1 of Streptomyces sp. NPDC015139. NCBI lineage: Bacteria > Bacillati > Actinomycetota > Actinomycetes > Kitasatosporales > Streptomycetaceae > Streptomyces > Streptomyces sp. NPDC015139. Next base: position 28,325 of record NZ_JBIBUW010000014.1, on the reverse strand, counting down.
AATCCTCCGTCGGGGCCACGCGGCGCCTTCCCCCTCCAAGGCGCTCGGGTCTCGGTGAATCGGTGCGCGACCGCAGGACGGACCTCGTGGTCGGGTGCACCGGATCGCTCACACTATCCGCCCAGTTCAGCGTCGGGCGACGCCGGTGACAAATTCGACGTCCCTACAACCGGGCAATCCACCTCATTTTCTGAACGGAAGTTCGTCGTCTTGGTGAAGCCCTTACTCGCACGCGTGCTCGGCGGCGGTGTTCCCGCTGAAGGTGGGGGCGGGAGAGGCGCCGCTCGCGGTGCCGTCCTGTGCGCCCGTTCCGGGGGCGTTTTCCGGGAGATCCCGGGCCACGGCCACCGGCTGGTCGGCCCGCAGTCGCGCGAACAGCTTCTCCGCCGCCGGCTCCACGAGTTGATCACGGTTGGCGTTGTGGACGTACGACTCCCTCGGCACCGTCAGGAACTGCACACGTTCGGTGGGGATGTCACGCAGCCCGCGCACCAACTGGTACAAGCCACGCAGACTGGCCAGTTCCGGATCCGTGGTCAGCGAGGAGGTCGCCGCGTCCAGCACCGGATACAGCTTCACCGGGTTGAGCAGGACGTCGTTGCTCTGCACCTTGTCGACGAGCGCGCCGAGGAACAGTTGCTGCCGCTCCATCCGCTCGGTGTCGCTGCCGTTCCCGAGCGACTTGCGCGCCCGTACGTACCCGAGCGCCTGCTCCCCGTCGAGGGTGACCCGGCCGGCGGGCAGCTTCAGCTTGGCCGCCTTGTCGTCGACGGGTTCCTTCAGGCACACCTGCACCCCGTCGACGGCGTCCACCATCTCCTTGAACCCGCTGAAGTCCACGACCATGTGATGGTCGACGCGGATGCCCGTCAGTTTCTCGACGGTGCGGATCGTGCAGGCGGAACCGCCCACCTGGAACGCGTGGTTGAACATCGCGAACGCCGGCCGGCTGCGGCTGCCGTCCGGCCGGCGGCAGCCGGGGACGTCCACCATCAGGTCCCGGGGCAGCGAGACGGCGGTGGCGCTGCGCCGGTCGGCGGCCAGGTGCAGCAGGATCGTCGTGTCCGACCGCTCGCTGCCCAGGTCCCGGCCGTACTCGTCGTTGCCGTCCCCGGCCCGGGTGTCGGAGCCGATCAGCAGAATGTTCTGGGCGCCCCGCACCAGCGCGGTGGGCCGCTCCCGCTCGTACCGGGCGAGCTCGGCGGCGGCCGCCTCGTCGGGCGTGATGTTGGCGCTGAGCTTGGCGTAGACGATCCAGCCGGCTCCCGAGGCCGCCACGACGAGCACGGTGAGCGCGAGTGCCGAGCCCTTCAGCCAGCGCCGTCTGCGCCGCCCCAGCAGTCCGTCACCGGTGGCCGTGGACCCGGGGCCGGGACCGAGGGGCTGACCTGCGGGTTCGGTCACGACCGGGCACCCCCTCATGGCGTACGGGCGTCATGTGCTGCTCCTACGACCATGGCGGGGGGAGGGGAGCGGGAGCGCCCTTTGTTACTCCGTTCGGGGGACCGCTGCCCGGCCCGGGCGCGGGGCCGCCCGGGTGTGCGCCGCTGCGCCGCGCGGGTGTACGCCCGCACAGGGGCACCCGCGTCCGTCGCCCGCACCGGGCACTCGGATCGGTCGCCCCCGCGGGCACTCGGGGCACTCGAGGCGGTCGGGGCGGTCGTCCCGCCGGGCGCCCGGGTGGGTCGCCCCCACCGGACGCCCTCCTCCGCGCACGGGCCCGGCGCTCCTCTCAGCGGCGTACCGCGGTCACCCGCTCACTCTCGATCCGCTTCGCGAGCGCGTCCTCGTCCAGCCGGTCGAGGTGGCGGCACAGCACCACGGACCCGCCGACGGCGAGCGGCGCGTACAGCCCCGCGGCCAGTCCCTCCCACGTGTCGTACGCGAGCCCCGAGAGCAGCCGGGAACCGGGCCCCGTCAGGTCCAGCGCCGGCGCCTGCGCCGCGGCCCGTTCCACGACCTCGGCCCCGCTGAACTCCCGGCCGGCGACGATCAGCGCGGCGTCCTCCGCGTCCACCGGAGCGAACGGTGCGAACCGGTCGCCCTGGCCCGGCACTTCCACGGCGTAGTCGGCGAACCCGGCGGGCGTCCGCGGGAAGCGCCCGCCCAACGGCCGTAGCGCCAGAGCCACTCGCTCGCCGGTGCAGGCGAGCGCGGCGTCGAGCGAGTCGGGCCCGCTGACCACCACGTCGGCCGCCGCCGGGTCCCCGTCGACGTCCGCGACCGCGCCCACCGAGGAGCAGGCCAGCAGCCACACCGCCGTCTGCCAGTGCGCGGGCAGCAGCAGCGCGACCCGGTCACCGGGCCCGGCGGCCAGGTCGCCCTGGAGGAGGTTGGCGGTCTTGGCCACCCAATTGGCGAAGGTGGCCACGGACAGTTCGACGCGTTCACCCGTGGCGTCGTCGTAGAAGGTCACCAGAGGGCGGCCGGGGTCCGCGGCGAGCGCGGAAGTCAGCAGGTCGGCAGGGGTGCGATCGGTGGCGTTCACCCGGGACAGGGTACGCGCGGGCCGACGCGCCCACCGAGCGCCGGGCCACCGGTTCGGCGGAACGACTCCCGACGGACCGTCAGTTCCCGGTTGGACACATATCGATGGATATGTCCAGGATCATGGCCATGCGTGGATTCCTGACTTCGTCCCCCGGTGCCTCCCCGGCCGTCGCCGCGTCGATCGGTGCCGCCTGCGCGGCGGCCCTCGCGCTGCCGTTCGCCCTGCCCACGCCCGCGGCCGCCGCCGGGCGGTCCGCGCACGATTCCGCCACCGCACGGGCCGCCGGTACGGGCCTGCCGGCCGGGTCTCCGGTCCCGGGGAGCACCCGCTCACTGCCGCTGGTCCCCCTGACCCGCGACCGCGTTCTCGGCACGGCCCCGGAGCAGGGCCTGTACCGCGCGGGCGTCGAGCACTTCTCACTGGTCGGGGTCGTCTGGGACGACCCCGACACCGAACTGCACGGCCGGGTCCAGGTGCGCACCCGGTCCACGGCGACGGGGAAGTGGTCCGGATGGCAGGCCGTCGAGACCCACAACGGCGAGCACGGCGCCGACCCGGGCACCGCCGAACGCACCTCCCGGCATGTGCGCGGGGCCACCGCGCCGCTGTGGGTCGGCGACTCGGACGGGGTGGACCTCCGGGTCCGCGCGGACCTCGCGGGCGACGCGGGCGCCCGGACGGGCCAGGGCGGCGGGCCGTGGCTCGTCCTGCCGTCGGGGATGCGCCTGGAACTCGTCGACCCCGGACAGGAGGCACCGCCGCTCGGCCCGCCCGCCGACGCGTCCCGCACCGGCCCGGACATCGACGAGGCGATCGCCACCTCGGCCGCCAACACCGACATCACCGGATTCGGCGCCACGGAGATCCCCGAGCTGAGCCGGTGGGCCACCGAGCGGGAGCTCGCCCGGTTGCAGGGACCGGTGGGGGCGAAGCCGTACGTCGGGGCGCGCCCGAAGATCGTCACACGCCGGGGCTGGGGCGCCGACGAGTCACTGCGGGAGCGCGGGTTCGTCTACACGAAGAAGGTCAAGGCGGCCTTCGTGCACCACACGGCCTCGGGCAACAAGTACACGTGCGCCCAGGCCCCCTCGGTCATCCGCGGTATCTACCGCTATCACGTCAAGAGCATGGGCTGGCGGGACATCGGCTACAACTTCGTCGTCGACAAGTGCGGAAGCATCTACGAGGGCCGGGCCGGCGGAGTGACCAAGGCGGTCCTGGGCGCGCACACCCTCGGCTTCAACAGCAACAGCATGGGCATCGCCGTGATCGGCACCTACGGCGCGAGCAAGCCGTCCGGGGCGGCGGTGACGGGGATCGCCCGGCTCACCGCCTGGAAGCTCGGACTCTTCGGGGCGGATCCGCGCGGAAAGACATATCTCACCTCGGGCGGTGGCAATCTCTACCCCAAGGGGAAGAACGTACGACTGCACGTGATCTCCGGCCATCGGGACGGCTTCGCCACCGACTGCCCGGGCAAGTCGCTCTACGCCAAGCTCGGCACCGCCCGTTCCAGCGCGGCGCGCTACCAGGGGCGCTGAGGAACCAGGGGCGCCGAGGAACCGGGGGGCCGTTCGGGGGCCGCTCCGGGCCGGCCGGGGGAATCCGCCCGCCCGTTCCGCGGGGCACCGCGTGGCCACCGGGGGCGTCGTCGCACGGTCTGCATACACTGACCGGCCGATACGAGTACCAACGAGTAGTCCGGCCGGTCCCGGCAGGAAGCAGAGACGACAGGTGACAGAAGCGATCCTCCTGGTCGGCGGCAAAGGCACCCGGCTGCGCCCGCTCACGGTGCACACTCCCAAGCCCATGGTCCCGGCCGCCGGGGTGCCGTTCCTCACCCACCAGCTGGCGAGAGCCAGAGCGGCGGGCGTCGAGCACATCGTCCTCGCGACGAGCTACCTCGCCGAGGTCTTCGAGCCCTACTTCGGCGACGGCGCCGCCCTCGGGCTGCACATCGAGTACGTCACCGAGGAGGAGCCCCTCGGCACGGGCGGAGCGATCCGCAACGTGGCCTCGCGGCTGCACTCGGGCCCCGACGACCCGGTGCTGATCTTCAACGGCGACATCCTGACGGGCCTGGACATCCGGGCGCTGGTCGGCACCCACGAGTCGACGGGCGCGGACGTCTCCCTGCACCTGACCAAGGTGACGGACCCGCGCGCCTACGGCCTGGTCCCGACCGACGGCACGGGCCGTGTCCTCGCCTTCCTGGAGAAGCCGCAGACGCCCGAGGAGATCGTCACCGACCAGATCAACGCGGGGGCCTACGTCTTCCGCCGCTCGGTCATCGACACCATCCCGGCGGGCCGCCCGGTCTCCGTGGAACGCGAGACCTTCCCCGAGCTCCTCGCCGCCGGCGCCCATCTCCAGGGCATGGTCGACTCCACGTACTGGCTGGACCTCGGCACCCCGGCGGCCTTCGTCCGCGGCTCGGCCGACCTGGTCCTCGGGCGCGCCCCGTCCCCGGCCGTGCCCGGCCGCTGCGGCGACCGTCTGGTCCTGCCCACGGCCACCGTCGCCCCGGACGCGAAACTCACCGGTGGCACGGTGGTCGGCGAGGGCGCGTTCGTGGCGAGGGGCGCCCGCGTCTTCGGTTCGACCATCCTGCCCGGCGCCGTCATCGAACCCGGAGCGGTCATCACCGACTCCCTCATCGGCAGCCGCGCCCGCGTCGGCGAACGCACGGTCCTCACCGGCACCGTCGTCGGCGACGGCGCGGTCGTGGGCGCCGACAACGAGCTCCGCGAGGGGGTACGGGTCTGGTGCGACGCCCGCATCCCGGCGGGCGCGGTGCGGTTCTCCTCCGACCAGTAGCTCACCGGCGGCTCTGCCCGAGGCGGGTTCCGCCACGGCGGACCCGCGGCCGTCCGTCGGCAGCTCACGCAGTTCCCCGCGTCACTGGGGAACTGCGGCCGACGCCCGCCGCCACAGCGTCCCGCGCCCCGGCCCGGGGCGCCTCAGATCAGTCCGATGTCCCACCGGGGCATCTTCGGCGCCCGCCGAGCCGGGACGCGCCCGCTCAGCAGGATCAGCCGGGCCGCCCGGTGCCGCTGCCCGGCGTACGGTTCGAGCAGGCGCAGCATCTCCGCGTCGTCGGCGTCCCGGTTCCCGGCCAGCGCCCAGCCCACGATCCCGGGCAGGTGCAGATCCCCGACGGTCACCGAGTCCGGCGCGCCGTGACTGCGCTGCACGACCTCCGCGGACGTCCACGGCCCGATCCCGGGGACGACCTCCAGCCGTGCCTGCGCCTCGACCGCCGGCATCCCCACCGCCTGCTCCAGCCGCGCGGCGACCCGCACGGCACGCAGGATCGTCGAGGCCCGCTTGTCGTCGACGCCCGCCCGGTGCCACTCCCAGGAGGGGATCAGCGCCCAGGCGCGCGGCGCGGGCATCACCCACATCGGGCGTTCCCCCGTCCCCGCGGGGCCCGGCGCCGGCTCGCCGAACCTCCGTACGAGGAGCCGCCACGCCCGGTACGCCTCGTCGGTCGTGACCTTCTGTTCGAGGACCGAGGGGATCAGCGACTCCAGCACCAGCCCCGTCCGCGTCAGCCGCAGTCCCGGCCGCCGGTGCCGTGCCGTCGCCACCACCCGGTGCCGCGGTACGAAGGCGTCCGGATCGTCGGCCGCGCCGAGCAGGTCCGGCAGCCGGTCCAGCAGCCACTCCGCACCGGGCCCCCACGCCTCGCCGAGCACCTCGCCGCCGTGGCCCCGCACCCGCAGGGTGCCCGGTCCGGCGGGTGTGCGGGTGGCCCGCCACACGGACCCGTCCGGCAGGGCCCGGAACGTCGGATCGGCGGGACCGCGCCGGAGCGGTCCGAGCACCAGCCCGAGATCGAGCGGCCCGTCCGGCGTCCAGCGGCGGACCCGGGGCGGCGGCGCCGCCTGCCGCGGTATCCCGGCGGCGGCTCCCGCGGGTACACCGACGTGCCCGCCGCGCACGGTGGTACGCGTGGGACGCGGAGCGAAACGTCCTGCCACTGGTGAGGTCCTAGAGGTGCCGGGGCTGTCCTACGAGACTAGGCGGTCGCCGGGGGAGCCGGACGGAAGTCCGCCGGAACTCACCGCGTCTCGATGAACGCCCCCGCGTCCCGCTGCGGCCGCGGCCGCGGATCCTCCGCCGGGTGACCGACCGCCACCGCGCCCATGGGATCCCAGCCGGCGGGCAGCCCGAGCACCTCGCGCACCACGTCCCGGCAGAACATCGTGGACGACACCCACGCCGAGCCCAGTCGCTCCCCGGCCAGCGCGACCAGGAAGTTCTGTACGCCCGCGCCCGTCGCGACGACGAACATCTCCCGCTCGGCGGCGTCCCGCCGGGCGTCCCCGTAGTGGTGCGAGCCGTCCATGACGAGGCAGGGCACGACGAGGTACGGCGCATTGCGCAGGACGTCGCCGCGGCGGACGCGCTTGGCGACGGACTCCTCGTTCTTGCCGTCGCCGCGCAGGTCGGCGATCCAGGCGTCCCGCATCGCGTCCAGCAGCCGGGTCCGCGAGCCGGCCGACTCCAGCAGCACGAACCGCCAGGGCGTGGTGTGGTGCGGAGCGGGGGCGGTGACCGCCGCCGCCACCGCGCGCCGTACCGCGCCGGGGTCGACGGGTTCGTCGGTGAAGGCCCGTACGGTGCGCCGCCGGGTCACCGCCTCGCGGACCGCCTCGGAGGTGCCGAGCCGGAACATGTCGTCCCGCGCGGAGCGCACCAGTGCCCGCGCACCCTCGTCGCCCTGCTGACCGGCGCCGTCCGCACCCTCCGCGCCGTCCGCACCCTCCGCGTCGTGCACGACGTGGGGCAGTCCGCGCACCACCGCGACCGGCCGCCCGGCCGCCTTGCCCTTGACCAGGTCGCCGGCCGCGGCCAGTTCGTCCGCCGTGGCCACCACGGTCGCGCTCAGCGGATTGCCGTGCGCGTCCACGCCCCCGCGCAGATCGTCGAGCACGCGCACCCCGGCGGAGCCGATCGCCACGTCCGTGAGCCCCGCGCGCCAGGGTCGCCCGAAGGTGTCGGTGACGAGGACCCCGACGTTGACACCTAGGGCGTCGCGCAGGCCGGCGCGGATCGCGCGCGCGGAGGCGTCCGGGTCCTTCGGCAGCAGCAGCACGGTCCCGGCGGGCGTGTTGGAGGCGTCGACCCCGGCGGCGGCCATGACCAGGCCCTGCCGGTTCTCCACGATGCGCAGCGTGCCGCGGCGGGCGACGACCCGGACGGTCTCGGCGTCGATGGCCGCCTCCCGGTCGGCCGCCCGCACGACGCGGCCCTCGGCCTTGGACACGATCTTGGAGGTGACGAGCAGCACGTCCCCGTCGGCGAGCCCCGGCGCGGCGGCGGCGATCAGCTTGGCCAGGTCGTCGCCCGGCTGCACCTCGGGGATGCCCGTCAGGGCCCGGACCGTGAACTCCGGGTGCCGCTCGCTCACGCGCCCCGCACCTCCTCGGCCAGCGCCAGCGCCTCCCGCGCCATCTGCGCGGTGGCGTCGAGGTCGGTCATCATCAGCGGTACGGCCCGGCAGCGGATGCCGTCGGCCTCGACCCGCTCGACCACGCCCGCGTCCACCGTGTCGACCAGCCAGCCGTCCAGCAGGCCCGAGCCGTAGTGCTCGGCGACCGCGGCGGCGGTCGACTCGACGCCGACCGCGGCGAGCACCTTGTCGGCCATCCCGCGCACGGGTGCGTCGCCGACGATCGGGGACAGGCCGACCACGGGCACGCCCGCTTCCGCGATGGCCTCACGGACACCGGGCACGGCGAGGATCGTGCCGATGGAGACGACCGGGTTGGACGGCGGGAAGAGGATGACGTCGGCCTCCGCAATGGCCTCCAGCACGCCCGGGGCCGGCACGGCCCGCTCGGCGCCGACCGGTACCACGGCGTGCGCGGGCACGGAGGCGCGCAGCCGCACCCAGTACTCCTGGAAGTGGACGGCCTTGCGCTCGCCGTCGACCTCGACGGCCACGTGCGTCTCGACGCGGTCGTCCGTCATCGGGAGCAGCTTCACGCCCGGCTTCCAGCGGTCGCACAGCGCCTCGGTGACCGCGCTCAGCGGATAGCCGGCGCCCAGCATCTGCGTCCGCACGATGTGCGTCGCGAAGTCGCGGTCGCCCAGCCCGAACCAGTCCGGGCCGACGCCGTAGGAAGCCAGTTCCTCCTTGAGGTGGAAGGTCTCGTCGGCCCGCCCCCAGCCCTGCTCCTCGTTGATGCCGCCGCCGAGCGTGTACATCACCGTGTCCAGGTCCGGGCAGACCTTGAGCCCGAAGAGGTGGATGTCGTCGCCGGTGTTGCCGATCACGGTGATGTCCGCGTCCGGCGCGGCCTGCTTCAGACCACGCAGGAACCGGGCACCACCGATGCCGCCTGCCAGAACCACAATGCGCATGCGCCAAGTCTGGCAGGCGCTCACGACAACGTGTCAGGCAGTCACCGCACGCGCCTCGCACCGCGGCGAGGAGTGCATCGGCATCTCGGTCAGACCCGGGTAGTACATGTGCAGGCTGACGGCGGGCTCCAGCGCGTCGTTGACGACCTCGTGGACGTAGCCCGGCGCGAACACCCGCTGCGCGCCCGCGGCCAGCGCGCGCGTGCCGCGTTCGGTGCGCTCGGTCAGGGACCCCTCAAGGACGGTGAGGACACCGGAGGAGCGGCCGTGGTCGTGCAGCCCGCTGCGCTGGCCCGGCACCCACGACAGCAGCCACACCTCGTAGCCGGGGCCGGTGCGCAGGCGGTGGTACCAGCGGGTGGTGGCGTCGTAGCGGACGAGGTGCGCCCACTGGGAGCGGTCGGCGGCGATCGAGCGGGCGAGGCCCACGAACTCCGCCACGGTGGCCGGGTGCTCGCGCGGCGGCTGGAGCAGGTGCGGGACTTCGAGGATGTCGCCGGCGATCTGGAGGTCGTTGTCGCTGTTCATCGGGATGCGGTGGTCCTCGGCGGGAGAAGTGGGGGGCTGGAGCTGACTGGCGCGTGCGGTCCGCCCGGATCACGGGCGGGCGGGGTGCCCTGGGTGAGGGATCACGAAGGGGGAGACGCGACCGAGCCGGGATGGACTCGGGAACAGCCGGAGCGGGCGTGGCTCAACAGCTGGGACAGCAACAACAGCTACAGCGCGCGCGGGCGGCACCGTGGGACCCGGCGGTGCGGGTCGAGGTGGGCGCCAAGTTCGCGAGCATGCCCAATAGGACATCGGTTCACACGCGCACTGTCAACTCGATGCCCGGTATGTGGGACATGTTTCACCTCATCCGGTTCTTCTGTCAGGTGAAAGGTTTGTTCACCGGGATGCCGGGACACATGGGGCACATCCGAGCGCGCGAGCCCCACGGAACGCGATCGAACACGGGGGCGTCTTTCTCCGTACAGAGACCTGTACGGGGTCCGGCCGCCCCCGGGGGTCCCGTCTGCGTGTCAAGGTTTATGCCGATTTGAACACTTTCCGCATGGCCTTGGTTCCGCAGAGTGAATAACGGGCCCAATAGCAGATCTCGGCTTGACTCGCCCGGAGCAGCACACTTGTAATTTCACTCGTGTCGTTCAGCCGGCATCCGTAACGGCTACGCACGGGGACGCGAAAGACAGACGAGGGGCGCACATGACCGAGCTGGTGCAGCAACTGCTGGTCGACGACGCGGACGAGGAACTCGGCTGGCAGGAGCGCGCGCTGTGCGCCCAGACCGACCCCGAGTCCTTCTTCCCCGAGAAGGGCGGCTCCACCAGAGAGGCGAAGAAGGTCTGCCTCGCCTGCGAGGTCCGCTCCGAATGCCTCGAGTACGCCCTCGCCAACGACGAGCGCTTCGGCATCTGGGGCGGTCTGTCCGAGCGCGAACGCCGCAGGCTCAAGAAGGCCGCCATCTGAACGGACGGCAGCCCGCGCCCACGCACCAAAACGTCACGAACGGCCCGTCGCCGGTGGGTTATCCACAGGCGGCGGGCCGTCGTCATGGGCAGCCGATAGTGTGGGCGCTCGTCCGAGACGCCGCGCTGTCCCCTCCCCGACCGAGGAGGCACGGGCGTCCACCGCAGTCCATCGAACCGGGGCCCGTACCTCGATGTCCGTGCACAGCCACACGGCAGCCCAACGCGACGCTGCCACTGCCGGGTTTGACCCGTCCCGCCCGCCCGAGTTCCCGCGTCACGTGGTGACCGCGGTCCTCGTCTCCCACGACGGTGCCCGCTGGCTGCCCGACGCGCTCGCCGGGCTGCTCGGCCAGGAGCGCCCCGTCCAGTACGCGGTGGCCGCCGACACCGGCAGCGCGGACGACTCCGCCCCGCTGCTCACCGAGGCCCTCGGCGACGGCAACGTCCTGCACCTCGCCCGCCGCACCGGCTTCGGCCAGGCCGCGGAGGAGGCGAGCCGCACCGCCCCGCTGCTCACCCCGGACGAGCTGCCGTACCTCAAGCGCCCCAGCGGCTGGGACCCCGTCACGCGCAGTTGGCGCGACGACGCCTACGACCTGCCCGAACTGCCGTACGGCGAGCCCGTCCAATGGCTGTGGCTGCTGCACGACGACTGCGCCCCCGAACCCGACGCCCTGGCCCAGATGCTCCGGGTCGTCGACAACGAACTCGAACTCGGCCGCGACGACGTCGCCGTCGTCGGCCCCAAGCTGCGCGGCTGGTACGACCGCCGGCAGCTGCTGGAGGTCGGCGTCTCCATCGCCGACTCCGGCCGCCGCTGGACCGGCCTGGACCGCCGCGAACAGGACCAGGGCCAGCACGACCACGTCCGGACCGTGCTGTCCGTCTCCACCGCCGGCATGCTCGTCCGCCGCGACGTCTTCGAGCAGCTCGGCGGCTTCGACCGCCGGCTGCCCCTGATGCGCGACGACGTCGACCTGTGCTGGCGCGCCCACGCGGCCGGTCACCGCGTCCTGGTCGCCCCCGACGCCGTCGTCCGGCACGCCGAGGCCGCCTCCCGCGAGCGCCGTACGGTCGACTGCGCGGGCCGCACCACCGCCTCCCCGCACAAGGTCGACAAGGCGGGCGCCGTCTACACCCTGCTCGCCAACACCCGCACGGCCGCCCTGCCCTGGGTGCTGCTGCGGCTCGTCCTCGGCACCCTCGTCCGGACCGTCGCCTACCTCGTCGGCAAGGTCCCCGGCCAGGCCGTCGACGAGATCCGCGGTCTGCTGAGCGCCCTGCTGCGGCCCGAACGGATCATCGCCGCGCGGCGCCGCCGCGGCCCCTCGCAGATCGACAAGACCGAACTGCGCCGGCTCTTCCCACCGCCCGGCGCCACCGTCCGGGCCACCGTGGAACAGATCGCGGGCAACTTCAGCAGCGGCTCCGACACCGACACCTCCGCCGGCCGGCACGGCGGCGCCGTGGAGTCCGGGCCCGGCGGTGACGACGCCGAGTTCCTGGAGATCGAGCAGTTCGCCCGGCTCAAGCGGATCGCCCGCAAACCGGGACCGGTCCTCTTCCTCGCCCTGCTGCTGGTCTCCCTGGTCGCCTGCCGCGGCCTGCTCGGCGGCGGCGCACTCGCGGGCGGCGCCCTGCTGCCCGCCCCCGCCGACGCCGGCGACCTGTGGTCCCGCTTCCTGGACGCCTGGCACCCGGTCGGCGCCGGCGGCACCCCCTCCGCGCCGCCCTACCTGGCGATCGTGGCGTCCCTCGCCTCCCTCCTCCTCGGCTCCACCGGGCTCGCGGTCACCGTGCTGCTGGTCGGTTCGGTGCCGCTCGCCGGGTTCACCGCCTACTTCGCCTCCCGGCCCCTGGTCACCTCCCGGCTGCTGCGCGCCTGGGTGGCCATCGCCTACGCCTTCCTGCCCGCCACCACCGGCGCCCTCGCCGGCGGCCGGATCGGCACCGCCGTACTCGCCGTCCTGCTCCCGCTGATCGCGCGCGCGGGCGTCGCCGCGAGCGGCCTCGCGAGCCGCACCGGCGCCCGCGGCAGCTGGCGCGCCACCTGGGCGTACGCACTGCTGCTGACCATCGCCACCGCCTTCACGCCGATCGTCTGGCCCCTCGCGCTGGTCCTCGGCCTCGGCGTCCTGGTGCTGCGCCGCGGCGACCTCGTCGCCCACGGCCTGCGCTTCCTGGCCCAGCTCGGCACGCCGCTGCTGGTCCTCGCCCCGTGGTCGCTGACCCTGCTGCCCACCGGGTTCTTCCAGGAGGCGGGTCTGGAGTACGGCCCCTCGACCGCCTCCGCGTCCGACCTGCTCGGCTCCAGCCCCGGCGGCCCCGGCACCGTGCACGGCCTGATGCTCATCGGCATCGTGTGCGCCGCCCTGGCCGCCCTGCTGCGCTCCGAACGGCAGCGGGCCGTCCGCACCGCCTGGGCCGTCGCCCTGCTCGGCCTGGTCCTGGCCGTCCTGTCCAACCACTCCGCGTGGGCCGGACCGGCCACGCTCGTCTACGGCATCGCCCTGCTGGCGGCCGCCGCCCTCGGCGCCGACGGCGCTCGCGCCCGCGTGGCCGAGCAGAACTTCGGCTGGCGCCAGCCCGTCGCCGCCCTGATCGCCTTCGCCTCCGCCGCCGGACCGCTGCTCGTCGCCGCGGGCTGGATGATCCGCGGAGCCGACGGCCCCCTGGAGCGCCGCGACCCGGCCCAGGTGCCCGCGTTCGTCGCCGAGGACTCCAGCGGCGGCGACCAGGCCCGCACCCTCGTCCTGGACAGCGACTCCACCGCGCGCGTGCGCTACACGCTGGTCCGCGGCTCCGGCGCCCGCCTGGGCGACGCCGAACTGGCGGCCGGCGGCGGCGAGAACGCCCGCCTGGACAAGGTCGTCGCCAACCTGGTCGCCGGCTCCGGCGCCGACCAGACCGACGAACTCGGCGGCTTCGCCGTGCGCTACGTCCTCGTCCACAAGGGCGCGCCCCGCGAGATCACCCGCGTCCTCGACGCCACCCCCGGCCTGGGCCGGCTCAGCCAGCAGGACGGCAGCGCCCTGTGGCGGGTCGACCAGGAGGTCTCCCGCGCCACCATCGCGCCCGCCGGCGGCTCGGGCAAGGCCCAGCCGGTCACCGCGGGACCGGTGGAGATCCACACGGCGATCCCGTCCGGTTCGGACGGCCGCGTCCTGCGCCTCGCCGACACCGCCTCCGACGGCTGGACGGCCACCCTCGACGGCAAGCCGCTCACCCGCACCACCGTCGACGGCTGGGCCCAGGGCTTCCGGCTGCCCGCCGCGGGCGGCAGGCTGGACGTCGTCCACGACGACCCGGTCGGCCACACCGCCTGGCTGTGGGCGCAGGGCGCCCTCGCCGTCGTCCTGATCGTCCTCGCCCTGCCCGGCCGCCGCCGCGACGTCGACGACGACCTCCCCGAGGAGCAGCCCCTGCCCGCCCAGGCGACCGCCGGTGAGGGCCGCCGCGCCCGCCGTCTGCGCGCCCAGGCCGAGGAAGCGGCCACCGAGGAGCAGCCGGACACCCCGCCGCCGCCCGCGCAGCCCCCGGCCGCCGTACCGCACCAGCAGTCGTACGACATGGGGGCGGCCCCGGACGAGCCGGGCCAGGACTGGCAGAACGACCCGTCCGCCTACCAGAACACCGGCTACGGCGGCTACGGGACCGACCCGTACCAGGACGCCGGGCAGTACCGGTCCGCCGGCTACGACCAGCAGGGCTACCCGGCCGACCCGTACCAGGCGGCGCCGTACGACCCCTACGCCTACGGCGGCCCGGCCGACGGGACGCCCTACGACCCGACGGCCTACCAGCAGGGCTACGACCCGGCGTACGACCCCGCCCAGCAGGGCTACGACCCGGCCCAGCACCCCCACGGCACCGGCAACGAGCGCCCCGACGGGAGCCAGCAGTGAACCGCACGACCCTGTCCCTGATCGCCGGCACCACCGCGCTGGCCGCCGTCACCGCGTTCGCCGCGTTCGACAGTCCGTCCGCGTCCGGCGCGTCCGCCCCCGGGGCGGCCGCCCAACTGCCCGTCGAGCGCACCAGCCTGCTGTGCCCCGCGCCGAGCAACTCGGAGATCGCGGAGACGTCGTACACGTCGTTCACGCCCGTCACCCGGGGGCCCGCGAGCGGCGGCAGGGCCGAACTCGCGGCGGCCACCGCACAGTCGGCGGACGGCTCCGCGAAGGGCGGCAAGGGCGGCGCCGGCAAGAAGAAGGCGGACAAGCCGGTGCTCACGCCGAAGGCGCCCGGCACGCCCGTCACCGCGGACGTCTCCGGCTCCGACGCGCCCGCGCTGATCGGCACGGCCGAGGGGAAGTTCGCGCCCGGCTGGACCGTCCAGGAGACCACCGAGGTCGCCGCCGGCACCGGCCGCGGCCTCCAGGGGGTCAACTGCACCGCGCCGGACACCGAGTTCTGGTTCCCGGGCGCCGCCACGGCCACCGGCCGCACCGACTACGTGCACCTGACCAACCCCGACGACTCGGCGGCCGTGGTCGACATCGAGCTGTACGGCAAGGACGGCGCGATCAAGTCGCCGCTGGGGGAGAACCTCACCGTCAAGCCGCACACCAGCGAGCCGTTCCTGCTCTCCACGCTCACCGACGAGCGGCAGAGCGACCTGACCGTCCACGTCAGCGTGCGCAGCGGACGGGTCGGTGCCGCCGTGCAGGCACTGGACGACAAGGCGGGCGGCGACTGGCTGGCCGCGGCCGCCGACCCGGCCGGCAGCCTGGTCCTGCCCGGCATCCCCAAGGACGCCACCGACGTCCGGCTGATCGCCTTCAGCCCCGGTGACGACGACGCCGACCTCAAGATCCGCCTGGCCTCGCCCGACGGCCTGATCACCCCGGCCGGGCACGAGACGGTACACGTCAAGTCCGGCATGACCACCGGCGTCGACCTCGGCGACATCACCCGCGGCGAAGCCGGCTCCCTGGTCCTCACCCCCTCCGACCGGACGGTCCCGGTCGTCGCGGCCCTCCGGGTCGTACGCGGCAAGGCCGGCCGGCAGGAGACGGCCTACATCCCGGCCACGGCACCCGTCGGCACGCGCGCGACGTCCGCCGACAACAGCGCCAAGGGCACCACACTCGCCCTGACCGCACCCACCGGCACCGCCAGGGTGAAGGTCACGGCCTCGGCGGGCAGCGAGGGCGGCAGCGCGGCGACGAAGACCTACACGATCAAGGCCGGCACCACCCAGGACATCGACGCGCCGGCGTCCGGCCCGAAGGGCACCTACGCCCTGACGGTGGAAACCGTCTCCGGCGGCCCGGTCTACGCCTCGCGCACCCTGGCAGCCAGTGAAGGGGGCGTCCCGGCCTTCACCGTGCAGACCCTCCCGAACGACCGGGGGATGGTGGCGGTGCCGCACACCGACGAGGACCTGTCGGTCCTCCAGAGGTGATGGGGGCACGCACCCCGAGAGCGCAAGCAGTCATGCACCCCGAACAGGCGACCGGAGACGGCGGCGGACCTAGTCCTCCCCGTACCGCGGGTCCACCGTCTCCGGCGTGAGCCCCAGCAGCTCCGCCACCTGCTCCACGACCACCTCGTGCACCAGCGCGGCCCGCTCGTCCCGCCCCTTGGTCCGGATCTCCACCGGCCGCCGGTACACGACCACCCGCGCCCGCCGCCCGTCACGCGCGGGGATGATTCCGCCGAGCGGCACGGCCTCGTCGCTCCACTCGGCCTGATCGCCCTTGCCGTCCAGCCGGGGCACCTCCAGCACGAGGAAATCGATGTCCCCCAGCTGCGGCCACCGCCGCTCCAGCCGCTCCACGGAGTCCTGCACCAGATCCGCGAACACCTCGGCACGGCTCGCCGCCAGCGGCACCTGCGGAGGTGCGATCGGCCCTCGCATGCCCCGCCCGTGGCGGTCACGGCGACGAGGCCCGGGGCCTGCGGCACGGGGCGGTACACGGTTGTCCATCACCGGTGAAGCCTAGTCCCCGTGCGCTGCGCCCGCCCGGCCCCACGCGGCAACCGGCCACCGGCGACCCCCTGTCGCAGGATGACCATTCAGGCCAAGGTCTGGCTCGTTTCCGTAACCCTCCAAGACCGCCGAACTCAAGGCAATTGACGTTGTTTATGCCGACTCGTGACCGGATGCAGTAGCGCCCCGGGCCCGCCGCACCCTTGTCCGCGCAGGTCAGCGACGTCCGCCTAACACGGCGTGTGGGGTGTTTCACAGCACGACACGGTGGAGTGACCTGGGGGAGAGTCGTCGCGGCCCGCTCAAGAGTGCGGTACCGTCCAACGTCGTGAGCCCTGTACGTCGCTGTTCGCGCACCGCCTGCGGCCGACCCGCCGTCGCGACGCTGACGTACGTCTACGCCGACTCGACCGCGGTCCTCGGCCCGCTCGCCACCTACGCCGAACCCCACTGCTACGACCTGTGCGCCGAGCACTCCGAGCGCCTCACCGCCCCGCGCGGCTGGGAGGTCGTCCGCCTCCTCGACGGCTCCGCTCCCGCCCGGCCCAGCGGCGACGACCTCGAAGCACTCGCCAACGCGGTGCGCGAGGCGGCCCGCCCCCAGCAGCGCACGGCCGAGGCCGGCGGCGGAGCCCGCACGGCGGACCCCATGGAGGTCGCCCGCCGAGGGCACCTGCGGGTCCTGCGCTCCCCGGACAACTGAGCCGACACCCCGCCTGCGGGCCGTCCCACGGCCGCCACCGCGCCACTTCGCGCCCCGCCGTCCGTCACGGCGAGGGAACCACCGTGTGTCCGCACGGTGTCCGCACACCTCGCTCCCACCCCGGCCGGGTAGTTTGTGGGCACCCATAGGACTTTCAGGAGGGTTGGCCGTGGCTGCTGATCTGTCGCAGATCGTGAAGGCGTACGACGTGCGCGGAGTGGTCCCGGACCAGTGGGACGAGTCACTGGCCCGGCTCTTCGGCGCCGCCTTCGCGGAGGTGACGGGTGCGGCGGCGATCGTCGTCGGCCACGACATGCGGCCCTCGTCCCCCGGCCTGTCCCGGGCGTTCGCCCACGGCGCCGCCGACCGCGGAGTGGACGTCACCGAGATCGGCCTGTGCTCCACGGACCAGCTGTACTACGCCTCCGGCGCGCTGAACCTGCCCGGCGCGATGTTCACCGCCTCGCACAACCCGGCCCAGTACAACGGGATCAAGCTGTGCCGCGCGGGCGCCGCCCCGGTCGGCCAGGACACCGGCCTCGCGCAGATCCGCGAACTGGTCGAGGGCTGGCTGGAGTCGGGCGCACCGCGGCCCGCCGCCGAGCGGGGAACCCTCACCGTCCGCGAGACGCTGGACGACTACGCGGCGTACCTGCGCTCCCTCGTCGACCTGACCTCCATCCGTCCCCTGAAGGTCGTCGTGGACGCGGGCAACGGCATGGGCGGCCACACGGTCCCCAACGTCTTCGCCGGCCTTCCCCTGAGCCTCGTCCCGATGTACTTCGAACTGGACGGCACCTTCCCCAACCACGAGGCCAACCCGCTCGACCCGGCCAACCTCGTGGACCTGCAGAAGCGGGTCCCGGCGGAGGGCGCCGACCTCGGCATCGCCTTCGACGGGGACGCCGACCGCTGCTTCGTCGTGGACGAGAACGGCGACCCGGTCTCCCCGTCCGCGATCACCGCGCTGGTCGCCGCCCGCGAACTGGCCCGCAACGGCGGCACGGGCACCGTCATCCACAACCTGATCACCTCCCGCACCGTCCCCGAGGTGGTGCGGGAGCACGGCGGCACACCGGAACGCACCCGTGTCGGCCACTCCTTCATCAAGGCCGAGATGGCCCGCACCGGCGCGATCTTCGGCGGCGAGCACTCCGCCCACTACTACTTCAAGGACTTCTGGAACGCCGACACGGGCATGCTGGCCGCCCTGCACGTCCTCGCCGCCCTCGGCGGGCAGCAGGACCCGCTGTCCTCCCTCGTCGCCCAGTACGACCGCTACACCGGCTCCGGCGAGATCAACTCCACGGTCGCCGACCAGAACGCCCGTCTCGCCGCCGTCCGCGCCGCCTACGAGGGCCGCCCCGACGTCACCCTCGACGACCTCGACGGCCTCACGGTCGCCGCGCCCGGCTGGTGGTTCAACGTCCGCCCCTCGAACACCGAGCCGCTGCTCCGCCTGAACGCGGAGGCCGAGGACGAGGCGACGATGACCCGGATCCGGGACGAGGTCCTGTCCCTCATCAGGGCCTGACCCTCCGCCGCAGGCCGCCGCCGGAAGTCGGCCGGACCCTCCGGCGGGGCCCCTTCGGCGGTACGCTGACCAGCACATCCACAGAGCCGTACCCGCCTCAGAAGGGACACCCCATGCCGCTCGAAGCCGGCCTCCTGGAGATCCTCGCCTGCCCCGCGTGCCACGCCCCCCTGAAGGAGCAGGACACCGAGCTGATCTGCACGAGCCAGGACTGCGGCCTCGCCTACCCCGTCCGCGACGGCATCCCGGTCCTGCTCGTGGACGAGGCCCGCCGCCCCGCGTGACGACACCCTTCACCTCGTAAGCGACGAGGGGCCGCCGCGCACGGGTGAGGCACCGTCCCCGCGCCGGTGACCGTCCGCCCGCGCCCGACGCGGCCCCTCGCGCGCACCTCCCGCACAGGACCCCGGCGATCGGAAGAGGCTGCCGCCCATGCTGGACGAATCGCTGCTCGACACCCCGGAGGGCCTCGCCGAGGCCGACCGCCGAGGCCTGCTGCGCGGCGCGGCGGAGGCCGGCGCCCGCGTCCGCACCGCCGCCCGGCACGCCGCGGAGGCCGGCATCGGCGACCTCAAGCCCGACGGCCGCCCCCGCGCGGTCCTGATCGCCGGTCCCGGAGCCGCCGCCACCCACACCGCCGACCTCCTCGGCGCCCTCGCCGGCGCCGGCAGCCCCTTCGTCCGCCTCGCCCCCACCGGCGTCGCCCCGGCCGCGGGCGCCCTGCGCTGGGAACTCCCGGGCTGGGCCGGGTCGGTGGACCTGCTGCTGATCGCCACCCCCGACGGCACCGAACCGAGCCTCTCCCTCCTGGCCGACCAGGCCTACCGCCGCGGCTGCTCGGTCGTCGCCGTCGCCCCCGCGGGCACCCCGCTCGCCGAGGCGGTCACCGGCGCCCACGGCATGTTCCTGCCGATGGCGACGGCACCGTACGACCACGAGGAACCGATCGCCGCGTCCTCCCCGGGCGTCTTCTGGGCCCTGCTGACCCCGCTCCTGGCGCTCCTGGACCGCATCGGCCTGCTCGGCGCCCCGCAGGACGCCCTGGAGAAGATCGCCGACCGCCTGGACACCATCGCGGAGCGCTGCGGGCCGGCCATCGCCACCTACAGCAACCCCGCGAAGACCCTCGCCGCGGAACTCGCCGACTCGCTGCCCGTGGTGTGGACGGAAGGCAACTCGGCGGGCCCGGCCGGCCGCCGGTTCGCCGCCGCCCTGGCCGACCTCGCCGGCCGCCCCGCGGTCGTCGCCGAACTGCCCGAGGCCCTCGCCGCGCACAACGCCCTGCTGGCCGGCCCGCTCGCCGCGAGCGCCGACCCGGAGGACTTCTTCCGCGACCGCGTGGAGGAACCCCCCGCGCTGCACGCGCGCGTGGTGCTGCTGCGCGACCGCCCGATCGGCGGTCTCACCGCCGCCCCCGGGGCCCGCGACGTCGCCCTGAGCCACGACACCCCGATCAGCGAACTCGAACCGGACGAGGGCGACGAACTGGAGACCCTCGCGGAACTGATCGCCGTCACGGATTTCGCCGCCGTTTACCTGGCGCTCGCTTCCAGGGCCTGATCTTGTCGCGGGCCGGACCACCCGCGCCCACCGCCGGCCGACGGTCTCGCGCGCAGACCGGCACGACGACCGGCGCAGCGACCGGGACCGGCACCGACACCGGCCGAGCAGCGTACGCACGGAGACAGAGAAGACACATGGACCGCCTCGACAACACCGTCCGCCCCTACGCCTGGGGTTCCGCCACCGCCATCCCGCACCTCCTCGGCGTCGAACCGACCGGGGAGCCGCAGGCGGAGATGTGGATGGGCGCGCACCCGGGCGCGCCCTCGCGCACCGGGCGCGGCACCCTCGTCGAGGTCATCGACGCCGACCCCGAACAGGAGCTCGGCGCGGCGGCGGTCGCGAAGTTCGGGCCGACACTGCCGTTCCTGCTGAAGATCCTCGCCGCCGGCGCGCCCCTCTCCCTCCAGGTCCACCCCGACCTGCGGCAGGCCGAGGAGGGGTACGCCGACGAGGAGCGCCGCGGCATCCCGATCGACGCCCCGCACCGCAACTACAAGGACGCCAACCACAAGCCCGAACTCATCTGCGCGCTCACCGAGTTCGACGGCCTCTGCGGCTTCCGCGACCCCCTCGCGACCGCGGACCTGCTCGACGGCCTCGGCGTCGACTCCCTCAAGCCGTACGTCGACCTGCTGCACGCCCACCCCGCGGAAGCGGCCCTGCGCGAGGTCCTCACCGCCGTCCTCAGCGCCGACCCGGCGGAGATGGCCCACACCGTCGCCGAAGCCACCGCCGCCTGCACCCGCCTCGGCGGCGACTACGCCCCCTACGCCGACATCGCCCACCACTACCCGGGCGACCCCGGCGTCATCGCGGCCATGCTCCTCAATCACGTCCGCCTGCAGCCCGGCGAGGCCCTGTTCCTCGGCGCCGGCATCCCGCACGCCTACCTGAACGGGCTCGGCGTCGAGATCATGGCCAACTCCGACAACGTCCTGCGCTGCGGCCTGACCCCCAAGCACGTCGACGTCCCCGAACTCCTGCGCATCGTCCGCTTCGAGCCCAGCGACGCCGGTGTCCTGCGCCCCGAGGCCTCCCCGGACGACGAGGAGGTGTACGAGACGCCGATCGACGAGTTCCGGCTCTCCCGCTTCGTCCTGCCCGAGGGCGGCACCACCCACGACGTCACCCGCGACACCCCGCAGATCCTGCTCTGCACGGCCGGCTCCGTCCGGGCCGGGGAACACGAGCTGACCCCCGGCCGGTCGGTGTTCGTACCGGCCGGCGAGAAGGCGGAGCTCTCGGGTGCGGGCACCGTGTTCCGCGCCACCGTGATCGTATGACCGGGGTCGTGGGCACCTGAGGAACCGGTGCCCGGCCGGGCTGCAAGAATGGCCCACCGGCAAAGGCCGGGCAAAGCCGGGTACACGCCGGGACGGCGTGGACGTACGAGGGCCACACAGGCGAAGGGACAACGCGGACACATGAGCGCGTCAGGCGGAACCAGGGCGATCGTGGCGGCACTCGGCGCCAACCTCGCCATCGCGGCATCGAAGTTCGTGGCGTTCGCGTTCAGCGGCTCCTCCTCGATGCTCGCCGAGGGCGTCCACTCGCTCGCCGACTCCGGGAACCAGTTCCTGCTGCTCCTCGGCGGCAAGCGCGCCCAGCGCGAGGCCACCCCGCAACACCCGTTCGGGTTCGGCCGCGAGCGCTACATCTACGCGTTCCTCGTGTCGATCGTGCTCTTCTCCATCGGCGGCATGTTCGCCATCTACGAGGGCTACGAGAAGGTCGTCCACCCGCACAACCTGGAGAACTGGTACTGGCCGGTGGGCGTCCTGGTCTTCGCGATCATCGCCGAGGGCTTCTCCTTCCGCACGGCCATCAAGGAGTCCAACGAGCTGCGCGGCAAGCTCTCCTGGGCCCAGTTCATCCGCCGGGCGAAGGCCCCCGAGCTGCCCGTCGTCCTCCTGGAGGACTTCGGCGCGCTCATCGGCCTGGTCCTCGCCCTCGGCGGCGTCGGCCTCGCCCTGCTCACCGGCGACGGCGTCTGGGACGGCATCGGCACCGTCTGCATCGGTGTCCTGCTCGTCTCCATCGCCCTCGTCCTGGCCGCCGAGACCAAGTCACTGTTGCTCGGCGAGGCCGCCGGCCTCGAGGACGTCCAGAAGATCGAGGCCGCGATCGTCGACGGTGACACCGTCACCCGCGTCATCCACATGCGCACCCTGCACCTGGGCCCCGAGGAACTGCTGATCGCCGCCAAGATCGCCGTGCGGCACGACGACACGGCCGACAAGGTCGCCGAGGCCATCGACGCCGCCGAGGCCCGCATCCGCGCCGCCGTCCCCATCGCCCGTGTCATCTACCTGGAGCCGGACATCTACAGCGAGGCCGAGGCCGCCAAGGGCCCGGACCCGAAGGCGACCCCGGGCGGCCCGAACCCGCACGCGGCCGGCCACTGAGGCCGGACAGCCGGACGGTACGCCCTCAGCCCTGAGCCGGCCCCACCGGCCAGGGCACCGGCGGCACCGGCGAGGACTTCCGCCGCCGTACGACCAGGGCACCGATCCCCAGGCCGATACCGGTGAGGACCAGCACCACACCGACGAGCAGGGCCGTCCCCACCAGGGCCAGGCCCGCCCGGTCCCCGGTCAGCCGCCCCTCCACGGCACCCACCGGAAGAGTGCCGTCGTGATCCGCGACGAAGAAACGCGAGTCCATCGAGTTCGACCGGTGGTCGCCCAGCAGGAACAACCGGCCCCGCGGCACCTTCACGTCGTACGGGTGGTGCACACCGTCGGCCTCGCCCTGAAACAGATACGGCTCCTCGACCGGCTTCCCGTTCACGGTGACCCGCTCCCTGCCGCCCACGAGCGTGCAGCAGGCCACCCGGTCGCCGCCCACCCCGATCACCCGCTGGACGTGAACCCCGACACCCGGATAGCGGTCCGGCGCCGAGAACGCCACGACATCACCGCGGCGCACCTCGTCGCCGTCCACCCGCTCCCACACGATCCGGTCACCCGGCTCGTACGTCGGCGTCATGTTCCCGCTCCGCACGGTCCCCAGGCCGTACGCGCCGCGCCCGTACGTGAACGAGCCGATCCCCAGCAGCAGCCCCAGCAGCCCTGTCACCAGCGCCGCGACCGTCAGACCCCGTCCCCGCCCCGTACCCGCCATGTCCCGTCCTCCCCACGCGGACCATCCGCGGCGCGGAGGATATCGGCCGGCTGTGAACACTCCGCGCGGACCCGGTGCGAAGCCTGCGAGAGGCCCCGCCGAGGCCCCGCCCCGGCTGGAAACAGCCCCCCGTACGACCCGAACCGTGCGCAGACGGACTGGGGACGACCGGGTTCAGCGGTGTAGCTTGGGACGGAGCCAGACGTCGCTGCTGATGGCGGTCGGGCGGTCCCTCCGCGGACCGGCCGAGGGAGAGAGGGCCTCCGACGGACTGCGCTGCGCGCACCGGGCATGCCTGTGTCCTCTTCTCGGGCACTCCTGTGTCCGCCGCCGCGCAGACCAGCCCTACCCACCTCGCCCCAACCCCGAGGAGCAGCTCGCAATGACGACTGTCGACAACCGACAGGACTTCAAGGTCGCCGATCTCTCGCTGGCCGAGTTCGGCCGCAAGGAGATCACCCTCGCCGAGCACGAGATGCCCGGTCTGATGTCGATCCGCAAGGAGTACGCCGAGGCGCAGCCGCTGGCCGGAGCCCGGATCACCGGTTCGCTGCACATGACGGTGCAGACCGCGGTACTCATCGAGACGCTGGCCGCGCTGGGCGCCCAGGTCCGCTGGGCCTCCTGCAACATCTTCTCCACCCAGGACCACGCGGCCGCCGCCATCGCCGTCGGCCCGAACGGCACGCCCGACAACCCCCAGGGCATCCCGGTCTTCGCCTGGAAGGGCGAGACGCTGGAGGAGTACTGGTGGTGCACCGAGCAGGCGCTGACCTGGCCGGACAGCCCCACCGGCGGCCCGAACATGATCCTGGACGACGGTGGTGACGCCACCCTCCTCGTCCACAAGGGCGTCGAGTACGAGAAGGACGGCAAGGTCCCCTCCGTCGACACCGCCGAGTCCGACGAGCACCGCGTCATCCTCGAGCTCCTGCACCGCACCATCACCGACGGCTCGCAGAAGTGGACCCAGCTCGCCTCGGAGATCCGCGGTGTCACCGAGGAGACCACCACCGGTGTCCACCGTCTGTACGAGATGCACCGTGACGGCACCCTGCTGTTCCCGGCGATCAACGTGAACGACGCGGTGACGAAGTCGAAGTTCGACAACAAGTACGGCTGCCGGCACTCGCTGGTGGACGGCATCAACCGCGCCACCGACGTCCTCATCGGCGGCAAGACCGCCGTCGTCTGCGGCTATGGCGACGTCGGCAAGGGCTGCGCCGAGTCCCTGCGCGGCCAGGGCGCCCGGGTGATCATCACCGAGATCGACCCGATCTGCGCGCTGCAGGCGGCGATGGACGGCTACCAGGTCACGACCCTCGACGAGGTCGTCGACAAGGCCGACATCTTCGTCACCACGACCGGCAACAAGGACATCATCATGGCCGCCGACATGGCCAAGATGAAGCACCAGGCCATCGTGGGCAACATCGGTCACTTCGACAACGAGATCGACATGGCCGGCCTGGCGAAGATCCCCGGCATCGTCAAGGACGAGGTCAAGCCGCAGGTCCACACGTGGACGTTCCCCGACGGCAAGGTGATCATCGTGCTGTCGGAGGGGCGCCTGCTGAACCTGGGCAACGCCACCGGCCACCCGTCGTTCGTGATGTCCAACTCCTTCGCGGACCAGACCCTGGCCCAGATCGAGCTGTTCACCAAGCCCGACGAGTACCCGACCGACGTGTACGTGCTGCCCAAGCACCTCGACGAGAAGGTCGCCCGTCTCCACCTGGACGCGCTCGGCGTGAAGCTCACGACGCTGCGTCCGGAGCAGGCGGCGTACATCGGCGTCGAGGTCGACGGCCCGTACAAGTCCGACCACTACCGCTACTGAGCAACCCGGCGCGGCCCGTGGCGAGCGCGTCACCGCGCTGACGCGCTCCTCCACGGCAGTACCTCCGAGGCAGGCCCCCGCACCCCCGTGCCGGGGGCCTGCCCCGTTGGCCGCCGCGGTCGGTCCCACAACTCCGCCCGCCGCGGCCACGCCGACCGGCCCGTCACGACCCAGGACCCCCATGCCCCGCGGCCGCTATTCGCTCCACGATCCGCACGATCACACCCCCCTCGCCGAAGAACACTTCCAGTGCGCCCCCGGCCCCTCCGGCTGGCGCTACGTCTCCCGGCTGACGACCCCCGCCGGCGACCACCTCGGCTCGGTCGACCTCGCCCTCGACGAACTCGGCCGCCCTATCCGCCTCGAACTCCACGCGGGAGGCTGGCAGGTGCGCGGTGCGGCCCTCGACGGCGTCACCTGGGTCCGGACCGACCCCACCGGCGCCCATGCCACCGAAGGCAATGTGCGCGCCCACGCCTTCACCGGCACGTCCCCCGCGTTCCTCGTCGCCACCGCCCGTCTCCTGCGCCTCACCCCCTCCTCCGCCGCGACCCGCGTACGCCTGGTCGCCTTCACTGATCCGGTCCTCGCCCCCCGCACCGTGGACCAGTCCTGGGCCCTGGTGAAGAGCGAAACACACGCCACTGACAACGGCCCTCTGACGGTGGACGAATACCAGGTCACCGCCCTGGACACCGGTGAACAGCACGCGATCCACATCGCCGGGGACGTCGTCCTGGCCGCACCCGGCATCGAGCTGGAGGACCTCCAGTCACCACCGTCGCGGTTCGACTGAGCTCCCGGGGCAGCACGGCTGCCCCGGGGCGCCGCCCCTAGGCCGGAGGCGCGAACCCGGTCGCCGGGCGCTCGGCCGGCGACTCGTCCCGCGGCGGCGCCGGTGTCGAGGAGAGTGGCGAACGCGGGGGTCCCGAGGGCGTCGCAGGAGCCAGGGGCAGGGAGGACGTCTGCGGCTCCCCGGCCCACGGCTGCGCCGGCACGGGCCTACCCGCGGGCGGCGCCCCCGCCTCCACCGGAGCCCGATGCGCGGCCGGCGGGGCGAAGCGTGCGGCGGCGAACGCCTGCCGGGCCTCCCGCGACTGCCGCTCGTGCACCACGGCCGCGAGGAACGCGGCCGGCGGGATCTCCTGCGGCGCCGGAGAACCGGTGCGCGCCGCGAGATCGTCCGCGAGCCGCCGCGCCATGTGCAGGGACACCTGCGGATCGAGATGCTGCATGCGGGACAGGTACTGCCGGACGGCCAGCCACAGCCCGTCCGGAACCGCCGACAGATCCAGCCCGCCGAACCGGCCGGCCAGCCATGGAGGGGGAGGCGGAACGAAGCCGCCGCGTCCGGCGGGTATCCGCTCACGCACCACGAGGGTGCCCGCGAACACGTCTCCGAGCCGCCGCCCGCGCGCCGACACCAGCGAGGCGATGCAGGCCACCACCCCGAACGTCAGCAGAATCTCGACGACACCGATGGCACCCCGCACGAGGGCGTGCCGGAACCGGATCGGCCCGCCGTCGTCCCGCACCACGCGCAGCCCGAGCGCCAGCTTCCCCAGCGAACGCCCGTGCGTGAGCGTCTCCACCGCGATGGGCCCGCCGATCAGCACCAGCAGAAACGTCGCGATCGCCAGCGCCGTCTGCGCCGCCTCGTCCAAGGAAGCCGTCGTCGCCACCACCAGTACGGTCACGAGGATGTACGCGATCATGGCCGCCACCAGATCGAGCAGCACCGCCAACGCCCTGCTCGGCAGCTTCGCAGGGCGTAGCTCCAGGGCCACCGCCTCGCCCGTCACCAGCTCAGTCACGCCCGCCGTCCTTCCCTGGTCCACCGCGTGAACCGCAAGTCTGCCAAGCTGTGGGCGCATCGCGCCCCAGTACGACAAGCTGACAGCGATCGATAGTCTCCACGACGATCAGTCGCTGAGCAGCCGAGGAGCAGGCAGACCCGATGGACCTGGACGTCTTCGTCTCCGTACACCGTGCCGAATGGGACCGCCTCGACGCCCTACTCCGCCGTCGGCGCCGTCTCGACGGAGCCGAAGCCGACGAACTCGTCTCTCTCTACCAGCGCACAGCGACCCATCTGTCTCTCATCCAGTCAAGCGCTCCCGACCCGCAGCTGACGGGACGGCTGAGCCAGCTCGTCGCCCGCGCGCGCAGCGCGGTCACCGGAACGCGCCGCGCCTCCTGGAGAGACGTCACGCGTTTCCTGGGTCGAGGCTTTCCCGCCGCCGTCTACCGCGCGCGGCACTGGTGGGTGCCCACGGCGCTCGTCTCCACCGCCGTCGCGATCCTCCTTGGCTGGTGGATCGGCACCCACCCCGACGTGCAGTCCTCCATAGCCGCGCCCAGCCAGCTGCGTGAGCTGACCCGGCCGGGCGGCGAGTACGAGACCTACTACTCCAGCCACCCCGCGACCTCGTTCGCCGCCCAGGTGTGGACGAACAACGCCCAGGCAGCCGCGATGTGCCTGGTCCTGGGTGTCTTCCTGGGGTTGCCGGTGCTCTTCATCCTGTTCGAGAACATGCTCAACCTGGCCGTGGGCTTCGGCCTCATGTCTTCGGCCGGCCGTCTCGACACGTTCCTGGGCCTGGTCCTCCCTCACGGTCTGCTGGAACTCACCGCGGTCTTCGTCGCCGCCGGTACGGGCCTGCGCCTGGGCTGGACGCTGATCGACCCCGGTCCGCGCACCCGCCGCACGGCTCTCGCGGAGGAGGGGCGGTCGGCGATCGCGATGGCCATCGGCCTCGCCCTGGTCCTGTTCGTCTCCGGCGCCATCGAAGGCTTCGTCACCCCGTCCGGCCTGCCCACCTGGGCACGCATCGGCATCGGAGTCCTGGCCGAGCTGACATTCCTCGCGTACGTCTTCGTCCTCGGCGGTCGAGCCGCCCGGGCCGGCGAGACGGGTGATCTCGAAGCAGCGGAGCGCAGCGCGGCCGTGCCGACCGCCGCCTGATGTGCATCCGGCCCCTGTGAGCTGCTAGTCTCCTCTTCGCCCCGCAAAAGCCGTTGACACGGCCGGCGCGGGGAGGTAGATTCAAACAGTTGCCTAGAACTGGACAAGTTCGGTGGCGGCCGTTAGGCTCTATCTCGCTTCCGAGAAGTCGCTACCGACATACGAAGAAGCATCCTCTCCGATTCTCAGAAATGAGCGGCTGGTCAAACCGGCCAAGAACTTCTGATAAAGTCGGAACCGCCGGAAAGGGAAACGCGAAAGCGAGAACCTGGAAAGCACCGAGGAAATCGGATCGGAAAGATCTGATAGAGTCGGAAACACCGA
>NZ_JBIBUW010000013.1:0-242207 GCF_043079785.1 Streptomyces sp. NPDC015139 | reverse complement strand
CGGTTCCGCAGCCGGGGTGCGGAGGAGATGGAGGACATCGTCCAGGTCGGCATGATCGGTCTGATCAAGGCGATCGACCGGTTCGAGCTGTCCCGGGAAGTCGAGTTCACGTCGTTCGCCATTCCGTACATCGTGGGTGAGATCAAGCGGTTCTTCCGGGACACCACCTGGGCGGTGCACGTGCCGCGCCGGCTGCAGGAGGCCCGGGTGCAGCTGGCGCGGGCGACCGAGGAGCTGCGTGGGCGTCTGGGCCGGACCCCGACGGACGGGGAACTGTCGGAGCTGATGAGTCTGCCGGAGGAGGAGGTGCGTGAGGCCCGTCTGGCCGCCAACGGCTACGCCTCGACCTCGCTGGACGCCACCATCAGCGGCAGCGAGGACGGCGAGGCCGCGCTGGCCGACTTCATCGGTGCCGAGGACCGGGCCCTGGGTCTGGTGGAGGACTTCCACACCCTGGCCCCGTTGATCGCCGGCCTCGCCGAGCGTGACCGGCGGATCCTGCACCTGCGGTTCGCGGACGAACTCACCCAGGCACAGATCGGCGAACACCTGGGCGTCTCCCAGATGCACGTCTCCCGGCTGCTGACCCGCACCCTCGCCCGCCTGCGCGAAGGCATGCTCGCCGACAGCTGACCGCGGCGCGGCACATCCTGCCGGGAGACACCACGGAAGCGGCCGGCCGGTGATCGCGCCGCCGGGCAGCTCCTGGACCCCGCCACCCCGGGCATCGCCGTCGGCGACCGGGGGGCCATCGGCCTGCCGGCGCCCCTTGCCCGCGCGGGCGTCGCCGTGCCCGGCCGGGTGTCCGTCGCCGACTACGACGGCAGCCCTCGCGCCCGGCCGAGTCGCGTCGACCCGACCCACGATCGGCCGAGCGCGGAGGAGCGGGTGCGGGACGCCACCACCGCCGCTGTCGAACGACTCGACCGAGGTCGCACCGAGACGCCCTCACATCTTCAGGCTGAACCACGTCGTCTTCCCCGCGTCCGTGGGCCGGACCCCCCAGTCGTCGGCGAGTGCGCGGACGAGCAGCAGGCCGCGCCCGGACTCCTCGTCCTCGCCCGCCTGACGGGGCTGGGGCAGGGCCGGACTGTGGTCGCTGATCTCCACGGTGAGGTCGGCGTCCGTCCGGCACAGGTGCACTCCGATCGGCCCCTGCCCGTGCTGCACCGCGTTGGTGAGAACCTCGGAGAGCAGCAGCCGCGCGTTGTCCATTCGCTCCGCGTAACCCCACGAGGACAGCGTCTTGGCGAGGAAGTCCCGGCCCGCGGACACGGACTCGGGGGCGGCTGCCAGATCCGTCACGGCGGTGGCCAGCGGAGCGGCCGGCAGCTGGGTCAGCAGGAGCGTGACGTCGTCGTGGCCGTCGGCGTCGGGCAGCAGCGTCTTGAGGACGTGGTCGGCGGAGGCCTCCAGCCCGGGATCGACCGTGACGAGCTCGTCGAGGGTGGCGACGAGCTTGCTCAGCTGGTCCTCGATGTCGCTGCCCGGAGTCTCGATCAGACCGTCGGTGTACAGCACGAGGGTGGAGCCGCGGGGAATGGTCGTACTGCACTGCTCGTAGATCATTCCGCCTACGCCCAGGGGAGCGTTCACCGGCGCGTCGAGCGTCTGGGTCCCCTGTCCGGGAACCGCCACGAGCACGGGCAGGTGTCCGGCGGAGCAGATCGTCACCTCGCCCGCGTCCGCCGCGATGATCAGATAGCAGCAGGTGACCAGCTGGTCGGGCACGTCGAGATCGGCGACGACGGTGTCCAGGGCCTGCATCAGCTGGCGCGGCTGCAGTCCGGTCTTCGCCAGGGCGTGCGCCGCCGACCGCAGCTGGCCCATGACGGCCGCGGCCTCCAGACCGCGGCCCATCACGTCGCCGATCAGCACCCCGACCCGGCCGGCGCCCAGCGGGACCAGGTCGAACCAGTCGCCGCCGACGCCCGCTCCCGTGGTCGCCGGCCGGTAGCGGCTCGCGGTCGCCAGGCCGGGGATGGCCGGCGGTGTCCCCATGAGGCTGCGCTGCAGCGTGAGGGCGATGTGCCGCTGCTGCTCGTACAGCTCCGTCAGCTCCGCCTCGGCTCGCTTGCGGTCGCTGATGTCCCGGACGATCGCACACGCCCCGATGACCTCTCCGCTGCGCGCCCGGGTCGGCCACAGCGTGACGTCCACGTCCAGCAGGGCACCGGAGCGGGTGACGCGGAGCGTCTCGAAGTGCTCCACCTTCTCGCCCTCGCGCAACCGCTCCAGGAGCGCGCTGATCTCGTCCTCCCGGTCGGGTGGCGCCAGCAGGGAGACGTGCCGCCCCAGCACCTCGCTCGCGGCGAACCCGTAGAGCCGCTGGGCCGCCGCGTTCCAGTAGGTGATGTGCCCGTCCAGGGTCTTGGCCAGGATCGCGTCCTGCGAGGACTCCACGAGGGCGGCGAGTTCGTTGATGCGTTCCTCCGCCGCCTTGCGTTCGCTGACGTCGCGTACGGCGGCGGAGACGAGCAGGCCGTCCGTGGTCTCCAGGGGGCTGAGGCTGATCTCGACGGGGAACTCGGTGCCGTCCTTGCGCAGTCCGTAGAGGTCGAGTCCGGCGCCCATGGGGCGGACCTGCTGGTTGTGGGCGTAGCCGTTGCGGTGGTGGGTGTGATGGCCGCGGAAGCGGCCGGGTACGAGGAGTTCGACGGGGTGGCCGAGGAGTTCTTCGCGCTGGTAGCCGAAGAGGGCCTCGGTCTGGGCGTTGACGAGCCTGATGATTCCGGCGTCGTCGACGATGACCATGGCGTCCGGTGCCGCCTCCAGTAGACCGCGAAACCTTTCCTCGGCGGCGCCGGGCGCGCCCGCCGGTTCGCCGGCACCGCACCGGCACGACACGATGCTCCGCCCGTCCACGGGACGAGGCTCCACAGTTTCGGCCAAGTCGCTCATTTCCACTCCCACCCCGAGACTCAGCATGAGACAGGCCATCCCAGCGCAACTCGGATGGTTTCGCGGCAGCATGTCGCTTAGTGCCCCGCAACGGTCGAACCCTGTCCGTCAACAGCGGTCGTAGTGACCGCTTGTGACTCACCGGCGCCCGCGCACCGCACAAGAGGCGTGAGAGCCCGGCGAAGCGCCGGTCGCCCCCCGTCCGCACGCGACACCCGCGCTCGGCGGAGACACCTGCTCACAGCGCTCAAGAGCGGATGGTGAAAGGCCCGTTCAGGTTCTCCTCCTCACGTCTCGTTCTGTGTACACCGCAGGTCGTAGCAAGACCGCTCCGCAGATGGATTCGCACATCTCTCGTACACGAAATGGTGGTGCCGTCCCGGAAGTTGATCGAAAGGAACGGCCAATCGTGCGGATCGGACGCATGGCGCCCCTGCTCACCGGGGGAGTCGCGGCAGCGCTCGTCGCCACCCTGGCTCCCACGCAGGCATCCGCGGCGGCGCCGCGGCAAAGAGCGGAGCAACAGAAGCCGGCATGGCACCGGTGCGACCGGTCGCTGCCCGCCGCCTTCCAGTGCGCGACCATCAAGGTTCCGCTCGACTACAGCCGCCCCGACGGCAAGACGATCAAGCTGGCCGTCTCCCGCATGAAGACCGGCGTCCCCGGCAAGAAGCGCGGCGTGCTCCTCTTCAATCCCGGCGGTCCGGGCGGCGAAGGGCTGGACATGCCGGTCATGATGAAGGAGATGCTGCCCAAGAACGTCCGCGAGCAGTACGACCTCGTCGGGTTCGATCCGCGCGGCGTGGGCCGTAGCAGCCCGGTCACCTGCGGCCTGACGGCCAAGGAACAGAACTCCGAACGCCCGTACAAGGCCGTGACGTTCGCCCGGGACGTCAAGTGGGCCCGCACCGTGGCCGACAAGTGCCGTGCCAAGAGCGGTGACACGCTTCCCTACATCACCACCCGCAACACCGCCCGCGACATGGACGTCATACGCGCCGTCCTGGGGGAGAAGAAGATCTCCTACCTGGGCTACTCCTACGGCACCTACCTCGGCGCCGTCTACGCCCAGATGTTCCCCGGGCGGACCGACCGCTTCGTGCTGGACAGCTCGGTCGACCCCGCACGCGTGTGGCGCGGCATGATCCAGATCTGGGCGGAGGGCACGGAACCGGCCTTCACCCGCTGGACCAAGTGGGCCGCACAGCGCCACCGCACCTACAAGCTCGGCGACACCCCGGCCAAGGTGAAGAAGACGTTCTGGGACCTGGTCGCCCGGGCCGACCGCACCCCGATCGACGACAGCGGCCAGAAGCTCGACGGCGACGACATCCGCGCCGCCCTGCGCGCGCAGTTCTTCAGCCCCGAGTACGCCACCGAGTCCGTCGTCCAGCTCAAGAAGGCCGCCGCCGGCCACCGGGTGTCCCACCTCCTCGCCACCCCGGACGACCGGGAACCGCGCCGCTTCGCGGCCGCCGCGCAGCCGCCGGCCGACAACGGCTCCGCCGTGTTCTGGACCGTGGTCTGCGGCGACACCGCCGCCTGGTCGCGCGACCCCGAGCAGTACCGCCGTGACGCCGTCCGGGACAAGGCCAAGTACCCGCTCTACGGCGACTTCGCCTCCAACATCACGCCCTGTGCGTTCTGGAACGGACCCTCGGAGCCCGCCACAGCGGTCGACAACAAGGTCGGCCTGCTCACCGTCCAGAACCAGTGGGACTCCCAGACCCCGCTGGCCAGCGGCCTCGGCATGCACCGCGCCCTCAAGGGCTCGCGCATGGTGTACGTCAAGGGCGGCGAGGGCCACGGCGTCTACGCCGGAGACCCCCGTGCCTGCGCCGACCGCGCTGTGAACGCCTACCTGAACAACGGCAAGCTGCCCACCCGGGACGTCACCTGCAAGCCGTCGGGCCGTCAGGGCGCCGGCGTCAGGCAGCGCATCCTCCCCGTCCCGGGGAACACCCCGGCACCGCCCCGCTTCTGACGCAACACCGCCCCGCCCGGCCGCGTCCACTCGCGGCCGGGCGGACGTGAGCACTGCGGTGCCGCGGCCGAGTCTCGGGGGTCGGCCACGGCACCGCGCCACCCGGTTCTGCACCACGTGACCACCCCCGAGTGCCCTGCGACGGCCTGCGCACACGGAGCCGAACGGGTGGTCCGCCCACGGACGGCGCCGCGGCCGGCCGGCGGGCCTCACGAGACCTGTGACTGCTCCTCCAGCTCGGTCAGTCTGACGGTGCACAGGCCGCCGCGCTCGGTCTTGACGTCGGTCACCTTCAGCTGCGTCCCCGGCAGCAGGATGAACTCCTCCTCACCGGTGAAGGCGGAGAAGTCCCGGATGCCCACGGCCCGGGCCGGGGACACCTCGAACAGCGTCCGCTTGCCGCGGCTGCCGAGGAAGGACCGGGCCACCCCCGGCTCGGACGTGCACGAGGACACACCCCACCAGGTGATGGTCCGCCCGAGCGGGTACTGGGCCCGCAGGTCCAGCGACACTCCGCGCCACAGCGGGGACGTGCGAACGGGCAGCTGAGACACCGCCGAGAACAGCAGCCGCAGGTACGGCAGATAGGGCACGAGCCGGGCGCGGTCCGGGGAGCGCAGTATGGCGTTGATCTCCCGGTAGAAGGCGGACTCGCAGGTGTACAGATACAGGGCGGCGATCGCGTCGGCGGACAGTCCGCCGCCCACTCGGTCGGCTCGCCGCTTGCCGAACTCGTGGGAGCGGTCGACATGGCCGCCCAGCCCGGACAGCAGGGCGGCGACCGGGGCGACGGCATCACCGAAGTCCATGAGCGGGGTGTCGTACACGCCCGTGATCGCGGGAAGGACCAGGCCCTCGTCCTTGACGCCGGCGAGCCGGTCCAGGTAGAGCTGGTGCAGCTCCATGGTGGACGCGATGAAGGCGCCCATGCGGTCGGCGACGCCGCCGCCCGGCCCGCCGACCTCCCCGGCGAGCGCGTTCCAACCGGTGCTCGGCAGCCAGTCGATCTCGTCGGCACCCACCGACGCCAGGGCCTCGTTGACCATCCGGAAGTGGTCGCCGTCGCAGAAGACGTCACCTTGAGCGGCGGGATTGGCGTGGTCGATGTGCCGGACCTCGACGTCGGGGTACTTCTCCTGCAGCTTGAGGACGACCTTCTTCAGACTGCGCGCGTGAGCGCCCCACCAGGCGAAGACGACGCCACGGTCCTCGCCGTCGGCGCCCTGCTTCGCCTTGAGGATCTCCTCGACGATCCGCTCGACGACCGGCCGCCAGAACCGGGTGTGCCGGTCGGTGCCGCTCGCTCCGTCGCTGCCTGCCGTCAGAGCGGCGTTCAGCAGGAGCACGCCCTGGGTGAGCATCGCCTGGAACCACTCCGGAGGCTGCACGGTGTCCTGCTTCTTCAACAGCGCCCGGACGTCGGCTATCGGGGTCTTCTTGGGGATGCCGTACTTCCACATGGCCGCCGCCTTGATGATGCAGCGGATGCTCACGACCCTGCCGAACTGGCTGTCCCGCCAGTCGTGGAAGGTGTTGTCGAACATCGCGATGCCGGTCGCGCTCTCCGGCCGCGGATACGGGTTCTGACCGAAGACCACGACCTTCCACTTGTCCGGCGCGTTCGGCTTGAGCGCCTGGAACGTCAGCTCGCGCACCGGCACCACCTGCGGACCGCGGCCGGGGCCAATGAACTCGGCTGCGTCGGGCTGGGCCTCGATGACCGGCTTCAGCAGCGGCAGCCACGGTTCACCACCGCCCTGGAACAGTTCCGCGAGGGCCAGCGGGTCGCTGGGATCGGGCAGGGCAGGGGTGCGGTCATCGCTCATGGTGGAGGCACTCCGAATGATCGAAACAGCCGAACTGTGCAGGCAGACGGCCTGGTTGACGAAGTGATCACGAGCATAGGGGTGCCCACTGACAGCGCCCTCCCGCTGCGTCGGGCACTGCTGCTCGGCGGCGCCACTGTCAGTGCTGCGCGGTAGCTTTCCGGTCAGTCGAGTGATCGTCTTCCGACAGGAGTGAACCGTGACCGAAGACCGCGTGCAGTCGCCGCTCAGGGTGGTTCTGACCGACATCAACACCGCGGTGGTGGAGTCCTGGCGAGCGGCGTTCGCCGACGAGCCTCAGATCGAGATCCGCAACGGCTCGCTCCTCGACGAGGACGTCGACGCCTGGGTCAGCCCCACCAACTCCCGTGGCCGGATGGACGGCGGCGTCGACGCGGTCGTCAAGAGGTACCTGGGCGCCGGCATCCAGCTGCGGGTGCAGAAGGCGATCCGCGACGAGTTCGCGGGCGCGCTCCCGGTGGGCAGCGCGGTGTGCGTCCCCTCGGGAGCGGTCAAGCCGCGATTCCTGATCTCCACGCCGACGATGGAGACGTCCTCGCAGAACGTCAGCGAGACCCTGAACGTGGCCCTGGCCTGCGCGGCGGCCTTCCAGGCGATCCACCGGCAGAACAAGAAGGCGCCCGGCAGCATCCGGTCGGTGGCACTCGTGGGCATGGGTGCCCGGACCGGCCGGGTGCCGGCGCGGGTGTGCGCCAACCTGATGTGGACGGGCTACACCCTGTTCCACGACCACACCTTCGCGGACTACGACGACCTGCGCGGCACGATCGTCGCGCAGCTCGACGACATCGAGAACGCGCCCGTGGACAAGCCCGTCCGCATAGCACCGCACCGCCGGGCCGGCACCCGCCGCTGACGACAGGTGTCAGACGGGCTCGCCCGGTGTCGTGGCCACGTCCTCGGCCCGGTCCCGGGGGCGGTGGCCCCCGGCCTCCCACAGGCACCAGGTCGACCACAGCAGCAGGACGAGGAAGACGGCGAGCAGGCCCAGCAGGAACACCGTCTGCCGTTCCGTGCCGTCGTCGCCGAGCAGGCTCAGGAGCAGGCAGAAGGTCCAGGCGACCACACCACCGGCGTACACGGCCCTGAGCTGTCGCATCTGATTCGCCGAACCCATCGTCACCCCTCGAAGCAGCCGCGTCACGCGTCGCCCTGCCGGTACCCGCCTCGCGAGAGTTCAGCCCGCCCAATCCCGGCCGTCACGTTCCGGCCGGGCGGCCACCGCTCGCGAGGGGGGAGCGGCAGCACGCAGAATCGTTCCCATGAACGCGCGGCAGCCCCCCGAGCGGACACCCGACGGACACTTCGTCGTGGTCGACGGCCGGAGATGGCGAGCAACGGACCCGTCCCTCCCGGAGGAGAGCGCCGCCCGGCTCCGGCGTCACCTCATGGCGGCCCGCCGCGCGGTGCGGGCCGCCACCGGGGCAGGCGATCCGGAAGCCGAGCGGTCGGCACGCGCGCGGGTACAGCGCGCGAAGGTCGCCCTGGGGGAGCGGGGCACCCCGTGGTGGGAACAGTCCGAGGAGGAGCGCCGCCGACGATGGCAGGACGGGCTCGCCCGACTCGACGCGGACACCGCGGATTGACGCTCCGTCGCCTGTCCGGGCCGCCGCGCACGGTCTTCCCGCCCACGCCTTCCCGTCGAAGGCGGTGGCGGTGACGGCGGTACTCCTCACCACGGCTCTTCGCGCACCGACGCCGTAGACCTGCTGTTGGAATCACCCGTTTCTATGGGTCGTGACGTTGACGCCCCGTCAATTACGCACACCTTCGGGCGGAGCGCGCGGAATCGTTCAGGGGCGGCCGGGGGGGGGCGGGTCAGTCGGAGGTCCGCTCGCCGGCGGTCGTCCGCCAGGTGCGTCCCATGGTACGCAGCAGGGCCGGGTACACGCCCAGGTGGCGGAAGGGTTTGATGGCCGCCATGTACAGGGCGCCCCGGCGGCCGTTCGGTTTCACCAGGACGGCCATCTGCCCGCGGTGGCCGCCGTCCTCGGCCGGTACCCAGCCGATGTGCATCACCGCGTGCACGGTCCGGTTGGCCGTCTCGGCCGCCCACTCGTCGTGCAGCTGATAGACGGAGGTGAACGGAAGCGAGCGGGACTCGGGTCCGCGTGCGCCTTCCCGAAGGTCCGCCGGCAGCCGGTCGCGCAGAGTCGGTACCCGGGTGCCGAGGCCCGTGCCGGGATCGTCCCAGCCCAGCCGGCGCCCGAGCTTCCGCCGGATCGCGAAGAGCGCGCGGTACACGAGAGGCGGCCCGGCCGAGTCTGCGCCGGCACCGTTCGCGATCTGACGCACCAGGTGGACCAGGTCGTCGGGGCCACCCGGAGTCGGCAGTGCCCACACGTCCTCGACGTGGAAGTCCCCGGTCATTTCGTGGATCCGCCACGGCCGCGAGGTGTGTGCGCTCACCGGAAGTCTCATCGCTTCGCCCCCATCTATACGATGCCGTATATATGAAAGCTAGACCCGGCTGTACGCACCCGTACAGCTGTTGGAGCTGTGACGGGAGACACGCCATGGCCATGGCCCGTACGCCTCGCGGCAGGTGGATCGAGGAGGGGTTCCGGGCGCTCGCCGCGAGTGGCCCGGAAGCCGTCCGGATCGAATCGCTCGCGCAGGCCCTGGGCGTCAGCAAAGGCGGGTTCTACGGCTACTTCCGCAACCGGGACGCGCTGCTGACGGAGATGCTCGACGTGTGGGAACGCGAGGTCACCGAGAAGGTGATCGAGCGGGTCGAGGACGGCGGGGGAGACGCCAGGAGCAGACTGGACCGGCTGTTCACCATCGCCGCCTCGGCCGGCGACGAGCCGGCCGTCGGTGCGGCCGTCGAACTGGCCGTACGGGACTGGGCACGACGTGACGAGGCCGTCGCCCGGCGACTGCGCCACGTCGACAACCGGCGTATGGACTACCTGCGTTCACTCTTCGGTGCCCTCTGCGAGGACGACGCCGAGACCGAGGTCCGCTCCATGCTCGCCTTCTCGCTGCGCATCGGCAGCCACTACATCGCCGCCGATCACGGGAGCCGGACCCGCGCGGAGATCATGGAACTGGCAGGAGCCCGGCTCCTCCGGTAGCCCACGCGGGAGCGCACTCCCAGGCCGTCGGCATGTCGGCACGGTCGCCCCGGCGGCGCCGGTCCCTGGAGACATCGACGCCGCCGACGGCGGGCGCCCCTCGCACCGACGGCGCGGCAGGGCACCCCCGTGGCCCTGGCGCGTCGTCGGCACTGGGCCTGGTGAGCGACCGGGGTCAATGATCCTTGTGAGGACCGGGAGTTGTCCTTCGCACAGCGTCCACGGCCGTGTGCGCACCGTCCACGGCCGTACGGCACAGCGCCCGCTCCCGTACCTCGCTCGGAGTGCTGCCGTGCACGGAGCGGAAGGCGCGGGTGAAGTCACCTGGACGCGGGAAGCCCCAGCGGGCGGCGATGGCGTGGATGGGGACCGCGCGCGCACCTGGGTCGGTGAGATCCTTCAGGGCACCGGCCAGCCGCTGTTCCCGCACGTACGAGGCCACGGTCAACCCCTCTTCCTGGAAAAGGCGGTAGAGGTAGCTGCGGGAGATGTGGTGGGCCTCGGCGATCTTCACGGGCGTCAGGTGCGCGTCGGCCAGGTGCTGTCGGACGAAGGACTTGATGCGCAGCATCAGGGTACGGGCGTGCGTCTCGGGCGGCAGCTGCGGCTCCGCCTCCAGGGTGTGGGCGAAGACGGCGGTGACCAGGTCGCCGACGACCGTTCCCAGCCGCTCGGCGTCGGCCGCCCGGTAGGAGGAGGTGTCCGAGGTCAACTGCACCAGCAGCCCGGCGAGCAGCGCGCCCGTGCCCGTACGGCCGGATATCCGGCGCCCGACCACGTCGTCGGCCCGGCGCACAGGAACGCCCACCGCGGTACGCGGGATCTCCACCCCGATGATGGTGACCGGCTGGGACCCGGTGGAGATCTCGTACGACCGGGACGAGCAGTTCACGTGGAAGTCGGAGACCGCGTACCCCACTTGCTGTCGGCCCCAGCTCGCCGCGGCGTCGCCGTGCCGCAACAGGGACAGGTGGAACACCTCGGGGTCGGACTGGCGCACGAGCCTCGGCGTCCGGTGGAACACCAGATGGTCGAAGGTCGCCGGCCACACCGTCACCTCGCCCAGGCCGATCACGCGCTGGTGCCCGCGGTAGTCGGCGGCGCGCTCGCTGCTCAGGTGCATCGGCGCGTGCGTACGCCCCAGTTGCTCCGTCCACGCCTCGAAACGGTCGCTCGCCGGCAGGTCACGGGTGGTGAAGACGGTTTCAGGCAACACCGAGGTAGTCAACCACAGTGCCTCACAGGGGAGATGAGGGGTGGGAACGCACTGGCCGGGCCCGAGGCGTTGAAGAGTCCGCGGCGCTGTCGGCGCGCAGCGCCAGGAAGAGGCGGTGGTGCAGCAGACCGAGACCCGGCTCCTCCGCCGGCAGCAGGGGCGCGGCCAGCTTCCAGTAGCGGGCCATCACGGGCCCGTCATCGCGCGCGAGCAGCTCCGCGAGCCGCCGCCGGAAGTCCGGGCTGTCGCGGGTGCCGAGCGCCGCCGCGTAGGCGGCGACGAAGCAGTCGAGCGCGCCTCCGCCCTCCGGCGGACGCCCACCGCGCACCTGAGTACCTGCCAGGCCGTACGCCTCGTCCAGCGCTTCGTACAGGACGGTGGGACGGTAGGTCTCCCCGGCAAGCGGTGGCCGCGGTCGCAGCGACGGCACTCGGTCCAGGCGGGGATCCGAGACCAGCGCGTGCAGGCGGCCGAAGGCGAGGACCTGCTCGGGGACGGGCGCCGACGGCAGGGCCGGCACCACCGCGTCGAGCACCCCGGACACCAGCCGTGCCGGCAACCGGACCGGCAGCACCCGGCGCCAGAACCGGAACACGGCGTCCATGTCGGGAGGGAGCGTCAACGCCCCCAGCAGCAAGAGCCGTTCGTCGCGCACCTCGCCGCTGGACTCCGCGAGCAGCAGCAGTGCGGCCTCCCGCCACCGCAGCGCGGCCAGCTCCCGCTCGACACCCCGCAGCCGTTCAACGAGCACCTGCTCCAGGGCCCCGTCCCGGTCCAGTGCCCGCTCGACCTCCGGCACGGCGAGATCGAGGACGCGCAACGACCGGATGACCCGCAGCCGTTCGAGCGCCTCGGGCCCGTACCGTCGGTGCCCACCACCGCTGCGGCCTGCCTCCGGCAGCAGCCCCCGGTCCGAGTAGAAGCGCACGGTCTTGACGGTCACCTTGGCGCGCTCGGCGAGCTCCCCGATGCTCCACAGCCCGTCCGACTGCACGACACACTCCCCCTCGGTGTCTCGACGGCCCGAACACCCAGCCTAGCGAGGGGATTCGGTGCTCCGTCCCACCTGCTCTTGAAGCTCCCCCTGGAGGAGTTCCTAGCGTGCGGACGACCGCGGAGCCGCGCGGTACTGCTTACGAGGAGGCGGCATGACGGCGTTCGTACTGGTGGGTGGCCCCTTCACCGGTGGCTGGATGTGGGAGGACGTGGCCGGACGGCTGCGGGAGGCGGGGGAGCGGGTGTGGC
The DNA here is from genome assembly GCF_043079785.1 of Streptomyces sp. NPDC015139. Lineage (NCBI taxonomy): Bacteria > Bacillati > Actinomycetota > Actinomycetes > Kitasatosporales > Streptomycetaceae > Streptomyces > Streptomyces sp. NPDC015139. The sequence goes on along the minus strand of NZ_JBIBUW010000013.1, from coordinate 229,937 downwards.
CGGTGACGCTCGACAGCGCACCCGGCGCCGGACTGTCCACCCACATCGCGGAGTTGTCGCGGATCGTCGACCGGATCGAGGCGCCCCGGGTCGTGCTCGTCGGACACGACTACGGCATCCACCCCGTCCTCGGCGCCGCCGACCGGCGCCCGGAGCGGATCTCCCGGGTCGTCCACGTCGCCGCCGGCCTGCCCCGGGACGGCGACACCGCCCGCCAACTCGTACGCGACGAGACCGTACGCGCCCGACTGGCACACGACGACGCCCCGGTACGGCCGCCGCGGGGCCGGGCGTGGGAACGCTGGGGCAGCACCGCCGGCCTGTCCGCCGAGGCGCTCGCCCGACTCGACCGGCTCGCGGCACCGCAGCCCGCCGCCACCTTCACCGAGCCGCTCCGGCTCACCGGCGCCGCCCACCGGCTGCCCGCCACGGCGGTCCTCTGCACCGCCGACGGACCGGGCATCGACACGGTGGAGATGCTCGTACGCTCCGGTCCCCCTCAGTTCAGGGAGCTCGCCGGTCCACGCGTGAGCTACTTCGAACTCCCCACGGGGCACTGGCCGATGCTGTCCCGACCGGACGAGCTCGCCCAGGTGCTGATCAAGGCGGCAGCGGGGGAGGGACACCGAATCGCCGCACCGGACGACGATCCGGGCGGCACCCGCGAAACTTTTCTCCTCGATCCGCCCGAGGCGCCCCGGGAGCGCGTCGGCCGCCTCGACCTCCATCTCCCAAAGGCCGATGGCCCCCGGCCCGCCGTCCTCTTCGTCCACGGCGGCCCCGTCGACCCCACCCGCCGGCCCACCCCGCGGGACACGCCCTTCTTCCTCGGTTACGGCCGTTTCGCGGCAAGCCGTGGGGTCGTCGGCGCCACCCTCGATCACCGCCTGCACGCTCTCACCGACTACGCGAAGGCGGCGGAGGACGTCGCGGAGGCCGTCGATCAGGTACGTGCCGATCCCCGGGTGGACCCGGACCGGATCGCGCTCTGGTTCTTCTCCGCCGGCGGCCTCCTCGCGGCGGACTGGCTCGCGGCACCTCCGCCGTGGCTGCGCTGCCTGGCCCTGACCTACCCCGTCCTCGCCCCACCGCCCGGTTGGGAGACGGTGGACGCCCGCTTCCGTCCCGTGGCCGCCCTGAGCGGCGCCGGACGGTTGAACACGGTTCTCACCCGGGCAGGGCTCGAACACCCCTCCTTCGCCGCGACGGTCCGGCAGTTCCTGGACGCCGCCACCGAGTGCGGGGCGGCCGTGGAGGTCCTCGACGTGCCGCACGGCCGGCACGGCTTCGAGCTGCTCGACCACTCCGAGGAGTCGCGGGCCGCCGTGGAACGGGCGATGACCGCCGTCACGCGGCTGCTGGACGCCTGAGCCCGCACGCGTTCCCGGGCCACGGCCGTCAGCCACCACGAGCCGTGATCCCGCGGCGCGACCCCACCCGCTGGCGGGTGGGCGCGTCGCCCACGGCACCATGGAGGGTATGCGGACGCAACCAGTGCTGGTGTACGACGGTGACTGCGGCTTCTGTACGGCCTCGGTCGCCTTCGCCCGGAAGTGGATCAAGCCTCGCTGTGAGATCACTGCCCAGCAGGTCGCGCCGCTGGAGGCGCTGGGGGTCACCCGGCAGCGGGCCGAGTACGAAGCGCTGTGGGTGACCCCGGAGGGGACGGTCCACGGAGGCGCCCAGGCGGTCGCCGGACTCCTGTCGAGTGCCGGTGGTGGATGGATGGTCGCCGGCGCCCTGCTCCGCCTGCCGCCGGTGCGCTGGATCGCCCACGGCGTCTACCGCCTCGTCGCCGACAACCGCCACCGACTGCCCGGCGGCACCGCCGCCTGCGCGCTCACCGCCGGCGGGTCCGGGTCTAGGCGAGGTGCGAAACCTGGTAGTGGGTGATGTACCAGCCGTCCTCCGCACGCTTGACCAGCACGGCCAGGTTGACGGTGAGCGTGGGCCGGTCGGTGAAGGAGAAGTCCACACTCAGATAGCCGAGGGCGAGGTCGTCCGCGAGTCGCCTGGTCTCGACCATGCGGTAGTCGGCGGTCAGTCCCAGGGGCTGTGAGGCGTAGTAGTCGGCCACACCCTGGCGTCCCACGCTGTAGGGGCGCAGTCCCTGGAAGATCGCGTCCTCGGTGAACAGCGACGCGACCCGCTCCGGTTCATGACCGTCGACGGCGGCCTTCCACCGGTCGAGGACCCCGCGCAGGACCGTATCCGTGTCCGTCGTGCTGCTGCTCATCGTCGTGCTCCCGTCGGTCGGAACCAGCTGCGGCCGGGTGCTCTCCAGCGGACCGGCACGCCCGTTCCCTCATAATAGCCGACCGGTCGGCTAGCCAGGCGGATGCGACGCACGCCGGCCCCGACGGACGCGCCGGGTGTCGCGCTAGGCCCGGTACGGGTCGTCGAGGGGCAGCCATGCGGCCGGACCGTGGATGCCGAGGTCTCCGACGTCGTCGCACAGAGCGTCCACGACGGCACGGACCGCCCCGCGGACGTCGCTCCGGCGCCACACCAGGGACCAGGTCCACCAGACCTCCGGAGCCACGACGGTGCGCCGGACCAGGTCGGGCGGCACCGGTGTGGTCTGCCCTTTGGGGCAGTTGACGACCGGCAGCCGGTTGCGCCGGACATGGTCGAAGAAGGCCGGCCCGGTGATGCCGTTGTCGGAGATGCGCATCGCGCGCGCCCCTGTGTCCCGCGCCAACTGCTCGGCATAGGCGTTCCAGGAGAACCATGAGGTGGTGTCGTCGTCGAGGAGGACGACGGTGTCCCGGGCCGCCACGTCGCCGGTGTCGTCACCGGTGGCGACGGCGTACAACCGGTCGGCGCCGATGAGCCGGGCATCCAGGCCGTGTTTCTCGAGGTCTTCCGACCTCACCCAGCACACGGCGAGGTCCAGGCTGCCGTCGGCCACCCGGGCGGCCTGGGTGTGCGACGGCGCGACCCATGCGTCGAGGTGCACCTGGGCCACCGCGGAGGTGCGGGCGCTCAGGTCCGCGGGGAGCCAGTTGACGTAGCCGAGGCGCAGTGGCTCGGAACCGGACAGGCGGCGGGCGTGCTGCTGGAGGTCGTCGGCCTGTGCCAGCAGGGCACGCGTCTGCGGAAGCAGGGCGGTACCGGCAGCCGTGAGCGAGACCGAGCGGCGGTCACGGTCGAAGAGCCGTACGCCGAGGTCGCGTTCGAGTGCCTTGATCTGCTGGGACAGGGAAGGGCCGGCGATCAGGAGACGCTCGGCCGCCCGGCCGAAGTTCAGCTCCTCGGCCACCGCCACGAAGTACCGCAGTTGGCGCAGCTCCACACCGGTCATGCTACGTCCGGTGGGAGGTTCTCCCTACCAGCAGCGAGGAAGCCGGTCGTGGCGTGCGCCGGGTCGACGGGAGCACGCTGGGAGCCGAAGCCCGACGGTGTACGGGCGCACCCGGCCACCTCGCGGCGGGCCGGGCGCGCGGTGTCCGTCCTCCACGTCCCGTACGACGGGTTCCAGCCCCCGCGGACCCCCGCCCACAAGGAATTCGCCATGCCCGTACGACACCTGCGCGCCGCCCCGGCACGAACGGGAGGCTCCCCTCTCTCGCCCCGGGTCCACGTCGCCCGGACCGCCGCCGCACTCGCGGCGGCGATGGGCATCGGTCGCTTCGTCTTCACCCCGATCCTCCCGCTGATGCACGCGCAGGCGGGGCTGTCGGCGAGTGCCGGCGCGAACCTGGCCACCGCCAACTACGTCGGCTATCTGGCCGGCGCGCTCGCAGGCATCCTCGCTCCCGCGCTGGTCCGCTCACCGGCTCTCCTGCGCGTCGCCCTGGTCGTGCTGACCGGGACCCTGGCCGCGATGCCCGCCACGCACGACGTGCACGTGTGGATCACCCTGCGCCTGCTGGCGGGAGCGGCCAGCGCCCTGGTCTTCGTCATCGCGGTCGGCTCCCTCCACGGCAACCTCCGCGGACACCCCGCCCACCTGTCCGGATGGGCCTTCGGCGGAGTGGGTACCGGCATCGCGCTCTCCGGCCTCCTCGTCCTCGGGCTGCACTCCGTAGCCGACTGGCGGGTCGCCTGGTGGGCCTCGGCCGCCCTGGCCGCACTGTTCACCGCGGGAGCGTGGCGCCTGCGCCCCGAGACGGTACTGGGAGTCCGTACGACGGCACCGCGAGCCGGCCCGCCGGCAGCGGAACGGACGACGACGCGCACGCGCCGCTGGTTCACCACCCTGTTCGCCTCGTACACCCTGGAAGGCGTCGGGTACGTCGTCGCGGGCACCTTCCTCGTCGCCGCGATCGAGCAGAGCTCACCCGGTCCGGTCGGCAACGCGGCCTGGGTGCTGGTCGGTCTGGCGGCCGTACCGTCCTCGGCGATGTGGGCGGGGCTCGGGCGCCGCTGGTCCCATCCCGACCTGCTGCTCGTCGCACTCGTCGTCCAGGCGATCGGCATCGCCCTGCCCGCCCTGATCGGCGGGGTGACGGCCGCACTGATCTCCGCGGTCCTGTTCGGCGCGACGTTCATCGGTGTCAGCACCCTCACGCTGGCCGCCGGCGCACACCTCCGGTTCCCGCGCTCCGTCGCGCTGCTGACCGCCGGGTATTCCGTCGGCCAGATACTCGGACCCCTCGTCGTCGCACCGCTGCTCCACCACGGCTACCACCGGGCCCTGACCGTGGCCGCCGTCGTCGTCCTGGCGGCCGCCGCGGCAGCGGGTCTGCTGCGCATCGGCTTCCCGAGCCAGGGCGTGGTTCCAGCCGGAGCCGCGCTCGCCCGGCGCACCGGAGCGACAGCGACGGCGGGCCCGGACCGGCGTGGCGCCTGACGGGACGCGTCCGGTACGCCACGTCGACTGCGTCACCGCCTTGACAGGTGACGAGCTGGGAGCGCAGTCTTAGGGCGATCGAGCCCTGCGGGCCGGTCGCCACGTCGATAGGGGAGCCACCATGGAAACCGAGTCTTCGCTGGACACGGCAGCGGCAGCGCGGCACGCGCGCTTCGGCAAGCTGCCGGAGCGTATCCAGTTCGACGAAATGGTCGAGGAGAAGGTGGTCGAGCCGAACGCTTCCGCGATTGCTTCGTACAACCCGGAAGGGTCCTGGAACCACTTCTCGTGTCTCGCGCTCGATCTGGGACTGTAGGCCTCGCGACTGCCCCGCGTCCGTATCCGGCCCCGCAGCCTCTGGCGAGGCAGGCTGCGGGCGCTCTTCGGCCGCGCGTCCTGGTCGACTTCGGCTCGGAGGCGGAGACATCGCCGCAACTGGAGCCGGTGGTCTTGGCGTTGAGCACACTCGACGTGGACCTGCTGGTGGCGGCGGACGGGAGCGACGACGCCCATGGTCGGCGAGCGGATCGGCTCCGGCCGGCTGCTGTCCGATGCGGCATCCACCGTTGCGGCGTCCCGCCTGCGTGACGAGACGGCCGACCGCGGAGCGAGGGCGCTGGCGGTGTGGAACCGCCCTAGGGTGAAGGGGGGCCGAGTAAGGCCGGTGCCGTTCGAGCGGCCGCGTCGATCACTGCCGCGCTATGCGCTCCAGCACCTTTGCGGCCGCGGCGATGTCACAGCCGTCCAGGCGCGAGAAGACGTGCCGTCGCACGCTGGCGAGGTTGGTGGGCCACGCCTGTTTGAGTTGTTTCCAGCCGGCGTTGGTGAGGATCGCGAGCCAGGCCCTTCCGTCGTCCGGCGCCTTCTCACGGATGACCAGGGACTGCGACTCCAGCCGGTTGACCACGCGTGTCATGCCGCTCAACGACAGCCCGCACATATTGGCCAGTTCACTCATCCGCATCTGGTGGTGCGACGCCTCGGAGAGGTGCACCAGGACCATGTATTCGGAACCGGAGATCGGCAGCTCGTCCAGCATGTCCGCGTCGACCAGGCGCGGCAGGAGCGTCATCACCCTGCCCAGCGCCCGCAGGAAGGCCTCCTCGTCACGATCGAGGGGCTCGATGTCCGTCGCGTCTGCCATGGCATGAGTGTAGGTGGCACGCCGGGCGGCAGGTGAATGCCCGGAATGCCTGTTCAAGGGCGTCGCGTCGGCGCCCTTCACCGGGGTCGGGTGTGGCGTGCTCCACGCCGTGCGCGCTTGACGGGTGCCGGTCGGGCATGCAACTTTTGAGGAACTAGACGACCGGTCGGCTATTGGCCGCCGAGTCCCCCTGTGAACGGAGCACTTCCATGGCCACCACCCCCGTCAAGCTCGCCATCGTCTACTACTCCTCCACCGGCACGATCGCGGACATCGCGCGGGAGCTGCACGACGCGGGCGTCAAGGCCGGCGCCGAGGTGCGTCTGCTGAAGGTCGCCGAACTGGCTCCGCGGGCGGCGATCGAGTCCAACCCCGCCTGGGCCGCCAACGACGCGGCGACCGCCGACGTACCCGAAGCCACCGTCGAGGACGTCGCGTGGGCGGACGCGGTGGTGTTCGGCACGCCGACCCGCTTCGGGAACGTGTCCTCGCAGCTGAAGCAGTTCATCGACACGCTGGGTGGCCTGTGGGCCGAGGGCCGGCTCGCGAACAAGGTCTACAGCGGCTTCGTGTCCACCGCGACGGCGCACGCCGGCCAGGAGTCGACGCTGCTCGCCCTGTACACCTCGATCCACCACTTCGGCGGCATCGCCGTCACCCCGGGGTTCACCGACCCGCTCAAGTTCGTCGACGGCAACCCGTACGGCACCTCGCACGTGGACGCCCAGGGCGCCAACCCGGTGGACGACGTCACGCGTACCGCCGCGCGCATCCAGGCCGAGCGGGTCGTCGAGATCGCCGGGGCGCTCAAGGCCGCCGCCTGACGGTCCGGACGCACGTCCGGAGTATTTCGGGATCCGAAGGTGGGTGGCGGACCGCCGTCGCCCACCCGACCGATGGAGGAGGAAGAGTCCGTGAACGAATACCTCGTCGAACTGACCACCACCGTGCCCGAGGGTACGGACCCGGCGGAGGTCGACGTGCGCCGCACGGCCGAGTCCGTGAGGGCCCGGGAACTCGCCGCGCAGGGGCACCTGTTGCGGCTGTGGCGACCGGTGGGGGAGCTGCGCAGCATCGGGGTGTGGCGCGCCGAGGACGAGTCGGAGCTGAGGGAGGCGGTCCTCGGAAGTCTTCCCCTGTGGCCGTGGATGACCGCCGTGGTCACCCCCTGCGGTCGCACCCCAACGATCCGGGGCGGGCCGGCTGAGTCGGAGGCCCCACCGGTGGGGCGGCGGGCGATGCCGGGCATGCTCGCCGCGGGTGCCGCGGGATGTGTCGGACGCGGGTCGTCGCCGAAGTCCTGTGCACGGACGGCCGGCGAGTGTTCGGGCGGATCTCGAAGCCCGGCCGCTGGTCGAACGTCAGAAAGCGCGGTCGACGTCGACGACCGCCTGGGCGAAGGCGGTTGGCGCCTCCTGCGGCACGTTGTGACCGATGCCGGTCAGGGTGCGGTGGTCGTACTCGCCCGTGAACCGGTCGCGGTACGACGCTCCGTTGCCGGGCGCGGTGAACGGGTCGCGCTCGGCGTCGATCGTGATCGTCGGCACGTCGATGACGGGACGCGTCGCGAGTACCTTCTCGTAGCGGTCGTAACGGCGTTCACCGTCCGCGAGCCCCAGGCGCCAGCGGTAGTTGTGGATCACGATGGCCGCGTAGTCGGGGTTCTCGAACGCGGCGGCCGTCCGCTCGAAGGTGGCGTCGTCGAAGTGCCAGGTCGGGGAGACGGTGTCCCAGACGAGACGGCACAGATCGTGCCGGTCCGTCCGGTCCTCCATGGCGAGGCGGCCTCGCTCGGTGCTGAAGTAGTACTGGTACCACCACGCGTACTCGGCCTTCGGGGGCAGCGGCTTCTTCTGCGCCTCGACGTTGGTGATGAGGTACCCGCTCACGGAGACCAGTCCCTTGACCCGCTCGGGCCACAGCGCCGCGATGATGTCGGCCGTGCGCGAGCCCCAGTCGAAACCGGCGAGGAGGGCCTTGTCGATCTTCAGGGCGTCCATCAGGGCGATGATGTCGAGAGCGACCGCCGACTGCTGGGCGTTGCGGACGGTCCGGGAGGACAGGAAGCGCGTGGTTCCGTGCCCGCGGAGGTACGGCACGACGACCCGGTAGCCCTGCGCCGCGAGCAGGGGGGCCACGTCCACGAAGCTGTGGATGTCGTAGGGCCATCCGTGCAGGCACAGGACGACGGGTCCGTGCGCGGGACCCGCCTCGGCAAAGCCGACGTCCAGCACACCCGCCCTGACGTGCTTCAGCGTGTCGAAGGACGTGTGGGTGCCCGGGGCCACTACGGGCACCGTGGGGGTGCCACCCGTCGCACGGTGCGCGGACGCGGCGTTCGCAGGTGTTCCGAATCCGGCCAGCGAGGCGGCGGCCGCGCCCGTGCCGATGCCGGCGGCCTTGGTGAAAGTGCGCCTGTTGATCATGAGAAACCTCTCCGTCGTACGGATGGGAAGGCGTGGGTGCCCGTCGCAGGCGCTCCCGTCGGACGTCTTCGGGCCATCGCGGTGCGCGTGTGCGATGACTGTTCCACAGCGCGCGTCACCAGTCAAACAGGTGACGCACTCGCTCGCTCTGACTCGGAGGGCCGGTCGACCGCGGTGAGAGGTCTCACAAGGCCGGCCGCGCGCCTCGCGGAATGAGCCGCCGGCTGCTGCGGTTTCCCGGTCACCCACCACCATCCGAGCCGGCTGCGCCGCATGCCGGTGTACCGAGGAGAAGAGCCATGAATCGATCGGTGTGCAAGGAGAGCCCGGCCGGTCTGCGCCGCGTCCGCCTGCCCGGAACGGTGCGTGCCTGCCCGGCGAAGGTGCCGCCGCGACCGCGCCCGACAGGACCGGATCCGGACCCGTCGTAGGCGGTAGGAGTCTCAGCCCCGGCACGTCTCCAGCAGCCTCAGCCAGACCTCGCTGATCGTCGGGAAGGCCGGCACGGCATGCCACAGCCTGCGCACGGGCACCTCGCTGACGACGGCCACCGTGGCCGAGTGGAGCAGCTCTCCCACGCCGGGGCCGACGAACGTGACGCCGACCACGGTGTCCCGTTCCTCGTCGAGCAGCATGCGGGCCCGGCCGCGGTACCCCTCGGCGTACTGGCGCGCACCCGCGACGAGTCCGATGTCGTGGTCCACGACCTTGACCCGCCGCCCCGTACGCTCCGCCTCGCGCGTGGTCAGACCCACCGACGCGACTTCGGGGTGGGTGAAGACGACCTGCGGGACGGCCTCGGTGTCCGCGGTCGCCACGTGGTCGCCCCACTTGGCGTCGTCGACGGGCCGCGCATGGGCGCGTGCCCCGATCGCGGCACCCGCGATCCTCGCCTGGTACTTGCCCTGATGGGTCATCAGCGCCCGGTGGTTGATGTCCCCGACGGCGTAGAGCCACCCCTCGGGCACGGTGGTGACCCGGCAGGTGTCGTCCACGGGCAGCCATTGGCCGGGCGTCAGCCCGATGGTCTCCAGCCCCAGATCCTCCGTCTTCGGTGAGCGGCCGATGGCGAACAGGATCTCGTCCGACGTGATCTCCTCGCCGTCGGACACCGTCGTGCGCACCTCGCCGGCCGCGTCGCGCGCCACCGACGTCACCGAGGATCCGATACGCACGTCGACGCCGAGTTCGCGCAGCCCCTCCGCGACCATCTCGCCGGCGAAGGGTTCCATCCGGGGGAGCAGTCCTGCCCGGCTGCGCACCAGCAGGGTCACCTCGGAGCCGAGCGCCTGCCAGGCGGTGGCCATCTCCACGGCCACCACACCGCCCCCCACGACGACGAGCCGGCCCGGTACGTGGTCGGCGCTGGTCGCGTCGCGGCTGGTCCAGGGCCGTACCGCGGCCAGGCCGGGAAGGTCCGGAAGCGCCGCGCCCGTGCCCGTCGCCACCACGACGGCCTGCCGGGCGGTGAGCCGGACGGTGTCGCCCTCGGCGGTGCGCACCTCCACCTGTCTCGGGCCCGTGAACCGTCCGTGACCGCGGATCAGGTCCACGGACACGGAGTTGAGCCAGTCGACCTGGTCGTCGTCCTTCCAGTGTTCCGCCATGGTGTCGCGGTGCGCGAGGACCGCGGGTACGTCGAGCGCCCCCTGCACGGCCCGACTCAGACCGGGCACGCGGCGGGCGTCGGCCCGTGCGATCACCGGTCGCAGCAGCGCCTTGCTGGGCTCGCAGGCCCAGAACGAGCACTCGCCACCCAGCAGTTCATGCTCCAGGATCACAGTGCTGAGACCGGCGGCACGTGTTCGGTCCGCCACGTTCTCACCGGCCGGTCCTGCCCCGATGACCATCACGTCGTACGTGCGGGAGGCGTCGTTCATCACCGCTCCTGTGATCCAGTCGCCTCTCTCGGCTCACCGGACTGCACGGACATGTCGACACCGGGCAGCGCCCTGGGAGTCCGCCGGCGCTGTCACCTACGCACAACGGTGCGGGAGAGGCGGCACATGGCGACCGAATGCCACCCTATGCCCGGAAGAGAGCGCGTGCATGCGGGTGTGAAGCCGTGGGGCGCCGCCCCTCCACGCCCCAGCGGAGACCGGTGGCCGCGTCAGACGTGGACGGGGACCTCGGGGTCCTGGACGCCCAGCAACGCCCGGCAGCTCGGCCAGAGCGTGTTCAAACGGGCGGGGTTGTTGTAGAGCTTGGCGAAGAGCACCTGGCCCTCGAGCTGGGCCACCATCGAGCGGGCGGCCTCGTGGGCGTCGGCCACGGCCACCTCGCCGCGTTCCCGGGCCGCGGTGACGACCGCCTCGACCATCGCCACCTGGGCCTCGAAGATCTCCTGCAGCCGGCCGCGCAGGGCGTCGGCCTGGTTGCTCATCTCCAGGGAGAGATTGCCGAACATGCATCCGAGGACCGCGCCGCAGCTGTCCTGCGCCGCCTGCTGACGCGCTTCGGTGGCCTCGAACAGGCGCTGGAGCCGCTGCAAGGGCTCGGCGTCGGTGTTCAGGACCTGCTCCCAGTCGCGCCGCTCGGCCGTCCAGTGCTCGTCGATCACGGCCAGCGCGAGGGCCTCCTTGGACTCGAAGAAGTAGTAGAAACTCCCCTTCGGCACCCCAGCCGCCTTGCAGATCTCGGCGACGCCCAGGGCCGAGTAGCCGCGCTGCTCGAAGAGTGTCTGAGCGGCGGTGAGGATCTTGTTCTTGGCATCGCTGGTCCGTCCCATACCACAAGTATACGACCGAACGACTATCGGCGTGGATCCGTACCGCTACCGGCCGGGGAGCCTGGTCGTGACCTCCTGCACCACCCACTCGTTGCCGTCGGGGTCGCTGAAGGTGGCGAAGAAGCTGTAGCTGGCCCGCTCCGGGTGCGCGCCGTCCACCCGCCCCTCCTCGGTGCCGCGGTGGAACACCCCGCCGGCGTCGTGGAAGATCCCGCCCATCTCGATCCCGCGGTCCACGAGCTCGGCATGAGCCGCCTCGATGTCCTGGACGACGAGGTGCAGGCCCCGCGTCGAGCCGGGGACGGCCGTGGTGACGCCGGTGCCGAAGAGGATCGAGCACTGCGAGCCGGGAGGCGTCAGGTGGACGACCCGGTAGTCGTCGCCGGCGGCGTAGTCGACGTCCGGTCGGAAACCGGCTCGCACATAGAAGGCCTTGGCCCGGTCGACGTCGGAGACGGGCAGTACCACTACTTCGAGTTTCAGATCCATCGCCGCTTCCCTTTCGCGCGTGGAGGTGTCGCCGTACGGGCGTCACCTGTTCGACCGGTGAGATCTTGCCAGCGCTTCCCGTCACTGGTCAAGCCGGTGACGGTCGTCGGGTGGCGGTCGGTTCGGCCTCGGCCCCGCATGCGCCCGGCCGGACTCGTCCTTAGGCTGGAGTCCGTTCACCCGAAGGGACGAAGCCGGGTCAGGACAGCTCGCCGCACCTGGCCTGGAACGGCCACCTTGCCCCGACGCGGAGCTTCGCGGTCACCGGTTTCCCGTGCCCGGATGTTGGCCAACGACGCCGGGCGGCACGGCTTCCTCGGTGCCGCACCCCCGCCCGGGGAGGCCCCTCACCGCTGCATGTTCGTCGTTCACGCGCTGGATACGCCCCGGCTCGACATCACCACGGAGGCGACCCCCCGTGGCTCGGCTTCCGGCTCGTGTCCCACCGTCCAACACGAGCGGGCCTGACGCCGGTGTGCGGGATCCCGGCCTGACCGCGGAGCGAAGGCCGCGAGCGAGACATGAAGTCAGTCGAATCCCCCTGCACGTCGTGCGGGGACAAGGAGGCGGAGACCGATGGCGAGAGTCCTCTTCATCGTCAGTGGGGCCACCTACTGGGTGCTCAAGGACGGCAGCAGGTACGCGACCGGCTACTGGGCCGAGGAGTTCGCGATGCCGTACAAGGCGGTCACGGAAGCCGGCCACGAGGTCGTGGTCGCGACACCGGGCGGCGTGACCCCGAACGTCGACATGATGAGCCTGCGTCCCTCCATGGCCGGAGGTGAGGAGGGGGCTCTGGAACTGGAGGAGATCATCCGGTCCGCCGAGACGATGCGTCGGCCCCTCAAGCTCTCGGACGTCCGCCTGGAGGACTACGACGCCGTGTACCTGCCCGGAGGCCACGGCCCGATGTCGGACCTCGCCTACGACGCCGACGTGGGCCGGCTGCTGACCGCCCAGCTCGCCTCCGGCAGGCCGCTGGCGATCGTGTGCCACGCCCCCGCCTCGCTGCTGGCCACGAGGATCCACGGCGAGTCGCCTTTCAAGGGCTACCGGGTGACGGGCTTCTCCAACGAGGAGGAGGAAGCCGTGGGTCTGGCGTCCAGGGCGCCATGGCTGCTGGAGGACGAGCTCAAGGACCAGGTGGGCGTCGAGTACAGCCGCGGCCCCATGTGGGAGCCGTACATGGTCGAGGACCGCAATCTCATCACCGGACAGAACCCTCACTCGGCGGCGGTCCTGGCGGATCGCCTGCTGGAGATCCTCAAGTGAGGAGACCCGGAGTCCCCGCGGCCCGGTCGTAGGCCCGACGGCGCGTCGACGGATCCCGCAGGCGTCCGTCGGGCTCCGGTTGCTGAGCGGGCGGGGCCGCCAGAGGATTGTGTGTGTCGCGGTCGTTCCGCGTCCACTTCCGCCCTTGCGGCACCTCGCGTTCGTGGGCTCGGCGAGAAAGCCCCCCCATGTCCTCGCGATCCGGTGCGGGCCGAAGGAGGGATCTTGCTCAGCGCGTTGACCAAGGTGTTCGGAACCAGTGATCTGCGGAAGAAGCTGCTCTTCACGCTGGGTGTCATCGTCCTGTACCGACTGGGGTCGCACATACCGATCCCAGGGATCTCCTACAAGGACGTACAGCGGTGCGTGGACGCCGCCGCGGCCGGCAACGGTGGTCTGCTGGGCCTGGTCAACGTGTTCAGCGGCGGGGCTCTGCTGCAGATCACGGTCTTCGCCCTCGGAATCCTGCCCTACATCACCGCCAGCATCATCCTGCAGCTGCTGACCGCGGTCATCCCGAGGCTGGAGGCACTGAAGAAGGAGGGCGCGGCCGGGCAGGGGAAGATCACCCAGTACACGCGCTACCTGACCGTCGCCCTCGCCGTACTGCAGGGGACGGGTCTGGTCGCGACCGCGCGCAGCGGTGCCCTGTTTCCCGGCTGTCCCTCGGCGGCCGGCATCGTGCCGGACACCTCCATCCTCACGACCGTGGTGATGGTCCTGACCATCGCCGCGGGCACGGCCTGTGTGATGTGGTTCGCGGAGATGATCACCGAGCGGGGTGTCGGCAACGGGATGTCGTTGCTCATCTTCATCTCCATCGCCTCCACGCTCCCGGCCGCGCTGTGGGCCGTGAAACAGCAGGGCAAACTCGCGGACGGCTGGGTCGGCTTCGGCGCCGTCATCCTCGTCGGGCTCGTCATGGTGGCGCTCGTCGTCTTCGTGGAGCAGGCACAGCGACGTGTTCCGGTCCAGTACGCGAAGCGAATGGTGGGCCGCAAGTCCTACGGCGGGACGGCGACGTACATCCCGTTGAAGGTGAACCAGGCCGGTGTGGTGCCGGTCATCTTCGCCTCGTCCATCCTGTACATCCCCGCGCTCGTCGCTCAGTTCTCCCATTCGCAGGCGGGCTGGGCGGAGTGGATCACGCGCAACTTCGTCCGGGGGGACCATCCCTTCTACGTGGTCGCGTACTTCCTGCTGATCGTGTTCTTCGCCTTCTTCTATGTGGCCATCACCTTCAACCCCGAGGAAGTGGCGGCAAACGTCAGACAGGCCGGCGGCTTCATCCCGGGCATCAGAGCGGGCCGCCCCACGGCCGAGTACCTGAGCTACGTCCTCAACAGGCTGACCTGGCCGGGTTCGCTGTACCTGGGTCTTATCGCGTTGGTGCCGACCGTGGCGTTCGCGAGTTTCGGCGGCGCGAACCAACTCACCGGCACCAGCATTCTGATCATCGTGAGCGTCGGGCTGGAGACCGTCAAACAGATCAACAGCCAGATCGAGCAGCAGAGCTACGCGGGCTTCCTGCGTTGACCGCGCCTCCTCGCGAACGATCGCGGATCAGGCACCGGCCGGCTCTGCGGCCAGCAGTTCCCGCACTCGCGGGGCTACTTCACGGCCCAGCAGTTCGATGGTGCGGGCGCGCGCCTGACGCGGGAGGTGCAGGATGTCGTACTTGAGGTCGAAGCGGTTCAGCCGGAGGTCACGGGCCGTTCTGGCGATCTTGCGGGCGACGGTCTCCGGGGAGCCGACGAAGAGTGCGCCGTGGTCGATCTCGTCCCTGTACCGTTCCCAGGTCGGGGCGTAGAAGCCACGCTCCGTCGCCAGGCCGGTCACGACCGGCTTCCAGTACTGCCACCAGGTCTCGGCGGCCTCCTCGTCGGTGTCGGCGACGAGTCCCAGGGAGTGCTGCCCGATCGGCTGCGGAGAGTGTCCGGCCTCGGCCAGGGCCCGCTGGTAGAGATCGACGAGGCCGGCGAAGCGCTGCGGTCGGCCGCCGATGACGGCCAGCATGAGGGGGAGGCCGTAGCGGGCGGCGCGGAGCACGGAGTGCGGACTGCCACCCACGCCGATCCAGGTGGGTATGCCGCCCGTGGGCATCCGGGGTCGCAGCCGTTGCCCGACGAGCGGTGCCCGGAAGGCGCCGGACCACGTCACCGTGTCCTCCCGCTGCAGACGCAGGAACAGGTCGAGCTTCTCTTCGAAGAGTGCTTCGTAGTCGTCGAGTTCGTACCCGAACAGCGGGAACGAGTCGGTGGCGGACGCTCGCCCCACCACGAGCCGGGCCCGGCCGTCCGAGACGGCGTCCAGGGTCGAGAAGTCGTGGTAGAGCCGCACGGGGTCGTTGGTGCTCAGGACGGTCACCGATGTGCCGAGGCGGATGCGACGGGTGGCGGTGGCCATGGCGGCGAGCAGCACGGGAGCCGCCGTGTCGATGTGGTCCGGACGGTAGTGTTCGCCGACGCTGAAGATGTCCAGGCCCACGGCCTCGGCGCTTACGGCCTCCTCGACGAGCAGCCGTGCGGTCTCGGCGTCGTCCAGGACGCGACCGTCGTCCGTGGCGACCTCTCCGAAGGAGTTGAGGCCGAGTTCGAAGGTCGGGGCCGTCGGTGCCGGGTCCGGCATGGTGTCCTCCTCCGGTGGTCCCGGACGGCGGACCACCTGTAGGGCATGGGGTCGGGGGCGTGTCGAGGCGTCGAGCGCCGAGTCGTGGCGACCGCGGCTCTCAGGGCGGCATGCGTCCCACGGGCGGCTGGGCACCGCCTCTCCCTGAGAACCGGCGGGCGGTCGGCGTCAGTTGGCGCGCAGGGGAGCGAGGGCCTTGGCCCACGCCACGACCTGGTCCAGGGTCGTGACCAGCGTGTCCCGCTGGACGTCGGCCGGCTTGAAGGTGGTGAAGTTCTCGAAGTCGGTGAACAGGGAGAGCGCCACCTGGGAGCGGACGTCGGCCATCTGCATCTCGGCCGCGATGCCGCGCAGGTGTTCCACGGCCCGGGTCCCGCCGACCGAGCCGTAGCTGACGTAGCCCACGGCCTTGTTGTTCCACTCGGCGTAGATGAAATCGATGGCGTTCTTCAGTGCGCCCGGCACCGAGCGGTTGTACTCGGGCGTGACGATGACGAAGCCGTCGAGAGAGTCGATCTTCTCGGCCCACGCCTGCGTGTGGGGCTGGGTGTAGTTGCCCAGCGAGGCCGGGTAGGCCTCGTCCAGTACCGGCAGCTTGTAGTCCAGCAGGTCGACTATCTCGAACTCCGCGTCGGCGCGCTGCGAGGCGATCTCGTGGACCCAGCGGGCGACGGCCTCACCGTTGCGGCCGGGCCTGGTGCTGCCGATGATGATGCCGATCTTGGTCATGGGTGGAGCCTTTCGTGGAAATGGCAGCAGCGCGAGAATACGTCTGCGACCCAAAGAACTTGCAGAGTGAAGTAAATATGATTAGTGATTGACGCGTCAAGTAAAAATATGTGCGCAGGCGGGCGGTGCCGCGAGATCAGCCGACGGGCGCTGCGGCTGCGGTGGGGCCGGGCTCGGCGATCGGTGCCGCGTCGAGGAGAACGGACGCGGCCGCGCGGGCCGTCGCGGCGGCCGAGGGATCGCGGTCCATGCGGGCTGTGTGGGCGGCGCCGTCGTAGAGGCAGTGCAACTGGCGGGCCACGTCCTCGGGGTGGGCGTACCCGGACTCGGTGGCCAGTCGGGTCAGCAGACCGCGCAGCCAGGCCCGGTGGTGCTCGGCGATGCGGCGGAACGAGCCGTCCTCCGGAGCCTCGGCCGTCGCCCGCATGAACGGACAACCGCGGTATCCCGGGTCGGCGAACGCCTCACCCTGCGCGTCGAAGACGGCCAGCAACCGCTCCTGCGGGGTCCCGCGGCGAGCCACGGCCCCGGCGATCCGGTCCCGGATGCGGTCGCCGCGCGATTCCAGATAGGCGCACACCAGTCCCTCCTTGCTCCCGAAGGCGTTGTAGAGGGACGCCTTGGCGACGCCGGCGTGCTCGATGACACGGTCGATGCCGACCGTCTGCACGCCTTCGCCGTAGAACAGTTCGTCGGCGGCGTCGAGGAGACGCCGGCGTGCCGTCGGCCTGTCCGCGGCCTTGGTGGCCATGGGATTCACCTGCTTCCAGCCGGTCCGGTTCACTCTGCCCGCGCCGCGGCGTCGGCCATGCACGCGTTCACGGCGACCGAGGTCCCGGCGGGTGATCCGGAAGCCGACCGCACCACCGACACGCGCTCCACGCGGCGACCGCTGAGAACGAGCCCGGTCAGTGCGACCAGCGCCAGTGCGATGACCGCCCCGCCGTACTCCCTGGCCGTCGGGACGAGACCGCCGCCGTGGACGACCAGTATGCCGCCGATGACCGCCGGCACGCCCAGGCCCAGGTAGCACACGACGTAGAGGAGGGACAGCACACCGGCCCGCTCGTGCGGGGCTACACGCGGCACCACCATCCGGATACCTCCCTGGAAGCCACTGCCGAAGCCGAATCCGGAGATCACGCCGCCCGCGAAGAACCCGGCCACGGAGAGCGCGCCGCCCGTCCCGGAGGCGATGGACACCAACGTGATCGCGACGCCGGTGATCAGCGTTCCGATGCCGATCATCATGACCGTGCGGGTCGCGGTTCGGCGCAGCACCCAGACGGCCAGACCGGCGGTAGCGGCGAGTACGAACAGCGGCAGCCCGCCCCACACCACGGAGTCAGAGTGCTCCAGGGTCCTGGCGATGGCCGGCCCGAGGGCGCCGTAGAGGCCGGTGAGGGCCCACACCGCGAACAGGACGGGAGCGGCGACGGCAACCGAGGAGCGGGCGGCCGCGGGCAGTTTGATCTCGGGCGCCATGCTCGCCAGCGCACCGGGCTTCCGGTCGACGGTCTCGCGCAGGGCGAGCACGCCGAGCGCCTGCAGGGCGAAGACGGCGAGCAGTACGACGTACACGAGGCGGGTGGGCGCGGGCAGGTACTGGACGATCAGTCCGGATGCGAGGGCGCCGCTCGCGGTCCCCACGGCAGGGGCGAACGAGTTCAGGAACGCACCGCGTCGCGGGTCGATGTCGAGCATCCCGGCGCCGAGCGCGCCCACCGCCGCTCCCGTGCTCAGGCCTTGCACGACCCGGGCGGCCAGGAGTGCCTCCACCCCGCCGGCGGTGAGGAACACGACCATCGCCAGGGCCTGTCCCAGGAGCGCGGCCAGGAGGACCGGCCGTCGGCCCAGGTGATCGGAGATCTTCCCGAGCACGAGGAGCGACACCAGCACGGCCAGGGCGTAGACGCCGAAGACGACGGTGACCGTGATCGGTGAGAAGCCCCAGCGCTGCTGGTAGATCGCGTAGAGCGGAGTCGGGGCGCTCGACGCGGCCAGCAGCGACACGATGATCGAGGCCAGGAGGCCGACTGAGGCCACGGGCCCCAGCAAGGGCCTTCTCGGACCGGCGTGAGCGGATGAGGGGCCGGCCGGGTTGCGCGTGGAAGCGCTTCGGTTCACATCGGTTGCGTAGCTCATGGCTCACTTTCGGACGGGTCCGACGGCTCGGGAGCCACCGGTAGACAGATCTGTCTGGTCCTGGTGAACCGGGGG
The DNA here is from genome assembly GCF_043079785.1 of Streptomyces sp. NPDC015139. Classification (NCBI taxonomy): domain Bacteria; kingdom Bacillati; phylum Actinomycetota; class Actinomycetes; order Kitasatosporales; family Streptomycetaceae; genus Streptomyces; species Streptomyces sp. NPDC015139. The sequence continues at coordinate 211,506 of NZ_JBIBUW010000013.1, read as the reverse complement.
TCGGTGTCGGCTATTCCCTCCTTCGGATGAGGCGATCCGCTGTTCATGGGTGTGTCCGTACTGGGCGGCGACCATGTCGATGATCGGTACATCGCCGTTCTCGGCGGCCACGCCCGGCCCTCCATGCCGACGCGGAGGAGCCGCGGCAGGTCAACGAGCGGTGTCGTCGTACAGGCCCAGCTGGTCCAGGCCGACGCCGCTCGCCCACCGCCGCAGCCGGCTGCCGTCGAGGAGGTGAACGCCGCCCTGCTGGGAGGCCCGGACGACGTCCGCACGGCTGAGGGCGCCGGGATGGATCACGATCCGGAGGACACGATCGTCACCGGCGTGGGCGGCCGTCCAGCGCAGAGTGGGGAGCTCGGCGCTCTCCTCCTCGTCCGTCGGGGACACCGGCCTGAGTTCCATCTCCAGCTGACGGTCCCGATCATCCCGTGCGTACAGGCGCGGCCGGTCGCGCAGGCTGACGTCGGTGACCTGCCAGCCGTCGCGCTGAAGCATCCGCGACGCCGCCAGCTTCAGGGCCCGGTCGCTCAGCACGGCGATCTCGGCCGGGGTGTAATGGCCGCCCCGCCGGCGGACGAGCGGCCGGCGCAGGATCCGGAGGGCGGTACCGGCGGCCGCGAGGCCCACGACGCCCAGGACCAGTCCGGCGACGCCGAGCGTGCGGTGGAACGACGTGAGCAGCAGAGCGGCCGTGAGCGCGGTCAGGCAGAGACCGACGAAGGCGGGCAGCACATCGCGCAGCTCAGGTCCGTACCGTCCCCGGGCGCGGGCATCGGACAGCGCCCGCTCGCGCTGTGACCGACGAGCGCCGGGGCCGTACGGCGGCCTCGAACGCCTCGCCGTGTACGGCCGCTTCCTTGTCTCCGGGGCCAACTCTCCACCTTTCCCAGGGGCATCCCATCGTGCCGTACGGATTCCCGCGTCCTGCGCGCAGCCCCGGTCAGGGCGAACTTCCGCACGCCGCTGCCGGATTCCGCACTGCGATCGCAACGGTACGTCCCCGGCTTCCCCCGACTACCGGACCTTCACCGTCATCCTCGCGGAGAGAAACGGGGAGCCCGACAGGACCGGTTGCCTCCCACCTCGGAGGCGCAGGCTCCCAACGCAGGTCAGAGGCTTGACCGTACGAGTTCCCCGACGACGGGTGTGGAATGTAGACGACCGGTCGGCCAGTTGTGTCCGGTGACCGGTCAAGGTGACCGGACCTCCTCCGAAAAGGACAGATCATGACCACTCCCGACCAGAAGGTCGCCGTCATCACCGGCGCGTCGCAGGGCATCGGTGCGGCTCTCGTGGAGGCGTACCGCAAGCTCGGCTACGCGGTGGTGGCCACCTCGCGCACCATCGAGCCCTCGCAGGACCCCGGCATCCTCACCATGCGGGGAGACATAGCCGATCCCGCCACCGCCGAACGCGTCATCGCCGCGGGCGTGGAACGGTTCGGCCGGATCGACACCCTGATCAACAACGCCGGAATCTTCGTGGCCAAGCCCTTCCACGAGTACACCCAGGCCGACTACGAAGCCGTGACCGGAATCAACCTGACCGGGTTCTTCCGCATCACCCAGCTCGCGGTGGAGCGGATGCTCGCGCAGGGCGGCGGCCACGTCGTCCAGATCACCACGAGCCTGGTGGACCACGCCAGCTCCGACGTGCCCTCCGTGCTGGCCTCGCTGACCAAGGGCGGCCTGCAGTCGGCGACCAAGGCCCTGGCCATCGAATACGCCACGCGCGGCATCCGCAGCAACGCCGTCGCGCTGGGCGTGATCAAGACGCCGATGCACGCCGAGCAGTACCACGAGACCCTCGCGGCCCTGCACCCCGTCGGCAGGATGGGGGAGGTCGGCGACATCGCCGACGCCGTCGTCTACCTGGAGAACGCCCCCTTCGTCACCGGTGAGATCCTCCACGTCGACGGCGGCCAGAGCGCCGGGCACTGACGCCGGCGGTGCGACGTGCGAGCCACGGCGCACCGGCGGGATGAGCGGCGGAGTGTACGACCGGTCGTCCGGAGTCCTGGACGACCGGTCCTGCACGACGTCCCAGCACGGGACTCGAATCCCGGTGACCCTTGTAGCCCGGTGACGGCCGGACGGCCGCTCGGTGCCCGTCAGGGACCGGGTTGTCGGGGTTGGTCGGCCTGCCGCCGCTGCAGTCGCCGCGTTTCACGTATCACCAACGCCAGGACGGTCGCCAGCAGTGCCGCTGCCACGGCTACCGCGGGAGTGCCGAGGACACGGGTGAGAACGGCGCCGAGGACGGCGCCGACGACGAACCCCGTGATGATCGCCGTGTATTGCGCGGCGCGATGTGCGGCTTCCGGTTCTTTGTGGGTGAGCCACTGATGTGCGGCAGCGAGCCCTTTTTGCAGGTTCCCGCTCTCCGCGAGGGTGGTGTACGGAATGCCGCGCAGCGTGGTGAAGGTGGAGAACTGCAAGGCGGCGACGAACGACACCGTGACGGTGGTGATCTGTTCGGGTGCGTCGTCGGGCAGGGCGGCGATCGCCGCCAGCAGGGTGATCTGAAGGGTCAGGACGAGCCGGAGCGGCCGACGCAGGACCCGTTCGACGCGGGACAGGCCGAGTACCTCCACGAGCAGCACGCCGATGCAGAAGGCCGCGATGGGGATCAGCAGCAGGACCGCGCGGTGCCAGTGCCGGGCGGTGGCTTCGACGCAGAACAGCAGGACGTTGCCCGACTGCAGGTTGGCGAACACGGTGTGCCGGATGAAGGTGTAGGCGTCCAGGAAGCCACCGACGACTGCCAGGAGCACCCCGACGGCGAGTGTGTCGGGGCGACGGTGGATCGTGGCCATGTCGGGTGCTGCGACTATTCGAGGAGGCCGCGTCGCATGGCCTCGGCGACGGCTGCGGCTCGGTCGGACACCTTGAGTTTCTCGTAGAGACGCTGGGCGTGTGTTTTCACGGTGCTGGTGCCGAGAAAGAGTTCCTGGGCGATTTGCGGGATGCTGAGGCCGCGGGCCATTCCGTCGAGCACCTGGCGCTCACGCTCACTGAGTGACGGGGTGTTCTGGGAACGCCGCATACGAATTTCCTCGGCCAGCCCTCCGGTGATTTCCGGCGGTACGACGGTTTGTCCGCGAGAAATGGCATGCACTGCTTCCACGACTTCCGATCGCTTGCTGTCCTTGGTGAGAAATCCCGCGGCCCCTTCTTCGAGGGCGCGATAGACCGAGGAGCTGTCGGTGAAGGCGGAGAGCAGCAGGACGCGGGTGTTCACCTGGTCGCGGACGAGGGCGTGAAGTACGGCGATGCCGTCGAGCTCCGGCATGCGCAGGTCGAGTACGGCGACTTCGGGCAGCTCCCTGCGAATGATCTCCAGTGCGTCCCGACCGTTTTCCGCTTCGGCTACGACATCAATGGTTCCGCTGAGCTGCAGCGCGCGGGAGATTCCCTCCCTGAACAGTGGGTGGTCGTCGGCGATGACCACTTTGATACGGGCGGGGCTCGGTGTTGCCACGGCAATCCCGACCTTTCCTCTGCGCGGAGCTGCTCTATTTCGGCCGTCGACAGGGTTTACGAATGCTCTTCCGGTCTCTGATTACTGTTCTCAAGGGTATGGGACCCCTTGCCGCCGGGCCAGCGAAGCCCCGACGCCGCCAGGCGCGCATTTGGTGTTCGTGCACCCCTCTGCCCTCGGCTCGTGGGCACCGGGTCGTACCCCGGACCTGAACCTGCCGGTCTCCCCGGTCCCGGGTCCCTGTTCGTGGTCCCCAGTCCCCTTGCCCTCCACGTCACCCGACGAGGGGACGACCCCGTTCCCCCGGACGGTCCACCGGCCGGGGGACGTACAGCGGCGGCCCAGAAGGCTGAAATGAATGTAGGCAGTCGCTCACCAGGAACTGCATCCATCCAGACTCAGAAATCGAAATCCGAGGAATTCTCATGATGAACGCCCGACGTAACCTGGCCCGTATCGCCGGTATCTCCTGCCTCGCCGCTCTGGCCGCGGGATCGGTCGGTGTGGCCAGCGCCGAGGCCGCACCCATGGTGAAGCACCACACGGCGTCCCACGCCAGCGAGCATCACCACCAGCACAGCTCCTCCCACAACAGCTCCAAGAGCTCCATGAACAGCTCGTCGAAGAACAGCAGCTCCAACAGCTCGTCGAAGAGCAACTCCTCGAAGAGCACGCCGAAGGGCGGAAACACCCAGGGCGGCACGCAGGGCTCCGGCAACGGCAACACCCAGGGCGGCACGCAGGGCTCCGGGAACGGCAACACCCAGGGCGGGACGCAGGGCTCCGGGAACGGCAACACCCAGGGCGGGACGCAGGGTGGTGGCAGCGGGAACACCCAGGGCGGGACGCAGGGTGGCGGGAGCGGGAACACCCAGGGCGGGACGCAGGGTGGCGGGAGCGGGAACACCCAGGGCGGTACGCAGGGTGGTGGCAGCGGGAACACCCAGGGTGGCACCCAGGGTGGCGGCAGCGGCAACACTCAGGGCGGTACGCAGGGTGGTGGCAGCGGCAACACCCAGGGCGGTACTCAGGGCTGATGGTTGAAGGAAGGCCGGTACCTCGCACAGGGCGACCTGTGCGAGGTACCGGCCTGTCGGGCACGAGCCCGGCCGCCGATCGGCGGCGACCTATCTGACAGGTCTTCACGCGGTTGCCCAGATTCGGAACTCGCGACAAGGGACGTTTGTTCGGGCGGAGACGGTGCACACGAAGAGCTAACAAAGTCTTTATACGACGAAGTGGAGACGCACATGGGCATCCTCGCGTGGATCATCATCGGCCTGCTCGCCGGCGCCATCGCCAAGGCACTGATGCCGGGTAAGGACCCGGGGGGCATCATCATCACGATGCTCATCGGTATCGCCGGCGGTCTGCTCGGAGGCTGGCTCGGCAAGGTCATCTTCGGAGTCGACTCCGTCGACGGGTTCTTCGAGCTCTCCACCTGGGTCGCCGCGATCGTCGGCTCCCTCATCCTGCTCATCCTCTACCGCCTCGTCACCGGCAATCGGCACTCGCACCGTCACGCGTGACAGCGCACAGCCGCACACCGGATCGGCTCCCTCCCGCACGCGGGACGGGAGCCGATCCGGTGTTCAGGGGCATCCGGCCCACCGGCTCGGGCGAGGAGGCCCGAGCGAGCCACTGTCCATCGAGCGAGCGCCGGTCGAGCGACCGCCGATCAAGAGACCGGGCGGCTCGTCAGGCGCGACGAACGCTGACGCCGCCGATCAGCCCCCAGGCGTCGATGCGGACCGTGGGGCCGCCGGGTTCGCTGGGACCGTCGTCCCTCACTCCGCCCAGGCGCAGCCCACGGACGTCCACCCGGACGTTGCGGGGAACTCTGAGGCTGACACCGCCGATCAGGCTCAGCTTGGTGATCCGCAGCTCGGCGCCGTCCGGGATGTCCACGTCCGTCAGGTCGATGTCGGCCCCGCCGATGAGGGAGGCGGTCACGGTCCGCTCGTGAAGGGTGGCTCCCGCCAGGCGGTGACCGCCGATCAGGCTCACCTTGACATCGGTCTTCTGCGGATCCGCTCCGCCGCTCTTCGTCATGGAACTACCGTATGGGCGCGGGGGAGTTGGTCCTCAGTGTCCGCGGTCCGGAATTGCGCATGACAAGTGTCATGTCGCTGGACCCGCTTCTCCGTGCGTCGGCCGAGGGTGCGCCGCGCTGCCGGCTTCGGCTGCTCACCGTGCGCCTGCGCCGGGGATCACCGTACGCCTGCGACGTGGCTCACCGTGCGCCGACGCCGCGCAGGAAGGTGTCCGCGACGAGGTCGGCCGCCTGCGGGGCATCCATGGACGGGAAGTCGTGGGCGACGGTGTCGACGAGTCGGTCGAGGACCTCCCGTGTCCAGGCCGCGTCGACGTCGGTACGGAGATGGCCCTCGTCGGCGGCACGCCGAAGGAACGCGCTCAACCGCTCACTCAGCGCGTCTCGGCGGGCCCGTGCCTCCGGGTCCTGCCGCATCATCTGCCGGGTGTCGACCGGCCACTCGCGGCTGACGGGGATGATCCCTTCCAGGTAGCGGTGGAGCGCCACGGGCACCGGTGCCTCGGTCAACCGCGCCTCGTCCAGGACCCGTTCGGACGAGTCGAGTTTCGCCTGGAAGACCGCGCGCAGCAGCGCCTCGCGGCTCGCGAAGCGGCGATGAACGGTGGTGCGGTCCACCCCCGCGGCGGCGGCGATGGCCGCCATCGACGTGCTCGGATCCTCCGCGAGGAGGCGGGCGCCGGTGCGGAGAACGGTGGCCAGATTGCGGGCGGCATCAGCTCTCATGGTGACCGGAACCCTACCAGTGTGGCGTTTCACAAGGCTAAGCACCTGCACCTGAAGCGCCTCCCTATCTAAATGCAACATAGAAGTTGCATTTTCATCGAGAACAGCTACAGTGAAGTGGTGCCGCTGCCCGTCGGGGCGGAGGGAGAGAACATCGTGAGGAGTACGTCATGACGCAGACTTGGCTGATCACAGGGGCTTCGCAGGGGCTCGGCAAGGCGCTGGTCGTCGAGGCGCTGGCCGCCGGGAACCGCGTCGTCGCGACTTCGCGGAAGCCGGAGGCGCTGGCCGACCTCGCGGCGCGGCACCCGGAGAGCCTGGCGGCCGTGTCACTGGACGTGACGTCGCCCTCCGAGGCGCGGGACGTGGTGGCGGCGGCAGTGGCGCGGTTCGGCACGCTGGACGTCGTCGTGAACAACGCCGGCTACGCCACCAGCGGCTCCATCGAAGATTTTCCGGAGGACGAGTTCCGGGCGCAGATCGAGGCGAACCTCTTCGGCGTGATCAACGTGACCCGCGCCGCGCTGCCCGTGCTGCGCGGCCGGCGATCAGGAAGCATCGTGCAGATCTCGTCCATCGGCGGCCGGGTCGGCGGTACCCCGGGACTCGGCGCCTACCAGACCGCCAAGTTCGGCGTCGAGGGCTTCTCCGAGGTGCTGGCGAACGAGGTGGCGCCGTTCGGCATCGACGTGATCATCGTGGAGCCGGGCGCCATCCGCACCGGCTGGGGTGCGGGCGCGGCGACGGCTTCCGGACCGGTGGCTCCCGACTACCGGCAGACGGTCGGCGCGTGGCTGGAGCGCAGGACCGACCACAGTGGCAAGGAGTCCGGTGACCCGGTGAAGATGGCCCGTGCGGTCATCGAGGCGGTGGCGGCGGAGCGGCCTCCGCGCCGGCTGCTGCTGGGCGGTGACGCCCTGGACCTCGCGCTCAAGGCGGAGGAAGGCCGCCTGGCCGAGGCCCACGCGTGGAGCGAGGTCAGCCGCTCCGTCGCACACCACTGAGCGACGGAGCGGAGCGGTCGCCGTGCGTGCCGCCGGGGCTGACCGCGGACGCGTCGCCGACTCCACTGGTCACAGCAGTGCGTCCAAAGTGATCGGCAGGTCGCGGAGCCGTTTCCCGGTGGCGTGGTGGACGGCATTGGCGATGGCGGGTGGAATGCCGACCAGGCCGACCTCGCCGACGCCCTTGGTGGCGGTGGCGGTCCCGCGGTCGGGCTCGCCGACGAAGATCACGTCGAGGTCCGGCACATCGGCGTTCACGGCCACGAGGTAGTCGCCGAACGTGCCGTTGGCTATGCGCCCGGTGCGCGGGTCGGTGACCGTGTCCTCGAACAGGGCCATGCCGATACCGCCGACCGTGCCGCCGATGATCTGGCTCCGCGCGGTCTTCTCGTTGAGGATGCGGCCCCCGTCGATCGCGGACACCACCCGTGCGACCCGGATGAGACCGAGGTCCGCGTCGACCCTGACCTCGACGAACTTCGCGCCGTAGGCGCCGGCCAGCGACATGCCCAGGTCCTCGGCGTCCGGTGGGGTGCTGCTTCCGTTCGCCGTGAGCTCGGACAGTCCGTGCCGGGCGAGAACGGCGGCGTAGGACTCCCCGCGGTCGGGGCGGCCCGCGAGATGGATCCTTCCGTCGGTGCACTCCACGTCCTCCGGAGAGGCGCCCTGGAGGGGCGACTCGGCATCGCCGCAGGCGAGTTCGACGAAGGTGCGGACGAGCCGCCGGCAGGCGTCGTGCACGGCGTTGCCCAGGCCGCCGGTCAGCCCCGAGCCGCCCGCCATCATGGAGTTCGGCATGTCCGAGTCGCCGAGGTCGAAGCGGACGAGGTCCAGCGGCAGGCCCAGCTCACCCGCTGCCAGTTGGGCCATCACGGTGTAGGTACCGGTACCGATGTCGGTGGCCGCACTGCGTACCAGCGCACTGCCGTCGCTGTTGACGGTGGCCTGTGCCGCGCAGGGCTGCGCGAAGTAGGGGAACCACGCGCTCGCCATGCCGTAGCCGACGAGCCAGTTGCCGTCCCGCATGGAGCGCGGTTGGGGGTCCCGGTCGGCCCAGCCGAAGCGTCGCGCACCGACCTCGTAGCACTCCAGAAGCGCCTTCTCGGACCAGGGCAGCCCGTTACGCGGATCGACGTCGGTGTGGTTGCGGCGCCGTAGCTCCAGCGGGTCGACGTGCAGCTCGTGGGCCAGTTCGTCGAGTGCCGACTCCAGGGCGAAGTTGCCCTGCGCCTCCGCCGGGGCACGCATGGACGTCGGCACGGCGACGTTCAGCCGGGCCTGCCGATCCTGCGTGACCACGTTCGCACACCGGTAGGCGAAGGCGCTCCCCGACGCGAACGGTTCGAAGTCGGTCTCCTCCATGCTCAGGGAACTGAGGCTGCGGTGCTCGACGGCGGTCAGTTCGCCCTCGCGGGTGGCGCCGACGCTCAGCCACTGCACACCGCTGGGGCGATGGCCGATCGACGTGAACATCTGCGGTCGGGTCAGGACCAGCTTGACCGGTCGCTTGATCATCCGGGCGGCCATGGCCGTCAGGATCACGTGGGGCCACGCGCGCAGTCCGGCACCGAAGCCGCCACCGACGTAGGGCACGAGGACCCGTACCGAACTCTCGGGGATGCCGAACACCACGGAGAGGGTGGTGCGCACCATCGACGGCCACTGACTGGTGTCGTGCACGGTGAGGGTGTCGCCCTCCCAGGCGGCGAGCGTGGCGAAGAGCCCCAGGGGGTTGTTGGTGTTGTCGGCCGTGGTGTACATGGCCCGCACCGTCACCTCGGCGGACTCCAGCGCCGCGGCGACGTCTCCGCGTGCGGTGTCCATGCCCCAGGGGTCCACGAGTGTCTCGGCGCGCGGGTCGCGGAGGTCGAGCAGCGGCTCCGTGGCGTCGTAGTCGGCATGGACCAGGCGTGCCGCTGCCACCGCCTGCTCGGGCGTCTCGGCGACCACGAAGGCGATGTGCTGTCCGTGGTGCACGATCCGGTCGTTGCGCAGGGGCGGCGGCGGTGACGCCCCGAGCGCGGTCGTGGGGCCTGTTCCGACCTGGGGGCGGTTCTCGTGGGTGAGGACGCTCAGCACGCCGGGCGCGCCCTCGGCCGCGTCGGTGTGCATGCGGACGATCCGGCCCGCGGCGACGGTGCTCTGCACCAAGGCGCCGTAGGCCTGACCGGGAACGCTGAAGTCCATCGGATACGGGGCTGTGCCGGTGACCTTGCGCGGGCCGTCGACCCGGTTGACGCCCGTGCCGACGAGTGGCCTGCTTTCGACGGTGCTCATACGTCAACTCCGGATACGTTCTGCAGCTCCCGCACCAGGGTGCGCCGGGCGAGTGGCACCTTGAAGGCCGTTCCGGGCACGGTCCAGGCGTCGCGCATCGTCGCGTCGGCGGCGTCCAGGAAGGTGGCCGTTGTCGCGGGCGCGCCCGTCATCACGTGTTCCGCCTCGTAGGCGCGCCACGGCTTAGTCCCCACGCCGCCCAGGCCGACGCGCGCCTGACGGATCGTGGCGTGGTCGACGACGAGGAGCACCGCCGCCGACGTGAGGGCGAACTCGTACGAGGTACGGTCCCGGACCTTGAGGTATCCCGACCGGGCCGCAGCCGGTGGCAGCGGGATCTCGATCTCGGTGATCAGCTCGGCGTGTTCCAGGACGTTCTCGCGCTGAGGGCTTTCGGCGGCCGTCAGGTAGAACTCGGTGAGGGGAACGGTGCGGGAGTGCGACGGCCCCTGGATGTGTACGGCCGCGTCGAGCGCCACCAGAGCGACGGCGAGGTCCGACGCGTGCAGCGCGATGCACCGCTCGCTCGCGCCGAGGACGGCGTGCATGCGTGCCACGCCTTCCACGGCGGCGCAGCCGGAGTCCGGTGTGCGTTTGTTGCACGCACTGACGGTGGGGTCGCGGAAGTAGCGGCAGCGGGTGCGCTGCAGCAGGTTGCCGCCGATGGTGGCCATGTTCCGCAGCTGTACCGAGGCCCCCTGGAGAAGGGCCTCGCGCACCATGGGCAGCCGCTCGGCCACGGTCGCGTCGGCGGCCAGTTCCTCCATGGTGACCAGCGCCCCCACATGGAGGGTCTCGCCACGGCGTTCGATGCCGTGCAGGGGGAGGCGGGTGATGTCGATCAGCGTGGGCGGCTCGAGGACCCCGTCCTTCATCAGGTCCAGTTGCGTGGTGCCGCCGGCCAGGCAGGCCGCTGCCGGGTCGTCGGCCAGCAACTGCACCACCTCGCGGGTGTCGGTGGCCCGGACGTACTCAAAGGTGCGCATCGGGGCCTCCCTGGGACGCGGCCTGGCGTACGGCCGCCACGATGTTGCTGTACGCCCCGCAGCGGCACAGGTTTCCGCTCATGAACTCCCGGATCTCCTCGTCGGAGCCCGCGCGGCCCTCGGCCATCAGCGCTACGGCGGACATGATCTGCCCGGGTGTGCAGAAGCCGCACTGGAAGCCGTCCTGGTCCATGAACGCCTGCTGCACGGGGTGCGGTCCGTCCCCACCCGAGACGCCCTCGATCGTGGTGATCTCCCGGCCCTCGGCCTGAGCCGCCAGGGTCAGGCAGGCCAGTACCCTCCTGCCGTCCAGATGGACCGTGCACGCACCGCAGGCGCCCTGGTCGCAGCCCTTCTTCGTACCCACCAGGCCGAGCCGGTCCCGCAGCGCGTCCAGCAGGGTGACCCGGGTGTCCAGGCGCAGTGTGTGTGACCGTCCGTTGACGGTGAGTGTCACGACCCGTTCGGTGACCGCGGGACGTTCGTCAACGTCCCGCGAGCTCGCCACGTTGCCCATGCGCGTCCTCCTCCGGGTGGGTCGTGCACGGCTCAGGTCCCACCTGGGAGCGAGTCCGGTCCGATGAACCGCTTCGACCACGGGGTACGAATTGCACGTGTTTGCCACCCTATAGTCCGAAAGGGTGATCCTGCATGTGGTCACACGGACGGGACCGTCGTCGCCTACTCGGCACCGCCGGGCGCGTTCGCACCGGCGGACGACGGCGGCACCTCGACGACGAAGAACAGGAAGCAGGGTCTGGTGGAGAGGGCGTGGAAGTCGTCGGGGAACAGTTCCCGGGCGGCCGGGTCGGGCTGCGGCTCGCTGATGACGGAAAGACGGAAGCCCGCGGTGGTGAAGGCGTCGGTCATCGCGTGCAACGACTTGCGCCAGAACCGCATGGTCGAGGACTGCCCGTCGAACGTCCAGTCGAAGGTATAGCTGGTGGTGGCGAAGTAGTCGGGCCGGGGCTCCTCGAACGTGTACGCCACGATGGGGTGGTCCACCGAGGCGATCAGCCGGCCGCCGGGTCGGAGCACTCGCCGCATCTCGGCCAGCGTCGGCCCCCAGTCCTCGAGGTAGTGCAGCACCAGCGAGGCGATCACGTCGTCGAATGCACCGTCGTGGAACGGCAGGGGGTCCTTCAGATCGACCCTGTGCAAGGCCACGTCGTCACCGAGCCGCCGCCCGGCCAGCGCCAGCATCCCGGCGCTGGCGTCGATGCCGGTGACCACCGCTCCGCGGTCGCGCAGGGCGGCGGACAAGGCGCCCGAGGCGCAGCCGGCGTGCAGGACGCGACGGCCGGCCACATCGCCGGCGAGGGCCAGTGTCGCGGGCCGCGCGTAGTACGCGTTGACGAGGTTGTCCTCGGTCGCCGCCGAGTAGCCCTCGGCGATTCTGTCGTAGTCGTTCACCCGCACGGGATCCGCGGGCTGGGGGAAGCTCTCGGGCTCATCGGCTACGGGCTCATCGGCTAGGGGCTTCATCGCCGCAGCCTAGTAGTCACCTGATCCGCCGACCAGGAGCGGCCGTCGGTAGACCCCCCTGTCCAACGGGTCAGCATGCCGATGGCCTCGGCGCGGTCGGCGGGGGAGAGCTCCGCGATCGCGGTGCTGTGGTTGCCGTCGGGCGCCCAGAGGATCCGGGAGTCACGCGGGCCCGGCCGGAAGGCCTCGGCGACGGCGGGATCCTGGGCGCCGTTGACGAACAGCAGTCGGCTGCCGTGCCGGCGGACCCAGCGGTCGACGTCCGGCATGGCGTCACGATCGAAGCACATCGGGATGTCGCGCGGGACGAACGTACGGGGCTCGACGGCGTCCGGGTAGCGGAGAAGACCGGACAAGTGCCGGACGGGAAAGCCGACGTACCCGAGCTGGGTGCCCAGTTGGTAGAAGTAGGGGACGTAGTGCCGCAGCGCCGTGTCGGCGTAGAGGGCGAGGCCCGTGATGTCGTCCAGCCACGCGTACAACTCGTCGGTACCGGAGTCCGGGCCGGGTATGGAGGCGCCGTCCGCCGTGGTGTTGCGCTGCCAGAACATGAACGCGGCTCGTACGACGGCTATTTCGAGGGCCTTGTCGGCGCTGCCGACGATGCGGAACGAGGTGCTGTTCGCGGCGGCCCAGGCTTCGTACCGGGCGACCAGGTCGGAGCGGCGCAGCAGAGCCTCCCGCTGCACGGTCCGCAGGGCCTCGCGGCACTCGGCGCTGCCTACGCTCTCCAGGAACCGCACGTACGCGCTGTCGTCGCGGTCGTCGACGTTGTCGGGGGCGGAGTAGGCCACGGTGCCGTCCACGTCATGGGGGTGGAAACGGCGGTGGTAGACGCTGGTCATGCCGCCCTTGCTGCTGCCGGTGGAGATCCACGCGCCGCGGTACAGCCGGCGGAAGAGGTGTACGACGCGGTGGTGGTCGTCGGCGGCCTGCCGGATGGTCAGCAGGGAGAAGTCGGCGTTCGCCGGGCGGGAAGTACCGAAGAAGCGGTGCTCGACCTGAAGCTGGTTGCCGCCCAGGATCACCGTCGGTTCGGCCCGACGGGGTGTGAGCACGGCCTCGTAGCCCGTGCTGAACAGGACGGTAGGCCGATCGACCGAGGTGTGGAGCAGGGTCAGGCGCTGCTCGAAGGAGCCGGCCTCGGGGTTCGTGTGGTCGGCCGGCTGGCGCAGCCCGAGGACGAAGAAGCGGTATCCCGGCTCGGCGCCTTGGCGTTCCTCGATCACCCGCAGCCCCGGCAGGGCGTGCAGGGCGGTCAGGATGTCGTCGTCGAGGCGGGTCCGCGACCGCGTCCCGGCAGTCGCGGGTGCGGCGGCCGTGACGGCGAGGCCGGCAGCCGTCGCCGTCGAGGTGAGAAGCCGTCGTCTCGTCCACGTGCGCATCGTGAATCCTCCTGAACCGCGGTCATGGCGACCGTCATAGGCTGACGGCTCCAGTACAGCCGTTCGGCACCGCAGGAAGATCCCGCGCCCGGGGGACCGTCTCCCCCGGGCGGGGGAGGACCACGTTGTCGTGCCGGGCGCCGTGGGAGGGTGACTGCCCGCTTCGGCCGGCACGGTCAGGGACAGGGCACCGGTCGTTTACCCGACAACATGCGGACACACGCCGGGAGATGAGCGCCGGAGTCACCCTGCTATGGTGCGCCGATGTCATCGATCAAGAAGGTCCAGATCACCTTCGACTGCGCGGATCCCGAACGTGTCGCCCGCTTCTGGTGCGAGGTGCTGGGGTACGTCGTCCCGCCGCCACCGGAGGGGTTCGCCACGTGGGGCGATTTCGATCGGTCTCTGCCGCCCGAGCGGCAGGGGGCGGCATTCGCGTGCGGTGATCCCTCGGGCGTCGGCCCGCGACTGTTCTTCCAGCGGGTTCCCGAGGGCAAGGTCGTCAAGAACCGGGTGCATCTCGACGTGCGGGTCGGCACCGGGCTGGTGGGTGAGGAGCGCCTCGCCGTACTCCAGGCCGAGTGCGACCGGCTGGTCGCGCTCGGTGCGGTACGGGAGCGAGTGCTCCTTGCCGACGACTACAACGAGTCGTGCATCGTGATGCAGGACGTCGAGGGCAACGAGTTCTGTCTCGACTGAGTTCGCACCCCCGGAGACGGCGAGGTGGGTGCCGTCTCCGGGGGACCGGCACACATGGTGCGTCCCCTGTGTGCCGATCGGGAGCCTGACTCGGACACGTCCACGGTGGTGCGGCTCTACCGGGTGGACCCCGATCGTCGGCTCGGGGTCTGTACCGGGCCGGAGCGGTTCCAGCCGGGGGTCAGCTCCTCCCGGTGGACGTCCTCGGCGTGAACCCGCTCGCCACAGGTCTCGCAGACCGCGTGGGTGGCGAGTGCGTGGTCCCGGTGGAGGAAGCGAACGGGGGGCGTGGTGACGGCCCAGCGGTCCCCCCAGCCGATGAGCTCGCGGGTGATGCCCGCCAGGTCCCGCCCCGCCTCCGTCAGGTAGTAGCCCTGGTGGCGTGCGTCGTCCGGCAGGGGGCGCCGTTCGAGGACACCGCTCTCCACCAGCGCTTTCAGGCGCGCCGCCAGACGGTCGGTGGGGGCGCCGGTGTTTCTGGCGATCTGCCGGAAGCGGTGGTTTCCGAGCATCACCTCGCGGATCGCCGGCAGGGCCCAGCGATCGCCGACCACCTCCAGGGTGGCGGCGAGCGAGCACGGGCGTCCGTTCATGCCCTGCGGATCGATGTGCTTGGTCACGGGCCCAGTATCACCCCGTGGGGTTTGATTTCCAAACCATCCCGTGCTTGGCTTGCGGCATGCCCACGATGCTTCGATTTTCAAAGCACCCCCGCATGGCCACGCCGGTCGTACTGGTGGCCGTCTTCATGACCAATCTGGATCTGTGGATCGTCAACGTCGCGCTTCCGGCCATGGGGACGACCTTCTCCGGGGGCGGCGCGGGTGCGACCCTCGGTTCGCTGTCCTGGGTCCTCAACGCCTACGCGATCACCCTGGCCGCGCTCCTGGTGGTGGCCGGGCGCGCCGGTGACCGCTTGGGTCAGCGGCCGGTCTTCCTCGCCGGGATCGCCGTCTTCACCCTCGCGTCGCTGGGCTGTGCCCTGGCCCCCGATCTCGGGACCCTCGTGGTGGCCCGAGTGGTGCAGGCCGTCGGGGCGGCCGCCCAGATCCCGACGTCCCTCGCCCTGCTGCTCGCGACGGTGCCGGCCGAGCGCCGTACCCACGCCACCCGCAGCTGGGCCGCGGTCGGCGGACTCGCCGCGGCCGCCGGGCCCGTCGCCGGTGGCCTGCTGGTCGAGATCGACTGGAGGTGGGTCTTCGCCGTCAACGTCCCCATCGGCATCGCGGCGCTCCTCGCGGGCCGATCGGTCCTGCCGAGGCCGACCACCCGGGAGGCCGGACCGCTGCCGGACTTCCTCGGCGCGCTGCTGGTCGTCTCCTCGGTCGCGGCGCTGTCCGGAGGGCTGGTGCAGGCGCCCGACTGGGGCTGGACCAGCGGCAGGACCGTCCTGCTGCTGGCCGTCGCCGTGATCTGCGGCGCCGGGTTCGTCCTCAGGTCCCTGCGGCATCCGCACCCGCTGTTCGAACTGCACCTGCTGCGGCTGCCGCGCTTCGGAGCGGCGAACGCGGGCAGCTTCCTGTTCGGCGTCGCTTTCGCGATCATGCTGTTGTCGAATGTGCTGTGGTGCCAGGAGGTCTGGCACTGGAGCGCGCTGCGCACCGGGGTCGCCCTGGTGCCCGGTCCCGCCCTGGTCCCGGTCGTCACCCTGCTGACGGCCCGCACCGCGCAGCGCTTCGGGCACGGTCCGCTGGTCGCCGTGGGCGGGTTGCTGTTCACCGCAGGCATGGTCTGGCGGGCGGGCTTCGCGTCCGTCGACCCGGACTATCTGCGTGACCTGCTGCCGAGCCAGGTGATGACCGGCACCGGTGTCGGGCTGGCCCTGGGCACTCTGGTGGCCGCCGGTGTGCACGCCCTGCCGGGCCACCGCGCGGCGACCGGGTCGGCGCTGGTCAACTCCGTCCGTCAGATATCGGCCACGGTCGGCGTCGCCGTCCTCGTCGCGGTGGTCGGTTCCCACGTAGGTGCCGACTCCCGCCAGGACTTCCGGATCGCCTGGTGCGCGGCCGCCGTGCTGGGCCTGGCGACGTCGGTGATCGGCGTGCGCCTCAGTCGCGGCGGCGGACCGGCCCGGACGGCGCCCGTCGCCTCGAAGGAGTCCGAGGCGGACACACAGGCTTTGGCCTGATCACGCCCGCGACGCCGGTCGGGGCGGCGTCGCGCGGCTCGTCGTCCTGCGCCGCTGTGGCGCAGGTGGCGCGTAGCCTGCTCGCGCGCGTCCCGTCGACTGCGGAAGGGGTGCACCTCAGCGCGGTGGGGTGGCCGAGGGCCGCACGCCGAACCACTGCTCGGCGCCGTAGTCCTCGTACCGCTCCACCTCCGAGAATCCGAGCTTCGCCGCAACACGCATCGCGCGGGCGTTGGCGGTCTGGGTGCGGAGCACCACCGGCTCGCGGGGAGACGCGCCGGCGAACCAGTCGAGTACCGCCGCACACGCCTCGGCGGCGTACCCGCGTCCCCACGCCTGGGGCAGGAACATGTAGCCGAGTTCGGCCCCTTCGGCGTCCGGACGCACATGACGCGGACTCTCCGCGTCGCGCCGGTCGAGCGTGACCATGCCGATCATCGCTCCGTCGAGGTCGATCACGAAGCAACCGGGGCGCCGGCCGGGCACCTCGGGCATCACGCGTTCGAGTTCCTCACGCGGTCGAGGGCCACCGGTGTAGGCACCCACCTCCGGTGATGCGAACAGCTCGACGAAGGCCGCACGGTCCCGGGCTTCGGACCCGCGGAGCAGGAGCCGCTCGGTCCTTGTCGGCGCAGGCGGCCAGACACCGGGTCCGAGTTCACTCATGGCGGGCAACCTATCGCAGGGCCGGGGGAGTGATCCGAGGACGCACCCTAGCGCTTGGTGATGTGTGTCGCGCCGGCGAACCTCAACGGAGTAGGAAGCGCACCGGAGTTCAGCTTGGCAGCCAGGTCCCGTGCCTCCTTCTCGGTGAAACCTCCGGAGATCTGCGCGGTACCGTCGGTCAGCGCCTGGTTGACATAAGGCGCGGACACCACGCCGCCGTCGACGACGATGGCGAACTCGTTCTGCGGCATCTGGTTCTGGGCAAGCCTGCCGGTCGCGTCGGCGAACTTCTTGGCTCCTGCGGCGGTGAAGTCGAGCTGGACCATCCAACCCGCCCCGTTCGTGGTGTCGTTCACCGCCTCGGCCGAGGTGAGTTCGCTGCCGGTGAGAATGGCCGGCCCGAGCAGGTACTTCGAGGGTGGTTGGCCGGCGGAGTGCTCGGTGGCACAGGCGACGGCGGGGCTGTCGGGGTTCGCGTCCTGTTCGGCCTCGGAGTACGTGTGGCCGGCGGAGCAGTCCAATGCCCTGTACTTCGCCAGGAGGGAGGCGGACGTCCCGTCGGCCCCGCTGGAGGCACTGGCCGACGGGGAACCGGCGGGGTCCGCCCGGAGCGCTCCAGTGGTCGCGCGCCCCTGTGCGTGACTGGCGCTGGGCCCGGGCGTGGGGGTCCGGGAGCCGGCGCTCTCCTGCGCCAGCACCGGCCGGAAGCGGAGTTGGCCCAGAGCTCCCAGCTTCTCCAACTGCTCGGCCTTGTACGGTCCGACGACGGTGAGGGAATTGCCCTCGGTGGTGACCCGGGTGCCTGTCATCCCGAGACTCCTGACCCGTTCCCGCACTCGGTCGGCGGTCCGATCCAGTCCGTCCGCGGACCCGGACGCCGACGCGGTGAAGGTGACCGACCAGTCGGTGCCGGCGGCGACCGTCTGCCCGCCGGACGCCGTGCCGGACGGCTTGGAGTCCGGCCGGGACGGGGCCGGCGCATGCGAGCAGCCGGTCGATGTGGCCAGGCCCAGGCACAGCAGAACCGTCGCGCTTCTCACGTGAAGGGTATGCACGGTGTGCAGCTTCCCAGGCGTAATGCCGGGTGTGCAGGCAAATGGCCGACTCCCGGGCGGCCCTCTCGATGAGACGTTAATCTTGCTCCGCCTTCCGGCCCGCCCAGGCCGACGAGAGTGCGTGGTGAGACTGCACAATGGCCCTGTGACGGGTGGGGATGAGCAGGCGCAGATACTCCGGTACGACCGAGGGGCCGAGGAGGACGACGGCCGTCAGCGCTCGCGGCGTGGCCCGATCCTGCTCACCACGCTGGCCGTCCCGGCCGTCGGAGCCGCCGGGGTCCAGGCCGGCTCGCTGCGGGCCGGGCAGGGCGGTAACGGCATCCTGCACATGGTGGTGGTAGTCGCCCTGCTCCTCATCGCCTTCGTGGTGGTGGCACTTGGCATCATCTGGGCCATCAACACGGTCGCATCCCTGATCGGCAGGATCGCCGCCGGCTGGCGCAGGACGCGCCGAGACGTCACTCGCTAGCCCTGTCCCGTCCGACGACGCACCGGCCCGACCGCCCCCAACGCCGTTCATTTCAGGCCGAACTGCTCGGAGCTCAGTGACTTGCGGCTTCGCTTTGGGTACATACCCCACCATGGGCGTACATTTCATCACAGGTGCTGGTTCGGGTATCGGAGCGGCCCTGGCCGCGGCTTTCGCGGCCCGGGGTGAGGAGTTGTGGCTGCTGGCTCGTAACGAGACACGGGCGCAGGCACTGCGGGCCAGATTTCCCCACAGCCGGACGCCGGTGGCGGACCTGGCGGCGACGGGGTCGCTCCGCGGTGGGCTGGCCGCGCAGGAACTGCCCGCTCGGCTCGACTCGTTGATCCACGTCGCCGGCGTCGCGGAGTCCGGGACGGTCGCGGAACTCGGGGCGGACGTCTGGCAGGACGCGCTCGCGGTCAACGTGGCCGCTCCGGCGGAACTCACCCGGCTCCTGCTTCCCGCACTGCGCGCGGCACGCGGCCACGTCGTGTTCATGAACTCCGGTGCGGGGCTGCACGCGCCGCCACGACTGAGTGCCTACGCGGCATCGAAGTTCGCGCTGAAGGCGCTGGCCGAGTCGCTGAGAGCCGAGGAGTACGGGAGCGGGGTCAGGGTCACCACCGTCTACCCGGGAGAGACCGACACGCCGATGCAGGTCCGCTTGCACGAGCAGTTCGGCCTCCCCTACGACCCCGAAGCCCACATGAGCCCGGATTCCGTCGCCGCCGCCGTGCTCACGGCGCTGGATCTGCCGAGGGACACGACGATGAGCGATCTGATGCTGAGGCCGGGGCGCTGACCGGGCGGCCGGTGTTACCGGGACACACCTCGTCCGTCCCGGGAACACCGGTGTCCCAGTGGCCGACCAGGTCGGCGTAGAGGGGGGCGGACGCCAGCAGCGTGTCATGGGTACCGGTGAGCGGCCGAACGCCGTCCAGGAGCAGCACCCGGTCCGCCCGGCGGGCCGGAGCGATCCGGTGGGCGATCGTCACCACCGTCCCGGGCCGGCGCCGGAACGCCTCCTCGACGCGGTGTTCGGCCACCGCGTCGAGGTGCCGGGTCGCCTCGTCGAGGACGACCAGCCTGGCGGGGGACAGATAGGCCCGGGCCAGGGCGATCAACTCCGCCTCGCCCGAGGACAGTTCGGCCGGGGTGAGAATCGCGTCGAGGCCGCCGATCCGCTGCACCGCGCCGGCCATGCCCAGCTGCTCGACGGCCGCGACGACGGCGTCGTCCGGAGTGTCCGGGGCGAGGTAGCACAGGTTCTCCCGTACCGATCCGGCGAAGACATAGGGATCTTGAGGAAGAAGCACCCGGGCGCGGTGCAGATCGCCGCGCGCGATGTGCTCCAGGGGGACGCCGCCGAGCAGGACCTGTCCGCGGTCGGGCGCCAGGATGCCGGCGAGGACGTCCGCCATCGTGGACTTGCCGATCCCGGAGGGGCCCACGACGGCCAGGTGGTCGCCGTCGGCGAGCGAGAGGTCGAGCCGGTCGAGCACCGGTTGCGCGTCCGGCCCGTACGCGAAGGTGAGGTCCGACAGTTCCGCCGAACCGTCCACGGGCGTCCGTCCGGGCTGTGGATCGGCGCCCGGCGCGGGATGGCGCGCGGCCGTGGACAGGCGTTCGGCGGCCACGGCGAGGCGCAGCCAGGACGCGCCGACTCCCTGGATCAGCAGGCGGACAGCGGGTTCCAGGGTGGCCAGCACATAGGCGACCACGCCCACGACGTCGCCGGACGTCATGCCGTGTCGGACCAGGGTCGGTGCGGCGAGGACGATCAGCAGGAGAGGGGCGTGGGCGCCCAGTGCCACGATCAGCCTGCGTACCGCCGCCAACCGTGCGAGGGCCCGCGACGCACGCAGGTGGGTGTCGATCGCGTCCAGCATCTCGTGTTCCGCCTTCTCGGCGGCGCCGCACGCGACGAGGTCGCGCAGCGCGTGCAGGGTCCCGACGGTGCGGTGGGCCAGGACCTCCTCCGCGACGAACGCCGTGCGCTGCCTGCGGACGGTCGCGGGGGCCAGGACGGCGAACACCGTCAGGGCGAGCACCAGCGGTGCGGCGACGAGGGGTACCGCGCCCGGGGCGATGGCGGCGGTGCCGGCCACGACGGCGGCCACGGTGAGGACGAACTGCCACACGAGCATCAGCTGACCGGCGAGCGAGTCACGGACCGCCTCCACCTGGCGGGTGAGCTGGGCGACCGCGACGGCGGCGGAGTCGTCCCGCCGCCGGGGGCCCCGCGCCACCGCTCGGCGCAGGGTCCCCGTGACGACGTCGCGCAGCAGGCGGTCGCGCTGGGGCTCCACGATCTCGGCCAGCGACGGGTAGGCCTGCCGTCCCGCCCAGGCTCCGGCAAGGGTGACCAGGGCGAACACACCGAGCCACAGCGCTGCCGTCCTGGGCTGGTGCGGGAGAAAGCCGTGGTCGACGGCCAGGGCGAGCGTCTTGCCGGCGACCAGTGCGGGCGCGGCGTGGAGCAGCGTCCACAGGGTCAGGCGCACGGCAGCGGCTCGGCTGTGCGACAGGCTGCCCCGCACCAGGCGCATCGCGCTGCCCGTGATGTCGGCGGGCGGTCGGGCCGTCCGGTCGGGTTCCGGCCGGGGGTGCCGTGTGTCGGCCGTGGTGTCGCCCACTGGCGGTCTCCTTTCGTCCGGTCGCGTCCGCCGTCCGTCGCCGCGGAGACGATGCGTCGCTTCGCGTGGTGACGGCACGTCAGTCGTCGCCGTCGCGGAACACGCTTCGGTAGGCGGGGAGTTCCCAGAGTTCGTCGTGGTGGGCGAATGCCCGGATGCGCCCCTCGTCCAGCCATGCCACGGCATCGGCGCGGGCGGCCGTCGAAGCGCGGCGGGTCACCATCAGCCGGGTGCGGTCCCGGTGGGTGACGGCCATCGCGCCGAGGACCCGGGCCTCGGTGCCGGTGTCGAGACTGGACGTCGCGTCGTCGAGGATGAGCAGCCGGCTGTCGCGTGCCAAGGCCCGTGCCAGCCCGAGCCGTTGACGCTCACCGCCCGAGAGCGGAGCCTCGGACAGCGGAGTCCGGTAGGTGTCGGGCAAGCGGCTGACGAAGGTGTCCGCCTGTGCCGTGCGGGCCGCGGTGCGCACCCGGTCGGCGGCGACCGGGTCCGCGGCGAGACCGACGGCGTCCTGCACCGTGTCCCCGGTCAACGCCGGGTCGGCGAAGGCGAAGGCGACGGTGCTCCGCAGCCGGTCGGGTCGGATGTCGTCCATGGGCACGCCGTCGAGCAGGGCGAGCCCCGTGTCGGGGACCAGGAGGCCGCCGGCCACGGCGGTGAGCAGCGAGGTGCCCGAACCGGAGCGACCGACCAGGGCGACGAGACTTCCGGCCGGGAGCGTGAGGTCCAGCCCGTCCAGGACGGCACGGCCGGACCGGCGCACGGTCACCCCGCGGAGTTCGAGGAGTCCCGGACCCGGCGGCAGATCGCGGGTGCCCGGCGGCTGGACGGGCGTGGCGAGAACTTCGGCGACACGGTCGCGGCCCGCGCGGGCGCGCGCGTAGTCCAGCAGACTCTGTGCCGTACCGAACCCGCCGAGGCCGATGGTGGCGTAACCGAGCGCGGCGATCAGGCCGCCCGCGCTCAGCCGGCCGACGGACAGCTCGTACCCGGCGATGGCGAGCACGGTGATCTGCGTGGCGGGGGCCAGGAGTCCGGTGGCCCAGGCCACGCGGCGCTGGCTGTCCCACAGGGCGCGCCCGCACCGGGAGAGCTCCGGGACAGGGCCCATGACCCGCGCGATCTCCTGGTCGACCGTGCCGGCGGCCGCGATGGTACGGCTGCCCGTGAGCGCGTCCACCAGCCGTGCCGCCACCTCTCCCTGCGCGCGCTGGTAGCCCGCGCCCTGCTGTGTCGTACGCCTGAGATGGCGTCGCACCAGCACATAGCCGGCAGGGGCGGTGACGAGGAAGGCGGCGGCGAGTTCCGGGGCGAGCAGGCCCAGCGCGACCACGGCGCCCAGAGCCATGAGGAGTTGGGCGACGGCGTACACCACCGCCTGCGCGGCGAGGGCGGCCTCCGCACCGCTTCCGGTGAGGCGCGCCACCAGGTCGCCCGGTGCGGTCCGGCCCGGCGGGAAGGCACCGGCCGCCATGACGCGCCGTACCATCGCGCGACGCAGGCGCGCCGTCTCGTCTGCCGTGGCACGCGGTCCGGCGTACTGCGCCGTCGCCTCGGCGGTGGTGAGCAGGGTGAGGACGGCGGCCAGCGGCAGAAAGCCCGCGCCGGTGCCGTCGGACAGGGCCTGGTCGACGGCCTCGGCGAGCACCGCGGGCAGGACCAGGCTCGCCAGGGAGCTGGCCGTCACCGCCAGCGCCAGCAGAGTGGGCCACAGCCAGGAACGTGCTCCGGGCGTGCGGCGGAACCGGTCCGGCCGGCCCGACTCGCCCGCCCGGCCCTTGCCGGGACCAGGGTCGGGCTCGCCACGGCGGTCGCGGTCGCTGTCCATGCGTGCCTCCTCGGTGAGCCGGCCGGAACGGGTCCGGACACGAGACGGAGCCGGTCCGGGCTGCGACGCAGTCCGGACCGGCCGTGCTACCCGGGTCGGCCGGCGGGGCCTGAGGTGGCCGACCCGGTCGCGTCCGCTAGAGGCAGAGCAGGGTGCTGACGGTGCTGTTGGTGCAGTTGACCGCGCTCAGCGAGCTGAGCACCGACATGTACTCGGTGGTCTCTTCGGGGGTCTCCAGTGCCTGCAGGCCGAGGATCGACATGTTGCTCTCCCATCGCATGGTGTGGTGCTCCTGCTTTCCGGCGATCGCCGGAAATCTGTGGACCGCGGTGCGGTCGTCGCGGCGGACCGCCGCTGTCTTGCGTGGACCAGGCGCTCAGGGCGCCTGCAGGACCGGGGCGGACGCCGGCTTGCCGGCCCGCTCGGCGGTGAGGAAGGGAAGGGCCGGTGTGTCGGCGAGTGCCGAGCCCAGCGCCAGGAGGATGCCGGCCGAGCCGGTGGCCAGGTCCATGGACAGCCGCAGCAGCTGCTCGCCGGGGAAGGCGACGTGGCCCTGGTAGGGGATGAGATGCCAGGCGAGCCGCCGGATGTGCCGTCGGATGACCTGGCCGTGGACCTCGGTGCCGTCCTGCAGCGTGTGCAGCAGCGAGATCAGTCCGGCGCGGCCGTTGAACAGCCCTGGCTGGACGATGAACTCGGGTTCCGCGGCACGGCGGATCCGTTCGACGTGCTGCCGCAGCTCCGGGTCCGGACGATGGCGCAGGAAGTCGTGGAGCACGGCGGCGATGCCGGCGCTGCCCGATTCGAGGTACGGCAGCACCCGGGTGCCGTCGTCGACCTGCAGGGTTCCGTCGTCGGTCAGGACGCAGTGGGCGAGGTCCTGCTCCAGCGCCTGTTCCGCGAGATCGAGCAGGCCGGTGTCGGCGGTGCTCTCGTAGAGGCGGAGGAAGAACAGGGCGGCGCCGGTACTGCCGTACATGAGCCCGGTGCGCCGGCCGGGTGTCGGATCACCGCTCGCGTCGGCCGGCTTCAGACGTGCGGCGAGGCGTTCGGCGGTGTCCAGCGCGGCGGAGTGCAGGCGCCCGTCGCCGGTCGTGCCGGCGAAGTGCAGGAGGGTCAGGCCGATTCCGGGGAGACCGCCCGCGAGATCGGTGCCGTGACCGTCCGGGGGATCCTGGAGCAGACGGTCCAGGAGGTGCTGCGCCTGCGGGGCGTGGCCCAGGCGTTCCAGGGCGTAGGCCACGCCGTGGGAACCGATGAACAGTCCGGGCCGGCACGGCTCGCGGGGGACGGCGTCCAGGAGCCACTGGACATGGTCCGGATCGACCTCGGCGCCGGTGGAGTGCAGGGCCCACAGGACTCCTGCCGCGCCGTAGGCGAGCCCCAGCCCGTCGTGGGTGAACTGGCCGGGGTCGCCCGGGAACAGGCGGTCGGTGCGTTCGGGGGTCGCGCTGGCGCCGATGGCCGCCGTCATGGAGTCGCGCAGGGCGGGCCACATCGCGCTGTCGCCGCGGAGGAGGGCGGTGAGTCCGGCGCGCTCGGGATCTCTGGGGGGACCGGGAGGATGGGGGGAGGCCAGCCCGAACCGGCCGGCCGCGGCCGAGGTGAGTTCCGCTCTCTTCCCGGGATCCAGCGAGGTCAGCTGCATCAGCGGCATGTAGATCCAGAGCCGGAGTGCGTCGAGGGCGTATTCGTCCACGGCGAATCCCTCGAGGTCCGGGGGTGCGGCGAAGCCGGCCGCTCCGAGCGCGGGTCTGACGAACTCCGCCGCCAGTGAGGCGAGTTCGAAGTCGATGAACGTCACCCGGCCGTCGGGACCGACGATGAGGTTGCGTGGGTGCAGGTCCCCGAAGACGACGCCGCGGTCGTGGATGGTGCGCAGGCCCTCCTCGATGCTCGCCAGGACGGCTTGTGCCTCCTCGCGATACCGGGTGACCGTCTCCTCGTCCGGATCGGGGTGGACCAAGGGGTAACGCTGCCCGAACCAGCGGTTCAGGGGTTCCCCCTGCACGTACTCCTGCACCAGGAAGTGGTGTTCCCAGGCCGTCAGGTAGTCCAGTGCGGCGGGTACGGCGGGCAGTCCCGCCAGCCGGTCGAGGATGTCGCGCTCCCGGCCGAGTCTGAGCACCGCGTCGTCGCCGCGCTGGTCGAGGCCGGCGTGCGGCCGCGCCTCCTTCAGCACCACTTGGCTGCCGCCGCCGACGGGCCGGCCGACGTAGATGCCCCCGCCGTTGGAGAAGTGCAGCGCACGTTCCACGGTGTACGGGAAGTCCGCCATGCTCGCCCGGCTCTGATCGGCGAGGGCCTGGGCGAGGACCGCCGGCACGGGGGCCCAGTCGGGCACTTCGAACACGGCGCGCCGTACGTCCGGGCGGAGGCGTCCCGACGGCTCGCGGAAGGCGAGGACGAGCTCTCCGGTCTCCGAGCGGCAGAACTGCTCGGTGAACCCGCCGTAGCGCAGGTGGAGCGGTCCCTCGCGCCAGCGTAAGTCGCTGAGGATGTACGGCCCTTGCTGTCCGGTCAGTGCCGCGCCGAGGTCGTGGAGACATCGCTCCAGCGCGTCGTCGCCGACCGGGTAGAGCGTCATGAACTTGCCGCTCGAACCGCGCGAGGCGTACTTCGCGTTCTGCGTCTGCACCAGTGCGGGGCTGCGCAGGAACTTGAACGCCATCCGGTTCTCGAAGCAGTACGCGCTGACGACGGAGAGGATGTGCTCGGCGTTGTCCAGGCATGCGGACACATGGATCTTCCAGCCCTGCTCGGGCAGGTCCAGGTCCGCCGGCTGACGGCCCACCCATACGTCCCTCGCCCTGCCCACCCAGCCGTCGGGTAAGGGCTCGCCGGCAGCGGCGAACTCCTCGACGGTGGCCCAGCGGACAGGCGAGTCGTAGAACAGCTTGTCGGCGTATGAGTACGCCTCATAACGCATGTCCATAGCGACCCCCGATGTGACGAGCTCTCGCGACCACACACGTCGCGAATGACGTTCCCGGTCGCGGACGCCTCCACCGTGTGGTGGCTTCGCCGCTCGCGGCCTCTGATGTGAAGGTAAGGGAGGGGAACCGTGACGGACAGGGCGCGCGGAGTGTACGTAGAGGGGGGCGCGAGGCCCGCACGCAAAAAGGAAGTGTATGTAAATGCGCCCGTATACTTATTCGAGAGCTGTTTTGATGATTGTCCCTTCGGTATTCCTGCGCTTCCTGCACTTCCTGCGCGACGGTGGGCATCAGGCGTCACACCACCGGTCCCGGCTTGACCCTGACACGGTGACAAGGCCTTGACTGCCTGGCCGAAGGAGGTGGTCGCAGATGACGATCAGCGCACAGGAATCGGACGCGGAACGAGCGCTCCAGGGACTGGAGGACAGTCGTGCGTCCGTGCGTCTGCGGGCGGCTCTGGCGCTCGGCACGGCGCCCGAGCCGCGCTTCGTGGACACACTCGTCCAACGCAGTGCGATCGAGCCCGAGTTCTTCGTCCGTGACATGCTGACGTGGGCACTCACCCGTCACCCGGTGGCCATGACCCTGCCCGCACTGCTTCGCGAGGTCCGCGCGGAGTCCGCGCAGGCACGCAGCCAGGCGCTGCACACACTGTCCAAGATCGGGGACCGGCGGGCGTGGCCGGCGATCACTCGGACACTCCTGTCCGACCCCGACATCGAGGTGGCGCGGAGCGCCTGGCGGGCCGCTGTCGTACTCGTACCGGAAGGGGAGGAGAGCGTGTTGGCCACGGTGCTGGTCACCCAGCTCGGGCGGGGCGGACGGGAGACACAACTGAGTCTCAGCAGAGCGCTGGTCGCGCTGGGGGAGGTGCCTCCGCTGTCGGCCGCGACGACGGCTCCCGACCCGGTCGTACGCGCCCACGCACTCGCCACACGCCGGCTGCTGCGTGACCCTGATGCCGGATTCGAGTTCGCGATCGAGGAGGCCAAACGCGTAGTGGCCCTCGGCGCGCCCGACGAGGAGGGACGATAGAACGTGCTCATCGGTGAGGTGGCGCGGCGCTCCGGGGTAAGTGCCCGCATGCTCCGGCACTACGAGTCGCTCGGGCTGGTGCGTCCTTCGGGGCGTACCGTCTCCGGCTACCGGGAGTATTCCGGGGCGGACATCCAGCGGATCTTCCAGGTCGAGAGCCTGCGGTCGCTCGGACTGTCGCTGCGTGAGATCGGACGGGCGCTCGACGATCCCGGCTTCACGCCCCCGGCGCTGGTCGAAGACCTCATCGGCCGGACCCGCGAACGCATCGCGGCGGAGACCGAGCTGCTGACCCGGCTGCGCAGGATCGACGCCACGGACCCCGCGGGCTGGGAGGACGTCCTGCAGGTCGTCGCGCTCCTCCAGGCACTGGAGTCGACAAGCGCCGGCACACGCCAGCGCGCGGCCCTGTCCTCCGTCCACGACGTTCCGGTGCCGGTGGAGGCATTGGTCGAGGCGGTACTCGGCGAGACGGACCCGAACGTCGCCGGGGCCCTCGGGTGGGCGCTGGCGCGATCGGGTGATCCCGGCTCGGCGCTGCTGGCGGAGGGCCTCGGGGCACCGGTGGCCGCGGTGCGGGAACGTGCCGTACGGGCCCTGGCCGAGATTCCCGGCGACCACGCCACCACGCGGCTGCGGGACGCTCTCGCGAACCCTGACGTCGTGGTCCGTCGCCATGCGGCCCTGGCGCTCGGGACCCGTGGCGTGGCCGATGCGGTCCCGACGCTCGTCGACCTGGTGGTGGACGGACGGAACGACACCGACGCGGCCGACGCGTTGAGCGTGCTGGCCGGAGACACCGAGACGGCGGACCGGATCGCGAGCGGACTCGTCGACCGCCTCACCCACGGGACCACCGAGGCGCCGGCGCGCGGGCGGCTGACCCAGGCCCTGGCGGGCATCCCGGGGACGAGGGCGTCGACCGCCCTCGCGGAGCTGTCACATGACCCGGACCGCGCCGTGGCGCTGACCGCCGCGTACGTCCTGCGGCTTCGCGGTGACATATGAGGGGGCGGCGGTCGGCAGCGCCGTCGGCGCCGGACCGGGGCGCCTTGCACGGCCGGGACGTCGTTCCACGGGGAGATCCGTACAGGCCGGTTCAGCCGGCGAGCAGGAGCAGGGCCTTCTCGGACGGCGATCCGGGCTCGACGGTGTACAGACCGAGCGTCTGATCGGCATCGCCCAGGGGGGTGAACGCCTCGAATCCGAGGGTCAGGTCCCCTGCCAGCGGATGGCGGTACCGCTTGACGCCGTACCGAGGCAGGTACACCTCAGGATCGGCCCACCAGCCGCGGAAGTCCCGGTCGTCGGCGGACAGATCACTCACCAACTGGTCGAGCTTCGGGTCGTGCGGATGGTGGCCGGCGTACAGGCGCAGCATGCCCACGATCTCCCGGGCCGTCTCGGCCCAGTCGACACACAGCTCGCGGGCGGCCTCGCTGAGGAACATGTAGCGAGCCATGTTCCACTCCTCGGCCGGCCGGGCGTCGAAATCGAGATACAGGGCGCGGGCCAGACGGTTCGTGGCCAGGACGTCCAGACGATGGCCGAACAGCAGCGCCGGTACGTCGCCGATGGTGTCCAGCGCCCGGACCAGTCCCAGCCGGGCCTGTTGTTCCACCGTGGCATGGGGGCGCTGCCGAACGCCTTCGACCAGCGCGAACAACTGGTCACGCTCCGTGTCGCTCAGTTGCAGCGCGCGAGCCACGGCCCGCAGGACGGAGGGGGAGACACCCGCGCCGCGTCCGGCCTCCAGCCGGACGTAGCAGTCGACGCTCAGGCCGGCCAGCTGGGCGACTTCCTCGCGCCGCAGGCCCGGAGAGCGGGGCGCGCCCGGGTGTGCGGGAAGACCGGTCTGCTCCGGCGTGAGGCGCGCCCGGCGGGTCCCAAGGAACTCCCGGAGAGCGGTCTCAGGCGCAAACTCACTCACGCTCTCAGGCTAACGGAGAGGCGGTGGGCACCGCCCGTCGTCCTCACCCCGGCCGACATGGCTCGCCGTTCCCGTACCGTCGGCTGGATGGCGCGGGAGCCGGTCCGATGTGATGTGGATCATGCCCCGCGCGTCACATCCCTTCGTGGTGCCCCCGAGTCCGATGAGCGGACGGTCTTGTTTAAGGGGAAACAAAAGATGAGCAAGCGAACTCTCATGGCTGCGGCAAGTCTGTGTGCGACGGCGGTGATGGCCCTCACGGCCTGTGGTGGTGACAAGAAGGACGACGCCAACGGGGCAGGCGGCGCCGGCTCCGCCACCGCGGAGGCGTTCAAGGGGCTGACCGCGGCTCAGATATCCGAGAAGGCCCGCGTGGCGATGACGAAGCTGGACTCGTTCAAGGTCAAGGGCGGCATGTCCACCGACGGCCAGCACATGACCTTCGATTTCGCCGTCGCCAAGAAGGGCAACTGCCAGGGGACTTTCACCACGGGTGGTGCGTCCGCGGAGATTCGTCAGGTCGGCGACGCCGCCTACATGAAGGGCGACGAGAAGTTCTGGCAGCAGATGGGCGGCGAGGGCGGCTCCTCCTCGAAGGAGACGGATGCCCTCGTCGAGATGCTCAAGGGGCGCTGGTTCAAGATGCCCGCGCAGGACGCGAAGGCGGACGACAAGTTCCCCTTCTGTGACATCGGCACGATGTTCGAGAAGGATGAGAAGGACGGCCACCTGACCAGGAAGGCGAACACCGATGTCGGCGGAACGCCTGCCGTGACGCTCACGGGGAAGGACGGCGCCGCGACCCAGACCCTCCTCGTAGCCGCCAAGGGCGAGCCCTACGCGCTCAGGATGACCGTCGAGGGTGGCAAGGAGCCCGGCTCGTTCGACTTCTCGGCCTTCAACGAGCCGGTGACGGTCACGGCCCCGCCGGCCGACGACGTCATGGATCCGGAGAAGCTCAAGGGCTGACACCGTCGGCCCGCCGCCCCCTGACGATGCGCGCGGGGGCGGCGGGCCTCGTCGGCGGGATGCCGGTGTCTCCAGGCCGGCGCCGCCCGAGCACGAGTCGCACGGCAGGCATCACGGTCGCCCGCCGTGCGCGGGGGAGCGGAGTCATGCCGTGGCGCCGACTCGGCCGGTCGCGAGTTTGGTGTGGGTCACATTCCCGACCGGCGGGCGCGGAGCTTGCCGAAGAGCCTCTGGGCCTGCGCCCGGCGGCGTGGGTCAGCCGCGGTACGGCGCACCTGTTCGATGGTGCGCTGACCCTGCGGACTCCTCGCGAACTGCTTGAGTCGTTGGAGAACTCCCGACATGTCACTCCTCTCGTCAGGGGTGCCCTCTCGTCGGGCCCCGCAGCGTCCGCCTACCCGTTGACCGACGGTCCAGCCACTTCCGGCCGAAGGTGAGGCGTCGCGGCGCCGTGCCGCTTGCAGCCGTTCCAAAGCGCACTCGGCAGCGAGGCGCGCTGCCTGGGGAAACGGAGCGGGCGCGGCGGAGAGCACTGAAATGGTTGAAGGACCGTGCGGGACGCGGATGCGGTCCAGCTGCCCAGGTGCAGGGCAGCAGCAGGACCCAGGGTGCAAGCGTCCCCCTGTCCGAAGGCGAGCCAGGCGTGTTGCTTCCGGCTCCGTCCCCTGATTCCTTCGAGACCTGAACGCATGACGGGCGTTCATCCCCACGTCTTTGGTCTACGAATCTACCTTCTGTCTAGAGCAAGGGAATCAAGTCGGTGCAGAAATGGATGAATTGGTCCGCTCGGATCGCTGGGTTCATCATGTCTTTGACGCTTCCGTTCGCCCTCGCGGAGCCGGCCTCGGCGCGCTCCGAAAGCCCTGAGCCGGCCCCCGCCTGCGTCACCATGTACGAAAGCTGGCGCTACACCCAGGCAGCCAACGACTGCGCGGACACCCTGGGGCTGATGGTCGTCTACCAGGACGGTGCCACCGGCCCGTGCTCCACGCTGCCGCCGGGTGCTTTCAGCACGGTCGGCGAGGGGTACCTCGGCCTGCACGGCCATCCGGACCACCTCGCCGTCTGCGCCATCGGCTGACCGGCGCGGGTAAGCCGGCCGTCATCGCGTCGACTTGGCGGCGCCGGTACGCGCATCGCCGCCCCGTGCCCGCAGGGGCGCGCCGGATTCGGTGAGGACGCGGTGCACGAAGCCGTACGACCGGCCGTGCGCCTCGGCTATCGCGCGGATCGACCGTCCTTCGCCGTACTCCTCGGCGAAGGTCTTGGCCAGGTCCTTGCGGGCGCTGCCCGTTATCCACTTGCCCTTGTGCATGGTGATCTCCTCTCGAATCGTCGAGACGTGATCACCGGTTGCCCATCTCGCCGCTTGTCATGCGGCCGAGGTGCGCGCGGGCGTCCGACCGGCTGCCTGCGGGCAGCGACCTCGGACGGCCGGCCGCCGTCCGGTCCGGGGGATAACCCCCGGTGTCCGTGGGGGGATGCCTCGGGGGCAGAGGGTGGCTGGCAGGCTTCTTCGGGCGCCGAGGCCGGCGAAAGACTTGCGGGCATGACGACTTCCCCTGATGTCTCCGTGGTGCCCGCGTCCGCCTCCGCCGCCGGGAAACGGGGCTCTGCCGGTACCGGCAGTGACTTCGCCCAGCTCTCCCAGCGGATAGCCGCGGCCGGCCTGATGCGCCGGCGCCCCGGTTACTACACGGCCCGCATCGGCCTGGTGGTCGCGCTGTACGCGGCGGGCTGGGGGGCCTTCTTCCTCCTGGGCGACACCTGGGGGCAGTTGGCGGTGGCGGCCTTCCTGGCGTTCGTGTTCGGGCAGGTCGCCCTGCTCGCACACGACCTGGCCCACCGGCAGATCTTCGGGCGGCGCCGGCCCAGCGAGATCTTGGGCAGGCTGTTCGGCAATCTCGGCGTGGGCATGAGTTACGGCTGGTGGATGAACAAGCACACACGCCACCACGCCAATCCCAATCACGAGGACCTGGACCCGGACGTCGCCCCGGACATCCTGGTGTGGTCCACGGATCAGGCGCGTGCCAGCCGTGGGGTGGCACGGGTGATCGGCGGCCATCAGGCCCTGCTGTTCTTCCCGTTGCTGACCCTCGAAGGCTTCAACCTGCACGTGTCGAGCCTGCGGGCACTGCGTGCGCCGTACCTGAAGAAGCGCACGCTGGAGGGAACCCTGCTCCTCCTGCACATCGCGGGTCTGCTGTCCGCTCTGTTCCTGGTCCTCTCCCCGGGCAAGGCGATCGCGTTCCTGGCGCTGAACCAGTGCCTGTTCGGTGTGTACCTCGGCTGCACCTTCGCCCCGAACCACAAGGGCATGCCCACCTTCACCGGTGACGAGCGGCCCGACTTCCTGCGGCGCCAGGTCCTCACTTCCCGGAACGTGCGGGGCGGCTGGTTGACCGACGTGATGCTCGGCGGCCTCAACCACCAGATCGAGCACCACCTGTTCCCGAGCATGCCCACACCCCACCTGCGGCGCGCCCGGACCATCGTGCGGCAGTACTGCGCGGAGATCGGGGTGGCCTACCACGAGACCGGACTGATCCGCTCCTACCGTGAGGCCCTGACCCATCTGCACCGGGTGGGTGAGCCGATCAGGCGGCAGCGCAGGGCACGGTGACCCCTCGGGAGCAGGCCGGGACATGCCGCAGCCTGGGCACGCGTGACGGTGTCCGGGCTGCGGGATCGCCGGTTCGCATGGCCGTGGTGTCAGGTGCTGAGGGTCTGCCGGAGAGCTTCTAGGCCGTCACGGTAGATCCCGGCGAAGAGGTCCTGCGCTTCGGCGTCGCTCACTCCGTCGGGCGTGAAGCGGCCGGACCACTGGACCTCGGCGACGCCGTCCCGGCCGGCGACCGGGTGGACGCGGAGCGTGGAGAGGTAGCCGGTGACGGGGAAGGGCGCGTCGAGGATGGCGTAGGTGTACGAGCGCTCCGCCTCGCTGTAGGCCATGAGGCGCTCGGTGATCACGTCGCCGTCGGGGTTGGTCAGGCGGCGGACCCGGCCGCCTTCCAGCGGGGTGCTCTCGGGGATGTACGGGAGCCAGTCGGGGAGGGCGCCGAATCCGCCTATGAGGTCCCAGACCTGCTGGGGGGAGGCGGGCAGGACGCGGCTGACGGATGTGGAGGCCATGGTCGTGCTCCTGAGGGTCGTGCGGTGTGTCCGGGTGGGGGAGGAGAGGAGGGGTCAGGCGCCGTGGGGAAGCGGCGCGGCCGGGCTGACCAGGCCGGCGGCGCGGAGGTCGGCCCAGAACGCGGTGGGGATGTGCTCGTCGAGGGCGGCGGTGTCCTCGGCGATACGGCTCGGACGCGTGGCGCCGGGGATGACGGCGACCGCTGCCGGGTGGGCGAGCGAGAACTGCAGGGCGGCGGCCTTGATCCCGACCGCGTGCTGCGCGGCGAGGTCCTTCAGCCGCCCGACGCGCTCGACGATCTCGGCCGGGGCCTGCTGGTACTCGAAGTGGGTGCCGCCGGCCAGGATGCCGGAACTGTAGGGGCCGCCGACGACCATGCCGACGCCCTGCTCCTGCGCCATGGGAAGCAGGCGCTGGAGGGCGTGACCGTGGTCGAGGAGGGTGTAGCGGCCGGCGAGGAGGAAGCCGTCGGGCCGGGGCTCGTCGAGGGCGAGGGTCAGTTCGATGGGCTCGGTGCGGTTGACGCCCAGGCCCCAGGCCTTGATGACGCCCTCGTCGCGCAGCCGGGACAGGACACGGAAGGCGCCGGTGCGGGCCTCCTCGTACTTCTGGAGCCACAGGTCCCCGTGGAAGTCCTGGGCGATGTCGTGGACCCACACGATGTCGAGCCGGTCGGTGCCCAGGCGCTTCAGGCTGTCCTCGATGGACCGCTCGGTGGCCTCGGCCGTCCACTCGTGGACCATCTTGTTGGGGTTGCCGTGTTCGAAGAGGCCGCCCTTCTCGCCGAGGTCGCGGGTGGAGGTCTCGTGCTCGTCGAGGATGACCCGGCCGACCTTGGTGGACAGGACGTAGGAGTCACGGGGCTTGCCGGCGAGGACCTCGCCGAGCCGCTGCTCGGCCAGGCCGGCGCCGTAGAAGGGGGCGCTGTCGTAGAAGCGGATGCCGTGGTCCCAGGCGGCTTCCACGGTGGCGCGGGCCTCGTCGTCGGGGATCGCGCGGAACATGTTGCCGAGCGGGGCGGTGCCGAAGCCGAGGCGGCCGGGGATGAGGTCGGTGAGTGACATGGCTGTGCCTTCGCGTGGTGTGGGGAGACCCCAGGGCGCGGCGGCTCCGTCGACGGAGCGGGCGCCGGGGGGCGGGTGGCCCACGGAGTGGCGCCCACATTAGTTGCAGGCGCGCCTTACGTGCGATGACAATACTTGCATACGCGGGCTATTGCAAGGTGTGCTGATCCTGGGCGGTGGGCGGTGGGTGTGCAGCGCGTTCGGGAGCTGATCGGGGCACCGCCTGGGCCCGGGGCCGGCCTCTTGGGCGATCGCTCCGCCCGCGGTTCACCCTGACAGCGTGTGGACCAGTTCCGCCGTGGTGACGATGGCGTGGGCGTAGGTGGGGCCGTTCAGCTCGTGTGCGGCGCGCAGCATGTCGGTGCTGAAGGCCGCGGTCGCATCGGTGACGAGGGTGACGTGGTAGCCGAGTTCCATCGCGAAGCGGCCCGTGGACTCGATGCAGGTGTTGGCGAGCAGTCCGATCAGGATCACGTGCGTGACGCCGCGCTGCTTGAGCTGGCAGTCCAGGTCGGTGTTGGCGAAGCCGCTCTGCGCCCAGTGCTCCGCGATGCGCAGGTCCCCCAGCTGCGGCCGGAAGTCCGGGTGGAACTCGCCTCCCCAGCTGCCGCGGGCGAAGAGCCGCAGGCGCCGCGTCTTGTGCTGGCTGGGATTCGGGTGGTCCCAGCCGACGTAGTCGCCCTCCTCGTGGCGCCGGTGCGGAACGAACGCCACCACCAGGCCGGCCGTGCGTGCGGCGTGGACGACCGCGCGCAGGTTGTGCAACAGGCCCACTTCGCTGGCCACCGGAGCCAGGCGCGGCCACAACTTGCCCCCTTCGGAGAGGAAGTCGTTGTAGGGGTCCACCAGGAGGACCGCTGTGCGGCCGCTGTCGTAACGGTCCGTCATGGTGACCGCCTTCCGGGGGAGTGTGTAGTGCTCCACCATCGGCCCCCGCAGGCAACCCTGCCCCGAGGCTCGCCGACCGGCCGGCACCCGCCCGTGCTTCTTGATCAATAGTGGTCCGTATCCGCGCGAAGCGGCACGAATGCGGTACTACGCGTGGAGTGGGATTCTCGGGGGCGTTGGTGGTATATCGACGAGGAGAACGGATGACGACTTCTCACCGGGGACAGGAATCCCTGCGCCCTCCGTCATCACTGCCGACGAGGTGTGCGATGCGCAAGATCATGACAGGAACGGCCGCGACCCTGGTCGCGGCAGCCGTGCTCTGCGCCGGATCCCCGGCCCAGTCGCTCGACGGCCCGCGGGCCGCCCCGGGAGCGAGCAGGTTCTGCGGCACGGACCCGGTCTCCGGCCTGGCCGTTTGGGGCGACCGCCCCGACGCCTGCGCCGCCGCCCTGGAAGTGGCGAGCGCCTACACCAAGGCCGCGGCCGGCACGCCCAAGGGGCCCGGCACGGTCCGCGCGGGCGGAGCCACGTGGAAGTGCCAGGAGCGGCAGGGAGACCCCAACCCCTATCAGGAATGCGTCGACTCGAGCGACAGCGGCCGTAGGGTCATCCTCTCGTCCTGACCCGTCCCCAGCCTGACCTGGCGCCGGGCGTCCCGCGGGACTGCACTAGGGTGCTCGCTGCGCCGAGTCCAAGGGGGACCATGAAGTCTGTCGCCGAGAAGCCGCAGGTCATCCGTACGCCGTTGAAGACAGCGGCTTTCCGGCGGTTCGTGTCGGCGAACCTCATCTCGGCGGCAGGGTCGGCGATGGCCCCGCTCGCGCTGGCCTACTCCGTCATCGAGCAGGGCGGAGGGGCCGGCTCCCTCGGTCTCGTCCTTGCCACGAACACCGTTCCCACGATCGCGTTCCTGCTCGTGGGCGGCCTCTTCGCGGACCGCCTGTCCCGAAGCCGGATCCTCTTCCTCGGCAACCTGCTGGCGGCGGGCGCGCAGGGCGCTCTGGCCGTCACCGTGGCCACGGGGCACGCGACGACGGCGTCGATCGCGGCTTGTGGGTTCGTCTCGGGAACGGCGGCGTCGTTCATCGTCCCGGCCACGCAGGGTGCCGTCGGGCAGATCGTTCCCGAGGAGCATCTGCAACAGGCCAACGCGTTGCTCAGGCTCCCGAGCAACGCGGTCAAGGTACTGGGACCGGTCGTCGGCGGACTGGTCGTCGCCGCGAGTGGCGCCGCATGGGCGCTGGCGTGGGACGCGTTCACGTTCGCCGTCGCCGCCGTCCTGCTTCTCGGTCTGCGCCTGGAGGTCCCGCCCGGCGCGGCCGCCGGCGTCCTGGCCGACCTGCGGGCGGGGTGGACGGGCTTCTGGTCCCGCACCTGGCTGTGGACCTACACGGCCGCGGGCACGGTCCTCGTCGCGGCCTGGTTGGCCGGCTTCCAGCTTCTGGGCCCCCTTGTCGCCGCCCAGCGGTACGCCGGACCGCGCGACTGGGGCCTGATCCAGGCGGCCTTCTCCTGCGGACTACTGGCGGGAACCGTTGTCTGCCTGCGCTGGAAGCCGTACCGCCTGCTCGCGGTCGCGATCGCCACGAGCGGTGCCCTCGCGCTCCCGTTGGCGGCCATGGCCGGCGGCCTGCCGTTGCCCCTGGTGCTGGTGGCCGCCTTGCTGGCGGGTATCGGGCTCGATGTCGCGATCGTCGCCTGGACCACCGCGTTCCAACAGCACGTGCCGCAGGCGGAACAAGGGCGCATGAGCGCCTTCAACGGTGTCGGGGAACGCCTCGCCATTCCCCTCGGGTACCTCATCACCGCCCTCGCGGCCCAGTCGTCCAGCAGTCAGGTGGTGCTGCTGGCCTGTGCCGGCATGATCGCCGCTGCCGCCGTCCTCAACCTCTGTGTCCGGGACGTGTACGGCATCAATCGCCGCACGCGAGAGGATCAGCCGAGCGCCCTGAGCGATCAACGCGAGGTCGAGCAGGCGTAGCGGCCGCAGTCCGCGGCACCACCCGGGCAGCCGGACCAACCCCCCAACTGCCGGGCGGGATACACGGGAACAGGGCCTGCGCCAAGGACGCCGCCGGGCACGTACCGCCCGTCGACCGGCGCGGCTCCGGACTTCGCGAGCCGAGAGGGAATTGACGACGGAGGAGAGCCATGGGTGCGGACACGACGACGGGCGACGCGGTGGACGGCGAGCCGCCTCTCGTCACGGCGGTCCGGGCCGGGGACATCGATCTGGTGACGAGGCTTCTCGACGACGGCAGCGATCCCGACGCCCGCGACGCCCACGGAACACCCGCCTTGTGGCTGGCCGTCGGCGCGCGTTCCGCGGCCGTCGCCCGACTGCTGCTCGACCGGGGCGCCGATCCCGGGCAGCACGGCCCGGAGGGCCCGCTCCCGCTGCGCGCGGCGGTCGACTGGGGATCACCGGCGCTCCTCGATGTGCTCCTGGAGGAAAGGATGCGCGGACGTCACCCCAGGTCCGAGCTTCTGGACCTGCGGGACCTGGCGCGTCGGTGGCACGAGACCGGGGTCGAAGCCGAACTGCGCCGCCGCACCGGGGCCGAGGGAACCGTGGCCCGTACCCGGGTCCGGGACGACGAGTTCAACAGCGTCGACGAGTGCTCCCTCGGCGGGACGACCGTGCGGGACGGGCACGCGGCGATCCTCACACGACTGGAGGAACTGCTCGGCATCCGCGCCCCGTTCGAGATCCTGATGGACCGCGCGTTGGCCCACCCCGATCTGGACCACACCGCGTGGGGGAGTTCCGCCATCCTGCTGGGCAACCGGTGCGACGGAACGACCTGGGCGTCTGCCGCGGCGTTGCGCGCACATGACGATCCCCGCCGTAGGTTGTTCGGAGCCCATGTGCTGCGGCTGACCCACCTCTTCGACTGGAGCGAGGAGGATCCGTTCGCCGGCCCCGCGCTGGACATCTTCACCGACTGGGCGGCTGGGGAACCGGACGCCTCGGTGCTCTCCGAGGTGCTGGTCGCCCTCGGTGAACACCCGGGCCGCCGCGCGGAGGCGGCGATCCTGCCCCACATCGGCCATCGCGAGGCCCGAGTACGCCGGGCGGCGGCCCACGGGCTCTGCGCGGCGTCCTCGCCGCCCGCGTTCTCCGGCCCCGCGCGCGAGGCGCTGCTCCGACTGCTGAACGATCCGGAACCAGAGGTGCGGCAGCGCGCCTGCCTCACCGTGGCCGACGGCAGGGACCCCGCCCTCGCCGACGTCCTGGCCGCGCTGCTGGACGACACCGACCGCCGGATGCAGGTCATCGCCGTGTACGGGCTCGCCCTCGTCGACGACGACCGCTGCGTGCCGGGGGCCGGTCGTCTCGGCCCGCCGCGCCCGGGCCACCCGGAGGAGGAGACGTACCTCGGCGCGGCATGGCGCTACGAATGGCGTCGGGACGGCCGATGACCCGTCCGGGCGAGTCGCCTCTCCGCCCGGTCGACCGCCCTGTCGACCGGTCGTTCCTCCGGCCGGGGGACGTACAGCGGGGGCCGCCGAGGCTGGAATGGATGAGCAGGTTCACCCATCCCGTACTCGAGAAGGACGAGGTCTCCTCATGCTCAACGCCCGACGTCATATGGCCCGCATCGCCGGTATCTCCTGCATCGCCGCACTGGCGGCGGGAGCCTTCGGAGTGGCCGGCGCCGAGGCGGCGCCGATGGTGAAGCAGCAGCCGGCCGCGTACTCCAGCAGCAGCGACCATCATCATTACCGGCAGCACCACTGGCATCACCCGTACTGCCAGCACCACCGGGACAGCTCGTGGTCCGACAACTCGTGGAGGTACGACAACTCCGATCACCACGGCTCCTGGCACGACAGCTCGTACGACAACAGCTCGCGGCACCACGACTCGGACCACGACGGCTCCAGGTCCGGCGACTGGTCGAAGGGCGGCAACACGCAGGGCGGCACCCAGGGCTCCGGAAACGGGAACACCCAGGGAGGTACGCAGGGCTGAGTGCCAGAACGGGCCGGCACCTCGCGGAGGACGACTTCCGTGGGTGCCGGCTCCGCGTGGGCCGGTGCGGTGCGGCGCGACATGCCCTGGAGGGACGGCACTCGTCTCGACCGGGACTAACTAGGCTCCGAGCCATGACTATTCAGCGGATGGACAACGTCGCCATCGTCGTCGACGATCTGGACGCGGCCGTCGCCTTCTTCACCGACCTCGGCATGGAGCTGGAAGGCCGGGCACAGATCGAAGGCCTTTACGCGGACCGCACCGTCGGACTCGACGGCGTGCGCAGCGACATCGCGATGATGCGGACCCCGGACGGCCACAGCAAGCTGGAGCTGACCAAGTACCACACCCCGGCGGTGTCCGACGCCGAACCGCGGAACCCTCCGCCCAACACCCTGGGCCTGCATCGCGTCATGTTCGCCGTCGACGACATCGACGACACCATCGCCCGCCTGCGCCCCCACGGTGCCGAACTCCTCGGCGAGGTGGCGCGGTACGAGAACATCTTCCGGCTCTGCTACCTGCGCGGCCCCGCAGGCATCATCGTCGCCCTGGCCGAACAGATCGGCTGACGCGGATCCGCCACGCGGAGCATGTCGGCTCAACACCGCGGCTGTGCTCAGGGGCTGATGGCCGGAGCCGGCAGGGGCTTGCCGGCAGGGTCTGCCGGAAAGCCCTCCACGCGGTAGACGGTGGAGTGCCTCGCGTGGAAGCCCAGGCGCTCATACAGCCGGTTCGCGGCCTCGCGATCCGGCCGTGAGGTGAGGTCCACCGTGCGGGCGCCGGCCTTCTCGGCGATCCGCAAGGCCTCCTGGATGAGAAGGCCCGCGATGCCCTGCCCTCGTGCCGCACTGTCGACGACCACGTCTTCGATCCGGCCCCGCAGACCTGAGGGCAGGGGCAGGAGGGCGAGAGTCAGGGTGCCGACGATGCCGTCGGCCGAGCGGGCGACGAGCACGGTGTTGGCGTCGCCGGTGACCATCCGCTCGACCGCCTCGTGGTCGAGCGGCTCGGCTCTCGACGACAACTGCGGCAGCAGCCGGCCGAAGGCGTCCACCAGTTCCTGACCTGCTTCACGGGCGATCTCCACACGGACGTCCATGGGCGGAGACTATCCGCCGTGCGACCTACGGCAGCGCTCATCCAGGAATCGGTCGGTCCTCGGTGAGCAGCCGACCCGCGGGCACCTCGCGCTTCGTCAGCGCTGGTCGTTGAGCCGGCGGCGTCGAGTTCGGTCTGCGTGCGTCCGTCGGAGCTTCCCAGGGCCGCACCGTCCCCATGGGCGGCGAAACCCCTGATAAAGGCCCACGCGCAGCTGCGGCCCTCCACGGCTCCGGCGAGGGACGCCGCAAGGTTGAGCACCCCTAGGGCATACTGACGCCCTCACTGATGCAACAAAATGTTGAAGGAGGCGGAGTTGGCAGCCTGTTTCAGGACGGTCACCGAGGTGGGAGAGGCGCATCGCTCCCAAGCAGAGGCGCTGGGGCGTGCCTTCCAGGAGGCGATCGCGCCGGCCACGGTCAACTACGACTTCGGTCATATCCGGGATGCGGCCGCCGCGCTCCCGGACAGCGACATCGTCAAGATGGTCCGCGGCTGGGGGCTCAGGGAGGAGGCGCCGATCCTGGTCATGGCGCTCTCCCTGAAGGAGGCGGTCCGTCAGGCTCTCCCGCCCGAGGCGGCGAAGGCCTCGTTCTGGGACACCGTCGAGCGGGGCCTCGTGGACGCCTTCACCGACCTCGCCGCTCAGGAGGGAGAACCGGGTCTGGCCTACTACGAACAGGAGCCGGACCACACGAGTTACTACCGTGACCTGTTCTTCGCGCTCCAGGACGAGGAAGCCGGCGCATACCTGTACGGCGTCGCCTTCTGCACCGATGTCACCGTCGGCCTGGAGAAGACCCGTGTCGGCACACTGGGCCTCACCGACACCGCACCGTTCGCGGTACGGCTCAACGCGATCGTCGTGCGCCAGAAGCTCGCGAACCCGGCCTGAACGGTTCCGCACACCGCACGGCCCGCCGTCCCGGGCCGCGGATGTGCGTACCGCTGAGGCACCTGACCGTGCGTGCGCCCGCGTCCGGCGGCAGGAAAGCGTGGCCCAGGACAAAGACATGGAACCTGATGGGCGGCGGACGCCGCCGTGTCACCGGCCGGTCCGGCCGAAGTACGAGGCACGCTGGGCGAGAACGGTCACCCGTTGTTCCGCCGAGGACCGGAGAAGGTACTCCCCGGAGAATTCCCCGTTGGGGCTGTAGACCTCGAACCGGTCGGCGATCTGCTGGATCGTGAACCCGTTCCGGCCCGGAGCGGGAGCGTACTGAGCCGTCATGGTGGGTGATCCTTCCCAGGTGCGGTGGGGGGCGGAAGTGGGACTACCGACAGTCTGGCCGTGTGCCCAGGCGCCTCCGGTCAGCCGACCGGGGGACCGTACGGGGGGACGCGCTGTCGTCGGGACGGCGGGGCCGACGGGGGGAGCCGGGGGCCCGGGCGGCAGCCCGAGGACCGACGGCCCCAGGACCGTCGCCGAGCCCTGCCGTGCGGGCCGCCACGGGCGCGCGGCCCGACCGCCGCTCGCCCGGGCCCACCGGGCTCCACCGCCGGCACAGCCGCACCGGGGCCGGCGGCCGGGAGATGTCACGGCAGGCCCGGCTGCCGGGCGTGGGGGACCATGACGGTATGGAGACCGGGAGCCCGTCCTTCCGCCACGCGGATCAGGTCCCTGCCGGGCCCGGGGGCGGCGGTGAGGTTCCGGTACGGCGCCACGGGAGTGCCGATGACCGC
Organism: Streptomyces sp. NPDC015139; assembly: GCF_043079785.1. Classification (NCBI taxonomy): domain Bacteria; kingdom Bacillati; phylum Actinomycetota; class Actinomycetes; order Kitasatosporales; family Streptomycetaceae; genus Streptomyces; species Streptomyces sp. NPDC015139. The sequence continues at coordinate 169,896 of NZ_JBIBUW010000013.1, read as the reverse complement.
CGGCTGACGGGAGACGCCCCGGGCGGCCGGGGACGACTGCGGACCGCGACGGGCGTACCCGCGTCGGGCCGGGCTGTGTCCGGGGATTGCTCGTGCCGAGCATGACCGGGCGTGGTCGCGGCCGGCGTACGGCGGGCCTGTTCGCTCCGGCGGCGGGGAGCCGGCCCGCGGTGGTCGCGGGGTTGGGCAACGGAATCGCGATCAGCGTGCTGCTGCTGGCCGGTCTCGCCGCGGGGAACGCGGCGGCCGGCGCGTGGGCGGCGCTCGGCGCGTACGTGACGGCCTTCACGAACAAGGGCGGCCCCCGCGGACCGCGTACCCGGCACCTGCTCGTCGCCGCCGTCGCCAACGCCGCCATGTTCTGGGTGGGAGTCGGGACGATCTCGCTGGTGCCCCTGACGGGGGTCGTGCTCGCCGTGCTGGTCTTTCTCGCCTCGATGGGCTCGGCGGTCCACCCGGTGCTGGAGCGCCTCGGCACCATGCCCGCCACCGCGCTGCTCGTCGCGGCGGGCAGCACCACCGCCGGGGTGGACATGGAGTACGCCACGCTGCTGGTGCTGGCCGGGGGCCTGTGGTACGCCGTCGCCACCGCGGTACTGACCCCGCCCGCCCGCCTGCGCGACGTCCTCGCTCACGTCGCCCAGCCCTATCGCCTCATCGGCCGGCACCTGACCGCCCTCGCCCCCGCCGCCCCGCCGGACGCCGCCGGCGACCCTGCCCGTCCGCCGCGTACCGCCCGCGGCGCCGCCCGCCCGCGTTCCGGCGCGGGCCCGGCACCGCCGCACAGCACCGTAGGTACCGTCCATCCGGGCACGACGGATGCCCTGCGCCGGGCCGAGGGCGCCACACGGGAACTGCGCGGCCCGCGCGGTGACGAGCACCTCGCGGACCTGACCGACCCGCTGGTGCGACACGCCGCCACTCTCGCCGACCTGACCACCGCGCTCGCCGCCACCGGCCCCCCACCGCCGGCCGTCCGTGCCCCGTACGCCACTCTCACCGAAGCGGTCGGCCGGCAGCTCTCCCAGCTCGCCGACGTCCTCACGCGCCGCCGCCAGGCCACCGACGGCGTCGAAGGCGCCCCGGTCCCGGGGCTGGGACGGTTCGAGGAGGCCTGCGACCGGATGCGTGCCGAGATGCCGGCCGGTGCCCACACCTACCCGGAGATGGCACGCGCCGGCCGGCAGCGCCGCCTGCTGGACCGCATCACCGCCACCCTCGCCGACGCCCGGGCCGAGGCTCGCGCCCTGGTTCTGCTGGCGGCGACCCCGTTGTCGGCGCCGCCCGCCCGACCGGTGCGCCTGGACCGCGCCCGGCTGCGGGAGGCCATGACGCTGCGATCCGGGACGTTCCGCCATGCGCTGCGGACCACCGCGGTGAGCGCCGCGGTGTTCGCCCTCGTCCACTGGACCGCACTGCCGCACGGCGAGTGGGCGGTGCTGGCCGTGCTCCGGGTGATGCGCCCGCAGTACGCCGTCACCCGCGAACGCGTCGCCCAGCGGGTGATCGGCAACGTCGTCGGCGGCACCTGCGCCGCCGTGCTGATCGCGGCCGTGCACGAACCGGCCGCGCTGTCCCTGATCCTGTTCGTGGTCATCACGGTCGGCTTCACGCTCCGGCCGGTCAACTACGCCTTCTGGGTCGTCTTCGGCACTCCTCTGGTTCTGCTGATCGGGGACGTCTCCCACCCCGGCAGCTGGCTGGACGCGGCCTCCCGTATCGCCATGACCCTGGTGGGGACCGCCGCCGCCCTGGTCGGCAGCCGCCTGCTGTGGCCCAGCTGGGAGCACCCGCGCCTGGACACCGAGACGGCCCACGCCCGCCACGCCTGTGCCGCCTACCTGGACATCACCCTGCGCTCCCTCGGTCAGGCCGGTCCCCGTCGCGACACCGACCCCGGCCCCGATGTGCGTCATGCCCGTACCACCGCGGAGAAGGCCCTCGCTCAGGCGGCCGCCACTTCCCGGCACGCCCACCGTGAGCCCGGCCACGACCGGTCCGCCCTCGACCGTGCGGCCACCACGGTGGACGCCCTGACCACGCTCAACCTGCTCGTCGCGGCCCTGGCCACGCACCGCACTCCCCACACCCCCCGCATCCCCGCCCTGGCCGCCTACACCGACCACGCGGGCCCGGCCCTCGCCGACGCCTCCTCGGAGGAGAGCCCGCGTCACGCCGACGCCCTCACCGACGCTCTCGACGTCATGTGCCTCCACCTGGAAGAACTCCACGTCCGCCGCCACGAGGAACTGGCCGCCGGCCGTACGGGCGACACACCGGCGCGTGCCGCGATCCGCGAGTACGGGCCCGTCATCGAACTCCTCCAAGCGATCGCCGCCGCGGTGGACGACGCCCGCGCACGGCCGCAGCGGGCGACCACCGCCCCCTGACCCCGACCGCGACCGGCCTCGCCCGGCCGACCGGCCCGTGTCTCCTTCCACCGGCCGACCCTCCGGATGGATGACCGTGGACCGTGGTCCACCGCGGGAGTCTGGCGAGTGACGCCGCCCGGCGACACACCCTCCCGGCGCACATGCCTCCTCGGTGCACGTGCCGGTGGGTGGCGAGCGGGTCGCCGGGCGGCCGTCTCGAGTCGTACGTCCCCTCAGGCAGCCCTGGACGAAGGAACCGGCCGTGACGAGCACCGTCCTCGACCCACCCACCACTCCGACGCGCACCACCACGGCTCCGGCCCGTCCGGCCGCATCCGCTCCCCCCGGCTACCGTCGACTGCTGTCCACCCCGTATGTCCCGCGCCTCCTGGCAGGCGCGGTCGTGGGGCACCTTCCGGTGTCGATGGCGCCGCTGGCCCTGCTGATCGCCGTACGCGCCCAGGGCGGGACCGTCGGTCTGGCGGGGCTCCTGGCAGCCGCCTTCGGTGTCAGCGCGGCTGTGGCCCAGCCGGGGTGGGCGACACTGCTGGAGCGCCGCGGACAGACCGTGACCCTGGTGGTCTGCGGACTGGGGTCGGCCGCCTGTTTCCTCGCTCTGGCGGCCGTACCACCGGCCGGGCAGCCTGTCTGGGCACTGGTGCTGACCGTCGCGGCGGGTCTGTGCACGGCACCGTTGGAAGCGGCGCTGCGTGCGCTGTGGCCCGAGGTGACATGCGGACCCGCGCAGTTGCGGACCGCGTTGAGTCTTGACGCGTGCGCTCAGGAGGTCGTCTTCATCGCCGGGCCCCTGCTGGTCCTCGCCCTGGGCGTCACCGCCGGCGGGACCGCGCCCCTGGCCGCGATCGGTCTGCTGGGCCTGGCGGGCACCCTGGCCTTCGCCACCTCCCGTCCCGCCCGCCACTGGCGGCCGGCCCCCGCGGCGCCCGGCCCCACCTCCGCCGCTCCCACCGTCCCGGTCGGGTTCGTAGGCCCGCTGCGGTATCCCGGAACGCGGACTCTTGCTCTGGCGCTGCTCTGCGCGGGGATCGCTCTGGGTGCTCTCAACGTCCTGGCTCTGGCGTTCGCCGAGCACGACCACGCCCCGGCGCTGACCACGGTGATGCCGGCCGCGCTGGCCGCCGGCAGTCTGATCGGTTCCTTGGTGTACGGGCGTCTGCGCCGGACCGGCACGCTGGCCGGCCACGCCCGGGTTGCTGCTCTCGGCCTGCTGGCCGGGCTGGTTCCGCTGCTGCTGGAGCCGGCTCCGGCGGCCGCGGTCCTTGTGGCGGTCGTTCCGGGACTGTTCCTCGCTCCGCTGCTGATCAACGTCTTCGCGGGCCTGGACCAGGTGGCGCCGTCCGGCCTGCTGCACACCGCGGCGGCCTGGATGATCACCAGCCTCGGACTGGGTCAGGCCGTCGGCACCGCCCTGGCGAGCACCGCGGTGGGCGCCGTAGCGCCCCTGACCACCGTGCTGACGGGCGCCGCCGCCGCGTACGCCGTGTTGCTGCTGCGCCGTTCCACCCTCGCCCCTCACCGACCTCGTCCCCGTACGACGGCGAACAACGCCCCGGCCAGGTCCAGGCCGATGACCGCGTCCCGTCGCGCATGCCGCGGGCGCGGCCCGCGGGGGCCGGTGGCGGACGTGCGACGCCGGACCTAGCTTCGGATCATGGACTCGACGCGCGGCGGATCCGGCCGCTCGACGACCAGTGGGCCCGAGCTGGGGACGCCACGCCTGTCGGCCGGTCTGGTCGCCCTGGCCTGGGTGACGCAGTTCCTGGTGGGGACCGACCTGTTCGTGGTGGCACCGCTGCTGCCCGACATCGCCGCCTCCCTGCACGTCGCTCCGGCCCGCACCGGTCTGCTGATCACGGCGTTCTCCCTGGCCTACGTGGTGGCCTCGCCGTTCGCGGGCCGGCTGAGCGACCGTTACGACCGCGCCCGCATCCTGTCGGCCGCGTTGGTGCTGTTCTCGCTGGCCAATGTCGCCACCGCGCTCGCTCCGTCGTTCGGGCTGCTCCTGGCCACCCGGGTGGTCGCCGGTGTCGCGGCGGCGGCCACAGGACCCACCGTGTACGCGCTGGTCAGTACACGCGCGCAGGCCACGGCCCGGGCTCAGGTGCTGGCGGTCGTGGGCTCGGGTCTGCTGACCGCGCTGTGGGTGGGGGCCCCGGCGGGAGCGCTGCTGAGCCGGCACGCCGGATGGCAGGCGGCGTTCGTCATCCTCGCCGCCGGCACGTGCGTGCTGGCCGTCCCGCATGCCCTCGTCTGGCGGTCGGGCCGTACCACGGCCGCCGGGCACACGGCGGCCGTTGCCGACCATGACCCGGCTGCCGGCCCACCGGCGTCCGGCGGACGGCGGGGCGGGGGTGTGGTGGCCTTCGCGGTCGCGGTCACCGCGTTGTGGGCGTTCTCCGTCTACACCCTGTACACCTTCCTGGCCGTCGCCCTGCACGCCGACGGCAGGGCGGCCGATGTGTCGTGGCTGCTGGTGGTGTACGGCATCGCCGCCGTCGCGGGTGGGCAGGCGGGTGGCCGGCTCGCCGACCGTGCCGGTGCGCTACGGGTCACGGGGGTGGCTCTCGCCCTGATGGCCGTGGCCGAGATCGCGGTCGCCCTCGTCTTCCCGACCACCTGGGCGCTGACGGTGGCCCTCGTGGTGTTCTCGTCGGCCGCCTACGCCTTCTTCCCCGCTCAGCAGCGGCATCTGGTGGACGCCTTTCCCGAGCGGGCGACGGGGATGCTGTCGTGGAACAACAGCGCCCTGTTCGTAGGACTTTCGCTGGCCGGCGCGGTCGGCGGGCCGGTCGTCCACTCCTACGGCTATCCGCAGCTGTTGTTCCTTGGCGCGGCCGTGGCCGTACCGGCCTGGTTCCTCACCCGCCACCGCCCGGCCGGCCGCCGTCCGCGGCGGCCCTGCTGACGCCTCCCGGTCCCGGAACGGCTACCGGGCCGATCCCGAGGTTCTGGCGCAGCAGCGCCTGCGCGGTTGATTCCGCTTCGGTGAACTTGGTGTGTCCTGCGTCGGTCAGGGTCACCTCGACCGTCCTGCGGTCTCGGGCGCGGCGACTGCGCTCGATCAGTCCGGCCGCTTGCAGGCCCTTGAGGAGGTAGGACATCCGGTCGCCCGACTCACGGACGAACGCCGTCAGCCGGGCGATGGGCACAGGCCCGCCCCGGGCTTCGGCGAGGGCGCCGAGTACGAGGTAGTCGCCCAAGGACAGACCGTGCCGTACCCGCAGGTCGCCGTGCAGAAGTCCCAGGGTCCGCAGGATCCCGGGACACCCCTGTCGCGGGGGTGTCTCCGTCGGCTCGCGGTCGATCATGCTTCCTCCCGTGGGGGCGGTCCGTCGGCCGCGGGGCCGCGACCGGACAGTGACAACCCGGTTCCGTGGGGCGCCGATGGCAGGCGGGTGGGACGGGCAGCCCTCGGATCCGGACATGGCCGCGTCCCGCCGTGCGCCGGCCGTGCGGCGTCGGCAGGCGGCACACGGTCCCTCGGCCGATGTCCTGATGTGAGGTCGATGTGGCACGACCGGCGGTCCGGCTTCGGCCTCGCGCCGTCCTAGCGTCGAGGGTGCGACGCGGCCGAGGCGGCTGAATCCGCCGGAATCGCGAGGTCCTGGATCGGGCCACGTGCGGGCGGACGGCCACCCTGCCGCGTCGGCATCCGACGACTCCGCACAGGGAAGAAGGCGTTGTACGCCATGGCCTCGCAATCGGACACCGCTCGAGCGGTGGCTCACAGGCTGGAATTCGGGCTCAACGCATGGGTCGTGGACGAGCAGCGGCAGCGCTACCTCGACGACCCCGGGTCGGTCGATCAGACATGGAGGGACTTCTTCGCCACCACCGCGTCCCCGGCCGTGGCGGCCGTCCCGAAACCTGCCGCCGGTCCGCGGACGTCAGTGTCGCCGGGCGCATCGGCGACCTCCGCGGGCGGACCGGCGCGCACCGGCGCCGATCCGGAGCCGCACGACAACGATGCGACGGCGCTCGCGGCGGTGCGGGTCGCGGCGATCATTCACGCGTACCGGGTGCGCGGGCACCTGATGGCCGACACCGACCCGCTCACGGCACGGGCCGCCGCCGCGCGTCCGGAACTCGACATCGCCGCCTTCGGACTCCACCACACGGACCGCACGGAGAGCTTCGTGGTGGACGGATTCGCCGGCCGTGCCACGATGACCCTCGACGAAGTACTGGGCGCGCTGCGGGAGTTCTACTGCGGCACCGCCGGGTTCGAGTACATGCACATCCAGGACACCCGGGAGCGCCGCTGGATCCAGCAGCGTGTCGAGTCCCCGCGGAGCGGAGCGGATCCTGCCGAACAGCTGCGCATTCTCCACCGGTTGGGTGCCGCGGAAGCCTTCGAGACCTTCCTGCAGACCAAGTACGTCGGCCAGAAGCGCTACTCGCTCGAAGGCGGCGAGTCGGCCGTCGTACTGCTCGACGCCCTGTTGCTCCGCGCCATCGACGACGGTGTCGCGGAAGCCGTCATCGGAATGGCGCACCGCGGCCGGCTCAACGTCCTGGCCAACATCGTCGGCAAGTCCTACGCCCAGATCTTCGACGAGTTCGAGGACGCGGTGGACATCCGGTCGGTGCAGGGCTCGGGGGACGTGAAGTACCACCTCGGTGCGGAGGGCATCTACCGTGCCCAGGACGGAGGTTCGATCGCCGTCTCGGTGGTGGCCAACCCCTCGCACCTGGAGATCGTGGGACCGGTGGCCCAGGGAGTGGTGCGTGCCAAGCAGGACATGGCAGCGGACCCGGGCGAACCCTTCGCCGTACTGCCGGTCGTCGTGCACGGCGACGCGGCCTTCGCCGGCCAGGGCGTGGTCGCCGAGACCCTGAACATGTCGCAGCTGCCCGGTTACCGCACGGGCGGGACCGTCCACGTGGTCGTCAACAATCAGGTCGGCTTCACGACACTCCCCACCGCCGGCCGTTCGAGCACGTACGCCACCGATGTGGCACGGATGGTGGAGGCCCCGATCTTCCACGTCAACGGCGACGACCCGGAGGCCGTCGACCGCGTGGCGCGGCTTGCCTTCGACTACCGGCAGACGTTCCACAAGGACGTCGTGATCGATCTGGTCTGCTACCGGCGCCACGGGCACAGCGAGGTCGACGACCCGTCCGTCACCCAGCCGGTGATGTACGACCTGATCGAGGCCAGGCCCTCGGCGCGCACGACGTACGCGGAGTCCCTGGTGGCCCGCGGGGACATCGGCGAGCGGCAGGTGGAGGCGGCCCGCCGCACGTACCGGGATCGCCTCGAGACGGCTTTCGCCGAGACCAGGGCGCTGTCCGCGCCCGCCGAGGACGTTCCCGCCGCCGGCCGGAGGACCGCCGCACGCGCGACCCACCGGACGGTGACCGCGATCGACGAGCAGACCGCACGCCAGGTCATCGCGGCACAGGCGGACCTGCCGCAGGGCTTCACCGTGCACCCGCGGGTACTGCCTCAGCTGCACCGGCGTACGGCGACGCTCGACACCGGCGCGGTCGACTGGGCCACCGCGGAAACCCTGGCGATCGGCTCGCTCCTGCTGGACGGCCACCCGGTGCGGCTGGCCGGGCAGGACTCGCGCCGTGGCACCTTCGGTCAGCGGCATGCCGTACTGACCGACCGGCTCACCGGCGCCGAGCACACGCCGCTGCGCTCTCTGGGGCCCCGGGCCGCGGGCTTCGCACCGTACGACTCGATGCTGTCCGAACTGGCGGCGCTGGCCTTCGAGTACGGATACGCGCTGGCCCGCCCGGAGGGCCTGGTGCTGTGGGAGGCCCAGTTCGGGGACTTCGTCAACGGCGCGCAGACGGTCGTCGACGAGTACATCGCCTCGGCCGAGCAGAAGTGGGGACAGCGCTCCACGGTGACACTGCTGCTGCCCCACGGCCTGGAGGGGCAGGGGCCGGACCACTCCTCCGCCAGGATCGAGCGCTTCCTCCAGCTGTGCGCGCAGGGCAACATGACCGTGGCCCTGCCCTCCCTGCCCGGCAACTACTTCCACCTGCTCAGGGAACAGGCGCTGGGCGGCTCCGGCGACACAGGGCGGCCGCTGGTGGTCTTCACCCCGAAGTCGATGCTGCGGTCGAAGGCGGCCACCTCCGCCCTGACCGAGTTCACCCAGGGCGGCTTCCGCCCGATCCTGCCGGACGGCACACAGGACCCCGGGCGGGTCACGCGCGTGCTGCTCTGCGCCGGCAAGGTGTTCTACGACCTCGACGCCCACCGCAGGGCCTCGGACTCGGCGGACACGGCGATCGTCCGCGTGGAACGCCTCTACCCGTTCCCCGAGGACGAGCTCGCGGCCGAACTGGCCCGCTTCCCGGCGACGGCGGACGTGCGGTGGGTCCAGGAAGAGCCGGCCAACCAGGGCGCGTGGTCCTTCCTCGCGCCGCGCCTGCACCGGCCGGCCGGACGCCCCGTGGACCGGGTCAGCCGACCCGAGGCGCCCGCACCGGCGGTCGGCTCCGCTCGCCGGCACGCTCTGGAGCAGCAGGCTCTCGTGTTGGCGGCCTTCCGGTGAGCTCCTGATCATCACGGTCGGGGAGGGTCCCCGTGCCGGGGGAGTGGGGTCGCCGGTGGTGCCGTCGAGCACGTCGTGGCCGCCGAGGCGACGCCGGTCCCCGCACGCTCCCCGCAGCGAAGGTCGGTGACCCGCATGTCCCACTAAAATGCACATACGGCGAAAGCGGGCCGAAGGATGCGTCATGGCCAAGCAGATCAGCTGCCGCGGAATCTATGAGCAGACGCCTTCCGAGGACGGACAGGCCGGCGAGCGGGTTCTCGTCGACCGGGTCTGGCCGGAGGGCGTACGCCGGCAGGGCGCACCTCTCGACCACTGGGTGCGCGACGTCGCCCCGTCGGTCGAGCTGGAGCGCTGGTACGGCCACGACCCCCTGCGGTTCGACGAGTTCCGCCGCCGCTACCTCGCCGAACTGGGCGACCAGGAGCACCGGCAGGCCGCGGCCCGGCTGCGGGACCTGGCCGAACGCGGCGGCCTCATTCTGCTGAGCGCCGGCCAGGACCTGGCCCACAGCCATACCGCGGTCCTCGCCGAATGGCTCACCGGCGGCGATCGGCGCGTGTCGGAGCCTCCCGGACCCACGCCCGCTGGATCAGGGCCCTACGGGTACCGCGCAGCCGTCTCCACCGCGGTGGCCGATCTCAACGCGGGCTCGCTCGCGTTCGTCATGGGCACCGCCATCGTCTCCACGGCCCTGTACGTCAACGGCGCCGGCACCGCCTCCGCGGTACTGCTCTGGACCGCCCTCGCCGGGTTCGCCGTGCTGGTGCCCGCCTACGGCTGGCGGCTGCTGCGTCACCGGCAGCGGTTCGTCGCGGACCTGCTGGGCCCGCGTGCCTTCGCCTTCCTCACTCTCGCCATCTCCTCCAACGTGCTGGCCGCCCGCATCGCGCCGGACGGCCACATCGCGGTGGCCGGAGCGTTTCTGGCGTTCGGGGCGCTGGGATGGCTGCTGCTGGACTACGGCATTCCGCTCGCGCTCATCACGACCCTGAAGCGGGGCCCGTCGTTCGACCAGGTGAACGGCACCTGGTTCCTGTGGGCGGTGGGATCGGAGTCCGTGGCGGTCGCCGCGGCCGCGTCGGCCCGGATGACGTCGGGCCCGGTGTTGCCGGCGCTGGCGGTGGTGTGCTGGTCCGTCGGACTGCTGCAGTACCTGCTGACCGCCGCGATCGTACTGGCCAGGCTGCTGGCCCGGCCGGTGCGGGCGGAAGGCCTCATGACGTCCGTCTGGATCTTCATGGGGGCGGCGGCGATCTGCGTGCTGGCCGGAGTGCGGCTGATCTCCCTTCCGCCGGGCACCCTGCTGCTCACGCGGCCGGTCATCGCCGGGTCCTCCGTCGTGCTGTGGGCGTTCTCCACCTGGTTGGTCCCGCTGCTGCTGGCTCTGGGCGTATGGCGGCACGCGCTGCGCCGGATACCCCTGCGCTACGACCTCGGCTGGTGGAACCTGGTCTTTCCGATCGGTATGTACGCGGTGACCACGCACGAACTGGGACGCGCGACCGGCACATCGTGGATGACCACCCTGGGCCGCTGGGAAGGCTGGGTCGCCGCCGCGGTCTGGGCTGTCGCCTTCGTGGCCATGGTGGCCACCATGCTCCGCCACCGCCCGGGGACCGGGCGCGGAGCGGGGCCCCCGGCTCGCCGGAGGGACCGCCCCGGCAGCCCGTCCACGACACCCCCTGGGACACAGCCGTAGAGGCGGCCGCCCGGCAGCGGCCGAACCCACCGGCCGCGGGCCGCGGCACGATGGGATCGCTTTCCTCCGCGCTCGCGCGTCACGCGGGGCGGCGGCGTACGGGCCCCGTCATCGGCGAGCGCTCGCACGCAGATGACCGGCGGCGTGCACCAGGGACTTCCACGAGACCGCCGACCACGCGGCGACGAGCAGCACGTACAGCGTGACGGCGGCCCAGACGAACAGGTGCGAGCCGGTCCGGGAGGCCAGAGCGCCGGTGCCGGTGACGCAGGCGCCGAGAGGGAAGATGAACGACCACCAGGTGGGTGCGAAGGGCAGACCCGTGCGGACCTCCCGCACCGTGAGCGCCGTCGCGAGCACCAGCCACAGCATGGCGAAGCCCCAGATCCCGAGGCCGCCCAGGAGGGCCGCGACCGCGGTCCCGCGCGCGTACGGGGCGGGCAGCGCGCTCGGCGCGGCCGATGCCAGCGTCCCGAGCGCCGTCACCGCCTGGTCCAGAGCGCCCACGCCGATCCACACCGTGGGAACCACCGCACCGCTGGGCGCGTCGTGGTGGACCAGCCGGCTGTACACCATGGCCAGCACCAGCAGGACGGCGACCAGTCCGAGCCCGAGCAACGCGTAGCACCCCAGCAACATGGCGAGCCGCGGCTGCCCGGCCGGTGCGTGCGGGACGAGCAGCGCCCCCGTGGCAGCGGAGACCAAGGGCGGGACCACGGGCATGAGCCAGCCGCCGAAGGCGGCCTCCGGAGTGAACCGGTGCCGGGTGACCATCAGGTACGGAACCGCGCAGGCGGTGGCCACGCCGAGCACCGTACCGGCGGACCACAAGGCCCAGCTCACGTCGAGTGCCGCCCGCTCTCCGACCAGCCGGCGGCCGAGCAGCAGCGTGCCGGCGCCGACGGTGAGCAGGGCCATGGGCGGCGCCCCGAAGAACTGGGCCAGCACAGGGTCCCCGGCATGCGCCCGCAGCGTCCGCTGCCCGAGATAGCCGACAGTGAGCACGATCAGCAGCAGTGCGGCCCCGGCCCAGACCACCGTGGCGGCGTCGCGCAGCCCGGGAAGTCCCCGCGGCAGAGTCGCGGCGGCGTCGGCGACGATTCCGGTGCCCATGACGGCCGCGAACCAGCTGGGACCGAATCGTGTCGGCCTGTCGTGCGCCGCAGCCGGGCTGGCGCGGACCCGGTGGGAGCCTCTCGGACCCGGACCCTCCTGGGGCGGAACGGCTCGGGTGGTGCTGGAGTGGGATGTCACGGCGTGCGGCGCCTTCTCTTGTCGACTCGGGTCATCACCGCCGGTGATCGACGGCAGTGATCGGCCGATCGGTCCGACCCGCGCCCGGCAGCTCACGGGCGATGGCCGAGACCGTCGGCCCGTGGCGTCGTCGACGCTATGGCGAAGTGCGGGGCCGGCCACAGCACAGCACGGGCCAGGACGCCCTCACACACGGACATGGCCCGCGAGCCCTCACCACCCGGAGTGGGTTTGATATTCAAACTTGCTAGGGATATCGTGGAAGATGTCCAACGGGCCGGGAGGCGCACCATGAAGGGCAGGCCGTCGGGCGGGAAGCCGCTGCTGGTGACCGTGCTCGTCTTTCCGGGCGTACGGCTGCTCGACGTCACCGGCCCCATCGAGGTGTTCGCCTCGGCCAACGAGTTCGGCGGCCGTTACCGCGTGCGGATGGTCTCCCCGAACGGCGCGGACGTGGTCACCGCGGCCGGCACCGGGCTCGCCGTCGACCTTGCCGCCGCAGACGTCGACTACGTCAGTGACGTGGTCGTCGTCCCCGGCGGCCCCGAATGGCCCTCCCTCGTCAAGGACGACGCGCTGCTCGACGCCGTACGGGCCCTCGACGCGCGCAGCCGCCGCACCGCGTCCATCTGCACCGGAGCCTTCCTCCTCGCCGCGGCCGGGCTGCTCGACGGGCGCAAGGCCACCACGCACTGGCGCTTCGCCGACCAACTCGCCCTGCGGTACCCGCGAGTCACCGTGGACGCCGACGCCCTGTACGTACGGGACGGACACATCATGACGTCCGCGGGCGTCAGCTCGGGCATCGATCTCTCGCTCGCCCTGGTCGAGGAGCACCTCGGCGCCGACACGGCCCGCGCGGTGGCCAAGGACATGGTCGTCTTCATGCAACGACCGGGAGGCCAGTCGCAGTTCAGCGTCCGCACGCGTACCCCGCACACCAGACAGGAGCTGCTGCGCCGCATCCTGGACGCGGTCGCCGAGGACCCGTCCGCCAACCACACCCTCGCGGCCATGGCCCGCCGAGCAGGGGTGAGTGCCCGTCACCTGACGCGGCTGTTCCACGACGACATGGCCACCACCCCGGCCCGCTATGTCGAGCAGGTCCGCATGGAGGCCGCCCAGGCGATGCTGGAAGGCGGCGACGACCCCATGGCCTCCGTGGCCCACCGCACCGGCTTCGGCTCGCCGGAGTCGCTGCGCCGGGCCTTCACCCGCAACCTCGGCATCACGCCGGGGGCCTACCGGGCACGCTTCCGCACCACGAACGCCGCCCGTGCCGGTGAGGGCGGCTGACGTTCCGCGGACACGGTCTTCCCCCGGGCTAGGACCGTGCCCCGCTCCTCCCGGGCATGCCGCCACCCGGACATGCTGAGGGCTGGGCGCCGATGTACGGTCGACCTACGGCGTAGGTGCGGTCTTCGCAGCCGGCAGACAGGCCGGCCGGAGGCCCGTGCCCGGGAGTGATCATGTCTCAGCAGACGAACATCGCCGCACAGACCGCCTTCGGAGAAGCCGTCGTAGCCGGTGACCTCGACGCCCTCGACGCGATCGTCGCACCCGACTCGGTCGACCACGACCCGGCCCCCGGGCAGGGGCCGGGGCCCGACGGGTACAAGGCGATGTTCGGCGAGTTGCGCTCGGCCTTCCCCGACCTGCACGTGCAGGTGGAGCATCTGATGGCCACCGACGACGAGTTGGCCTTCGCCTACGTCATCACCGGGACACATCTGGGGCCGTTGATGGGGCGGCCTGCCACCGGCCGGAAGGTGAGCTACCGCGGCATGCAGATCAGCCGCTTCGACGGCGACGGCAAGCTCGTCGAACGCTGGGGCAGCAGCGACGAACTCGGCATGCTGCGCCAACTCGGCCTCGCGGAGGCGTGAATCGCGAAGGCGGCGTACGCCGTGACCCGGCGGCGCCCGGTGAGGGCGTCAGAAAAGGTCGCGGTATTGGTCGAAACCCGTGCCGATCTTGACTCGTGTCCTGAAGGGCGCCGCCTTCTTGCCCGTCCCCTTGTACAGCCACAGGTGGCCCTGGGGATCGCGGGCGAGCAGGTCACTGTGGCCGTCACCGTCGACGTCACCCGTGGCCACCAGCTTGTCGAACCGGTTCCAGCCGGTACCCACCTTCGCGCGGGACGCGAAAGGCTTCCGCAGATCACCCGTGCCCCGGTACAGCCAGAGGGTGCCCTGCTGGTCGCGGGCGACGACGTCCGACCTGCCGTCGCCGGTCAGGTCGCCCTGGCCGGTGATCCGGGTGAAGCGGTTCCAGCCGGTGCCGACCTTCACCCGTGGTGCCAGTGTGCCGTCGGCCTTCGTCTGGAAGCGCCAGAGGACGCCCTGCTTGTCGCGGGCCAGCAGGTCGGGGTGCTTGGCGCGGCCCAGGGTGCCGGGGGAGAAGACCACGTTGTACTGACCCCAGCCGGTGGCCACCTTCTTGAGGTGCCCGCCGCGCCAGAGATTCAGCTTGCCGTCGTCCATGACGTGGTACGCACCGTCCTGGTAGCCCGTCAGGTCGGGGTCGACGGACACCCCGTACCTGAAGTGCGGCCAGACGTACGCGCCCGAGCGGTCGTCGAAGCCGCCCTTGCCGTCGGGCATGTAGACGTACATCTGGCCCGACGAGCGGATCCCGGACAGGAAGAAGAACGGCGCGGCGGGGGTGGGCTTGTGCCGCGCGGCCCCGGCACCGCTCCGAGCGACGTCCTTCGCCGGACCGCTCGCCGCGGGGACGTCCGCCAGAGCGGTGCCGGCGGTGGGGCCGACCAGGGCGACGGCGACCGCCGAGGTGACGAGGCGGGACAGGGCGCGAGCACGCCGGGCAGACCGGGTCACGTACGGACTCCAAGGGGATGTGCGGAATCGAGCGGTGCGCTCTGCATGAGGGAGAGAGGCCCGCAACCTGTCCGGATCTTCGCATGTCCGTCCCGGTGGGCTCGTGGCGGGGTGCGGAATGGGTAATTCCGCCCAGATGTCGCCACGGGAGTGCGTAAACCGGCGGGCGCCGGCCTTTCAGCGGCCCTGCGTCGTCGTACGGTCCGGCAGGAGTTCGGGCTGCGAGGTGTGCAGCCGGGTGAGCAGCGGCAGGGCTTCGACGGCGGTGCGGGCCTGGGCTGCGGGGAGGTGGGCGATGCCTGCGGGCAGGCGCATGCCGTGGCGAGGGATGGCGAGGACGCGCATGCCGGCGGCTGCTGCCGAGCGGATACCGGCGGGGGAGTCCTCGACGGCCAGACAGGCCGAGGGTGGCAGCCCGATCCGGGCGGCGGCGCACAGGTAGGGGTCGGGCGCGGGTTTGGCCCGTCCGACATCCTCCCCGCAGATCACCGCACTTATACGGGTGGTCAGTCGCAGTGCGTCGAGAACGATGAGAACGAAGCGGCGGGGGCTGGCCGTGGCGACGGCCACGGGCCCGTGCCGTTCGGCTGCGGCAACCAGGTCGAGTGCTCCGGGCAGGGGGCGAACGGGGCCTGCCGCGTGTTCGTCGAGGATGATGTCGGTGCAGCCGTCGATGACCTCGGCGGTGGTCGCCCGGCCGTCGCACACCGCTGCGACATAGGAGGCCCACTCGCCGTTGCCGTGCAGCGCGGCGGTGTCCTCGGGGCGCCAGCGGTATCCGTGGCGGGCGCTGAACGCGGCGCACGCCCGCGGCCATGCGCCGGCGGTGTCGATGAGGGTGTCGTCGAGGTCGAAGACCGTCGCCGTGTGCCTCCCGGTCACAGCGCCGTGCCGGAACGGTGCAGCTTCCGGGCCAGCTGCTCGATCGTGACGACGCGGAGGCCGTGCTCCACGGCGAAGTCCCGCAACCGGTCGTCGCGGGCGAGCGAGCCGTCGTCCTCGCACACCTCGCTGATCACGCCGACGGGTGTGAGGCCGGCCAGGCGCAACAGGTCGACGGTCGCCTCGGTGTGTCCACGCCTCTCGGCGATCCCTCCCGCTCGGGCCCGCAGCGGGAACATGTGCCCGGGACGGTTCAGCTGGTCGGGTCCCGTGGTGGGGTCGGCCAGCACGCGGGCGGTCAGTGCCCGGTCCGCGGCGGAGATGCCCGAGCCGGTACCGACCGCGTCCACGGAGACGGTGTAGGCGGGTACGTCGGCCGTACCGGTTCCGGGGGCCGCGGGCACCATCAACGGCAGACGCAGCCGGTCGGCGAGCTCCCCGGCCATAGGCGCGCAGATCAGCCCGCTGCTGTACCGCACGAAGAAGCCCATGAGCCCGGCGGTCGCGAACTGTGCCGCCATGACGAGGTCACCCTCGTCCTCCCGGTCCGCGTCGTCGACCACGATCACGGGCCGGCCTGCCCGCAACTCCTTGACGGCCACAGCCACCGCTTCGAGGCCGTCGTCCGGCCTCGCTACCGAAACTGACGTCACCACAACCAGCCCTTCCTCGGTCCGCGTCTTCCTGCGCCCTGCATCGGTGCGCTGACCAGCGAACTTGAGGGCCCCGCACCCGGCGCTCGGATCACGGGGGTCCGAAAGCCCGCCCCACTCCGCGACCGGCGCACCTCCTGTCGAGGAGGGAGCCACCGGAGCGTGGGGAGCCGGTTCCGTGCGGGAGGGCCGGGCGGGTTCAGCTTCCGGCCGGGGTGGGCGGAGGGTGCTGCGTGGGCTGCCCCTCGACGTCGAGTACCTCGTCGGTGAGGCGTCGCGGTGGCACCGGCCGGCCGCGCCTCAACGGCCTCTCACTGCTTGCCGTCGCGCAACGCCTCGTCGATCCGACCCAACGCGTGCGTCAGGTGGGCGTATTCATCGGCTGACAGCGGCTTGACGAAGTACTCCTCCACCACGCGGGCGTGGACGGCCGACGCGCGCAGGAACGCCGTCCGTCCCTCGGTGGTCGGTTGCACCAGCGCGAGCCTCCGGTCTTCGGGAGACGGGACGCGGTGCACCAGACCGGCGTTCTCCATCCGGTCGATCAGACGGGTGGTGCCGCTGCTGGTGAGTGTGAGGTCGTCGGCCAGCTGTCGCTGGGAGACCTCCTCGCCGGGGCGACGGCACAGCCGGATGAGCACCTCCAGCATGGTGTGGCTGATCCCGCACTCCCGCCGCAGTGCGCCGTCGATGCGCTGTTCCAGGCGGGTGGCCGACTTGATCAACAGGCCGAAGTCCCGCACGAGCCTGCTGTCGGCGGCGCGGGCGGCGGGGTCGTCGTCGTGCTGTGGCATGGCGTTCATCGCGCACGAGTTTAGTGCCGTATCACCTATTGCCGTCTCAATCTCTGAGCAGTCAATTGCTGACTGGTCAACGAATCGCTACCGTGGGCGCACGTCGGCGAGGGAGAGGGAGAATCCGTGGAATTGGCGCACTGGCTGGCCCGGGCCACGCACGCGACAGAGGACTGGGCCGGAACCTTCGGCCCCTACCAGCCCCACCCGGCACTCCAGGTGGACGACGACCGCTTCGCGTCGGTCTTCGAGGAGTTCACCGGGCGACTGAAGGACAACTACCCCTTCTTCCACCCCCGTTACGCGGGCCAGATGCTCAAGCCGCCCCACCCCGCGGCCGTCGTGGGCTACCTCACCGCGATGCTGATCAACCCCAACAACCACGCTCTGGACGGGGGCCCCGCCACCGCCGCCATGGAGCGCGAGGCCGTCCGGCAACTGGCCACCATGTTCGGCTACGACACCCACCTGGGTCATCTCACCACCAGTGGCACCATCGCCAACCTGGAAGCCCTCTTCGTCGCCCGCGAGCTGCATCCCGACCAGGGCATCGCCTACAGCACCGAGGCCCACTACACCCACGGTCGGATGTGCCGCGTCCTCGGCGTGGACGGCCATCCCGTCCCCACCGACCACCTGGGGCGCATGGACGTCGGAGCCCTGGAGGAACTGCTCGGCACGGGCCGGGTCGGCACGGTGGTGCTCACCGCGGGAACGACCGGTCTGGGCGCCGTCGACCCGGTCCACGAAGCCCTCGTCCTGCGCGAGCGTTTCGGCGTCCGGGTCCATGTCGACGCCGCCTACGGCGGATTCTTCACCCTGCTGGCCGGCGCGGACGGCCCCGAGGGGCTGCCGGCCGCCCCGTGGCGGGCGGTCGCCCAGGCCGACTCCATCGTGGTGGACCCGCACAAGCACGGTCTGCAGCCCTACGGCTGTGGCGCTGTGCTCTTCCGCGACCCCGCGGTAGGCCGGTTCTACCTCCACGACTCGCCCTACACCTACTTCACCTCCGACGAACTGCACCTGGGCGAGATCAGCCTCGAATGCTCCCGGGCCGGCGCGGCCGCCGCCGCGCTGTGGCTCACCTTCCAGCTGCTGCCGCCCACCCGGGACGGACTGGGACAGGTGCTGGCGGCCGGCCGGCGTGCCGCCCTGCGCTGGGCCGAACTGATCGAGCGATCGGACGACTTGGAGCTCTACCAGGCCCCACAGCTCGACATCGTGAGCTATTTCCCGAAGACCGCCCACGGCGCGCTCTCGGAGATCGACGCCGTCAGCAACCGCATCCTGCTGGAGGGGATGAACGACAGTGAGGACCCGGTCTTCCTCAGCACACTGCGCGTCGGCGCCGACCGGTTCGCCGCCCTGCACCCGAAGGTCACCAGGGACGCCGACGGAGCGCGCATTCTGCGCAGTGTGCTGATGAAGCCGGAATCGGAGACCTACGTGGAGCACCTGCATCGGCGCCTGGAGCGACTCGCCCGCGCCCGCCCGGTCGCTGACGCCGTCCGGCCGTAGCGGCTTCCCGCCTGACGGGCACCCGGGACGAATCTCCGGCCGCTGCTGCCGCCCGGCGGGAAGTAGCTCTGGTCAGGCGGCCGTTACCAGGTGACGGGCAGTTCGATCGGGAAGCGCCGGATCGTCTTGGTGTCCCAGCGCACCTCCTCCGGAGGCACGGCGAGCCGCAGCGTGGGGAACCGGTCCATGAGCTGCCCGATGGCCACTTCCAGCTCCGCCATCGCCAGTGGCACGGCGACGCACCGGTGTCCGCCCCAGCCGAAGGTCATGTGCGGGGTCGAGGACCGGTCCGGATCGATGAAGTCCGGGTCCGGGAAGCGCCGCGGGTCGCGGTTCGCGGTCAGGTACGACACATGCACGAAGTCGCCCTTGCGGATGCGGACCCCCTCCATCACCACGTCCTCCGTGGCCACCCGGGGAATGCCGACCCCCTTGCGGAACGGGATGACCCGCAACAGCTCGTTGATGACGTCGGTCAGGGCCTCCGGCCGGCCGTCGATGTGCTTCGTCAGCTCGGGACGGGTCAGCAGGAGGTAGACGATGTTGCTGATCTGGCAGGTCACCGTGTCCTGGCCGCTGAGGGTCAGCGTCAGTGCCATGACGGCCAGTTCGTCGTCGTCGAACACGTCGTCGCCGTCCACGGCGGAGGCGAGCACGCTGATGAGGTCGTCCCCGGGCGACTCCCTCCGCTGCTGGACCAGCGTGCCGAAGTACGCGCGCAATGCCGCCTTCGCGGATGCGGCCTTCTCGCGGCTGTCCGGGCCGGTCGCGAGGAGCTGCTGCAGGTTCTGCTGCATGTGGGGCCAGTCGCCCTGCGGGATCCCGAGGAGTTCGAAGATGGTCTGCTGGGGCATGGGGTCGGACAGATGGCGCACCAGGTCCACCGGAGGCTGCTGAGCGGCCATCTCGTCGAGCAGGGAATCCGTGAGACGGGTGATCTTGTCCCGCATGCCGTCGACCTGCCGCTGGGTGAACGCCTGCGATGCCAGGCGCCGCAGGCGGCTGCTCAGCGGCGGGTCCATCACGTTGATCGATTCGGGAGAGACGATGGGTTCCGGGGTCAGCCGCGGGTAGTCGAACTCCATAATGCCGGCCCGGCTGAACCGCTGGTCCGTGGTCACCTGCTGCACCCCCTCGAACCCGGTGACCAGCCAGGCGTCGTCGTCACCGTAGGGCAGTCGGATGCGGGTGAGGGAATTCCGGTCCATGAGCGCGGCCAGACAGGGATCGAATTCAAGGCCCTCGCTGAAGTCGAACGGACATGCGATTGTCTCGTCGTCTGGGGTCATCCTGTTCTCCTCTCTTCGCCGGATTTGCTGTGTCTTGAATATGCCAATTTGTGATCGTGGGCCACCGCATGCACCCGGGTGCTCCTCCGTACGATCAGGCGAGTTGGCTCAACGTGCCGGGGAGCCGCCGCGCGGGTCCAGATAGACCTCGTCGACGTAGCACCAGGCCCACGCCTCGCCCGGCGCCGCGGAACGCGCGAGGGGATGCCCGCTGGATTCGTGGTGGGCGGTGGCATGGGCGCCCGGCGAGCTGTCGCTGCATCCCACGTGGCCACAGGTCAGGCAGAGCAGAAGATGCCCCCCGTCCCGCCCTCGGGCGGCGCACTCCAGGCACGATTCGCTCTGGGCCACGGGCTCCACGGACAGCGCCGTGGCATGAGCGCAACCGGGGCCATCTGGACGGCCGCCGTCCGGTCGTACGACCCATCCGGTCATGGTGCCTCGCTGTCGGATCGCCCGCCCCATCGCCGTCTCTACTTCGCGCACGGACACCTACCCGGATGCGGCGGAGCCGGTGCACCGATTGAGGTGAGCCGACGCGGGGCACGCGCATCGCACAACGGCGGACGCCTTGTCGCTCGCGAGGCGGCGGGCGGCAGGGGAAAGGTGACTGAGGATGGCCGACGGATCAACGACGGTGTCGAGTTCGCGGATCGCTCCACCGGATCGTGGTGGCGTGCGCAAACCACCGCTGCGCCCCGGCCACTACGACCCCGCCGACTACACCGCATGTGTGGTGCGCGGCGCCGGGGAGGCCGGGGTGTCGTCCGTGCTGGTGATGACGGTGCTTCACATCGAGGCGTACAAGCCGCACCATCCGCTGCTGGAGCGGCTGTGGCAGTGGTGGAAGCCCGGGGCGTCCTTCGGGGTGGCCAATATGCACCGGGCGACGTTCGAGCGGGTTCGGCGGACCCACGGCCTGTCGAAGCGGTGGCAGGACCTGCGCGACGATCCCGCTTTCGCGATCCGTGCGGCGGCCCTGCACCTGAAGGACCTCGACCGGAGCCTGCCGCGGCGGCACGTGCGCCGCTACAGCCGTGACGAGCTTCTGGCGCTGGGCTACAACACGGGCGAACGCAACATGCGGACCTTTGCGAGGGGAGTTCCGCCGGGCCCCATGGCGCGGTCGTACCTGCGCCGATTCCGTGCGTATCGGCACCGGGCCGCGCGGGTCCTGGCGGACCACGGCGGGCAGCCGCCGTCGTAGCCCCTGAGGCGACCGCCGACGGGTCACTTGGCGTCGGCGGCGTCCTGAGCGCCCCGCGTCTCGTCGTCCCCCTTCATGGGGAGCCGGAACGGTCGGCCGTCGCGGTGTGCCCAGATGTCGCGGAGGACGACCTGGATCATGCCGGCGACGGGGATCGCGAGCAGCGCGCCGAGGATTCCGGCGACCTCCACGGCGATCAGGATGGCCAGCAGCACGGTGAGGGGGTTGAGCTTCACCGTGCGGGAGAGGATGACCGGCTGCAGAAGGTGGTTCTCGACCTGCTGGTAGACGACGAAGAAGACGATCGCGCCGATCCCGGCCGGGAGGGAGTGGATGAGCGCCGCCACCGAGGCGACCACGGCTCCGAGGGTGGCGCCGACCAGCGGGATGAGGTCGGCCAGGGCGACGAACAGGGCCAGCAGGCCCGCGAACGGTACTCCGGCCACCAGGAGCACGACGTAGGTCAGCACTCCGCAGATCACGCTGATCAGCAGGTTGCCGGTCAGGTAGCCGGTGACGGTACGGGCACAGGCGGCTCCCACGCGGCGGATGCGCGCGGCCCGCGGTTCGTCCACCAGGGTCAGGGCGGCATGGACGGCCTTGGGGCCTTCCAGCACCATCAGGTAGGCCAGGACGAAGATCGTGACGGCTCCGGCGAGGGTGGTCGCGGCGCCGCGGACGAACGCCAGGGCCGGGGTGCCCAGGCCGGTGGCGAAGCCGCGGATCTGCTGCTGGTGCTGCTGGACGTACCGCAGAGCGTGGGTGCGCTCCAGGAGGTCGCCGACGGGCCCGCGGCCGGCCCGTGCGTCCTCGATCATCTGGGGCAGCCGGCCGGCGAGCCGGCTTCCCTCCTGGGCCAGCGGGGTGACGAACAGGGTGACCAGCGCGGCGACGGCCACGACCGCGACCAGGAAGACCAGCAAGGTGGCCACCGAGCGGTGGCAGCGTGTCACCCGTCGTTCCAGCGCGTCGACCGCGGGGGAGAGGGCGACGGCGAAGAACAGGGCGATCACCGCCCAGACCAGGACCCGGCGGGTCTCGATCACCAGTTGCAGCGCGAGGTAGGCGGCGATCACCAGACCGATGGTGACGAGAATGGTCCGTACCGGGACAGGACGCTGCTGCATGGGCCCTGGGTGCCCCGCATCGACCGCGGAAAACGACCGGCCGGACGCCCGACGCCCGCGCCGCCGGGCGACGAGCGCCACGGCGTCGGTCACCGACTCGCGAAGATCCATCCGCGGGGAGCACCGTGCCCGCTCTCGCCCACCGTCGGCGGCACCGACCGCGCACCGCGTGCCGTATCGGACCAGGATGGACACGACGGACGGGTACCTGTGGAGGCGCGGTGAGGCAAAGGGACGAGGAGGAAGCCCTCGTGGAGGGTGACGAGCGCGACGGCGAGGCCGATGCCGAGTACCCCGACCCCGAGCCGTGGGACGAGGAGTCCGAGCCGTACGACGAGGCGGGTGCGCTCACCGAGGCGCCCAGCACTTCCGGCGAGACGGTCGCCGGGCGTGCGGTGGCCGACGGGGGCCCCGACGTTTATCTCGACGTACCCGTGCTGAAGGTCGACGAGATCGACCTGGACGTCGAGGACCTGCGTGCGCGCGTCTCGCTGCAGGCCGAGGTGCTGGACCTGCTGAAGCTGAACGTGGGCGCCGACGTCACGCTGGGGCGGGTGCACCTCGGCATTTCCGGCGTGGAGGCACAGGCGCAGCTCAAGGTACGGCTGGACAACGTCGCGATGATCATCGACCGGGTGCTGACCACGCTCGATCGCAACCCGGAGCTCCTGCACGAGTTGGCGCGGGGCGTGGGGTCTGCCGTCCAGGACGTCGGCGGAGGCGCCCGTCATGCCGTCGGAGAGCTCGGTGCGGGTACCGGACGCGCCGTCCACGACGTCGGCCGGGCCGCCGGGTCCGCCGTCCAGGACGTGGGCCGGGGCGTCGGCGCGGTGGCCGAGGACGTCGGCGAAGGTGCCGGCGCGGCCGTCCAGGAGGTGGGCCGCGGTGTCGGCTCCGCGACCGAGGACGTCGGGGACGGCGCCGGCGCTGCTGTCCAGGACGTCGGCAGGGGTGCCCGGCGCGCGGTCGAGGACGTCGGCGCGGAGGCCGGCCCGGCTGTCGTCAAAGCCGGCCAGAGGGTCGGATACACGACCGGGAGTGTGGCCGAGAAACCTGCGGAGGCGGCCGGAACGACCGGCGGGGCGGCGAAGGGCGACCCGACCGGCGCCACGGTGCGAAAAGGCGCCAGGACCGCTGAAGGCACCACCTCCAAGGCGGCGGGCACCAAGCGTCCGGCCCGGTCGGAAGGACGGGGTGTGGCGCGCAGGCCCGCGGACGGGGACCGGGACGCGCCCGCCCGGAGCCCGAGCGGCACGCGCACCCGCCGCGTGCGGGACGGGGACGGGAGGCTGCCACCACGGCCCGGCCGCCGCCGTACGTCCGACGAGCGCGAAGAGCCGCCCTGAACGGAGGGTTCGGACACGCGAGGCCCGGCGCCGGACATCTCGTTTCGATCGACGGTCCGCGCGGCGAGGCTCCGTTTCGCCGATGAGCCCCGCACAGCCGTCCGCTTCCCGGGCAGCGGGGAGCGGGAGTCGACGAGTCACAGCGACCGGACCAATCTTCCCGACAAGGTGGTCCCCGGCCGTGAATATCACGACGCCACGGTGGCCTACCGTCTCGCGACCCGGCTCGCCAGGGAGCAGCCGTAGGAGCCGTTCTGCCGTGGTGACCACACAGAGCCGGCGATGGTGCGTCTGGTCCGGGCCTGTGTGGGCACGTGGAGGGGGACCAGGGGCGCACGTGGCGAGGAGGGCGTCGTGGCCGAGCAGGTGCCGGAGGCACAGGGGAGCTGGAGTACGGGTCGTGAGGACGACCTGCTGAGCGGGCTCGCGGTGGACGACCGGCAGCCGGAGCGGCCGGTGCTTCTCGACGGAGAAGGCCGGCCGATCGAGACCTGGCGGGAGAACCACCCGTACGACCACCGGGTCGGGCGGCGCGAGTACGAGCGGACCAAGCGGATCCTGCAGATCGAGCTGCTCAAACTGCAACGCTGGGTGAAGGAGACGGGGCAGCGGATCGTCGTGGTCTGCGAAGGACGGGACGCGGCCGGCAAGGGCGGCACCATCAAGCGGTTCACCGAGCGGCTGAACCCCCGTGGGGCCCGTGTGGTGGCGCTGGACAAGCCGACCGAGCGGGAGGCGGGGCAGTGGTACTTCCAGCGGTACGTGACCCACCTGCCGGGTCGCGGTGAGATCGTCTTCTTCGACCGGTCCTGGTACAACCGGGCCGGAGTCGAACGGGTCATGGGGTTCTGCACGGAGGAGGAGTACCGGCAGTTCCTCGGGCAGGCACCGCTGTTCGAGCGGCTGCTCACCGACGACGGCATTCTGCTGGTGAAGTTCTGGTTCTCGGTGTCGCGTGCCGAGCAGCGCACCCGGTTCGCCATCCGGCAGGTCGATCCCGTCCGCCGCTGGAAGCTGTCCCCCACCGACCTGGCCTCGCTCGACCGCTGGGACGACTACACCGCGGCCAAGGTCGACATGTTCCGGGCGACGGACACCGAGCACGCGCCCTGGACGGTCGTGAAGAACAACGACAAGCGGCGAGGCCGGCTCGAGGCGATGCGCAGCCTCCTGGACCGTTTCGACTACCCGGCCAAGGACCGCATGGCGGTGGGAGCGCCCGATCCGCTGATCGTCGGCGCGGCGCACACCCTGCTGGAGCCGGGGGAGGAACCCACAGCCCTTTCGCCGACACCGCTGGCCGGACCGGGCGGCGGCCCCGGACTCCATCCGGACCCGCGGTGACGACCGACACGCACCACGACGAACGGGCTCCTCGCGGCCACGGCACCGGGTGCGGGTGGCCCGGGCAACCGGGCCTGGGGCTGGCCCTCTTGGCCCCACCCCTCGACCCGGCCCCGGAATGCCTCGCCCGGGAATGCCTCGCCCGGGAGTGCGGCTAGGAATTGACGATGCGGCGTACGTTGTCGACCGAGCCGCAGCCGCCCTTCAGCTGGTGCTCGCGCTCCTCCAGGAACGCCACGCCCAGTTCCTCGCGCCGCTCCATCGCCACGTTCTCGCGCGCGCCGTTGAGGATGGTGCGCTCTTCCTCGTCGGCGTGATGGGTGACGGCCTCCACCAGGTCCTCCAGTTTGGAGTCCCACTCGTCGGAGCCGACCTCCGCCACCTCCAGGAGTGCCAGGAGGGCCTTGTTGCCCTCGTCGTGCTCGTGCTCGCCGTGCTCGACCTCTTCGTCGTCGATGTTCTTGTACCGCTTCAGGGCGGGGTACACCTTGGCCTCCTCGGCCAGCGCGTGGGCGATCAGGAGATCCGCGAACTCCTGGCGCGCGGCGGCCCGGTCGGCTTCGACGCTCCGCATCCGGCGGAAGAGATCCTCCATGCGCCGGTGGTCCTGGAGGATGAGCTCGACGACGTCCTGTGTCTCGGCCATGGGACGGCACCACTTTCGTGCGAACGGTCAGGTCGGATCCGCCTACCCTGCCCCTGGGCGTTGATGACCTCCCACCTTCACGGCCACGACGCGCCTCGGATTCAGCCCTTCAGGTACGCCAGTACCGCCAGCACCCTGCGGTTCGCTTCCGGTGACGGTTCCAGGCCCAGCTTCCCGAAGAGCGATGCGATGTGTTTCGCCACGGCGCTCTCGCTGATGTGCAGGGTGCGGGCGATCGCCGCGTTCGAGTGGCCCTCGGCCATGCGGGCGAGGACTTCGTGCTCGCGGGGGGTCAGTGAGTGGACGCGACCGCGCTTCTCGCTGCGGGACAGGAGCTTGGCGATGACCTGGGGGTCCATGACCGTGCCGCCGGCGGCGACCGTGCGCAGGGCGTCGAGGAACTGGGCGGTGTGCGTGACCCGGTCCTTGAGGAGGTAGCCGACGGCGCCCTCCCCGGTGGCGAGCAACTCGTGGGCGTAGAGCTGGTCGACGTACTGGGAGAGGATCAGCACCGGGAGCCCGGGGCGGGTGCGGCGTGCTTCCAGTGCCGCCTTCAGTCCCTCGTCCGTGTGGGTCGGTGGCAGGCGGATGTCTATCAGCGCCACGTCCCACTCCGTGTCCTCGAGGGCCCGCCGCAGCTCCGGGCCGTTGTCCACGGAGGCGACGACCTCGCAGCCGTGCTCGCGCAAGGTGCGCGTCAGGCCGTCGCGGAGGAGGAAGAGGTCTTCGGCGAGGAGGACGCGCACGGGATCTCCAGGGTCGCGGTGGTCGGTCCGCCCGGCGGGCTGTGCAGGGCGAGCGTGCCGTCGAAGGTATCCAACCGACGGCTTACTCCGAGCAGCCCGGTTCCGCGGGCCGGGTCGGCACCGCCCCGGCCGTCGTCGGTGATGTCGACGCGCAGACACGCGCCGTCATGCGCCAGGGTGATGTCCACCCTCGTCGCCTCGGCGTGCTTGGCCGCGTTGGCGAGAAGCTCCGACACCGCGAAGTAGGCCGCCGATTCGACGGGGGAGGGCAGACGTGGCGGGGCCGGGCACGCGGAGATCCCGACGTCCAGGTGACTGTCCAGCGCCAGGGAGCGCACGGCGTCGGTCAGGCCGCGGTCGGCGAGGACCGGGGGGTGGATGCCGTGCACCAGTTCCCGCAGATCCCGCAGGGCGCGCTCGGAGGCGGCGCGGACGTCCAGGAGCAGGGCCCGGGCGGCCGCCGGGTCGCTGTCCAGCAGCCCGGTCGCCTGGTCGAGGGTCAGGCCGAGGGCCACCAGCCGTGCCTGCGCGCCGTCGTGCAGGTCGCGTTCGATACGGGTGATCTCCGCCGCGTGCGCATCCAGGGCGGTGGCCCGGCTGTCGGTGAGCCGCGCCACTCGCCGTGCCAACTCGGCCCTGGGCGGCACGGCGAGCAGACGGTGGCCCAGCCGGCCGTGCAGGGACAGGACGACACCTGACAGGCGCAGGCCCGCCGCCATGAAGGCCAGGCCCAGCAGCAGCGCCAGCGACGCCGTCGTGGTGGAGACGACCGGCACGAAGGCGTACCAGTTGCCGTCACCCAACCGCCGCCACACGAACGGCTGGACCAGCGCACCGAACGCCCCGAAGACGACCAGCGCCGGCGGCACCGAGGCGAGCGGGCCGCCCAGCAACGGCTCGAGCCACGCCCAGCGCAGATCCCGCCAGAAGCCGTCGTCGCCGAGGATCGCGGCACTGGTGCGACGCGCAGACGTGCTCCGGGGCAGAGGGTCCGGCGGGCTGAGGTGGCGGCCGCTCCAGTGAGCGGTGCGGGCGCGGTGGCGGTCGGCGACGCGGCGCAGGACGGCGGCCGCGCGGGGCAGCAGCCAGAGGCCCGGGCCGACGGGCAGGAGCAGCAGGGCGCAACCCACCAGGAACCCGGCTCCGGCCACCACGAAACCGGACAGCCCGATCAGCTGGCACCGGCCCAGCGCGACCACGTCGCCGTGCGACCACACCTTCACCCTCACGCCCCCGGATCCCCCTCCACCGTCGCGGGGATCGTAACCGCCGCGCACCTGCGCACCCAGGCCGCCGCGACCAGCGCAGACGCCACTCCGAACAGGACCATCGGTGCCGTCCGGCCCGTCTCCTCGTCCATGAACAGGAGCATTCCGAGGTTCACCAGGGCATGGAAGGCCCCCGCCAGGAGCAGCCGCGTCATGCCGCCCGACCCGTCCAGGGCCAGGCCCAGCACGACGGACAGGGCGATGGTGGCGAGCAGGAAGCCCGCGGCGTACGCCGGGGACCGGCCCAGCACCTGCACGTGCCACAGACCCCACACCGTGCCGACCGCCACCGACGTGGGGAGCGGCCCGAACCTGCTGCGCAGCAGAGGCTGCAGGAAGCAGCGCCAGCCGATCTCCTCACCGCACGCGCCGACGAGCTGCGCGACCGCGACGAGCAGGAAGGAGTGGTGCAACGTACGCGGGTCGGTGGCGTGGGGAGCGCCGCTGATCAGGGCGTACGGGCCCGCCGACAGCAGGATGATCAGGAAGGGCGTGGAGAGAAGCAGCCAGGGGGAGGACGGCCGCCTCCGGGACCCGCGGACCAGCGTCCACGTGGTCACCGGCCACAGCAGAGCGATGACCGCCACCGCCAACGCCGGTCCGAACTGCGTGAGTTGTAGCACCTCGGCCGGGACGCCCGTCGCCGGCTGGAGGGAGCCCAGTGCTCCGGCGGTCACGAACGCAAGCGTCAGGTAGACCGCTGCTCGCGCTGCCCTGCGCTCGGCCGGCCGCACCGGCCCGGGCGTCCTCGTCGCCTTGATCGTCCTGGTCGTTCGTATGGGCCCGGTCGTTCTCTTCGTCCACATGACGTCGACGATGCCGGGCCGCCCGGCGGTGCGGACTGCACCTGGATACCGAGTGGGGTGTACTTGGGTGCACCCCGGGCGCCTCCGACGGAAATGCGCCTCCAGCAGGACGCGTGAAAGGACTGGTTGCTGTGGGCGCAGGCGCAGGCGCAGGCGTGCGCCGAGCGGCGGCCGGACGGCCCGACGGCCGACCAGCCGGTGATCGACATGCTCACCGAGGACGGTGGGAGGTTCCTCTCCTTCGCCCTGGTGACGGCTCGCCGGAGGTGACCACCGGCTTGATCGTCGAGCGGGTCGGTGGCCTCGGGGTGGGCTCCCTCGACGACGCCGGGGCAGACACCTGGGAGGTACGGCGGAAGACGGCCCGGTAGGCGCTCGGGCGGTGGCCGGTGTGGCGGGCGAAGAGGGCGGCGAAGGTGCCGGGGTCCTGGTAGCCGACGGCCGCGGCGACGGCGGCGACGGTGCGGTCGGTGGTCTCCAGGAGATGCCGGGCGCGACGGACCCGGGACGACTGCAGATGGGCCAGCGGGCTGCGTCCCGTCTCCTCGGCGAAGCGGCGGAGCAGGGTACGGGTGCTGACCCGGAAGGCAGCCGCGAGGCCGGCGAGGTCGTACCGCTCCGCCAGGTTCTGGTCGAGCCGCCGCATGACCCGCTGGGAGAACTCGCGGCCCGGCTGCGGCAGGAGCCGCGGGTCGACGTACGGGGTCTGGGAGGTCCGAGCGTCGTCCACCAGTGTCAACCGGGCGGTGGTGCGGGCCACCCGGTCGCCGCTGTGCCGGCGGATCAGGTCCAGCGCGAAGTCGTACATGGCGCTGAAGGCGGCCGTGGTCGTGACACCCGTCTCGGTGACGACCAGGTGCTCGGGCCGCACGTCGGTGTCCGGGCAGCGCCTGGCCAGTTCGCCGGCGTGCAGCCACGACGTGGTCGCCCGGCGCCCGGCGAGGAGCCCGGACTCGGCGAGCAGGAACGCGCCGACGCACAGGGAGACGACGGCGGTGCCGGCGGCGGCCTGCGCGCGGATCGCCTCGACCTCGGGGCCCAGCCGGGCGAGCCGCGCGTCGAGGTCGGTGTCCGGGCGCAGTTCGAAGCCGGGGACCACGAGGACGTCCACCTCCCGCAACGGACGCACGTCCAGACTCGCCCCGCCCGACGCGGTGACCCGGCGGCGGGGCGAGACGACGGACACCCGGTAGCCGGGCGCGTCCGGCCCGGCGACATGCGCCGCCATCGTCAACAGGTCCGGTACGCCGAACACTTCGGACGCGAAGCAGTCCGGGTACGCCAGCACCCCGACCCGCAGCGCACCCGGCCCGACGCCCGCGCTCGCGTCTTCCTCCGCCATCGATCCCGCCCCCTTGGTGTACCGCCGAGGCAGGGTCGCCGACCGCGTGCCCGCTCGCCCCTCGGCGTGTGGCGAGATTACCCCCGGCCTTGGCGATCCCGCCCCTGATCCGGCGGCCGTCCTCGGGACCAGGCTGTCCTCATGAGCGACGACGATCCGATCACCGACTTCACCAGCCGGACCATGGCCGTGGAGGGGGTGGCGAAGACGGTGTACGTGGCCGGGGCCGGGCCCGCGGTCGTGGTGCTGCCCGAGATGCCGGGCATCAGCCCCGACGTCCTGCGGCTCGCGCGGTGGGTGCGGGACGCGGGCTTCACCGTCCATGTGCCGTCCCTGTTCGGTACGGACGGCGCCTTCCCCACGGTTGAGGGCGGCCGGGAGGTCGTACGCCGCGCCTGCGTCAGCGCGGAGTTCCGCGCCTTCGCCGGCGGCGGAACCAGCCCGGTGACGGTCTGGCTGCGCGGCCTGGCGCGCCAGGCCCACGCTGCCTGCGGCGGGCCGGGAGTAGGTGCGATCGGCCTGTGCTTCACCGGCAACTTCGCCCTCACCATGGCCCTGGAGCCGGCGGTGATCGCCCCGGTGGTCAATCACCCGTCGCTGCCCCTGGACGACCCCGGTGGACTCGAACTCGACGCGGCGGACGCACGGGCGGTGCGCGACCGCCTCGACCGCGACGGACTCACCGTGCTCGCCTACCGCTTCGAGGGTGACCGCTGGTGCACCGGCCGGCGCTTCGCCGCCTACCGCGCCCTGCTCGGCGACGCGTTCGACGGGCGCGTCCTGCCGGACAGCGCCGCCAACCCGGCCCCGCCGCCCTTCTTCGCCGAACTGGTCGGCACTCCGCACAGTGTCGTCACCGCGCACCTCGTCGACGAGGCAGGCCACCCCACGGTCCGGGCCCGCGACGAGATCCTCGCCTTCCTCACCGGCCGCCTGCACCCGCGGTGAGGCGCCCCGCGCTCCGGGCCGAGGGTTGCGCGCCGGGCCTGTTCAGCGCAGTACGGCCGCCAGCAGGTCGGTGCCCAGCGCCGTCAGGTCGGACACGTTGAGGGTGTGGCGGACATAGCGGCCCTGCCGCCGGGCGGTGACGAGACCTGACCGACGGAGGACGGCCAGATGACGGGAGACCTCCGGGGGTGAGAGTTCCCAGGCGTGGGCCAACTCGCCGGTGGTGTGCGGGCCACGGGCCAGCGTGCGCAGCAGCCGCAGCCGTACCGGATGGGAGAGCGCCTCCAGCCGTAGCGTCACCGTTTCCAGCGGAACGGGCTCCGCCGGAGCCGGCTCGGCCACGGCGTACTGCACCACCGGATGCCAGCCGGGTGCGTGGACCGCCACCAGGTGCGGGCGGCCGAAGACACTGGGGATGAAGGTGACCCCACTGCCGTGGGCGGAGGTCGCCTTGTCCTGCAGCTTGTCCACGACGATGCAGTCACCGTCCGCCGCCAGGGTGACCGCGCCGGAGACCGAGGCGAGCGCCGCCGCCAGACCCTGGCGCCTCAGCAGGTCGTTCTTCAGGCGCAGGTCGGTGGCGAGTCGCACGGCGGCTCCCGTCCACGCGGCGTCGAAGAACGCCGAGGCGCACTGCTCCAGGGTGTCGCGCACCCGAGCCCGGACCGCGGCAGGGTCCGCGAGCAGCCGTTCCGCGAAAGCCTCCTGCACACCGCCGCGCGCCTGGGCCACCTCCAGGGCGCGCTCGCGCGCGGTCGCGTCGGTGAGCGGGGACGTGCCCGCGAAGTGGACCCGGTTGCTGCCGCACGTGGTGACGAGCGCGGCGGTCACATACCTCTCGTCGTCGATCCGGTCCACGTCGTCCAGCTCCTCGGCGAGGGTCGGCCGGGGCCTGCCGGGGATCAGGAAGTCGGCCTGCGAGGAACGCCAGAGGAACTCCGCCTCCCTGAGCCGCTCGGCCAGCTCCGGCGGCAGTGCGGCCCAGACGTCCCCGGCCCAGTCGGCGAGCCGCGGATGATGTCCGGGTTCGGCCAGCACATGCAGCATCGCGGTCAGCTCGGCCAGCGGGGACGCGGCGAACCGCACCCGCTCGCCCGACAGGCCGCTGATGTCGATCCTCAACGTCATCCCCCCATCATCCCGGCCCCGGCCGCGGTCGCCGTCGTCGGTTGACGGTTCCCGTCAACCGACGTGCCCGCCGGTGCGCTGGTCCGCACCGTCTGACCCATGACCACCACCACCAAGATCCGGCCCCGCGCGCTCGTCCGCGCCTCCGGAGGCCCCCGCTACGCCCTCGCCCTGGCCGTGGACGCGCTCGGCACCGGCCTGCTGCGACCCTTCCTGCTCCTGTACGGGGTGACGGTGCTGAAGCTGTCCGCGCCGGTCACCGGCACCGCCATGACGGCCGGTGTCGTCGCGGGCCTGGTGTGTGTGCCCGCGGTGGGCCGATGGCTGGACCGGGGAGCACGCAGTACGGTCGTGGCGGCGTCGATGCTGGTGCGGGTGCTCGGCGTGATGCTGCTGCTGGCCACCCCGGCGGGGCACGCCTGGCCGTTCGCCGCGGCGGCGCTGTTCCTCGGCATCGGCAACCAGTCCTGGCCGGCCGCCCACGCGGCACTCGTGGCCACGGTCGCTCACGGCCGGGAACGCGACACCGCGCTCGCGGCGGCCCGCGCCCTGCGCAACGCCGGGCTGGGTGTCGGCGCCCTCATCGCCACCGTGACCCTGGCGGGCGGCACCACCGCCCTGCGGGCGCTGGCGGCCGTCACCGGGCTCGCCTATCTCGCCGCCGCGAGCCTGGCCTGGTCGGTCCACCTGCGCGCGCGTCCGGCCGCCACCCCGGGCGAGGAGGCCGGTACCGGTCCCACGCCCCGGATGCGGGCGCTGCTCGCCGCCAACGTGATCTACGTCTTCTGCCTCAACGTCCCCGAGATCGCCCTCCCGCTCGTCCTGGTGACACAACTGCACGCGTCCCCGGTGTGGTCGGCGGCGATATTCGTCGCCAACACGGTGCTGGTGGTCACCCTGCAGGTGCCGGTCACCGTCCTGATGTCCCGGTTCCGCCGGCGGACGGCGCTCGCTCTCGCCGGCGTGCTCCTCACCGCCTCCTACCTCGGCTTCCTCGCCGCCACCTCACTCGGCCACGGCTGGGGTGCCCCGGTCGTGGCCGCGGTGTCCGTGGTCTGCACCGTCGGCGAGATCGTCTACGCCGGCAGCGCCACCGCCCTCGTCACCCACCTCGCCCCCGCCCATGCCCTGGGGCGCGTCCTCGCCCGCTTCGAACTCTCCACGGGCTTCGGCCTCGCCGTCTCCCCGGCGGCCATCACCGCCCTCGCGCCGCACGGCCCGGCCGCCCTCTGGGGCAGCCTCGCCGCCACGACACTCCTGTCCGCCTCCGCCGTCGCCGCCGAGTCGTGAGGGACACGGTCCCCGAAGCGCGGCGTCGGTGTCAGCGGGCGAAGACGTCCGCGAACTTGCGGCCCTCGACCACCGGATACGCGAAGTCCGTCGCGTTGAAGGCGGTCGCGTACGACGTGGTCAGTCCCGAGGTCGTGCCGCGCAGCACCCACGCCGCCCCGTCGTCGTACCCTCCGGGCACCACGTCCTCGCCGAACGCGCCGATCGCCAGGTCCGCCCTGCCGTTGCCGTTGATGTCGCGCAGCCGCAGCGACGAGCCGAAGTGGTCGCCCGCTTCGGCGGCGCCCGGCACGCCCGGCGTGGCCTGGTGGAAGGACTGGGCCCCGCTCGTGGTCAGCCCGGCCGAAGAACCCTTGAGCAGGGCGACGTCCCCGACGTTGCGGTGACCGTCCACGTCCTCGTACGAAGCGCCGACCGCGATGTCCGCGTAGCCGTCGCCGGTCGCGTCGCCCACCGCGACCGCGGCGCCGAAGTCGTCGCCGCTCTCGTCGGTTCCCGGCACGCCGGGACTGGCCTGGGTGTACGTCCTGCCCGTGGCGGGCAGTCCGGCCGCCTTGCCGTACCGCACGGTGAACGAACCGCCCTTGCCCACGTTCTCGTTGCCGGTGACCAGGTCGTCGTATCCGTCGTGGTTGATGTCGCCCGCCGCGACGGCCCGGCTCCAGACGGTCCCGCCCGCGGCGCCGCTCTCGGCGAGCACCGAGTAGGAGGAGCCGATGTCGCCCGGACCGCCGCGGAGAAGACCCAGGTAGCTGCTGGTCGAGAAGCCGTCGCTGTCCACGCGCCGGCCGTGCAGGACGAAGTCGCTGCCGTCGGTGCCGGAGAAGTGCCCGGCGACGACACCGTCCAGGCGTACGCCCTCGGGCAGGAATCCCACCTCCGGTGCCAGCGCGCCGTCCTGGGTGGGCTTCCCCTCGCCGTACCACCAGAAGGTGTCGGCACCGACGACGACCAGGTTCCCGGCACCGTCGCCGTCCAGGTCCGCGAAGGCGGCACCCGACCCGAACCCGTAGGCCTCGGCGGTCGGCGCGGTGAGCACGGTGCCGCCGGACGTGAACGGTTTCGCGCCGCCCCAGACGATTGTCACCGATCCCCCCGGCTTGCCCGCGACCTGCTCGTACGGTGCCCCGACGATCAGGTCGGCGTAGCCGTCGCCGTCGACGTCACCACTGGTGACGTTCGCGCCGAACTGGTCCACGGACTCCGAAGTACCCGGCACACCCGGAGAGTTCTGGGTGATGTTCACCGATCGCGCCGGGGTGACCCCGGACGCCGAGCCGAACAGCACGGTGACCGTGCCGCCGCTCGCCTTCGGCGTGCCGATGGCCAGATCGCGATACCCGTCACCGTTGAAGTCGTCCCACAGCCCGGAGGGCGCCGCCACGGCGGCCGGAGCGCCCAGCCCTGCCACGGCAAGGGCAGCGGACACCGCGACGGCGTAGGTACGAATGCGCAAGGTCGTGCTCCTGTCAGTGATCCCACGTCTCAGCGACGTACGACGTCCGCGGTGACCAAAGGGTTGTACGCGCAGGGTCCGCGCATCTCAGGTGCGGTGCTCTTCGACGCCTGTTGCGGGGCCAACTCCCATTGCAACCAGTGCCGTTGTCCATGAGTCTCATCTGGTGACGGCGAGTGGAGGCGCAGGTGGACGAGCGCGAGCCCATCCTGAACGGCGACCCGGACGAGCGCGCTTCTCTCTTCGGGTGGAAGGCGCCGGCGGTCGCCCTCGCCATCGTGGTGTGGACGGCCTTCAGACCGCCCGTGCCGTTGTGGCTCTATGTTCTTTGCTGGGCCGCCGCGCTGGCCGCGGCGGACGGTGTCGCCCGGCTGCTGCGTCACCGAGGTCCGGCCCCTCGCCGGGGCGGCCCGATCCCCGCCCCGGACCACCTCGCAGCGCACCTGCCGCGGCTGGGCCCGGACTCGTGGCTCCTGGACCCCCGTTGGACCAGGGCCCGAACGGCCGCCGCAGGATTCCTGGTGTTCGCCACCCTCGCCGGAATCATGGGATGGAACGCCGCGCAGGAGTACCGGATGCTGGCGACTCTCCGCGACCAGGGCCGTCGGACCGAAGCCACCGTGGTCGAGATCACCGGTCGCACGGAGGAGGGCCGGCCGGCCGCCGTGACCGTCCGCTTCGAGACACCGTCCGGCCCCGTCCAGGCGGATGTGGATGTCACGGGCAGCGCGGCGAGCGAGGCGAAGCCGGGAGCGCGGATACCCGTCGCGTACGACCCGGCGACCCCCACCCAGGTCGTCCAGGTCGACTACCTCGACGGACGCGACGCCGCGGGCATGCGCGAGGGCTCGATCGTGATCGGGCTGCTCGCGGCGGGCTTTCTGGCCGGAGCCACTTGGGAGGCCGTACGGGCCAGGCGGCGAACGAACGCCGACACGGCACCGCATGACCACCGAACCTGAGCCACGGCCCCATGAGAGTTCGGCGGCCCGGCCGCACGAGCGGCGGGAACCGTCCACCCCCTGTGGCCGTCTTGTGCGCTGACTGTGCACGAAGCAGGGGGGACGCTGTGACGCGGAACATGGCGAAGGTCGGTCTCATGGCGGTGGCCATGGCGACGGTGTGGGGGGCCTCGGCCTGTGGCGGGGAAGGCGGCACGGCGGACCGGGGGAGCGGCGGGAAGTCCGCCGCGCACGGGAAGGCGGAGACCCGGACGCGATCCGGGAACGGCGCGCCGTCCGGTTCGTCGTCGAAGTCCGCCGCGGCCGTGGTGAAGATGTCCGGGCTCGCGCGGAACGCGGCCTCGCCCGTCACCCGCAAGGTGCCGTGGAACCTGGACATCCTGGACCAGCGGGCACGGCCGCTGAACGGGAAGTTCACCACCACCGCCACGGGCAGGGGCGTGCACGTCTACGTGATCGACACCGGGATGGACATCGGCCACAAGGAGTTCGGCGGACGGGCCCACCTCGGCGCCGACTTCGTGGGCCCCAAGGACTCCGGTGACTGCTTCAGCGAGGCGGGGACCGGCCACGGCACGTTCGTCGCGGGGATCATCGGCGGGGCGAAGTACGGAGTCGCACCCAGAGCCGACCTCGTACGGGTCCAGGGAATCATGTGCGAGAGCGACGGCGGCGGCTCCCCGGCACAGGCCGAGGCCGCCCTGGTGAAGTCGGTCAAGTGGGTCACCGCGCACGCGCAGAAGCCCGCGGTGGTGAACATGTCGCTCAACCTCGACCACCGGTCGGCGGCACTCGAGTCCGCCGTGAAGAAGATGGTCGACGCCGGACTCCCCACAGTGGTGTCGGCCGGCAACTTCCACGACGACGCCTGCAAGCACTCCCCGGCCGGAGTCCCCGGCACGATCGTCGTCGCGGCCTCCACCTCGAACGACCGCGCATGGAGCGACGGCGGCTCCTACGGATCGGGCTACGGACGCTGCGTGGACCTGTACGCCCCCGGCCAGAAGGTGACCGCCGCGCTCGCCGGCGGCGGTACGACCACGGAGGACGGCGGCGCCACGTCCTGGGCCGCTCCGCACGCGACCGGCGTGATCGCGCTGTACCTGTCGGCACACCCCCACGCCACGGCCAAGGAGGTCCACGTCTGGCTCGACCACACGGCCACCCGGGGGGTCCTGCGCGGAGTCCGCTCCGACACTCCCAACCGGCTGCTGAACACGGGTGGCCTCTGACCCTTCCCGGCCGCGCCGGCCGCGCCGGCCGCACGGTCACCCGGGCGCGCGGCGGAGGAGCGCGCTCGCTCCGCCCCGCGGCCGTTGCCGTTCCCTCCTGCCCGGCCCGCCCCTCCACCGTGACGGGGCGGGCCGCCGGCGTCTCCGGCCGACCGCGCAGACGGGTGCCTCCCTCGGCCGCATGCCCGGGGGCCGCACGCCCGCGTTCCGCCATTCGGCCGCGGTCGGCTCGCGCGCGTCGCCGGGCGGCGGTGCCGTGGACACAGACGCGTGCCGACGCCCACCGCAGAGAGGCGTCCGGCCGTCAGCCGTGTGGAAGGACAGGGCATGCACATATCCGGACCGACAGCGGGCCGTCGCGTGTGTGCCGCGGTCATCGCCTCCTTGGTGACCTGCTCGACCGCTCTGACCGGACAGCTACCCGCCGCCGCGGGAGGCGCCCCCACACCCACGGTGCCCGAACTGGACTGGAGACCCTGCGTCCAGGGCAGCCCTTTCGACTGCGCGACCGCGACCGTGCCGCTGGACTACGACAACCCGGGCGGCCGTGCCATAGAACTCGCCGTCGTCAGACGGAAGGCGACCGCCCCCGGCCGACGCGTCGGCACCCTGCTGTTCAACCCCGGCGGGCCCGGCGGACCGGGAACGGTCCAGATGCCACAGAACTACGAGGCCTTCCCGCGCGAGGTACGGGAGCGGTTCGACATCGTCAGCTGGGACCCCCGCGGGATCGGCAGCAGCACCGCGGTCAACTGCTTCGCGACCTCCGCGGAAGCCGCCGCGTGGAAGGCGAGCAAACCGGCCGGCATCCCGGTGGGCGCACGGCAGCGGGCCACCGTGATCGCCGCGTACCAGGACCTCGCCCGACGCTGTCAGCGGCGCGATCCCGAACTGCTGCGCCACGTGTCGACCACCGACACCGCTCGCGACCTCGACGAGCTGCGCAAGGCGGTGGGCGATGCACAACTCACCTACCTGGGGATCTCCTACGGCACGATCCTGGGCAGCACCTACGCCAACCTGTTCCCCGGCAGGGTCCGCGCCATGGTCCTCGACAGCGACATCGATCCGCAGGCCTGGACGAACCACGCCTCCGACAAGGACCCACGGCTCACCACGTTCCTGCGCATGGGCTCGGACCGCGCCGCGGCGGC
This sequence comes from Streptomyces sp. NPDC015139, assembly GCF_043079785.1. Classification (NCBI taxonomy): domain Bacteria; kingdom Bacillati; phylum Actinomycetota; class Actinomycetes; order Kitasatosporales; family Streptomycetaceae; genus Streptomyces; species Streptomyces sp. NPDC015139. The sequence continues at coordinate 132,054 of NZ_JBIBUW010000013.1, read as the reverse complement.
CGTCCTGGACCGGTTCCTCACCTTGTGCGGATCCACCGACACCGCGGGCTGCGCCTTCTCCGCCGGCAGCCCGAAAGCCACCCGCGACAGGTACGACCAGCTGATGCGGCGGCTACGCGCACATCCCGTGGGTGAGTGGACCTACGGCCGTACCGTCGCCGACGTGGTGAGCAGCCTCTACTTCGTCCACCCGGGCTGGACGGACCTCGCCGGCCGGCTGCGGGACCTGTGGCAGGGCCGCGCCCCCAAGCCGTCCCCGCTCCCGCCCCCGCCACCGGTTCCGCATCCGAATCCGTACGTCGGCGAGGAACAGGCGAGCGCGGTGCTCTGCGGCGACAGCCCCAATCCGCGGGACCCCGCCGCCTACCCCGCGATGGAAGAGGCCGCCGCCGGCCGCGCGGGCGACGCCGGACGCTTCTGGACCTGGGCGTCTGCGGCCTGCATCACCTGGCCGGCCGTCGCCGCCGACCGCTACCGCGGCCCGTGGAACAGGCCGACGGCACACCCCGTCCTGCTGGTCGGCACCAGGTACGACCCCGCCACCCCCTACGCGAACGCGCAGGCGCTCGCCGGGGAACTGGCCGACGCCCGCCTGCTCACCAACGAGGGGTACGGCCACACCGCCCTCACCAACCCCAGCAGCTGTGTGAAGACGTACGAGAGCCGGTACCTGATCGACGGCACACTCCCGCCGCCCGGAACGACCTGCCGGCAGGACGAGCCCCCCTTCCCGGCACCCAAGCCGGTCGGCGGCATGGCCACCGGAGGCGGCGGCTTGGCGGCCGCCTCCTGAGCCGGCACAGCACTCCGCCGAGGGTGTCACCGGCACCACCCCCGATCCGGTGTCCAGGCCCAGGGACGTCGGCCGCGGCCGACGGCAGTCTGGACACGTCGGCGAACGGACCGACGCGCATCCCACACACGGATTCGGGGGAACTCCCATGAACGAACGCTTCGTCAGGCGCCTGACCGGCATCGCGGGCATCGTGACCGCCGTCGCCCTCATCGTCGAAGTGCCGTTGTACTTCGTCTACTCGGGCCCGCCACCGGACGCCAACGTGCTGACCAGGCTGCTGATCGGCATCGTCGGCATCACCTCGCTGGCCGTCTTCGCCACCTCGTTCCGGGAACTCGTCAGACTCGCACGGCCCGACTACGAGTGGGCCGGCTCGATGGCCCTTGCCATCGGTCTGGTGTACACGGCGATCGCCCTGGTCTAGACCGGGTTGGAGGCAGGTGCGGTGATCGCCGCCGACCGTCCGGTCGATCCGACGATCACGGTCAGCGGCACCTACATCCTCTACGGCACGATCTCCCGGCTGTTGCTGGCACTGTTCCTGGCAACGCTGGGACATGTCGTCTGCCGTGCCGACTTGCTGCCGCGCTGGGTCGGCCGCTCCGCCTACCTCCTCGCGGGTGTCAACCTGGCTTTCGTACCGTCCCTGTTCTTCGGCAACACCCCGGCCCATTTCTACGCGGCCAACGGCTGGGGCACCACCGCTCTCATGGGGGCGCTCCTCAGCTACTGGCTGCTGGCCGCCGGCATCTCGACCTACCGCAGCTCCACCCCACTCTGAAGCCGGATGCCTGCCGACCCAGCGGCGCACAGGAGGTGGAACGTGGCGTCGGCCTCAGGAGGTCAGGCGGGCGGCGAGGCCGTGGTAGCCGTGGTCGTGGAGGCGGGCCGCCGAGACGGGGAAGTAGCTCTTGTCCGCCACGACTCCCAGACCTTCGACCATGCGGTTCATGAAGTTGAACAGCGCGCCGACCATCACCGCGTCGTGCAGGGCGCGTTCGTCCCAGCCGGCCGCGAAGACCGCTTCGGCGTCCGCCGGGGTGAGCAGGGCCGGGGTCCGGGTGAGGATGCCGAGATAGCGCAGCACGGGCTTGAGCTTCTCGTCGACCTCGGCGCCGTCCAGATCGGCGAGTGCGTCGGCCAGCAGCCCCTCGGGAACGCCGAAGGCCTCCGCGGTAGCGGTGTGAATGCCGTGGCAGTACGTGCAGTCGTTGAGACCGGAGACGTACGCCGCCATCAATTCGCGTTCGGCGACGGTGAAGGGCGACTCCTCCCGGAGGACCGACTCGTGGAGCTCCAGGAGCGGCCGCGAGGTGCGCGGGTAGGCCTCGAAGACCTGGAGGAGCGCCGCGTCCGCGGGCAGGGACTTCAGGTAGGTCATCGTGCCGTCATCTCTCCAGGGGCCGGGCGCTGGGCCAGCCGGTCGATCTCGTTCCTGCGCAGCCAACACGCCGCCAGATGGGCGGAGGTGGCGGGGCCCGGGTCTCCCAGATCGCAGTAGGCGAACATGCGCAGAGTGTCCTTCCACGCCTTGCGCAGGGCGGCGGGCGGCGACGCCGGTCCGACGGCGGCGGTCAACGCCGGACGGGCCTCGCGCCAGCGCTGCGCACCGGCCTCGACAAGGGCCTCGAAGGTCACGGTCGCCCGTACGCCGTGCCGGATCCGGTCCACGGCCAGGAGCACCTGCGCCGGGTCGTCGGTGAGGGCCGCCAGGCCCAGGCCGGCGAGGAGGCGTTCGGCCTCCAGCCCCATGAGCAGCACACCGGTCTCGGTCGTCCCGGGCTCGTCGACCGGGGTCAGGGAGAACCGGGTGTCGAATGCGTCGAGGTCAGACACCGGCCATCACCCTGTCGTCGGTGCCGCGCCTGCCGGAACTCTCCTGGAGGCCGACGGCGACCGCCGTCGCCACCCGGGCCGTCGCGACGCGGTGGCCGTCGATGTTGCGGGCCGCGGGACCCAGCACCATGCCGGCGGCGGCGCCGACCGCGAAGACGCGCGGCGCGTTGCGGAAGGCCAAGGTCTTCTCGTCGAGGTCCGGCCAGCCGTCACGCGCCGCGGCCACGCCCGCGGGCAGCAGCCGGTCGCCGCTGGATACGGCGGTGCCGAGAGCCAGCACGGCGTGGTCGGCGACCACGCGCTCGCCGTCGGAGAGGCGGACGGCTACCCGTCCGGCACGCTCGGGCAGCAGCCCGGTGACCGCGCGGCCGCGGTGGACGATCAGCCGACCGTCGGCCTCGGCGGCCTGCATCCGCGGGCGGAACTCGAACATGACGGACGCCCTGCGCTGGCCGCCCATCAGGGTCAGGCGGTCCTCCCAGCTCGTCCCGTCGAAGCGGGCCCTGCCCTCGGCCCGGAAGAACGACGCGTTGACGTCGGCGCACTGATAGCGCTCTTCGGCGGCCCGCACGATCCAGTGGACGCGCTTGCCGTCGCCGAGGGCGTTCGCGATCAGATGGGCGGCGCTCAGCCCGGCGCCGATGACGGTGAGGTGCTCGGCGTCCTGGGGTACGGGCTCGTCCCAGTAACTGACGCCGGGCGGAACGGAGTCACCCTCCCACCAGTCGCCGGGGGCGGTACGGCGTTCCTCGCCGAGGCAGAGGACGGCGTAGGGCGCGGTGACCGAGATGCCGTCGGCGTGCACCGTGACCGCGTCGGCGGTGGGCCGGACGTCCCGGACGTCGGCCCGCCATGTGTGCTCGTCCACGTGGTGGAGCGTGGCCACGTGCCGGCAGTAGGCCTCGAACACGTCGACGGGCACCACGGAGCGGTGCCCCGCCTGGGCCATGCGAATCTCCCGGCGTTCCACCGGGGTGAGCCGGGACCAGTTCAGCCGGGCGAAGTCGAGCAGCTCGCAGTCGCGGTAACCCTCGACTCCGGGGTGGTGTTCGTACGGCGAGCGCAGCACGCGCTGCTTGAGCGTGTCGATGCGTTCGAAGAACCGGCCGCAGGGCCGTCCGTCGCGGTCGAGCAGGACGACGTCATGGACGCCGAGGTGCCACAGCGCGGAGGCCGTGGCGAGGCCGGCCGGGCCGGCGCCGACGATGACGACGTCGGCGGTGGCGGGCACCGCGTCCGCACTGACGGCCCGGGGAGCGCTGACCGGGGCCGGGGCCCAGTCACGGCCGCGGGGCGAGTCGAGCAGGTGGGGCTCGGGAACGAAGGTGGTCACCCGATGACCGTCACCGGAACGATGATCTCGATGACCGGTCGCTGGGGCAGGCCCTCGGCGACGAGCCGGTCGAGGGTCTTCGCCGCCGCCTCCGGACTGTCGGTGGCCACGGGGGTGTACCGGGAGTACGAGTACGTGGGCCTGCGGCCGACGGTCTCCAGCGAGTACATCTTCACCACCGCCTCACCGGGGCGCACTTCACCGCCGTAGAAGGTCAGGCGACGCTGGTCGGGGGTGATGAAGGACTTCGAGAACTGTCGTGACATCACGAGGGTGTCGGCGTCGTTCACGAAGACGGAGTCCTCGTCCGTGGCGGCCTGCATGGCGACCCACGTACGGTCCGTCAGATTGGTCTCGGACTTGATCACCTGCCAGCGTCCGGGCTCGGGAAGATTGACGCACACCGAGACGTCGTGGTCGACCGTGTCGATGGCTCCGGAAATCATCAGCACCCGGCGTCGTACGTCGGCGACCCCGGCCATTTGGATATCGCGAGCCCGTACTCGCGAGGAAACATCTATCCCCGACACTTCAAGCGACGGCATTGCATCTCTCCGAATTCTTGACAGAGACCCCTGGTGTCACAAGTGGGACCGAGATTTTCACAGGCCCCACACCCTGTCAAGCACGCTTGTGCGAAGCGTAGTTGGATGTTCGACAACTGGCCGGGGCGGGAACCGGTCGAGTAACCGCCGTCACGCCGCCCGACCGGTCTCGAGGTCGATTCCCGGCGCTTCGCCGGCGGATCCGACGTAGGCGATCTCGAACATGTCGAAGTCGCGGATGCGGATCTTCATGACGAGACCCCTCCGTAACCGGACGAAGAACTCCTGCGGCTGCGCCGTGACTTCGGACGTGTCGTACGTCCTGAAGACCGTCCTGTCGACGATGGCGAACAGCGCCTGGTGCACGGCGTTCCTCTCGATCTGGTTCGCCGTGCCGGACCACTGCTCCAGCAGGTCCCAGCCCGCGACGAGCCGGAACGCCGGGCGTCGGGCTCCGGCGCCCTGGGTGCCCGGCTCCAACTCCGCGCGGCGCAGGGACTGGAAATCCGTTTCGACGGGGCGCCCCAGCAGGGTGCAGGCAAGACGCAGTTGGCTCCGCACCAGGGGCGCGGCCCGGTGGCGCAGCACGGCGCGCAGAATGCGCTCGGCCGTCCAGCTGTCACCGGTGCCGAGGTACCGTAGGGCCTGCTCATGGAGGAAGTCCACTTCGTCCTCGCTGAGTTGACCGCCCGAGCGGGCCAGGTGGTCGATGCGCAGTTCCCGTCCCGAGACCGTGGCCGAAAGCTGCTCCTCGGAGTTGGCGAGTTCTTCCCTGCGGATGTCGACCAGTCCCTCGGACTGATCGGCGAGCGTGGCGAAGAACTCCCGGCTGCCGTCGTCGAGCAGGTCGGCGTCGATCACGTCGATGCGACACGGTCCCACCTGCTTCAGCCAGGCGCGGGCCACCTCACGGAAGCTGCGGATCACGCGCTCTTGATGGAACAGGCGGAGGCGGTCGGGAGGCAGTCGCCGGGCAGCGTCGACGCGCTCCTCCTGGTCCCCGGGCGTGGCGCTCGCCGGGTCGTCGGGCGCGATGAGCTTCAGCCCGACGCGGGCCGGCCGCGACCAGGCAGCGGTGACGCCCGCACCCATCAGAGCCCGCACGGGCAGGAATCCGATCAGGCCGCTTTCGGCTCGCACGGTGAAGTGCCGCATCTCTACCCCAGATTCGAAGGGCCCGGACAAGGCCGGGCGCAAGCGGGAATTTCCACCGCCCGCGGAGCGGTGGCGCTGTGTGCCGACGGGCCGCCAGGTGTTGTTGTCGCCCCAGGAACGCGCTGCCTCCGGCGTTAGACGCAACCGCCACAGAGTTCATCCGGCCCTCCTGGGAAAGCAGTTCCGGCAGTCCGACACTTTTGAAAGTAGGCACGTCTCCGCGCGCCGACATCTTCCAAATTGCTTTTGATCCTGCGGCGTTCCGCAATCCGGCCCATCTCGCCAAGTAGCCCTTGCCAGACGCCCGGGCGGCTTGCTGGCAGGCATGCGGATGTTCAAGCGGATGTTCAACTCGCCGGCCGGAAGCTCCAGGGTCCCGAGGGCGAGGCTCGCGCGCGGCTCGGCCCGGAGAGGATCCGGCGGAGCAGGCGCTGCGTGATCTCGAAGCTCGGCATGGCCGGAGGTCGTCCCCGTCCTCCAGGCACCGCCGCGACCCCATGTGAGGATGTGGCCATGACGTCGCTGAGGAACCGCGGGAGCCGGTCGGCCAGGCTCCTGGTCGCGGTCGGTGCCGCACTCGCACTGACCGCCTGCGCCACGAGTGCTTCCGACGACGGCGGTTCCGGAAGCCGTGAGGCGGAGTACAAGCGTGTCATCGAGGACCCTCACCCGAGCCCTGCCGACGTCGTCGAGGCCGCCGGCGCACCCAGTGGCGTGGCCCGCGCGGACAACGGCTCGCTGCTCCTGACGTACGACGCCGGAAACGTCGAGGACGACGAAGGTCCGGCCGCCTTCGCCTGGCGCATCGTGGACCCCGACGGCCGAACGGTCGCCGAGCACGCGGAACACACGGACGCGGAGGCGGCGCCGGTCGCGTTCGAAGGAGTGCGCGGTGGCTTCGTACGGGTGCCGCCCGGCGAGGGAGTCGGGGGAGCGTACGCCCTCGACGTGGACGGCAAGCGGCACAAGGTGGTGATCGCCGAGACCGCCCTGCGCACCCGTGCCGGCGACATCCTGCTCGCCGCACCGGAGCCGACTCTGGTCTACCGGCCTGCCACGCGCACCCTGGCGCCCCCGGCCGGAGTCCCGGCGAACGGCATCCGCTTCGCCGTGGACGAGCGGGGCACGGTGTGGAGCCTCGACCAGCCCCTGACCGAGGAACCCCACCGCGTCGTACGGCAACGCGGCGGTCGCACGCTCGGCAGCATCGCCGTCCCGAAGCCCTACACGGGAGGCGTTCTCGCCGCGCGGGGCGGCACCGCGGCGCTGTCGCTCATCCAGGGGGACGGGGTGCGAGGCCTGCTGATGACGACGGACGGCGGCGGACACTGGCGGACAGTGCTCGGCGGTGGGATCCCCTTCGAGTCCCTGAAGAGGGGACCGGAGGCACTCGTGCTGGAGGCGCTTGCGGACGGGCGGCTCCTCGTCGGCGAGGAGGGCGGCCGCTACTGGCTTGCCGGCGACCGCACCAACACCGTCTTCCGGGAGTTGAGGACGCCGGTGAGATTCACGTCGCTCACCGTCGACGGCACCACGCTCTTCGGCATCGCGGACGCGACGACGGCGACCTACGACTTGGTCAAGGGCGAAGGTCTATGGATCTCTGGCGACGGCGGACGCCAGTGGCGGCGCTACCGGCAGCGCTGATGTCGTCCGGTCGGCACGGTCTGGCCGGACCGGTCCTCCATGAGGCGTCGGCCTGGCCGGGCCCCAGGCTCCGATCAGTGCTTGAAGCTGTCCTTGGCCCTCTCTTTGGTCTCCCGGGCCTTGCCCCGGGCCTCGAGTGCGGCGCCCTTGGCCGCGACGGTCTCCTTGCCCACGGCGTGAGCCGCCTTCCTCACCGCTTTCCCGACAGCCTGCTCGCCCATGGCCATGGCCTTCTGTCCGGCACTCATGGCGGTCCCTTCATCGGCACTTACCCGTCCACCTGCCCCTGTCCCTGACGCGGAAACGGCATACGGCACATAGGAGACTTTGTGGCCTCTCGGTGTAACGGATGAGGGCCATTACGGGACGTGCCGGCGGTGCCAGGGGGCAAGAACAACTCGTCCACGCCGGATAGCGTCGTCTCGTACCGCGCCCTCGTGCGGGAAGGGGAAGCGTGCAGGATCTGCCCAGGTCGGCGACGGAGCCCGACGGCTCCGTGGTGGTGCGTGTGCTCAGCTACAACATCCGCTCCATGCGCGACGACGTCGCGGCCCTCGCCCGGGTGCTCCGGGCCTGCCGCCCGGACGTCGTGTGCGTTCAGGAGGCGCCGCGGTTCTACGGCTGGCGCAAGGCCGCCGCCCGCCTCGCGCGGAACTCCGGGCTCGTGTACGTCTCGGGCGGCGCCCCGGCCGCCGGCCCCATGATCCTCTCCTCTCTGCGTGCTCACGTGGAGCGCGTCGAGGACGTCCTGCTGCCCCGTACCCCCGGCCTGCACCAGCGGGGCTTCGCGACAGCCGTGCTGCGGTTCGGCCGGGCCCGGCTCGGGGTGCTCAGCTGCCATCTGAGCATCGACGACCATGAGCGCTACGAGCAGGGGCGACTGCTCCTCGAAAGGCTGTCCGCCCTGGACGTGCCGTACGGCGTCGTCGGGGGCGACTTCAACGACCGGCCCGACGGTCGTACCTTCGGCCTCCTCGCCGACGCCCTGCGGGACGGCTGGGCGACGAACCCGTGGGGGAGGGAGCACACCACGCGGCTGGGCGATCCGCTGCAGCGGATCGACGCGGTCTTCACGACGGAGGGAGTGGAGGTACTGGGGTGCGGGGTGCCGATGGGCCTCCGCGACGTCCGGGAAAGAGATCTTCGGGCAGCCACGGACCACCTGCCGGTGCTGGCCGCCTTGCGGGTGCCCACCGCGTAGCGGATGGCTTCGATCAGCGGCACGCTGTGAAAGCTGTCGTATGAGCGGGCCGGTTCGGGGGTAGAACAACTGCTGGCTTCCGGCGTCGCCGGAGCCGGAGCTGCCCCCGGAGACAGGGCCGCTCCCGAGCATGGACGAAGGATCGGCATACATGGCCAGCGGTACCGTGAAGTGGTTCAACTCCGAAAAGGGTTTCGGGTTCATCCAGCAGGACGGCGGAGGCCCGGACGTCTTCGCGCACTACTCCGAGATCCAGGGAAGCGGCTACCGCGAACTGACCGAGGGCGAGCACGTCACCTTCGACATCGGGCAGGGCCAGAAGGGCCCGCAGGCGCAGAACATCGTCCGCGGCTGATCGGGCGTCGCACACACCGGAGGGCGGCTGCCGTGCGGGCAGCCGCCCTCGCTCTAGCGCTTCCTGCCGCCTTCTTCGCGCGCCTGCTTGAAGGCGTCCGAAATGGTCTCCGCGGCGCCGGAGAGGGCTCCCTTGGTCACTCCGCGGGCGCCGGACTCGGTGAGCTGTCCCTTGAGTTCGGTGAGGCCGGCCGGTTTGCGCGGCCCGGATTCCAGGTCGAGGCGGTTGCAGGCCTCGGCGAAGCGGAGATAGGTGTCGACACTCGCGACGACGATCCGTATGTCGATCTTGAGTATCTCGATGCCGACGAGGGAGACGCGTATGAACGCGTCGATGACGAGCCCGCGGTCGAGGATGAGTTCCAATACGTCGTACAGGCCGCTGGAGCCGCCTCCGCCACCCTGTTGTGTCGCCACGGTCATCGCGACCAACCCCTGTCGTCTGATTCGGCCTGGACCCGTAGGTGGTGCCCGCCGGCAGCACGGTGACCTCGGTGTCCATTGCCGCCGAGCAAGCTTCCCCGTGCGGATGCCCCGCCGGTTCCCGAGGAAACACCAGTGCGAGGGCGACGAGGTGCGTTCGGCACGACCCCGATGGGAGCCGCGCCCCGTTGTGCCGCTGCGGCCCAGGTCAGAGCCGGGGTGAGCACGGGAGGTCGTCGGAGGGCCGCCTCTCAGGCGGAGCTGTGGTCCCTGTGGTCAGGTACGGCTGTGCAGGTGGAGGTGGGCCACGACCTGCTTGCCGGTGTCCAGGGCGATGGTGTGCAGCTGAGCGCACAGCCGGGTGACGAGGTGGAGGCCGTGGCCGCCGACGCGGCGGGCATCACGGTCCCGCGGCTCGGGCGGGCGGGAGGAGCCGTCGCGCACGGCGATCCGCAGGAGGGCGGCGTCGGGTATGACCTCCAGCTCGAGCCCACCGGGGCCCGGTGCGTGCCGGTAGGCGTTGGTGACGAGCTCGCTGACCACGAGCTCGGCGTCCTGGGACGCCCGGTGCTCCGGTGGGTGCCCCGCACGGGTGAGCAGCGCGCGCACGGCTTGCCTGGCTTCGGCGACGGGCGGGTGGTGTGCGTCCCAGACGGTGCTGTACCGCAGGGGCGCCGTCGGTTCTCGTTCATCCGGTGCCTGATCTGTGAGCGCAATGGCCATGGCAGCGTTCCCGTTGGTCGTTCCTTACCTGGTCACGTCGTGTAGCTGTCGGGCTGGTTCGCTTACCCGCTGTCGTCGCACTCATGGGTTCGATGTCAGCTGGCAGCCGTGGGGCCGGTGCGGGCGATCCTGAAGTGGTCGTATGTCCCGCTGAGCGTCAGCAGCCGGGTGACGGCCGGTTGCAGGGGCCCGAGGAGGACGAGGTCGCGGCCGTCGGCATCGTGGCGCCGGCGGGCGTCGAGCAGGGCGTTGAGGAGCATGCTGTCGGCGAAGGTGACCTGGGAAAGGTCGACCGCCGTGGTGGAAGGTGCTGCCTGATCGGCCTCGGCGAAGGCTGCTTCGACGGCCTCGGTGTGGTCGTGGTCCACTTCCCCGCGCATGGTGATCAGCGAGACCTGCTCATAGCGTGTGACGTGCACTTTCGTCTCGAAGGCGGCGGGCATCGCGCCATCTTCACACCAGGTCCCCGCAGAATCCAATCGCACGGAAGTGCGGTTTTCCGGACTACGTGAAACAAAGTGGTCCGTGTTCCGCTCGTATCGGCGTGCCCGCTCCGGCTGACGCACGGTCGGCACCCGCGCGATGCGGGCTGTGAGGGCGGGAACGGTGATGAGCCGGCGTCGTCCGTCGGCGAGCGGTCACAGGCTGGCTGCCGGCGGTGTGCGCTGATCGAGGGTGAGGATCCCGTCGACCATGTGCGCGGTCTGAGCCCCGCGTTGGCGGTCTTCGCATTGCTCGAGGAGCGCATAGCCCTCGCAGAGCACGGCTTCATGTCCGTTGTAGGACTCGAGGTTGACGACGGCTGCTTCGAGATGTCGGATCTCGGTGGCCAGCATCGGCACACCGTCGGCTCCCCGATCCATGGCCGCGTGGGCTCGTGCGCGAAGGGGCGGCAGCAGTTCCGCGCCGCTGGCGTTGCGGATCGTATCGGTGTCGCCGACACCGGCCAGCGTGAGGCGGGCCCGGGCGTGTTCGATCACGCGGACCAGTGCCCGGTATTCCCGTACGGACAGCTCGAAAGCCGAAAGGTGCGAGCGCGGACGGCCGTCGAGGGGCGCGGTGTCGTGTGTGGGATGCGGATCACCGGCATGTCCTCGACTGCCGAACCTCGACATCGATCCCCCCAAGAACAAGTGCAACGGCAGATGCCGGCGTACTGGTGCCCCACCCCTGGCAGTTCAACACTCAACTGTTGCCCCCCCCTGAGAGTCTTTAGCCAATCTTGATCGACTCACCGTCGAGAAGTCTCCGGAGGCTCTGCACGTGGAGGTCTGCCAGGAGTTCTACGGCGACGCCGCGACCTACCGGGACCCCGAGGAACTGTGGCGGGACGAGGCGTTCATGGGGGAGGAGGGGAACCCATCTGGGGGTCTTCGGGTTCTCGGGCGACTGAGTCCGACCGGAGGAGTGTGCAGAATGCGGTGTGCTGCGGGCGATGAGAATTCCCCAGCTCGACGGGGCGCCGCGGCTGGGCGACCGGCCCGGCCTCCGCTCGCGTGCTCCAGGCCACGCGGGCGAAGGCGGACGCAGCGAACGCGTGAGCCTACAGGTGTGCCGCCAAGGCGGAGTAGACCTTCCGCCAGGCGTCGGCGCCGGCTCGCTGGTCGTAGTCGGCCGGACGGTCGGCGCAGGCGAAGCCGTGACGGGCTCCCGGATAGGTCACCAGCTCGTGCGGCACCCCGGCCTTGGTGAGCCGCTGCTCGGCCTGCTCCCATTCCTCGGCCGGAATGATGTGGTCCAGCTCCCCGCGGAAGCCCAGCACGAACGCGCCCCCCGCGGCGACGCGTTCACTGGTCTCCAGCGGGGGCACGGGACCGACCAGGGGGAAGCCGGTGTTGAGCAACCAGCCGGGGTAGAAGACCGCGGCCAACTCGAAGCTCAGCTCGGTCGCCGCCCGCATCGCGATATGGCCGCCCATGCTCAGTCCGAGGAACGCCACGCCACGCTCCCCGGCCTCGGCGCGCGCCGCCGCCAGTGCCGCGGAGGCATCGGCGACCAGCTCATCCCGGTCCAGCGCACGCATCAGCCCCAGGCCGTCCGCACGCTCCTCGGCGGAGTATCCGAGTCCGGTGCGGCGGGCACTGCGCCAGTAGTAGTCGGGCGCCAACGCGGCGTACCCGGCCTCCGCCAACTCCGCGCAGGTGGCGCGGGCGTAGGCGTTGACTCCGTACAGTTCGGAGCAGACCACCACGGCGCCCCGTACCTCTCCCGCGGGTCGGTGCACATACGCCTCGATGCCGCCTGCCTCGCCGAGCGTCTCCCACTGACCGGTCATGGCTACCCCCGTGTACACGATGAGGGGTGCAACTCTAGTGGCAGGCAACGGAGTTCAGTGCCGCACAGCTCACGGCAGACGGATCGGGGTGGGCAGGAGAGCGTGGGCCGGCAGCGGGCGCCATCGGTCCCCCGCGGCGACTCGGCCGAACGCCTGGTCGCCGAAGTGGAAGGCGAAGCCGTAGGTACGCCGCTCGCGCAGCTGTGCCAGCAGTGTCGCTCGCGCCTTGAGCACGCCGTCGACGTTCACGTCGGGCCCGGACGGCCATTCGGGGTGGGCCACCTGGGCGGGAGTGTGGAAGGCGTCGCCGAACACCAGGATCCGCCGCCCGTCATGGGCCGAGACCACGTAGGTGGTGTGTCCGGGGCTGTGTCCCGGAGTGATCAGCGCAGTGACGCCGGGCCACACTTCGTCACCGTCGCCGAACCGGCGCAGCACCCGGGACATCGGCACCATGAACCCGTCCCAGGACGGCGCCCCCACCTTCACCTCACGGTTCCAGAACGGATCCCACTCGGCTCCCGCCACCAGATAGTCGGCGCAGGGGAACGCCTTGCGCGGCTGCCGGCCGGGCCCGGTGAGGAAGCCGACACCGGTGTGGTCCGTGTGCAGGTGGGTGAAGGCCACGGTGTCGATCGACTCCGGAGGCACCCCCAGCGCCTGGAGGGTGCGCAGCAGCGCCCCGCCGCGGGAGACTCCGAGAGAGGGCGGGAGGATGGTGGCGCCGAGACCGACGTCGATCAGGAGCCGCCGGTCGCCTCGCTCGACGAGGACACCGCCCGCCGAGGCGGCGATGCGCCCCGACGGAGCCAGCGCTTCGGGATGTTCCCTCCAGTACGAGGCGGGGACGGCGGGCAGGAAGCCGGCACGGTCCAACTCCATGGCCGCGTCGACGACATAGGTGAGCCGGACATCTCCCATGGCGAAACTGCGCACGGCCGACTGGTCACCGAGTGATCCGGTGCGGAACCGCGCGGCGCGCGCTTTCGGGAGCGAGGGCGAGAGGGGTACGGCGAAGGCCGCGCCGGAGACGAATGCGGTGCGCAGCACGCTGCGTCGCGACGGGCGAGGCTCGCGGCCGTCCGGCTCTGTCATGGCAAGGTGTCCTTCGTAGCGTTGAGGAGACCGAGCGGCGGGCCGCCGCTCTCGGGTGGGCCGGCTCCGCAGCGGCATCGCCGACCGGTGGGCCGACCGGCGGACCGTGGGCGCGTGGTGCCGGTCCGGTCACGGCTTCAGGAGGGCCACGGGGTTCGCCCAGGTGATGGCTCTGATCTCCTGGCTCGTCAGGCCCGTGGTCCGGAACCACTGCTCGCTCACGTCCAGCCACTCCTTCACGTCCGGCTGGTCGGGCTGGCCGAGGTCGGAACTGAACACCACCCGTGGGTGGGCTCGCACCACTTCCCCGAGGTGGCTGATGTCGCGGTGCCCCAACAGCAGCGTCAGCGCCGTGATTTCGACGTACAGGCCGGGTACCTGGGACAGGTCCGCCAGGTCGGCGCTCGAGAAGCCCGACATGGGGTGCGTGGCGTGGGTGAGCACCAGGCGCGGCACGTCGAGGCGTACGGCCTCGTCCACGAGGCGCAGTGCCGCCTCCCGGTCGCAGTGCCCCGTCGCCACGGCGACGGGCAGGTCACGGGCTGCCCGCAGGACCTCGCGCACGTCCCGGCGCAGCCGCCCGTCGGCGTCGAGGACCCGGCCGGTCCGCCAGCGGTCGGCATCGAGCAGGGGGTGGAAGGAGGTACGGCGCAGGCGCGAGGTGTGCGCGGGGCCGACCAGGGTCGGCAGGTGGACGACGAGACGGGCGGGGGTGTCCGGGCCGTGCGCGTAGACGGCCTGCTCCACGGCCTGGGGCCGGACACCGCCGACCAGTTCGTTGAGGACGAGACTGCCGGAGACCGGCAGCCCCTCCTGGCGGGCCTCCCAGGCGCGGGCCGCGGTGGAGGTGAGATGGCTCTTCAGGACCACCCAGCCGCCGACCTCGGCATATGCCCGGCCCGCGCCGGCCGAGGTGAGCCGGCGACGGTACAGGTCGGGGCCCGCGTGGTAGTGGACGTCCACCACCACGCGCCCCGCCAGGTCATGCATCGGAGGGCCGGGCGCCACTGTCGCCCCAGGGCCTGGCGTAGCCGAACCGGCGCCGGGCCTCGTCGAGGCGCAGCCCGGCGCCGACGGCCCCGGCGATCGCGTCCTCGGTGTGCTCGACTCGTTCCGCCCGGTCGGCGACTTCGACGGCGTGGTCGGCGGGTACGACCAGGGCTCCGTTGTCGTCGGCGACGACGATGTCACCGGGCCGTACGGTGACATGTCCGATGACGACGTCCCGGCCGGTGCCGGCCAGTTCCACCCGGTTCTTGCCACTGACCATGGTGACGCCCGTGCTGAACAACGGGTATCCGGCGGCGCGGATCTCGGCGATGTCGCGGGCCGAGCCGTGCAGGGCGGTGCCGCGCACCCCGCGCCGCTGCGCCAGTCTCGTCAACAGCGATCCCCAGTTCGTGCAGGTGGTACTGCCCGCGTTGTCGACCACCACGAAGGACCCCTCGGGTACGTCGTCCAGGTAGTTGGCGGCATTGCGGAAGCCCTGCGCGGAGTCGTCGACGGGCCGGTAGGTGACGGTGAACGCACGGCCCGCCGCTCGGGTGCCGGGCACTCGCGCAGCGATGCCGACGAGGACACCGCCGACCCCGAGGCTGTCGAGTGCGTCGGAGACCGACGCGGTGTCGAGGCGGGAGAGCCGGTCCACCACCTCGTCAGTGGCGTCCGACACGGTCTCGTCCGTGGCGAGTTCCTCGGTCACGGCCTGCGCGACCTCCCGGGTGCCGCTCGTGCCACCCATGTCGTAGGTGACGGTCGTACGGCGTGTGGCCACCGCGCGCACCGCCGCCCTGAGTTCCTCGCCGGGTACGGAGAGATCCAGATGGTCGAGCATCTGGGCCACGGCGAGCATCATCGCCATGGGGTTGGCGCGGCCCTGTCCCGCCATGCCCGGGGCACTGCCGTGCACCGGCTCGAAGTAGCTGCCGTGGTCGCCGATGTTGCCGCTGGGCGCGAGGCCGAGGCCCCCCATGACGCCCGCGCCGAGATCGGAGAGGATGTCGCCGAACATGTTCTCGGCGACCAGCACGCCGAACCGCTCGGGCCTGCGCACCATCCACAGGGCGACCGCGTCGACGTTGAGGATCTCGGTCTCGATGTCAGGGTGGTCGCCCGCCATCAGTTCAAGGCGTTCACGAAGGTGGTTGCTGGTGTGGCGCAGCACGTTGGGTTTGTCGACCAGGGTGAGCCGGGTGTAGCCGCGGGAACGGGCGTGGGCGAACCCGTAACGCAGCAGCCGGTCCATGCCGAACTCGGTCTGCAGACGCAGCGTGACACCGGTCGCCCGCGGGCCGGACGCCTGCGCGTTGGGGTGTTCCCGGACCACGTTCCACAGGGCGTCGTCGAGGCCGTGGAAGTCGAACCCCGCGTACAGGCCCTCGGTGTTCTCGCGGATCACTGTGAAGTCGAAGCGCCGGTCGACCAGATCGATGACGGGGCGGACGTTGGCGTACAGGCTGAGCCGCTGCCGCAGTTGGATGACGGGGGAGACGAAGGTGAGGCCGGTGCCCCTCAGCCCGGCGGGGAGTTCGGCCTCGGCCTCGCGCAGCGGCTTGCTGGTGATGGCGCCCAGCAGACAGGTGTCGGTCTCCTCCAGAAGCTTCCAGGTGCGCTGCGGGACCGGATCGCCCTCGTGGCGCCAGCACTCCCAGCCGATCTCGCCGAAGCGCAGATCGAGGGGGAGAGCGAGCTTCTCCACGACGTCGAGGGCCGCGGCGGTGACCTCCGGCCCGATGCCGTCGCCGGGGAGTACAGCGACGCTCTTCATGTGAGTCCCTTCTCCCGCAGGAAGGATCCGACGAGGGCGGACACTTCAGCGGTGCGTTCGAAATGGGGGCGCATGCCGGCCCCCGGTACGACGGCCACCCGGTGGTGGGCCGCCGCCACGGTGTGGCGTTGGGTGACGAGCTGCGAATGGCTGCCGACGATCTGCAGCAGCGGACCGGGGTGGGCCCGTACTCCGTCGGTCACGTCGATGCCGCACAGCATCCGCATCCCGGCGGCGAGCCGGCGCCCCGCGGCCGGGTCGTGCGGCGCCGGCGCGTCGCCGGCGGTTCCGCGGCACTGACCCTGTGGCTGGACGCGCCGGTCGAGGAGGGCGAGGGCGTAGTCGGACCGGCCGCCCGCGGCCAGGTCGGCGATCTCCGTGAGCCTGGCTTCGAGGAGGGCGTCCGTCCGGGCCGGCCCGGAGACGAGCAGCACCGCGGTCTCGGGGGCGACGTCGGGGAGCAGTGCCTGGGCCACCGCGCCGCCCAGCGCGTTCCCGCAGAGCAGGTCCACGGGGCCGTACCGGGTCAGGAGCGCGCGGCAGCGGGCGACGAGGGAGTCCAGCGAGTCGATCTCCTCGTCCCACAGGGAGAGCGTGTCGACCACGGTGACCCGCAGGCCGGCCTGGGCCAGGATGCGGGTGACGGGTGCGAAGAACGCTCCGCCGTCCCAGCGCGGGGTGACGGGGGCGAGGACGAGTGCGTGTGCCGGACCGGCGGCGGCCTCGGGTCCGAAGACCGCCGCCGGGACAGCGAGTTCGGCGTGGGTCACCGAACGGTGGCGAGGGTGCGTGCGGTGGCGATGCCCTCACGGTGATTGCCGCCCAGCAGTTCCTTGCGGTGCTCGACCGGCAGGTCGTAGCGGCCGAGGACCAGGTCGGGCAGTGGCAGGGAGGGCGTGCCCTCGGGAATGGTGGCGAGGAGCAGGTCCGCCAGTTCCAGGGCGGGGCCCAGGTGGAGCCGGGCGGAGGACTCGGGGTCGGTGCGGTCCAGGTGAGCCAGCCACTGTTCGGCGATGAGGTTGCCCGGGCCCTTGCCCATGCCCTGGATCGACGAGTCCATCCAGGTCGCACCCGCGGCGACCGCACTGATCGCGTTCGCCAGGGCGAGCCCCAGATTGTTGTGCGCGTGCAGACCGACCGGGCCGCCGGTGACCGACTTGGTCAGGGTGGTGAGATCGGTCGTGTCCACGGGGGAGAGGCTGCCGTTGGAGTCGGCCAGGTAGACGAACTCGGCGCCGGCGTCGGTGGCGGCGGTCGCCACCTCGACGATGTCACGGCCCGGCCACTGACTGATCCGTGCGAAGTTCACGCCGACGCCGAACCCGATGTCCTTGGCCTGGCGTATGTACTCCAGACCGCGTTCGTAGCCCTTGGCCGGCAGGATGATACGGACCAGTCGGGCACCCGCCGCGTACATGGCGGGCAGGTCGTGTTCGGTGATGTTCTTCGGGTGCAGGATCATCGCGACGCGGTGCGCACCGATCTCGTGGGCCACCGCGGCGATGAACTCGTCATCTCCGCGGCCGGTGAGGCCGAGGTCGGGGATCGGCAGGAGCGAACCCTTGCGGTAGGCGATCTCGACCCAGTCGAAGCCCGCCTCGACGGTGAGCTTGGCGTGCTTGAGCGCGTAACTCAGCGGGAAGTTGAAGCCGTTGCGGTACCCGCCGTCGCGGAGGGTGACGTCGATGTTGACGATGCTCATGGTTCCTCCAGGTAGCTGGTGTGGGCGGTGTCAGGCGGTCTGCGGGCCCGCGGCGTGGTGCGCGGCGAGCCGGCCGAAGATCAGCGACCGCAGCACGGACGTGGCCGGCGGGTAGGCGTGGTAGTAGAGGCCGGTGGCCTCGCCGGCCGCGTACAGACCGGGGATGGCGGTGCCGGACGGGGTGACGACCCGGCCGTCCAGGTCGGTGCGGATGCCGCCGTAGGTGAAGCAGATGGCGGCGGTGACCGGGACGCCGATGAACGGCGGGGTGTCCAGCGGTGTGGCCCAGTTGGACTTCTTCGGCTCGAGGCCCACGGTGGCCTTGCCGTCGAGGCGGGTCGGGTCGAACTCGCCGGGTCCGACGGCCGCGTTGAACTCCGCGATCGTCTTCTCCAGCCCCTCGGCGTCGATGCCGAGCACGGCGGCGAGTTCCTCGAGGCTGTCGGCCTGCTCCGGCGGCACGTCGCTGAGCAGCGAGTTCATGATGCCGGGGATGGCGAGCGTCTTGGCGTCGGCGATCCAGTACGCCTCCTGCTCCTGGTTCCTCCAGATCTCGTAGCCCACGTGTTCGAAGGTGTTGTCCCAGGTGTCACGGCCTTCGTCGAAGAAGCGTTCCATCCTGCCGTTGACGAACACACCGGTGCTGAAGCCGTAGAGGACGGAGTCGGCCTTCCGGGTTCGGCGGTCGACGGGCTCGGCGTGGATGCCGTCGAACTGGCCCGCGGTGTCGGCGCCCAGCTCCAGGGCCATGCGCAGCGCGTCACCGCGGTTGTTGGTGATACCGGGGGCGATCAGCGGAAGATCGCACGCCTTGTCGCCGACGTAGCGGGTGAGCATCTCGGTGTTGCCCTCGAAGCCGCCGCACGCCAGGACGACGGCGTGGCCGGACAGGCGCTGGGTGCGCCCGTCGGAGGTACGAACCAGCACGCCGTCGACGGAGCCGTCGTCGGAGGTGGTCAGACGCAGTGCCTCCGTCTCGTAGCGGATGTCGACGCGCGGGTCGTTCTCCAGGGCGGCGCCCAGGTGTTCGACGATCGAGGCACCGCCGCCGCGGGGGCTGGCCGGCGGCGTCATGGACGGGGTGCCGCCGTCGAACGTGTGGGGCAGCGGGAAGTCCTCGAAGGCGATCTCGACGCCGTGCTTCTCGATGAAGTCGAGGGTCTGGGGGGTCTCACGCTCGACGGTGCGGCAGTACTCGATGTCGGCGAGGCCGCCGGAGACCCGGCTGACGTGCTCGGCCCAGTCGGTGTCCAGGTTCCTGTCCTGGGTGATCCGCAGGAACGCGCCGGTCCAGCGGGTGGCTCCACCGCGCTCGTCACGGCCGGCGCGCTCGAGGACGGCGATCCTCGCCGGGGTCTCGCGGTGTGCGGTGGCCTCGGCGAAGGACAGGGCGGCCGACAGGCCTGCCGCGCCGAACCCGATCACGATGAGGTCGTACTGCGGCGGGGTGTTCGAGCCTGACATGGTTTCTCCTCGGAAGAAGGCGGAAAGCTGTGGGTCCGTCGTGGGGGAGTGGGCTCAGCGGTTGGGCGTGATCACCCGGCTCGTGCGGTAGAGCCGGTACTTGGCGCCGGTCGTGGTCTCGGCGAACGCCTGGTAGCGGCGGGTGAATTCGGGGTCCTCGAAGATCGCGTCGAAGCGCTCCTGGTTCGTCCACGCCGCGAAGTTGACGATGGCGTCGCCGTCGACGCTCGTCAGCAGGCGGGAGCCGCGGAAGCCGTCGGCGGTGGCGGAGACGTGATCGACGGCGGAGGCGAGCGCCGCCACACTGGCCGCGGCGTCGTCGGTGGTGGCCACATTGATGAGCAGCACGCCGTCGTCCGGCTCCGGGGCGGTGATCACGCCCGGGCTCGCGTTGCGGCCCTCGAAGGAGAGCTGCTCGTACGAGGCGATGCCGAGCTTGTGCCAGGGGTCGCTCTCGATCAGCTCGCGCACCCGGGTCTCGTCGAGGTCGGCGGTCACGATGACGGCGCCGCCCTCGGGCCGGGGGCCGCTGAGCAGGATCCGGCCCTGGTCCGCGTGCTCGCGCAGCCAGGCCTTGTGCTCGGCCATGTGGGCGACGACGGTCTCACGCGGCGTGAGGTAGGTGAGGGTCAGTACGTGGATCATCGGGTCCTCTGCTTGGTAGGGGAGAGATCGGCGG
The DNA here is from genome assembly GCF_043079785.1 of Streptomyces sp. NPDC015139. NCBI lineage: Bacteria > Bacillati > Actinomycetota > Actinomycetes > Kitasatosporales > Streptomycetaceae > Streptomyces > Streptomyces sp. NPDC015139. The sequence goes on along the minus strand of NZ_JBIBUW010000013.1, from coordinate 112,059 downwards.
ATCGAACAGAACTGGGGGGACCGGCGGAAGGGGCGAGGAGGCCGGCCAGGTCAGGCACTGGGAACGCCGGCCCGGCGGGCGAGGTGGGCGAGGATCGCCTCGGCATCGGCCACGACGTCGTGGACGACCTGGGCGGCGGGCTGGATGTCCTGGATCAGGTCGAGGACCTCACCGGCGAACATGGCGCGCTGAGTGGTGTCGTCACGGGCGACGGCGGCGGTCCACTCGGGCTCGACCGTGGCCCGCTGGGCGGCGAGTTCGGCGTCACGGCCGGTCCAGGTGCGGGTGAACTCGTTGCTCACGGAGCGGGCCTGGTAGGCCTCGTCCCACGGGATGCCGCGCACCACGTCGAACGAACGGGTGTCGACGGTGTCCGCGGTGTGCGATGAGACCAGGTGGGACTTGAACCCGGCGGTGGCCAGCGACTCTTCGGTGGCGGCGAACCGGGTGCCCATCATCACCCCGTCGGCGCCGAGCGCGAGGGCCGCGGCCAGACCGCGGCCGTCCGCGATCCCGCCGGCCGCGACCACCGGCACCGCGCCCTGGGTGACGTCGAGTACGGCGGGGATGAGGGGCAGGGTCGCCAGCGACGCGTGGTGGCCGCCGGCCTCGGCACCCTGGGCCACGAGCACGGAGGCTCCGGCCCGCACGGCGACCTCGGCCTGCCCGGCGTCGTGCACTTGGACGATCACGTGGGACCCGGCGTCGGCGGCGGACGCCACGTACTTGTGGACCTGTGCCGCGTCGCCGAAGGAGAGGGCGATGACCGGCGGGGCGTAACCGAGCACCTTGTCCCACAGACCGGGCCGGGTGTCGAAGGTGAACATGACGCAGCCGACGCCCCAGACACCACCGGTCTCCGCGGCCCGCGCCACGTGCTCGTCGATGAACGCCGGGTCGCCGTAACTGACGCCGACGAGGCCGAGGCCGCCCGCCCGGGTGACGGCGCCGGCGAGCCGGCCACCGGACACGGAGCCCATCGGGGCGCAGACGACCGGGTGGTCGATGCCGAGCAGTTCGGTCAGCTTGGTCGAGATCACGATGCTCCTTGGTCGGGTCGATGGCATGGCACGGCCCGTCAGGCTGAAGAGGGAAAGATGCGCCAGGGAATTCCATAAGAATGTCCCGGCGAAGGAGAGGCGAGGAGTTCCACGGAGGGAGACCGCTTCGGAAGGAAGATCGCCTCCGTTTCGTTCAAAAGGCTATCTTCGGTCTCCGCAGCCGTCCAAGACGCAAACAGCGTGACGTCCATAAGCGGGCGATTATACCCGCTTGGCAGCAGAAACCGGAAAGGCGTGTGACCCGGGCCAGGAAGGCACGGGTCACACGCCGGACGGACAGGTGTGCGGAACTAGTCGGCGACGAACGCCCAGCCGCGCTCCGCCGCGACCTTCCGCAGGAGCCGGGCGGTACGGCAGTCGCTGGCGGCGATGACCGCGAGGCGCTCGCGCGGCGGCCGGCTGGTGGGCAGGGGCCGCCACACCAGGTGCGGCTCCCGCTCCACCGCGTGGTGGGGGCGCAGGGCGACGAGGTCCGCGGTGGTCTGCAACGCGTGCAGGAAGAGGGCGTGCTGATCCTGGTTGACAGGGTGCAGCACGGAGTTCCAGCCGAGCTGCGCCAGATGTGCCGGGACGGTCTCCGCGAATCCCGGTGCGCAGCCTTCCTCGTACCAGAGCAGACGCTGGCGGGCGAGGTCCCTCCAGGTGAGCTCCGGATGTGCGGCGAGCGGGTGTTCCCGCGCCATGACGAGGCCGAGGGGCTCGTCGCGGACCACGGCGCGCACGACGTGCGGCATCGGGATCGGCAGGCGCACGATGCCGAAGGCGATCTCGCCGTGCCGCAGCAGTTCACCCTGGTCCGCCGCGTCGACCGAGCGCATCCGCAGCTTTCCGCCGGTCTCGCGGCTGCCGTCCGGACGGCTCCCGGACAGAGCGTTCTGCACCTCGATGAGGACCTCCGCCGGGACTCCGCCGCACACACCGACGGGCCAGGCCTGCGGTGCGGGGGCGGCCGCCGCGATGGCGGAACGCAGTTGACTGGGAATTCCCTGAATTTCCCGGAGAAAGGCCCGGCCCCCGGTCGTCAGCTCCACTCCTCGTGAACTGCGGATGAACAACGCGGCACCTACGCGTTGTTCAAGGCGTCGAATTTGCTGACTGAGACTCGGCTGCGATATCCGAAGTTCCTGGGCGGCGGCCGATACGGTTCCGGCGCGGACCACGGTCAGGAAGTAACGAAGGTGCCGCATGTCGAAGTCGTCGACGCTGCGCGCGTCGGACATCGCGCGAAGTACGGCGTCGCCCGTCGGATCCGGGCCCTGCCTATCGGTGTCCGTATGTTCCGAGGCGATCCGGTCCGTCCACTCGTCCAGCACGCTCATCCGCTTCCCTCCCCAGAGTCGCCGCCCCTGCCCCGCGCAGGGATGCCACCACCCGGCCTCGCAGGCGCGAGACCCGGTGGAGCATGGCAGAAGAATTCGTTCCCGAAGGTATGTTTTATGGACCTGAAACAGCGTCGTCTCCCGCGCGCAAGACTCCTGGCCCGTCGGCCCCCGACAGTGCGTCGAAGAGCAGCCGCCACAAAGACTCCCCGCCGGCCGCGCGGTCGTCGTCGACGCGTCCGGGGGGCGCGTGCAGCAGCCCGTACATCACGATCATCACCAGTCGGGCGACGAGCCGCGGCGAGTACGCGGGAAACCCGCTGTCGCGCTGGGCTCTGCGAACCAGTTCCATCAAGGCGTTGTGCACCTCGACGAGGATGTCGGACAAGGCCCTCGCCAGGACCGGGCAGTCGGCGGCGAGCCGCACCGCGGCCCGCAGTCGCACATCCGACTGCAACCGGCCGGTGAACCCCATGACGAGGTCTTCGAGCACACCACCGGCATCGGCGCCCGGGGTGTCGTACTCGGTCCGCAGACTCGTCCACGCCTGTCGGGACTCGTCGATCAGGGCCCCGGCCAACGACCTCTTCGACGAGAAGTGGCCGTACAGCGCGCCCTTCGTCATTCCGATCCGGTCGGCCACCGAACTGAGTGTGGCCCTGCTGTACCCCTGGGAGGCGAACACCTCTGCGGCGGCCGTCAGCACTCTCTCCCTCGTGCGTCGTGCCCGCTCCTGTTTGATCATGTCTGTGCCCTTCGTCATGGAAAGAGAGCACATACATACCATTGGAGCGACACGTCGCCGCAGCGTTCCGGCCCGCGGGACATCTCACGTGCTCTCCGATCTGAACGGGCCCCGGCGAGCGGAGGCCACCGACCAGCCGAAGCGCTCTGCCTCGTCGTTCAGCAGGGGGGAATCTCCCACCACCACCGGATTCCCCACCGCGCGCAGCATGGCCAGGTCGCTCTCGTGGTCGCCGTACGCGAAACAGTCCTGCGGATCCGCGCCGCGTTCCCGCATCACCCGGACCACGGCCTCGCCCTTCGCCGCCCCGATCATCGGGCGGTGCACCTCCCCGGTCAGCACCCCGCCGGGTCCCACCACCAGTTCGGTGCACACGACCGTCGCCACCGCCAACTCGTCGGCCAGCGGGGCGAGGAGCGGGCGCATCGAGCCCGAGACCAGCACCACCTCCCGGCCGGCGGCACGGTGTGCGGCGACGGCGCGGAGGGCGGACCGAACGAAGGCCGTACCACCGCGGCGATAGCCGTCGTACCAGGTCCGGCCCGCGGCTTCGAGGTCGGCCAGGGCCACGCCCGCGTAGCGCCGGTAGTAGCCGCGGTTCAACGTCTCACGGTCGGGGGTCACCGCCGCCTCCGCCCGCAGCTCCAGCCAGTCGGTGGCGACCTGCGTGGGGTGCAGGCGCGACCAGTGCCTCCAGAACTCGATCATGCTCTTCTCGGCGATCAGCGTTTCGTCCACGTCGAAGAAGGCCAGTGTCGGACACCCCGTCCCGGTCACCGTCGTCATCGGGCACCTCCACTCGCCAGAGCCGCGTCCGCGTACGCGTCGGCCGCCGCGTCGAGGCCGAGGGCCCCGTGAGCCGCGGCCGTCGTGACATCCCGCCACGCCCGTTGCAGCCGGCTGTCCGGGGACTGTCCGTGCAGCCCCGAGGCGTGAAAGAGGTCATCGACCGCCTCACGGCACCATGCGACCGCGGTTGCCGCGTCCCGGCGGTTCTCCGCCACCGCGAGCGAGGTCGTCCCCTGCCGGTCCGCTCGGTCCGCTGCGCCCTCGAGAAGCAGACCCGCGGCGTGCAGCCGCGCGGACACCCGGGCCAGCAGCAGGTTCTGGCCCGGTCTGCGCCCCGGCGCCTGCTGCACGCAGTCGTCCGCCCAGGCCCGCAGCGCCGCACGGGCAGCCCCCAGGACAGGAGCCGCGAACATCAGCGCGGCGACCATCGGATAGGGAACGCGGTGGCAGCGGGCCGCGTCGGGCAGGGGACTCAACAGCGCGCCCAACGTGAGGGAACGGTGGGCGGGCACGACGATCCCGTCTGCCGTCACGCTGTTGCTTCCGCTTCCTCGCAGCCCGACGGAGTCCCAGGTGTCCAGGACGGAGAGCTCCTCGCGCGGCACGGCGAAGACCCGGTGCTCCCGTGCACCGTCCCCGCCCGGCGTCCAGGACGCCAGCAGGACCCATTCCGCATGGTCGACCCCGCTGGCCGTCCGCCATTCCCCATCGAGGCGCCAACCGTCGCTCACAGCCGTGGCGCGGCCCTGCGGCGGAACGACGGAGGCGGCGATGCGGACGTCGGGCCCGTTCGCCCAGAGATCCCGCTGTCCCTGCTCCGGAAGGTAGGCGGCGAGTCGGCCGTGCGCCGCGTAGAGCGCGGCGCACCAGCCCGCGGCGGCGCACGCCTCCGCGACCGCCGCGGCATCCGCGAGCAGTTGCGCGAAGGTCCCGGCCGCGCCGCCCCATCTCACCGGTACGAAGTGGCGCGGGAAGCCCGCGTCGACGACGGCCGCGGCCACCTGGGGCCCGAGCTTGCGCCGCTCGTCGGCCGCCTGGGCGTCCTGCCGGGCCACCTCGACGAGCAGGTCCCGGGCCGGCCGTCCAGCCTGGCTGCTCCGCACGCCCTGGCCGTCCGACGCAGCCTCACCACCCGTCGGTTCGCCGTCGGTTCGCCGTTCACCGGCGGCTCTCTGCCGCGCGGTCAGCATGCTGCCTCCAGCCGCATCCCAGAGGACTTGGGCACGCCGTGGCCAACCTCTGCGGAAGCGAGTTCACGCCCGGCCTGGTGGGCGCGGAGGGTGAAGACGGCCGCACCGCGGTCGGCCGGTTCCGCCGTGATCGACACCGGGACATCCGGCTCGCAGAACGCGGTGAACGTCACGTCCAGCAGCGTCGCGCCGCTCGCGCCGGGCCGGCTGTCCGCCGAGGCGACCCGGCCGGCCTGCCGGAACGCCTCCACGAGCGTCATGCCCGGTACATGGTCGGACTCGTGGTCGAACAGCACGGGGTGTGCGCGGTCGAGCCGCAGCCACCAGACGTTGCCGTCGGAGGAGTCGGCTGCGATGAGCACGTCCCGCTCGGCGAGCTGGCCGACGCGAGCCGGCGACAGGGGGACACGGGACGGTGCCGTACGGGGCGCCGCCTCTCCCGGTCCCTGCCCCCCGCGCCGGCGCAACAGGGCATAGCGGCGGGGCTCCATCGGCTCCCAGCGAACCCGTGTCCGCCCGACGGAGCGGTGCCGCAGCACGACGTCCGCGTCCAGTTCCAGGCGCAACCGCGCGCCCTCGGCGGGCTTGCGGCAGACGACGTCGAGCCCGACGGCCAAGTACTCCTCGCCCACCGGCGGAAGCGCTTCGAACAGTTCGACGGAGATTCCGCTCAGCACGAACGGCACCCCGTGCGCCACACCGAAGAAGCGGTGCGACAAGTAGATCGCGATCTGCCGCCCGGTCTCGGCCAGCAGCACCGGATCGGCCGCGGGACCGCCGTGGTGAGCGAGATAGTGGTCCCGGCGCCACGCGGCCCCGACCGCGAACCGGTCGTCGCCGAGCCGTTCCGCGTCCGTCAGCAGCACCTCCGCCGCGGCCGCCTTGTGGACGGTCTCCCGCGGGACACAGCGGTCGAAGTCCAGCCTCTGCCAGTGGCGCTCGGGCCCCGGTCGGCCGATGCCCATCCGCAATCCAGACATGGCGTGCACGCGCAACATCCTCCCCCTGGCCGCCGTGCGGATCGCGCCGGTATCGTCCCGACGCACATGGCGACTCCCGAAGAAATATACCTTCAGGAAGGTATGTTGCAGGGATTATTTTGCGCCACCAGGCACGGCCGAGCGTGCCCGAACACGTCAGGACAGAGACCTACAGAGGATGCCCCTCATGCCAGAGCCGCACGTCAACGCCTTCGCCCCGTGGAGAACTCCGTCCAGGAGGGGCTCCGACCCCAAACAAGAGCGTTCGGTCCTGACCCGCCTCCGGGTTCTGCGAGGAGCCGCGGAGCTCTTCACCGAGCGCGGCTACCGCCAGACGTCGGTCAAGGACGTGGCCGACCGGGTCGAGATGACCAAAGGGGCCGTCTACTTCCACTACCCGACCAAGGAAGCCCTGGCCCTGGCCATCGTGGACGAGCACTACGCTCGTTGGCCGAAAATCCTCGATGAGGTCATCGAAGAGGGACTCGGCCCCGTGGATGCCGCGGCACGCATGCTGGAACGTGCGGCGGTCGCGTTCCAGGACGACGTGATCGTGCAGGCCGGCGCCCGGCTACAGCTCGAACGCCCGCAGATCGAAGCCGAATTGCCCACTCCGTACGTCGACTGGATCTCGCTCCTGGAGTCCCTGCTCGTGTCCGCCCAGGAGGCGGGCGAACTCCGTCCCGGCGTCGAGCCCGGCCCGGCCGCGCGCTCCCTGGTCTCCGCGTTCTTCGGTTCCCAGCACGTGTCCGACGTCCTGAGCGGCCGCGCGGACGTGGTGCGGCGCTGGCGCGACCTGAGCGATCTGCTCTTCCGGGCGATCCGAGCCGACTGAGCACGCGTGTCCCCGACCGCGCACAGCACGCTCCCGGGGGTTGGTGCACCACCGCCGTCCAGCGGTGCACCACTCCCCGGGAGCGTGCCGTCCCTCACGGGCCGTCAGGCGGGGTCGGTGACCTGCCGCCCGGTGCTCAGGACCACCAGGCCGCCGATGACGGCGAGACCCATGAGCACGGCGCCGAAGATCGTGGCGCCACTGGTCAGGCCCACGGCGTCACTGAGGTAGCCCGCGGAGACGGGCAGGATGCCGGCCGGGATGTAACCGCCCACGTTGAGCGCGGCGTTGGCCTCGGCGAGGCGCTGCGTGGGCACACTCGAGTTGAGCAGCGACAGCCCGCCGAGCTGGCCCATGCCCTGGCCGGCGCCGGCCAGCAACGCGGAGATGATGAGGACGGCGACCGCCGAGGTGTGCACGGCGATGATCAGCGTGATCATGCTCATCGTGGTGCTCACCGCACCCGCCGTCAGGATGGTGCGGCGGCGCAGCCTCTGGACCGCGAACTGCACCCCGGTGGCGGTAAGGAACATGACGAACGCCATGGCGCCGGCGACGATCCGGTTCGTGGTGTCCAGAAGTCCCGACAGGAGCGAGGGGCCCAGCGAGAGCACGAAGGACGTGGCGGTGATACCCGGCGCGAACACCGCGATGCCGAGCGCGAGTTGACGGCCGTTGCCACGCGGCACGCCCGGTACCCGCACCCAGCTGCCCTTGGCGCGCGTCGCGGGACGGCGCACCGGCATCCGCAGCACGCAGAGCACCGCCGTGACCAGGAGCACGGCCTCGACGACGAAGACGGTGACGGTCGGCGCGGGCGCCAGCTCGGAGAGCAGTCCGGCGAGCAGCGGGCCCAGCCCGGCTCCGAACACCATGGCGCAGGAGGCGAGGAGGGCGGCGATCCGCTTGCGCTCGGGTCCGGCGACGTCGGTCACCGCGGCCATGCCGGCCGAGACGACGGCGCCGACCGCGATCCCGGTGAACAGCCGCGCCACGATCAGCGCGGCCACGCTGGTGGCGGTCGCGAAGATCAGGCAGGCGGCCAGCCCGAGCGCCAACGCCGGGATCAGTACGGGTTTGCGGCCGACCCTGTCGGAAACCACCCCGGACACCAGCAGCGAGCCGAGCAGGCCGACGATGTAGAAGGCGAACACAACGGTCAGCGTGCCCTTGGAGAAGCCGATGTCGCGCTGCCAGAGCACGTACAGCGGCGTCGCCGCGTTCGAGAGCACGAACACGGCCGTGACCGGCCATGCTGCCAGCCACACCCACCACAGCGGCGCCGCGGGCCTGCCGGCCTCCGCGTCCGCGGTGTCAGTACGTCGACCCCCGTCGATGGCTTGGACGGATGTGGTCCGGGTCTCGGACATGACTGCTCCTCCCGATCTTTCCTGCCGCGTCTCCAGCAGTACGAGTTGAGTCGAACTTAGCATGCAGTACGATGAGACTCGTACATAGGAATCGCGTTATGAGGAGTTGCCTATGTCTGCGACCAAGGCCGCCGCACCCGCCATCAAGGTGCTCCCCGAGCCGGACGAACTGCCCGCGCCACTGCCGGAGCCGGGAGTCGACGAGTTGCGTCTGGAGACCGTACTCGGCGCGCTCAGCGATCCCCTGCGCCTGACGATCGTCCGCAAACTCCTCCTGGAGTCCGAGGACTTCGACCACTCTTGCGGCTGGTTCGGGTTCGACCGGCCCAAGTCGTCACTCACCCACCACTTCAAAGCGCTGCGCGAGGCGGGAGTGACGCGTCAGCGCCAGTACGGTCTCGAACGGCGCAGTCATGTGCGCATCGAAGACCTCAACACCCGGTTCCCCGGCCTTCTCGACCTGGTCGCGGCCTGGACTCCGCAGGCCTGACGCAGCGCCGGCACTCGCTCCGGGGATGATGGGCGGTGGCTGCGAGGGGGAGTGGCCCCGCGGTGCCGGGCTTCGGCCGACCGGAGCCCAGCGGCGGGTCCCCAAGTGCCGGGCCCGCGCCGCGTGTTCTGGACGGAGGGGCTTCGGCGCCTTGTAGCGGCCGGGGGCGTCAGGTGCCGGCCGCGGTCAGCGCTTCCGCCGCCGCCCGCCGCAGCGCACGGTACGTGGTCCAGCGTTCTCGCCCGCCGGCCAGGTGCGCCACGGCCTGGCCCACCCATTGAGGGTCACCGAGGAGGTGTGGCTTTCCCTCGTCGATGAGCTGCCGCAGCAGATACTCCAGCCGGAGGGCGTCCAGTGCCCGGTACGGGCGCGCATGCTGGTCGAAGCGCAGCAGGTGGTCCTCGTACGGGTGACGCAGCGTCATGTGCATCCATCCGCCGTTACGCGAGGCGACCGATCCCCTCAACGTGTAGACGCCCCTGCCGCTCGTGTTCCAGGAGTGCTTGCCCCAGGTGATCCAGATGCCGGTCATGATCCTGGACCAGGGGATCACCGTCCCTCGGAGTCCGGCTCGTGCTGGTGGAGCCCGTCCGGGCGGAACTCCACCCAGTGGGTGTCCGGGCGCGTGGCGTCCCCGACTCCCCAGCGGCCGTCGGTCAGTTCCAGCGGTCCCAGATGTGTACGGCCTTCCCCCATGCGGTCATTGAACCATGTGTCCTACGAACCGTTCCTCCGGCTCGGCCGGGACCTCGCCGTCCGTAGGGCGCACACAACCTCTCGCCGAAGAAGGCGCCTTGACGGGCCACGGGCGCAGACGGTCGCAGGACGGCTTTGGTCAAGAACTGGATCCCGTACGTCTCCCGTTGCGGAAAGACGCTGGAGAGTGGGGCGCGGGCCGCCCTACGGTGACGCCATGACCAATCACTCGGAAGCACCTGTCACGCCCGTCGAGGCGTACGAACCCCCTTACTGCGCTGCTGTCTTCACCGCGGTGCGAACCCAGAACCAGAGCGGCTACAGCGAGACCAACGCCCGCATGGAAGACCTGGTGATGGACATCCCCGGGTTCCTGGGCATGGACCACGCGCAGACTCCCGGCGGGCTCGGCATCAGCGTCGCGTACTTCCGCGACGCCGACGCCCTCACGGAGTGGCGGACCAACGCCGAGCACCGAGCGGCGCAAAAGCGCGGGCAGGCCGAGTGGTACGAGAGCTACACGCTTCATGTGGCGAGAGTGGAGCGCAGCCACGGGTTCAAGCGAGCCTGAGGGGTGTCCCGCAGACGCCGTCGCCGCGAAACCGGGACCATTTCCATAAACTATGAATATAAAAATGCTATGCTTCGAGCATGAGTCGTCAAGACACCGCTCCGGGCGCGTCCGCCGCCATCGGGGCAGCCCTCTACGGCCTGGCCACCAGGGCCGCGAGACGCCTGCCCCGGGACATGAGCCTGACGTCCGCCGCCACCCTGGCCACCCTCGACCGGACCGGCCCGCGGCGCATCACCGATCTGGCCGCGGTCGAGGGCGTCACCCAGCCCGCGATGACCGCCCTGGTCCGGGTGATGGAGGAGTCCGGCCTGGTCGAGCGGCGGGGCGACGCGTCCGACAAGCGGGTCACGCTGGTGTGCCTGACCGAGGCCGGCGCCTCCTATGTCCGGACGCGGCGCCAGGCGGGCGTCCACGCGTTCGAGCGGTTGATCGGCGAGCTCACCGGCGACGAGATCGAGGCGCTGGTGGCGGCCCTTCCGGCGCTGAAGCATCTGGCAGAGCTCGAAAGCCAGGACCGCGAAGGGCCGAAGCAGTGACCGGGCAGCCGGGAGGCGGGGTCGCGGCGAAGGTGTTCCCGGTGGCGCGTTCCGAGGCGCGGCTGCTGGTCCCCGCCCTGTTGTTCATCGCTCTGGTCGTTGCGGCGGTCGCCAGCCTCGGGACGCCGCTCATCACCAGCGTGGCGACCTCGTTCCACGTCTCGCTCGGCAGCGCGCAGTGGACGCTGACCGTCGCGCTGCTCAGCGGCGCCGTCGCCACGCCGGTCCTGGGCCGGCTCGGAGCCGGCCCGCACCGGCGGGCCACGATCCTCGCCACGCTGGCGGTCGTCGTCGTCGGCAGCGCGCTCACCGTGCTGCCGCTGCCGTTCGCGTGGCTGCTGGCCGGCAGGGCTGCCCAGGGTGTCGGGCTCGGGCTGACGGCGCTGATGATGGGCGTGGCCCGGGACCACCTCCCCGAGGAGCGCAGCGCGGCCGTGATCGCCCTGATCTCGGTGGTCTCGATCATCGGGGCCGGCGTCGGCTACCCGCTGGCCGCACTGCTCGCCGAGCTCGGCGGGGTACGCGCCGCCTACGGCCTCGGCCTGGTCGTCACCGCCGCCGCCCTCCTGGCCGCGTGGCGCTCCATGCCCGAAGCCCCCGAAGGCCGCTCCGCCCATGTGGACGTGGCAGGCGCGGTCGTCCTGGCCGCTGCGCTGCTCCTGGTGCTGTTCCTCGCCGGCGAACGGAATCTGTGGAGCCGGCACCTCGCCGTGGCGGCGGGCCTCGCCGTCGTCGCGGCGGTGCTGCTCTGCGTCTGGGCCGTCATCGAGCTGCGCAGCACGACGCCCCTGGTCGATGTACGGGCGGTGCGGCACCCGGCGGTCGCCGGGGCGAACCTCGCCATGTTCGTCGGCGGGATCGGCATGTACCTCCTGCTCACGCTCATCACCCGGTACGCGCAGACGCCGCACGGCGCCGGCTACGGCTTCGGGCTGACGACCTTCGTCGCCGGGCTGGTCCTCATCCCGTTCTCGGTGCTGGGGTTCGTCGCCGGCAAGCTCACGCCGCGGGTCCGGACGCGGATCGCCGACACCCTGCTCCTGGCCGGCAGCGCCGTCGTGGTCGGCGGCGGGTTCGCCCTGTTCGCGGCGGCCCGGTCGGACCTGGCCGAACTGTTCGCGGCGATGGGCGTGCTCGGCTTCGGCGTCGGCGGCTTCTCGGCCGCGATGCCCGGCGTCATCCTGGCCGTCACCCCCAAGAGCGAGACGTCGAGCGCCATGAGTTTCAACTACGTCGTCCGCAGCGTCGGGTACTCCCTGGGCAGCGCCATCGGCGGCCTGATCCTCACCGCGGGCACCCGCCCCGGCCACCTCTTCCCCGACGACAGCGCCTACACCGCCGCGGCGCTGATCGGCATCGGCGCCATGGCGATCACGACGCTGACAAGCCTCGCTCTCGCCCGCCGACGCTCGTCCGAGGCCACCCCGTAAGTCAGACGCACTCATCCCCACACTGGAGGTTCCATGCCCAAGGGCTACTGGGTCAGCGCCTACCGCACCATTTCGGACCCTGAGAAATTGGACGCTTACAACAGGCTGGCCGGTCCCGCCGTCAAGGCCGGGGGCGGTCGGACCCTCGTCCGTGGCGGTCGGGTCGTGGCGCATGACGCCGGAATCGCCGAGCGCACCGTCCTGGTCGAGTTCGACAGCTTCGAGCAGGCCGTCGCGGCGTACGAGAGTGCTGCCTACCAGGAGGCGCTGGTCGCCCTCGCCGACGGCGTCGAGCGCGACTTCCGCATCGTCGAAGGCATCGACTGACCGAGGTCCGGTCGGATCTTCACTGAGGGACTCTGCCGGGAATCTTGAGGACCGACAGTCAACGATCGTGACGTTGCGTCAGTCTCGTAGGAACATGATGCCCATGTTCCGGGGGAGCCCGATATGTTCCTCCGGCCCCGGCCCCGGCCCGGATCGGAGACCCCGCCGCTGACCGCGCAGGTTGCCCGCGCCGGCAACCCCCACGGCACTACCGCGGTGTGGATCCGCGACCGCCTCGTCGACCTGTGGAACGACGAGGAGTCGAGCGGCGGGGTCAGCTCGAACAGCGCGGCGAGTGCGGCGGCCACCTCGTTACGTCGACCGCGCGGGCTCAGCCCGGTACTTCTGATCCGGGGCTCGTCAGCCGTCGCGCGCCTTCCTCCACCGGTAGCCGTAGTGGTCCAGGCGCTTCCGTTCGCCTATGACAAGAAGGCCTGAAAACGCGCCCATCACCATGCTGTAGAGGGCGATCTGAAGGTCCACCCTCCCAAGGGCCAAAGCGCAGAGGCCGCCGGCAAAGAGAGCGCCGGCGAACCCGCAGAGCAGCGGATGGCGCAAGAACCGCCCGCGCGGCCGCAGGGGTGGCCGATCGCCCCCGAAGTAGCGGTCGAGCGCCCAGAACGCCCGTTTGAGTGCCTTCACAACCACGCCCCCATCACCCCGAATTGCACTCCTGCGGCCTGAGTGATCGTAGAGCTCTGGGACGAGCACGGTCACGAGTCCGGCGTCGAGTGAGCCAAGCTTCCCAAGTGGGCCTGGAAGGCGGGCGGATCAGCGCAGGCCGGCGAAGAGGTCGTTCTCGGGTACGGCCGCTCCGGTGGTGTCCTGTACGCGCAGGAAGGTCTCGACGCCCATCAGCTCGGTGAACCTTTCCTTGCCCATCCTGAGGAAGAAGATGTTCTCGCCCTGGCTGGCGTGGGCGGCCAGGGCATCGAACTTCTGACCGCCGAAGGCCGCGGTGTCCACCCAGGTGGTGATCTCCTCGTCCGGGAGCCCGATCTCGGCCATCGCGGCGGCCTCGTCGGGATCCGGCTCCTGCCAGTCCCCACCGAACTCGCGCATGGTCTCCCCGAACCGCTGCATCATCGAGCGCGGCGCCGTCGTCCAGTACACCTTCGGCGTCGGCTCGGTCATCGCCAGCGCCGCCATCGTGATGCGGTTCGCCTGGATGTGGTCGGGGTGACCGTAGAAGCCGTTCTCGTCGTAGGTGACGACCACATCGGGCCGGTAGCGGCGCATGAGTTCCGCGAGTCGTGCGGCACCCTCTTCCACAGGCGTCCGCCAGAAGGAACCGGGCGCGTCATTGGTCGCCCAGCCCATCATCCCGGAGTCGGCGTAGTCCAGCGTCTCCAGGTGGCTGATCTTCAGGATGGCGCAGCTCTCCTCGAGTTCCTGACGCCGCATCGAGGCGACGGCTGCGGGATCGTGCCCGGGGTCGCCCGGCTTGACACCCCCCGGTCCGTCACCGCAACCGCCGTCGGTACACGTCACGAGGATCGTGCGGATGCCTTCCGCCGCGTAGCGCGCGAGGACACCTCCCGTTCCCGTGGCCTCGTCGTCGGGGTGGGCGTGCACGGCCATGAGCGTCAAGGGCCGGTCGTTCATGAAACAGTCCTCCTGTGGGACAGAAAATGCCGCCGGAGTCCGGGGCAGGCGAATGAACAGTCACTTCGATTATCGGGTGACCGGGGTGCCGGCCCCCTGGGGGCGGGGTGGGCGGACGATCTTCTGGTCTCTTCACTCCGCGTCCGGTAAGCCCTCGGCCGACCGACGGCTTCGGGCGGTGCGTCAGCCGGGCATCCGGTAGCGGACCACTACGGCGCGGCTGAAGTTCGCGTCGCCGTGGGCGCCGAGTTCGATCTGGCCGGCTGCCCATACCTCGTCCGTACCGGGGACGGGGGTGATCTCGTTGAGCCAAAGCTTCTGCTTGCGGTCGACGGCGGTGACTTTGCCGGTGACGCCGGGAACGTACGGGGGATGGCCGATCTTATGGGTGCGGCCGACGCCGTCCCGCATCTTCTTGGCGCTCAGCACCGCCGCGGGCGGGTGTTCGCCGCCCTGGGGGACGCGCCAGCGGGAGCCGTCGAAGAGCAGGGTGAAGGGCCGCTGATCGGCGGGGTAGTAGTCGCCGTCCTCCGAGGGTTCCGGTTCGGTGCCGGAGTTGCCCGTCGCCCACACCTCGTCGGCGGAGACGGCGGTCGTGCCGGTGATGAGTGAGCTGAAGTCGTATCCGTCGGTCAGGGTGAGATCCGTCGGGATCGGTACACGTTGCCATCGCGTTCCGTCCCAGCGGGCCGAGGCAGGCTGCTGGGAAGTGGGCGCGTCCGGGTTGGCCGGCTTTTCGGTTCCGGGCTTGGGCTCGCTGCCGATGGCCCACACGACGGTGCCATGGGGATCGGTGACGAGGCGCTGGGCTTCGAAGGGCAGCGCGCTACGAGTCCAACCGCGGCCCGTCCAGTGCCAGGCGGTCCTGCCGGAGCCGGAAGCCCACACATCTGCCGGGCCCAGCACGAGCACGCCGCCGATCCCGTGCTCGCGGTCGGGCAGTGGGACAGCATGCCATGTGGTTCCGTCGAAGCGCGCGACGAAGGACGTGTTGGTCGAACCAGGTCCGTGCGAGACCGACGCGATCAGCCAGACGTCGCCTGACGGATGGGACGTCAGCGACACCCTCTCCATGCGCCCGTCGGCAGCTTCGGTCACGTCCCTCGGCAGCGCATAGGGCTGCCACGTGGAACCGTCGTAGTGCAGCAGCGCCTGCGCCGAGCCGGCGCCTTGGCGAAAGGCCCAGGCGTCCTTGGGGGACACCACGGCGATGTCCGCCACATCGGTGCCGTACTCGAACTCGTCGGACACATACGTGTACGTCCAGGCTTCCGGCGCCCCGTGTCCGGCGCGGCTGCCGGAATCCTTCGGAAGAGGCTCAGCATGCTGCGGAGCGTCCGCCCCGCAACCGGCGACCAGAACGAGGACCAGTCCAGCGAACACACGTCGAGCGGTACACGGCAGGCGCATCGCCGGATCGTACATGAGTACGGCCGGAACGAGGCAGTCCTGCCTGGTGGCGCTGACGGGTGTGCACGGTGCTGAACTCCACTGTCGGCGTCCGGTGTTTGCATCGCCGGCTGGATGACGAACAGCTTCAGACCGTCGTGGCCGGGACCCTGTGGCCTGACTTCCGTGACCTGGTCTGCGGTGAGGACGGGCATGCGCCAGGTCATGTCCGCCTTCCCGTCGCCGGTCGTGCCGACCTGGGCAATCTCGTCGAGACGTTCGGCGACGGCATGTTCGACGGTTTCCACTGCGTGTTCATGCTCGACGAGCTGGTAAAGAACGCCGAGTTGGCGGCGGGACTGGGGCAGGCGTCCTGGGAACCGCATCCACCGTTCCCGGCCCCGGGCGGGCTGGTGCCCTGGATGGGCAACGAGCACGAGCAGTCGTTCCAGTGGATCACACAGACATCGACCCGGAAGCGAAGTGCGCCGGTGCCGTCCGGATCGACGCGGGTCGGCTTCGCGCCGGTACGTCGGCCGGGGCGCGGGTGGTGCCCCGGCCGACGGTCCTCGCGTCAGGCGCCGATCCGCGGCAGGAGCGAGAAGATCCTGCTGCCGTTCCTGGCGATCAGCACATCCTCGTAACGCAGGAGTTGGGGCGCGTCGTTGACGCCGGGCTTCGGCTTGCCAATGTCGACGCGACCGCTCCACAGCTGCTTACCGGTGCGCAGGTCGAGGCCCGACATGTCTCCGGTGGCACCGAGGAAGTACACGATTCCCTGCCTCGTCGACCCGACGGGAGACGCGAGAGACGTCATCGCGTTCTTGTCGGGCATCGTGACGCCCACCGGACCGGTCCACAGAGTCCTTCCGGTGGACAACGAGTAGGCGGACGCCTGGCCCTTCCAGGACACGGCGATCAGACGATCACCGACGAGAGCCAGCTTGGCCATGTGTCCCTCGATCTGCCCGGGCAGTGAGGTCCGCTTCCCGGAGCTGGTGAGAGTGGTCAGTCGAAAGTTGTCTCCGGTCGTGTCCTCGGCTCCGATCAGGACCATCCGCCCCTCTGAGGTCCCGAGCGGCTGCTGCCTGCCGGGAAGGGTCGTCACCTTGTGGACCTTCCCGGTGGCGGGGTCGAGACGGAGGACGTCGGTGTCATGCACTTCCTCGGTGTCCGGCGTGCACAGGAGGTAGGGCACACCGCTCAGCACGGTCCGCTCACATACGATGCCCTTCGCCCAGGTGTAGTGCCACTTCTCCTGACCGGTCAGCGGATCGAGGGCCGACATCGTACGCAGCGACGGGGTGTTCGCCCACACCGCTCCGTCGATGAGCATGGCGGCCTGGTCGGTGCGGTCGTCCTGCGGCATCTTGACCGTCCACAACCGCTTGCCGGTGCCGGCGTCCACGGCCATCAGATCGGTGCCGCCGGCGTAGTCCCCGTCAGGCAGGTTCTTCGCGGTGTGGTTGCGGTACGCGTACACCACGCCGTCGCGCACCCCGAAGGGGTGGTCGATGCCGTCGCCTTCGCGATTGACCTTCACCGTCCACAGCCGCTTGCCGGTGTTGGCGTCGATCTTCGCAACGTCGTCATCGGACCCGCTGCAATACAGTGCGGAACCGTCCGCCACACAACCCCGCTCACTGGCTCCCGCAACGCCGCTCTGCCACGGCTTCCAGCCCTCCGGCGCCACCGCCGACTGCACAGGCCGGCCCCGTTCGGCCACGCCTCCGTCCCCGAGGCCGAGCATCGCCCCCGCCGCGATCGCGGCGACGGCAACCGCAGCCCCGGCGGCCTGCGAGAAACGACGCCGGCTGCGCCGCCGTACCACCTGATGCGCGAGGTCTCCCGGTGCCCGCACCTGGTCCAGGGCGACCGCTCGCAGGGTCTCCCGGACCTTGTCCTCCACCCGCTCCGTCGTCATGCCTGCATCTCCTTCGCCGTGTAGCCGAGCGGCAGTTGCTGTTCCCCGGGCCCACCCGGGTCGAGGTCCGGTACGAGCGCCCGGAGCTTTGCCAGCGACCGGTGTGCCGTGCTGCGCACCGTGCCGACCGGGCATCCCAGGAGTGCCGCGACCTCGGCCTCCGGCAGGTCCTCGAAGTAGCGCAGTACGACCACGGCTCGCTGCCGCTTCGACAGACGGCCGAGCGCCGCCCACAACGCGACACGCAGTTCCAGGTCCGCGCCGGCACCCTCCTCCTTGCCGGACTCGGGCAGCACCGGCACCGTGACCTCGGCATGGTGCCTGCGCAGCCGCCAGCGATTGACCTGCTGGCGGTACATGATCTGGCGGACATACGCCTCGGGCTGTTCGATGCGCGCCCACCGCCCGTAAGCCTTCATCAGCGCGATCTGCAGCAGATCCTCCGCGGCATGCCGATCCCCGCCGGTGAGCAGCACCGCGAGCCGCAGCAGCGCTGTGGAGCGCATCGCCACGAATTCCCGGTACTCATCCTGTCTCGAGGCCTCCATCGACCCTCCCCTTCTGTACGACCGCTACGACGTGGTGCGTCAGCCGTGGCTATCCCTCCGCGGGCGAGTTCGTGTGTTCCTACCAAGTCGGCGTCGAGGAGCGGGCGATCGGCCACCCCACGACGCGGCAGGATCATCGGCGGCCGTGGCGATCGAGCGAGGGGCACCAGAGTGTCGGACAGCCGGGCCTTTACGGCGTGCCCGGTCGCGGGTGGGTCGCGTACATCCGTTCCGCGATGACCACGCCGGCGGCGGCGGTGAGGGTGGCGACGGCCCAGACGGCCCAGACGGCCCAGACGGCGCCGGTGAGGCCGTAGGCGTCGGCGAGGGCTCCGGCGAGGAGCGCGCCGACGGCGAATCCGCCGTCCCACCAGAGCCGGTAGCCGCCCACGGCGCGGAGGGTGGGCGTGCGCTCGGCTCCGGGCGGGGCCGAGCGGAAGGAGCCCGCGCCGTGGTGGGCCGGACGGCTGCGGTGTCCGGCGGTTCGGTCGGACGGCGCAGGGAGCGGTACCGGGCGCGGGCGAGTTCTTCTGCCCGGTCGGCGCCCTGAAGGCCGGTGCGGGGCGGCCGGGCCCACGATCGACGACCCGCCGCTGAAGCCCCCCAACTCGCTGCCGCCGTCGAGGAGCAGGAAGGCCAGGTGCTCGCCGGTGTGACCGGGAGTGCTCAGGGCTCGCAGGGTCGGGCCGCCCAGGTCCACCTCGTCGCCGTCGCCGAGCGCGGTGTGCGGGAAGGTGCGTCGGCCGGCTGCGGAGGCAAGCACGCTTGCGCCGTCGTCTGCGGCGAACTGGAGCGCGCCGGTGCGGAAGTCCGTGTGCGGGTGGGTGCCGGCGGCGAACGCCACGCTCAGCCCCCGGGCCTCGGCGCCCTCGCGCAGGGTCCGCAGGTCACGTGCGGCGTCCACGGCCAGGGCGCGGCCGTCGCCGAGATCGACCGGGCAGGCGCTGCCGCCCGGTCCCTCGTCGACCAGAGGTATCAGGCGCTCGTCGGCGAAGCCCATGCGTCCTCCAGCAGTGTGGCGAGACGGATGGCACTCCCACCGAGCCACTAATACGGTATTCCATGGATTTATGGAGGATGCGTTGGGAGACCCCGCCCGCAAGGCCGCCCTGTTCGACTCCCTTGCCACGGCCGGCAAGGCGCTGGCCAACGGCAAGCGCCTCGAACTGCTGGACCTCCTCGCCCAGGGCGAGCGCAGCGTCGACGCGCTGGCCAAGGCCGCCGGGCTCGGTCTGACCACCGCTTCGGCGCACCTGCAGGCCCTCAGGCGAGCAGGGCTCGTCACCACACGCCGCGACGGGGTGCGCATCCACTACCGGCTCGCCGGTGACGACGTCGCCGCCCTGTACGTACTGCTCCAGCAGGTAGCCGGTGCCCACCTCGCCCAGGCCGAGCACGCCCGCGCCGCCTACCTCGGCCCCCAGGACACCGAGCACCTCACCCGCGAGGAACTGCTGGAGCGGGTCAAGGCCGGTACCACCACGCTGATCGACGTCCGCCCGGCCGAGGAGTACGCCGCCGGGCACATCCCGGGCGCCCTCTCCGTCCCCCTCGACCAGCTCGACGCCCGGCTCGCCGAACTCCCCGCCGACATCGAGATCGTGGCCTACTGCCGGGGCGCCAACAGCGTCCTCGTCCATGACGCCGTCCGCCTCCTGGCCGAGCGGGGCCGCAGGGCGAAGCGCCTGGCCGACGGCATGCTCGAGTGGCGCCTCGCCGCCCTCCCCGTCGAGACCGCCGCGGCGTGGCCCGTACCCGGACCGCCGGCCAGGAGCCACTGATCGTCGACGGCAGCGGCATGCAGTGCGCCACCTGCTGCTGCACCTGCGCGAGTGGCTCCCCAGCACCCCGGCGGGCACGGTCGTCCTCGTCCTCGTCGTCGCCACCGCCCCGGCCGACCGCTCGACCTTCCCAGGTTCGGGCCTGGATTTCCGTGGTCATCGTGAGCCTTCTCCGTCGAACGCTGGGTGATCGGGGGCGTACGCCCTTCTTTCGTGCCTCTCGTCCATCGGCAGGGGTGGTGGGGGCCGCCATTTCCGGGGCCGTGCCGAACGAATGCGGTGTCAACGAGGCACACGAACCGTGCGCACTGGGGCCGCGCCTGGTCCGCCAGGGCGCTATGTCCCTGTTGCGTAGATATTCTGTGAAGCGTGATCGAGTCTGGAGGGCCGAGGCTGCGTCGTCGCCCCGGCCTGGGCAGGTTCGTACGGCTGTCGCCGGTTCTTCTGACCGTCGTCATTGCCAGCCTGGCGTACACCACCCCGCCGGAGGTGGCATTCAGTCGCCTCCTGCCCGCGGCGCCGGCCCTCGCCGCCGCCATGTGGCCGGTACTCCCCACCGTTCTGCTGGGGACGGTCTGCCTTCTTCTGATGATCGGACTCAGCCTCGTGTTCCCCGGTCTGAACGCGTGGTGGACGTCGGCGGGGATCATCGCGGTCACCGTGGCGGCCGCATACGGAAGCCACGTCAGGCTCCAGCGGGAGCGGACCCTGATCCAGGTGCGGCTCGTCGCCGACGCGGCACAGCAGGTGGTGCTGAGTCCGATGCCGCATCGCTGCGGGAGCATCGAGATCGAGTCGCTGTATCTCGCGGCCGCGGCGGAGGCTCGTATCGGCGGAGACTTCTACGAGGTGGTCGACACGCGGTTCGGGGTCAGGCTGCTCATCGGTGACGTGCGCGGCAAGGGCCTGCCGGCGGTGGGGGCGGCCGCGGCGATCGTCAACGCCTTCCGCGAAGCAGCCCACGACGAGGCCGAACTGGTCGGCGTCGCGCGGCGGCTGGACGCCAGCAGCATCCGTTACAACGCCGCGTTTCCCCTGGAGGGGACTTTGGAGCGCTTCGCCACCGCCCTTCTCGTCGAGGTCCCGCACGGGGGCGGGCACCTCGAGATCCTCAACTGCGGGCATCCCCCGCCACTGCTCCTGAACCGGCGGGAACTCCGTGTCCTCGAGCCCACCGCACCCTCACCCCTGCTCAACCTCGCGGAGCTGATCGGCGATCAGTACAGCGTCGACAGCTTCGACTTCACGCCAGGTGACCTGCTGTTTCTCTATACCGACGGGGTCATCGAGACCCGCGCCGGCGACGGCGCGTTCTTCCCGCTGGCGGCCTGGATGCGCCGACAGCCGCCGATGCCGCCGCGCGAACTGCTCACGGCCCTTCACGGCGACCTCATCCGCTACAGCCGAGGACGCCTCGACGACGACATCGCGGCCCTCGCGGTGCGCCTGTGCGAACCCTGAGGCCGGCCGCGCGGTCGCCACGGCTCCGGAACCCGGCCCACTCGCAACCGACACCCCCGGTTCGGCCGCGGGTCCTCAGGAAGGCGTCTCGGCGCAGGAGCCACTGTCACCGTGCGCTATGACCCCGAGCACCCGCGCCGGTTCGCCATCCAGGGCTGGGACACAGCGGTGGTCGACAAGGTGTTCACCGTGGTGGGGGCGGTGCTCACGGCGGGGACGCTGGTGGTGCTGCTCGTCCGAGTCCTCACTCTTTGACCCGGGCCGTGTGTTAGTGTCATGCGTTTGCGTGGTCGTCGCGGTGGCGATTCTGCTGTTCGGTTCCGCTTGTGCGTAGCTGTTCGATCCTGCCGGGCCTTCCTCGGTACGTTCCTCTGCGGAAGGCTGTTCATGAAGCACCCCGATGGCTCAGGCATCGCTCACGGCGGTCCCGCCCAGCCCGGCGCCACGGCCCCGGCCGTCTCCTTCGCCGACCTGGACCTGCCGGTCGAGGTGCTGCGGACACTGAGCGGACTCGGGGTGCGCGAACCCTTTCCGATCCAGGCAGCCACCCTGCCCGATGCCCTG
Source organism: Streptomyces sp. NPDC015139 (assembly GCF_043079785.1). Taxonomy (NCBI): domain Bacteria; kingdom Bacillati; phylum Actinomycetota; class Actinomycetes; order Kitasatosporales; family Streptomycetaceae; genus Streptomyces; species Streptomyces sp. NPDC015139. The sequence continues at coordinate 90,445 of NZ_JBIBUW010000013.1, read as the reverse complement.
AAGGGGCGCGACGTCCTGGGGCGCGGGCGTACCGGATCGGGCAAGACGCTCGCCTTCGGCCTGCCGCTGCTGACACGTACGGCCGGGCGGCGTGCCGAACCGAAGCAGCCCCTCGCTCTGATCCTCGTGCCCACCCGTGAGCTGGCCCAACAGGTCACCGAGGCGCTGGCACCGTACGCGGAGGCACTGCGGCTGCGGATGGCCACGGTCGTCGGCGGCATGTCGATCGGCCGGCAGGTCGCCGCGCTGCGCGAGGGAGCCGAGGTGGTCGTCGCCACCCCTGGACGCCTGCACGACCTCATCGAACGCAACGCCTGCCGCCTGGGACGGGTACGGATCACCGTCCTGGACGAGGCCGACCAGATGTGCGACCTGGGGTTCCTGCCACAGGTCGTCGACGTGCTCGACCAGGTGCACCCCGACGGACAGCGGATGCTGTTCTCGGCCACCCTGGACCGTGACGTCGATCACCTGGTACACAGCTACCTCCGCGACCCCGTCGTCCATTCGGTCGACCCGTCCGCGGGCACGGTCTCGACGATGCGGCACCACGTCCTGGTCGTCCACGGCCCCGACCGCTACGCCGTCACCACGGAGATCGCCGCCCGTGACGGCCGCGTCCTGCTGTTCCTCGACACCAAGCACGCCGTCGACCAGCTCACCCGGCATCTGCGGGCCAACGGGGTGCACGCCGGGGCCCTGCACAGCGGCAAGTCCCAGCCGCAGCGCACACGGACCCTCGCGCAGTTCAAGGACGGCCAGATCACCGTCCTGGTGGCGACCAACGTCGCGGCCCGTGGCCTGCACGTCGACGACCTCGATCTCGTGGTCAACGTCGACCCGCCCACCGACCCCAAGGACTATGTGCACCGGGCTGGCCGCACCGCCCGCGCGGGGGAGTCCGGCAGCGTGGTCACGCTCGTGCTCACGGGCCAGCGCCGCGAGACGAGCCGCATGATGTCCGAGGCCGGCATCGAGCCGACCGTCACCAAGGTGCGCTCCGGCGAGGCGGAGCTGAGCCGGATCACCGGCGCCAAGGCTCCCTCCGGCACCCCGCTCGACGGCCCCGCCGTCCCCCGCCAGAAGAACACCAACGCTCCTTTCCGCGGCCTCGGCACCAGCAAGGACACCTCCCGCGGCGCGGGCGGCAAGTCCCGGAAGGCCGGCGAGGCCCGCAAGCTCGCCGAGGCCCGCCGGGCCGCTCAGGTGCGCCGTAACGGCTGAGAGCGGTTGCCCCGTCGGCTGACGGACCCCGGCCACTGGCTCGCGCATACTCGGCCCGGCCGCACGACCGTCCTGCGCCCCCCACGCCCTGGGGCGAACGCTCCGCGCAGGGAGGGGATTTCCGCCGAAACGGAGCAAGATGATGTTGCACGGCCCCGCGCTGCGCCCGGCATGACAAGCTGTGCTTGTCCACCCCCGAACCCAGGAGGTCACCATGACCGCAGAGCCCGTCTCCACGGAAGGTTCGGAGCCGGTTGACCCGGAGACTTCGCCCCTGGCGCCGGACAGCGACGGCAACTACGACCTCAAGCGCAAGTTCCGCGAGGCCCTGGCGCGCAAGCGCGGTGCCCAGGCGGACGGCGCTGATGCCGCCGCCAACCCCAACGCGTCGAAGGTGCGTGCGGCGCACGGTCCGGCCGCGAGCCAGCGGTCGTTCAGGCGCAAGAGCGGCGGCTGAGTCCGATCGGTTCCGGGGCGGAACGCCTCACCGGCACTCGTGCTCCCGCGCAGTCGCCCGCAACGTGCATCCCCGTATGCGCGTTGCGGGCGCCGTGCATACGGGGATCACGTCGCACGGGGCCAGGACGTGGCCGGCGGCCCCTGATGCGGCGTGGCTCCACCGACCGTTCTCAAGCCCCCGAGCGACTCATACGCCGGCGGGCACGCCCGGGCCGGGGACATTGCGGAAGCGGAACGGCTCCGGTTCGCGACCGGGCTGGATGAACCAGCACTCACCCGTGCCGTCACCGGTGAGGATCCGCAACACCGTGTCCGCGACGGTCTCGGCCGGGATGACCGGCATACCCTGCTCGGAGAGCATCCCGCGCAACGGGTCGATGATGCGCGATTCGGCGAACCCGGGGCAGACGGCGTTGAAGCGCACGTTCTCCGGCGCCAGAGCCGGCCCCAGGGAGCGGGCAAGTCCCACGACCGCATGCTTGTTGGCCGCGTACAGGGGATCGAGCGGTACGGCCGCCAGACCGGCCAGGGACGCGGTCGCCACGATCGATCCTCCGCCGCGGGCCCGCAGCGCCGGCAGTACCGCGTGGGTACCGAAGACCACGCCGTCGAGGTTGGCCCCCATCGCCCGTCGGTAGAGCGCGGGGGAGAAGTCCTCACCGACGCCGCACCCGGTCGCCACGCCCGCGTTCAGCAGCGCGATGTCGACACCGCCGTACGTCTCCCGGGTGAACTCGACCAGCGCGTGATTGGCGTCGAGGTCCGAGACGTCGCAGGCGCGGAAGTGGCCGCCGACCAGGTCGGCCACCTCCCGGCCACCTTGCGCGTCGAGGTCCGCGACGACCACGCGCGCCCCCGCCTTCGCCAGCCCCAGCGCCGTGGCCCGGCCCAGCCCGCTGGCGGCGCCGGTGACGATCGCCACCTTCCCCCTGAGCGGGCTGTCGTCGTTCTGTTCGCGCCGCCGGGCGCCGACGTCCCCCGCCCCGGTCACGCCAGCTCCAGCACGAGCTTGCCGACGTTCTCGCCGCGGAAGAGCATCTGCAACGTCTCGGGGAAGTCGTCCACGGTGCCCCTCACCACATGTTCCTTGACCTTGATACGGCCGTCGCCGATCCAGGCGGCGATCTCCTGCGCCGCCTCCGCGTAGCGCTTGGCGTAGTCGAAGACGACGAAGCCCTCCATCCGGGCACGGCGCACCAGCAGCGTGAGGTAGTTCGAGGGCCCCTTCACGGGCGTGGCGTTGTTGTACTGGCTGATCGCGCCGCAGACCACGACGCGCGCGTGCATCGCCAGCCGGGTCAGCGCGGCGTCGAGGATGTCTCCGCCGACGTTGTCGAAGTAGACGTCGATGCCGTCGGGTGCGTGCTCACGCAGCGCCTTCCTGACGTCGTCGGCCCGGTAGTCGATCGCCGCGTCGAAGCCGAGTTCGCCGGTGAGCAGCGCGCACTTCTCCGGCCCACCCGCGATGCCCACGACCCGGCAGCCCTTGGCCTTCGCGATCTGCCCCACGATGGTGCCGACCGCACCGGCGGCCCCGGACACCACGACGGTCTCGCCGTCCTTCAGCGCTCCGACGTCCAGCAGGCCGAAGTAGGCGGTCATGCCGGGCATGCCCAGCGCTCCCAGATACGTCGAGGGCGGGGCGAGCGACGTGTCGATCTTCATCGCGCCCCGGCCGTCGGAGACCACGTACTCCTGGACGCCGAACGTGCCGACCACGTGATCGCCCGGCTGGAAGTCCGGGTGGTCGGAGGCGGTGACCTCGACGACCGACCCGGCCCGCATCACCTCGCCGATGCCCACGGGCGGCAGGTAGGAGGGTCGGTCGTCCAACCAGCCCCGCATGGCCGGATCCAGTGAGATGGCGACCGTCCGGCCCGTGAACCGGCCCGGACCCGGGTCCTCAAGGGGTTCGCAACGGTGCTCCCAGTCTTCGGGTTTCACTTCGCCCACGGGGCGGGCTGCCAGACGGATCTGCCGGTTGGTCGCGGACATCGCGCCTCCTGTCGTTGGCGGTTCCCCGAGACCATACCGACCAGTAGGTCGGTCGGGGGGAGTGATCTTCCCCACAAGTCGCCCGCGTACCCCAGAGGCTACGGTCCCGGGGCGAGGACCGCCACGGGTCGAACGATCACCGCTTCGACCTCGAAACGTGACACTCGGCAGCCTTATCAGGCATTCCAACCAGTCGGTATCGTGCGCCGTCACACAGCGAGCTTCACCGCCGACCTCCCACGCACCCGAGCCGCACCGGAAGGCCTTGCGATGACATTTCCCGACGACAGCCCGTACCCGTACCCACCCCCGGCGCGGTCGGGATGGCAGCAGCCGCAGACCGAGCCCCCTGCCCATGCCCCCTGGGGCGGGTCCCCCGGGCGGCAGGCGCCGTACGGACCCGGCGTTCCGCAGGACAACTCGTATACATACGACGAATACTGGCCCGACCCGTACGGGCAGACGCCCCGCTACCGGCCGTCCGCGTCCGGGACGGACCGGCACGGCGGCGACCTCGACGCCCTGCGGTCCGCCTACCGCGTGCTCCGCCGCGTCTCCACGCTCACCGCGCTCGGTTCCTTCGTGGTGTACGTCCTGCTGTCCTGCTGGGCGCCGGATCTGATGGGGGCCGAGATCACCGGTGATCTGAGCCTGGGCATGGCCCTGGGGGTCCTCCAGCTCGTCGTCACCTTCGCGGCGGTCCTCTGGTACGGCCGCAGCGCCGAACGCTCCGTGGACCCGCTCGCGCGCGCCGTGCGAGAGCGGGCGGTCCCCCGGACGGACCTGGAAGGCGGGGCGGCGAGATGAACGACTTCGGCACGGGGACGCAGACCGTCGTCCTGGTCCTCTTCACCGCCCTGGTGACCCTCACGCTGCTGATGTGCGTGCTGGCGGGCTCGGACCGCGACGACCTGACGGACTTCTACACCGGCTACCGCACGCTCACGCCACTCAAGAACGGCCTGGCGATCGCGGGCGACTACATCTCGGCGGCCACGGTGCTGAGCACCACCGGCATCATCGCGCTCGCGGGATACGACGGTTACGTCCTTGCGGTCAGCACCGCCCTCTCGCTGGTGCTGCTGATGTTCCTGCTGGCCGAACCGCTGCGCAACGTCGGCAGTTTCACCATGGGCGACGTCCTGGCCCGCAACATGCCCGGGCGTGCGACCCGTATCGCCTCCTGCGTGGTGACGCTCAGCGCGACCCTTCCCTTCCTGGTCGTCCAACTCTCCGGAGCCGGATCACTGCTCACCTTCATCCTCGGGCTCCCGCACGTCACCGGCGCCAGGACGACGTGCATCGTCCTCGTCGGCAGCCTGATGATCATCTACGCGGCCCTCGGCGGCATCAAGGGAACCGCGCTCATCCAGATGATCAAGATCGTGCTCCTGCTCGGCACCAGCGCGGCCGTCGCCGTCCTCGTCCTGAACCGCTTCGACTGGAGCCCCGACGCGGTGCTCCAGGCCGCCCGGCGCGGCAGCGGAGCGGGCCCCGCCTTCTTCCAGCAGGGCCTGCAACTGGGTACCTCGGCCGTCGACCGGCTGGACTTCGCCAGTCTCCAGATCACCGTGATCCTCGGCGCGGCCTGCCTGCCCCACATCACGATGCGTCTGTACTCCGCACGGGACGTGCCGGCCGTTCGTCGCTCCATGTCGTGGGCGGTCGGTACGGTCACCACGTTCTGCCTGCTGGTGATCATCATGGGTACGGGCGCGGCGGCCCTGGTGGGTTCGCGGTTCATCACCGCGGCCGACCCGCACGGACGGGCGTCGGTGCTCATGCTGTCCCGGGCGCTCGGCGACGGCCCCGGCACCGCGGGCACCACGGTTCTCTACGCGGCCATGGCGGGCACGGTGTTCATCACCCTGCTCTCCTCGGTCGCCGGAATGACCCTGGCCGCGGCCTCGTCGCTCGCCCACGACCTGTTCGCGCACGCCGTGCGGCGGGGACGGGCCGCGCCCCGTACGGAGATGACGGTGGCGGCGTGGACGAGCGTGGCCGTGGGCATCGCCGCCATCGCGCTCTCCGTCCTGGTCCAGAACTGGGACGTCGCCGTACTGACCACGCTGGCCATCTGCATCGGGGCGTCGGCCGTGGCCCCCGCGCTGACGTACTCACTGTTCTGGCGCGGCTTCACGCGCACGGGCCTGCTCGCGAGCCTGTACGGCGGCGCGGCCTGCGCGCTGGTGCTGATGGCCTTCTCCAAGGCCGTGTCCGGCACGCCGGCCGCGGTCTTCCCGCACGCGGACTTCCACTGGTTCCCCATGCAGTCCACCGGACTCGTCTCCATCCCGTTCGGCTATCTGGCGGGCTGGCTGGGCAGCCGTCTGGAGCATCGGCGCCGCGCCGCCGACAGCCAAGAGAGCCGTCGCCTGTACGAGGAGAGCGAGGCACGGCTGCTCGCCGCGGCCGAATGACCACAGCGGCGCGGGCGGGCCACGCGGGCGGCCTCGGAGCCGCCGCCGTGGTCCGCCCGGCCCCTGAGCACCGGCGGACCCGGCACTCAGGGGCCGCGCCGCCGGCTCACTTCGTCAGCGGGCCGAACTCCTCGCGGGTGTCCACCGGCTTGCCGAACAGGTGCCACCGCTCGCCCTTGAACCGCATGAGCTGCATCGTCTCCAGCGGGAAGGCGTCACCGTGGCCGGTGGACATGGTGACGCCGGGCAGCAGCATCCCCACCCGCACGTCCTTCAGGTTCCGCACCGCGTCCCGCAGCCCTTCCCTGGTCGGGCACTTCATCGAGTCCAGCGCCTTGTGCAGGCTGGAGGCGACGGCCCAGCCGTAGGCGTTGAACTGGTTGTCCGGGTCGGTGTCGGGGGCGTACTTGTGCAGCGCCTCCTTGTACGTCTTCACGTCGGGGTCGTCCGCCCATTGCGGATCGGCGGGGTCCTTGAAGTAGGTCGCGGAGACCACGCCTTGCACGTTCTTGAAGCCGACGGGCTTGAGCACGGCGGCGGACGAGGACACGTTGTTCACGATGTGCAGCGGGTTCCACCCGGTGTTCCTGGCGTCGGCGGCGAGGGCCTGGCTGCCGAACTTGGGGGTGGTGACGTCCAGCAGCACGTCCGCCCTTGAGCGGGACAGGCTCGCCATCGGTGCCGACACGGACGGGTCGGTCACCTCGTAGCTCTCCCTGGCGACCACCTTCACACCGCTGCCGGCGACCGCCTTCTCGAACCCGCCGAGCAGGTCCTTGCCGAAGTCGTCGTTCTGATAGAGGACGGCCACCTTGGCCTTCGGCTTGGTGTCCTTGAGGTACTTGGCGTACACCCGGGCCTCGGCCACGTAGTTGGGCTGCCACCCGATGGTCCAGGGATGCCTGTCGTCCGTGCCCCAGACGGAGGCACCCGTGGCGACGAAGGGCTGCGGCACCTTCTGCTTGTCGAGGTAGTCCCACACGGCCGCCGTGGACGGGGTGCCCAGCGTCTGGAAGACGGCGAAGACCTTCTCCTGCTCGACGAGTCTGCGGGCCTCCTCGACCGCCTTGGGCGGCTGGTAGCCGTCGTCCCGGACGATGAACCGCACCTTGCGGCCGTCTATGCCGCCCTTGTCGTTGACATACTCGAAGTAGGCACCGACCCCCTTGCTGATCGTGCCGTACGCGGAGGCGGGTCCTGACAGCGGGTAGATCCCGCCCAGTTTGATCGCGTCGTCGGTGATGCCGGTGGTCTGCTGACCCTTGCAGGCACCGTCGACGGCGGTGTCCTGCTCCGCCTTGTCCCGGCGGCTGCTGCAGGCGGTCACGGTGAGCAGGGCGGCGGTCGCGGCCGCGGCCGCCCGCAGAGCGGTCGTCTTGCGCATGTGATTCATTCCTTTTCCGTGCGGGGCGGAGCGCCCACGGTTTCGGCGTCGACAACTGAGGGATCCGCGGCGGGAAGCGGCGCGGAGGGTGCGGATCCGGCCCCAGACTTCGGCTCCGCCTCCGTCGCGGGGGCGGCCTCCGGCGTCCCGTCGAGCGGGGCGGCGGTGCGGAGCGGACGACGGGTGACAGCGCTCAGGACACGAACCGGCAGACCGGCCAGCCCGGTCGGGGCGACGAACATCACCATGATGATCAGCAACCCGAACACCACGCCCGGTGCCGCCTCGCTGATGTCCTGCGAGACGCTCGGCACGTACATCACGAACGCTCCGCCCAGCAGGGGCCCGTACAGCGAACCGAGCCCCCCGACCACCAGACCGGCGAGCAGGGTGATGGACAGCACGAAGCTGAAGGAGTCGGGCGAGACGAAGCCGATCACCCACGTGTACAGACACCCGGCGATCCCCGCGAACATCGAACTCCACGCGAAGGCCAGGGTCTTGTGCAGCGACAACCGCACGCCCATGACCTCGGCGGCGCTCTCGTCGTCCCGCACGGCGCACAGTGCCCGGCCGACCCGGGACGCCAGCAGGTTGCGGGCGAGCAGCAGGGCCAGCGCGGCGACGGCCAGGACGACGAAGTACGTCCACTGGTCCTCGGCCAGCCCGCTCCACACGGGCGGCCGCATCTTGTCCACCGTCAGGCCCATGGAACCGCCCGTCACCGGTTCGAGCCGCTTGAGCAGGGGCGGCAGGAACACCGCGAACGACAGGGTGACCAGGGCCAGGTGCAGCCCGCGCAGTCGCAGGGCGGGTACGCCGAACCCGAGGCCCAGCAGGAAGCATCCGGCGGCCGCCACCGGCAGCGTGGCCAGGTGGCCGGTGCCGTAGCGGTCGAGCATGACCGCCGCCGTGTAGGCCCCCGCAGCGAAGAAGGCGCCGTGCCCGAGCGAGATCTGCCCGCCGAAACCGACCAGCAGGTTCAGGCCGGCCAGTGCCACGGCGTACAGGAGCACCATGGTCAGCTGGAAGACCTGGAAGGGGGCGAGGTAGAACGGTGCGTAGACGACGACCGCCGCCACGACCAGCGTGGTGAGCGCGGCCCGCAGCCGCCGGGCCCGTTCGGTGCCGAGCGCCTCTGTGATCGTGCTCATGCCCGCTCCACCGCCGCCCGTCCGAACAGGCCCTCGGGCCGCACCAGCAGGACCGCAAGAATGATCACCAGGGGGACGCCCACCTTCAGATCGGCACCGACCACGTCGACGTACGCCCCGGTCAGCGTCTCGGCGACGCCCACGAACAGGCCGCCGACGACCGCACCGACGGGGCTGTCGAAACCACCGAGGGTGGCCGCGGCGAACGCGTAGATCAGCACCCCGCCCATCATGTTGGGCTCCAGGAACAGCACCGGGGCGACGAGCACGCCCGACACCGCGCCGACCGTCGCGGCCAGCCCCCAGCCGAGCATCAGCACCCGGCCCACCCGGATGCCCGACAGCCGGGCGGAGTCCGGGTTGCAGGCGACCGCCCGCATCACCAAGCCGACGGAGGTGTGCTGGAACAGCACGTACAGCAGCCCCATCACGACGGCCACCACGCCGAGGATCCCGAGCGTCGACCAGTCCAGACGCACCCCCGCCAGATCGAGCCCGCCGTCGGGGAACGGCTGCGGGAAGTCCTTCACCGTGAACGACCACACCAGGCCGGCCAGCGCGTTGACGAAGACGAACAGACCGACCGTGACGATGACCACCGTCAGCTCGGGCGCACCCCGCACGGGGCGGATCACGATCCGCTCGACCAGCATGCCGCCGGCGAAGGACACCGCGAGGGTCACCGGCAGCGCCAGCCAGAACGGCATCCCGGACGCGACCAGCTGCCAGGCGACGTACGTCGAGAGCATGGCCAGCTCGCCCTGCGCGAAGTTGACGATCCCCGTGAACCGGTGGATCAGCACCAGGGCCAGCGCGAGGCTGGCGTACACGGCACCGGATCCGAGCCCTTCCACCACTTGCTGGAGAAGATCGGTCACCGCGCTCACCCGGCCTTCCGCGCACGGACGGAGACACCGAGGTACACCTCGGCGACCTGCCCGTCCTCGCGGATCCGTGCGGCCGGTCCGGACAGCACCAGGCGGCCGGCCTCCAGTACGTGCGCCTGGTGCGCGATGTCCAGCGCGAGCTGGGCGTTCTGCTCGACGACTACCACGGTGGTGCGTTCCTCCTCGTTGACGGCACGGACGATCTCGAACAGCTCACGGGTGACCAGCGGCGCGAGCCCGAGGGACGGCTCGTCGAGGATCAGCAGCACGGGTCGCAGCATCAGCGCCCGGCCGACGGCGAGCATCTGCTGCTCCCCGCCGCTGAGGCTGCCGGCCGCCTGCCGCGACCGCTGGCGCAGTCTGGGGAAGTGGCCGTAGATCCGGTCCAGGTCGCCCGCCACGGCCGCGCGTTCGGCGCGGCCCCGCGACCGGGAGCCGGTGCGCAGGTGGGCGCCGATGCGCAGGTTCTCCTCGACGGTCAGGTCGTTGAAGGTGCCCCGGCCCTCGGGGACGTGCGCCACGCCGAGCCTGGCGGCCTGCTCGGGCGAGCGGCCCAGCAGCTCGGAGCCGTCCAGGGTGACCGAACCGCGGCCGCGGACCATTCCGCACAGCGCCCGCAGCATCGTGGTCTTGCCCGCGCCGTTCGGTCCGAGGATCGCGCACACCTCGCCACGGGCGACGGAGAAGTCCAGCCCCTGCAACACGCGGGCCTGGCCGTATCCGGCGTGCAGACCGCGGACCGTCAGAAAGTCCGGCTGCGCGTCCGCCCGGGTCTCGGCGGGTTCGCCGGTCCGCGCGCTCATGCGGCGACCCCCAGGTACGCCTCGACGACCGCCGGGTCGCGCTGGATCGCCTCCGGCGGCCCTTCGGCGATCTTGCGGCCGAAATCGAGGCAGACCACCTTGTCGCACAGGCCCATCACGAAGCCCATGTGGTGTTCGACCACCACGAGCGTGAGGTCGAACTCCCGGCGCACCGACCGGACCAGATCCGCGAATTGTCCGACCTCGCCGTGGCTGAGGCCGTTGACGGGTTCGTCGAGCAACAGCAGCCGGGGCCGTACGGCGAGCGCCCGCGCGAGTTCGACCCGCTTGAGTGTGCCGAACGGCAGTCCCGAGGCCGGATGCTCCGCGATGTCCGCCAGACCGAGCCGGTGCAGCAAGTCGTCCGCCTGGTCACGCAGTTCCCTCTCCTCCCGCCGTACGCGGGGCAGCCGGAGCGCCGCGGCGAGGTGTCCGGTGTGCCCCCGGCTGTGGGCGCCGACCATGACGTTCTCCCGGACCGTGAGCCGCGGGAACAGACCCAGGTTCTGAAAGGTGCGGGCGATGCCACGCCGGGCCACGGCGTACGGAGCGAGGGCCAGCAGGTCCTCGTCCTCGAATCGAGCCTCTCCGCCGACGGGAGTGCAGCGCCGGGTGAGGCAGTTGAACAACGTGGTCTTGCCGGCTCCGTTCGGCCCGATGAGCCCCACGGCGGTGCCCGGCTCGACGGTGAACCCGACACCGTCCAGTGCCGTGATCCCGCCGAAGCGCACGGTGATACCGTCGACAGCGAGCATGAGTGACGCCCCTTCCGAGGTGCTGGGAGTTGGGCGAGCGTCACAGTAGGTGGGGGCTTCCCAGGCGCACATTGGGTGCGAGCACCCAACTTCCCGGTCGCCGAACTGTGCGCCGCGCACAGGTCGCGGGAGATGTCTCACCCCGAGCCTGTTGACGCGGCACGAGTCGGGCGACGACGATCGGCGCCATGCCTCGCGGTCCCGCCCTGGGCCCCCCTCAACTCTCCGAACCGCTCCTGCGGGAGCGGTGGCGGATCCTGCACGCCGTCCACGACCGGGTCGAGGAGGTGGCGGAGACCGCCGTCGACGTGATGCGCGCGGAGATCCCGTCGTACGCGTTGCAGGACGAACGGTTCTTCGACGACGTCCGCGAGCAGGTGCTGGAGCACTACCGGATGCAGTTGGCGGCGCTCGCCGGTGACCGCGACATCGCCGCCGAGGACCTGGTCTTCAGCCGCGCGGCAGCCATGCGCCGGGCCCGCGCGGGGTTCGCCCTGGAGGACTGGATCAGCGCCTTCCGCGTCGGCCGGCAGGTGATGTGGGACGCGTTGCTCGACTGCGCGGGTACGTCAGCCGAGGCCCAGCAGGCCGCTCTGTCGCTCGTCACCCCGTTGATGCGCTACGTCGACTACGCCAGCACCCACGCCGCGCAGGCCTACGTCGAGTACCAGCAGCATGTGGTGGCGGACGCGGACCGGGAACGCAGGGACCTCCTGGACCAGCTCCTGGCGGGCGTGGCACCGACGCGCGGTCCGCTCCTGGCCGCGGCCCAGGCGTACGGCCTCGGACCGCGCTCGCCGATGATGGCGGTCGTGGCGGTGTGCGTGGGGGACACACGCACGGGCGACCACGCCTCGGCCGAGAACGGGTATGCCACCAGCGCGTCGATCAGTGTCGCGGGGCCCTGGGCCGGCCGGACGCTGGTCGTCGTGCGCCATGGCGAGGTGGTGGCCGTACCCGTGCTCCGGGCCGGCATGGACGCGGTCGACATATGCGCCCACTTCGAGGCCGTGCAGCAGCGGCTCGCGCGCCAGGGCACCAAGCTCTGCATGGGCATCAGTACGGTCGCCCGGGGTGCCGCCGAACTGCCCCGGGCCTACGAGGAGGCGCGGGCCGCCCTCGACCTGGTGCCGAGCGCGGGCGGGGTGGCGGCACTGCCGCGACTGTCGCCCTTCGACTACCTGGCTCTGCGCGCCGACGACCTCGCGCGTCAACTGGTCGATCCCCGCGTGCGGGCGCTCCTGGAGGAGGACCGCGAACGCGGCGACACACTGGCCACCACCATCCGGGCCTTCGCGGAGGCGGACCTCAACCTGCGGCTGGCCGCCGGCCGGCTGCGGGTGCACCACAACACGGCGCACTACCGGCTGCGTCGGATCGAGGAACGCACCGGCCGCAATCCGCGCCGGATCGCCGACCTCCTGGAACTGCTGGTCGCCCTCGCCATCCGTGACGGGGCCGGGGAGAGTGAGGAGTGCCAGTGAGCGGGATCATGGAGTCCGCGGGGACCGAGGCCGCACGTCAACTGCCAGGTGCTCGGGGGAGCATGGACCTCCCGGAGGGGGCCGCAGGGCAGGACCGGTCGACGCGGCACGCGCTGCTGGAGGCCGCCTTGGACGTGTTCACCGAGCGTGGTTACACCGACGCCGGCCTCACTGAGATCGCGGCGCGCTCCGGCATCCCGGTAGGCACCCTCTTCCAGCACTACGGCGGAAAGCGAGGGCTCTACCTCACCCTGTGGGAGGAGTTCCGGGAGGAACAGGAGCACCGGACCGCGGCCACGCTGGCCGCCGAACGCAGCGAGGGTACGGCCGACCCCATCGCCCTCTTCGTGGCGGGAGCGAGGGCGTACCTGGAGGGCGCCTGGGACAACCGGAAGCTCGGCAGGCTCTTCGCGGACGACGACGGCCCCGCCGGTTTCGACGCGCTGCGCAGGCAGTGGGACCGCGCATGGGTACGGCGCAACGCCCGGCTGCTGGAGGTGGACGAGCGGCGACGCGCCGGCCGCGTCCGGGTGAGCGTGCTGACGACCGTCATCGGCGGGGCGGCACGTGAGCTGGGCGACTGCGGGGACGAGACGGAGGCCCGGGAGATCGTGGACGAAGTGTGCGGCATCCTGATCCATCTGTCCGCACGGGCCGGCTGAGGTCGCCGGAGCCGGCGGTGCGTCAGCCACCACCGGCCTCACCCGTGCCGCTGGGCGAGCCACTACTGGTGGGAGAGGTGCTGGTACTGCCGGAAGGGCTGGCGGAAGGGCTGGTGGAGGGCCTCGTGGAAGGGGCTGCCGTCCGCGGAGGCGAACTGGGGCGGCGGCTGCTGCTGGAGGCTCGTGGGCTCGGCGTCGCCTTCGCCGGTGAAGACGCGGGGGCGGTGGCGCGGGCGGAAGGCCGAGAGGTCGGCACAGTACCGCGAGTCGCCGGCAGTGGACGCCGGACATCGTCACCGCGACTGTCCCGGACGCCCTTCCGGGCCGGGTGCGTGCTCGCGCGCTCCGGTGAAGCCTGTTCATCGGGAACACGGGCCCCGGGCTCGTCCGTGGATGGCTGGTCCGGGATCGAGGCTGCCCGGGGGGCCGTCGACTGGGAGAACACCGTGGCGGTGCCCAGCCCTCCGAGGAGGGTGAAGGCGGCCGCGGCGAGCGACCGGAAGGCGTACTTCTTCAGGAGCGCCTGACGGTCGTACCGGTCGGCCGGCAGGTCTTTTGAGACAGTCGGTGATCCCGGAGGGGGCGACCCGGGGGAGTTCGACCCGTCGATCAAGTAGGGCCCCGGCAGTGTGGTTTCGACGGCCGGAGCACCGTCACTCCGATCGCTCGGCTGTGCCACGCCGGGGTCGTAGGCCCCACACTCCGGGCAGGTCACAGCGCCGTTGAGCGTGCGGCTGCACGGGCTGCAGTAGTCCATCAAGCGCCCCTTTCGGTCCTACTGGGGCCAACGGGGGGCATCGCACGGGTACTCATCCGCGGGAGGAAAAGTGGGGCAAGTAACTCTGCCGAATGGGTTGTTGAATACCGGAGTGCGGTGGTCGGGCGGCTGAGCGCACGCCGAGCGGAGCCGGTGACTGGTCTACACCCTTGACTGGTACAGACCAAAGCGGTTGAGTGTGCTCCCACACCCCCCACCACGGCCGCACCCACGCAGTCGCCGGTCCGATCGGCACGTTTCCACGAGCCCCGGCTCCGCGCTGCCCTCGACCGGTGCGGCCGTGCTCCACAAAGGAGTTGACCCTGTGTCGAAACGCCGCCTCTCCGCCGTGGTCACCGCACTCGTCCTGGGAAGCACCGTGCCCGTCCTGCTGCCGGCCGCCGACGCGTCGGCCGCCGCGTGTTCGAGCTACCCGAGCTGGGTCGCCGGAAGGCAGTACAGGACCGGCGACATCGTGCGCTACTCCGACGGCAAGGCCTACATCGCCGAACACGACAACCCCGGCTACGACCCGATCATCAGCACCTGGTTCTGGGAGCCGTACGGCTGCGACACCGGTTCCGGGACCCCCGTCGGCACCTTCGTGGTGAGCGAGGCGCAGTTCAACCAGATGTTCCCGAACCGGAATTCCTTCTACACGTACAGCGGCCTCACCGCGGCTCTCAGCGCCTACCCCGCCTTCGCGAACACCGGGAGCGACGCGGTCAAGAAGCAGGAGGCCGCGGCCTTCCTCGCCAACGTCAGCCACGAGACCGGTGGTCTGGTGTACGTGGTGGAGCAGAACACCGCCAACTATCCGCACTACTGCGACTGGAGCCGGCCGTACGGCTGCCCGGCCGGACAGTCGGCCTACTACGGACGAGGCCCCATCCAGCTCAGCTGGAACTTCAACTACAAAGCCGCGGGCGACGCCCTCGGCATCGACCTGCTCAACAACCCGTGGCTGGTGCAGAACGACGCGGCCGTGGCCTGGAAGACGGGGCTCTGGTACTGGAACACCCAGACCGGGCCCGGCACGATGACGCCCCACAACGCCATGGTCAACGGCGCCGGCTTCGGCCAGACGATCCGCAGCATCAACGGCTCGCTCGAGTGCGACGGCAAGAACCCGGCACAGGTCCAGAGCCGTGTGGACGCCTACCAGCGGTTCGCCCAGATCCTCGGGACGTCACCCGGCGGCAACCTCTACTGCTAGCAGTTCCACGCGCGTGCGAGGTCGACGGGGGCGAAGCGGGAGCAGTCGTCGGTGGCCGGATACGCGTCGGAGCCGACGAACCCCCATCCGGCGCCGGGAGCGCGGCGGAAGAACTGCAGGCCCGAGCCTTCGTCCTGGAGTTGGACCCGGTCTTCGCCCGCCGCGCCGGCACCGGCTTCGAAGCGGACGGCGGCGTACCGCGTGGTGCCGCAGCCGCCGTAGTAGAAGTTGCCCGGCTTCGGCTGGATATGACCGACCCCCTTGGCGTGCTCCCAGGCCTGGGTCACAGCCAGCTTCACGTCCGCGGGGGCCGGCAGGTTCTCGCACGGGGCGGCGGCAGCAGCCAAGCTCGGCGCTGCCGTCGGTCGAGAGGCCTCGGCCCCCGCCTTGGTGGTGGGGACCGAGGGCGTCCTCTGCACCACGCTCGGACCGATGGAACCGGTGACCGGCCGCGACTTCGTCGGCGTGGGCGAGGCCGCGGACGTCGCGGATGCCGACGCACTCAGCGCAACCGTGGGCACGACGCTCGGGCTCGCTGCCGAGCCGGGGCCGTCGTCGCAGGCCACAAGGCCGGCGCAGGCTACGAGCGTCAGAGCGGCTGTGGCCGCGGCCCGTCCGTGGCCGAAGATCATGGGACCCCCCAGTCGTCGACACGAGCTCTCGCGCCGCAGCTTTCTCGCCGCAGACTATAAGCCACGAGCGGTGTCACTGGCGGCGCTCCCAGGGGTCGCGCGGGCTGTCAGCATCCTGCGCTGACAGCCGCTCGCAACGACGACGACCCAGCGGACCCGCCAGCGGGAGTGGCCTGGGTCAGCCGGTCGCGCTGCCCGCGACCCACGCGCTCCACGGCATGTTCCAGTCGCTGAGGCCGTTGTCCGGGGACAGCGTGCTCTTGTCCTCGGAGTTCTTGATGACGACGACGTCGCCGATCATCGAGTTGTCGAAGAACCACGCGGCGGGCTGCTTGCCGTCGCCTCCACCCCTGACGTCCTTCAGGCCCACGCAGCCGTGACTGGTGTTGAGCTTGCCGAAGACCGACTTGGCGCCCCAGTAGTTGCCGTGAATGAAGGTGCCCGAGTCCGTCAGACGCATGGCGTGCGGCACGGCTTCGATGTCGTAGGAGGGCTTCCCGTCCTTCTCCGTGAGGCCGACGGTCGCGCCGTTCATACGGATCTGCCGGAACTTCTCGGAGATGACCATCCGGCCGTTGTACGTCGGGTGCTCGCGGCTGCCGGACGAGATCGGGATGGTCTTGATCGTCTTGCCGTCCCGCACGACGGTCATCTGCTTGGTCTTGGCGTCCACGGTGCTGATCTGGCTCCGGCCGACCTTGAAGGTGACCGTCTTCTGGAGACCGAGGCGGGTGAGCTTCACGGTGACGGTGGAGCCGGCCTTCCAGTAGGTCTGAGGCCGGAAGTCCAGGCGAGTGTCGTTGAACCAGTGCCCGACCACCTGCTGTCCGCTGCTGGAACTGACCTGGATCTCGGACTGCACGGCGGCCTTGTCGGTGATCGCCCTGTCGAAGTTGACCGTCACCGGCATGCCCACTCCGACGGTCGAGCCGTTGGTGGGGGAGAGGTGCCCGATGAAGTCGTTGGCCGGGGAGACCGTGGTGATCGTGGCGTTCCCGGCTGCGGAGCGCCCCTTGGTGTCCACGGCCTTCGCGGCGATCTGGTACTTGGTGGCCCGCTGCAGCGGACCGTTCGGCTTCCAGGACGTGCCGTCGGCGGAAGGGGTGCCCGTAACCTCGGCACCGGTCGCGACTGCCGTCATGGTCACCTTGGCGAGTTTGCCCTTGCTGACGGTGACCCCTACCGGGTCCGTGGTCCCGACGTTGTGGGAACCCTCGCCGGGCGTGATCGTTATTCGGGCGTCGGATGCGTCCTGGGCGGGATCCACCTGCGCCTGCGCCGACGGCTTCGGGTCGCTGCCGGCGTCGTTGCTGCTGGTCGCAGCGCTGCTGGTGCCGCCGAGGGCCGTAACTGCGAGTACGCCGCCGAGTGCGCCGGCCAGAGTCACCAGCCCGGCGTGTCGTTTACGTGCCGTGAGCAAACGCTTCTCCCGTGTCCATGGTCTTTGTGTGCCCGAGCTGATCGCCGGACGAACGGTCCTGGCTCCATAACCATATATAGCCCGGCATCTATCCGAAAAAGGGCAAATTGTGGTGCAGGCCACGCATGTTTTCGAGCGCCTCGCCCCCAGTCGTGGTATGTCACGGCTCCACGATTGCCACAGCACCGAACCCGCAGGTCACACCCCTCGCACGGCGCCTGGCCCCGGCGCCGGGAAAGACCCGGTCCGCCATGCCGTGGCACCAGTCGCCCCAGGTCCCTGTCACCTCGCCGGGCGTCCGTCGGTGAGTAGGAGCGGTGGCCATGCCGGAGCCGCCGACGGTGTTGGTGAGGGGCACGGTGGCATCACGACAGCCCGTCCGCCCCGGCCGGGCGTCCGTGCCGGTTCACGGGGACACCGAAGGTCTGCCGCGGACAGTGCGGCCCTTCGGTCGGTGCGGACAAGGTGCGGCCCCGACCGTACGGGGAGGCGGACGTAGCCGAGGAGGTTGGCGCGTTCTCGTCGCCGAGCGGCGCGCCGCGACGGCTCAACGGCGCTTTCGAGACGCGGGTGATGCTGCCCGCGCCGCAAGGGCACGCCCGTGTGCGTCGTTCCGGCTGCGAAGCCGGCCACGGTCTCCGGGCAGCGGTGGCAGCGGGCGGGGGACATGGGCGTCCGATCGTGATCCCTCGCGCCGGTCCGGAGTCGGAGGGCTACGGCTGGTGAGGGCCTGATCCGGGCGTCGATCGGGACCGGCCGCCGCCCGGGGTGCCCGCCCCTCGCGCATGGCCGCCATGCTCGCCGTGCGGCGGGGCACCTGACGCCGGCGGACGCAGGTGCGTATCCCGGCGTACCGCACCCGCGCCGGAATGTGCGGCCCGGAGGTCGGCGTGGGCGCCGCCCCGATCCCGCGTCCAGGGCCTCGCGGGACGTCCGGCGAAGGTGGCGGGCCGGTCGTGAAGCGGAGGTGGGGGGATCACCGTCCTGACATGCGGTTCAACTTTCAGCAAATCGGGCGACGGTATGTCCTCGCCGGGATCGCACAGAGCACGCCCCGAAAGTCGCACCACCACGCACTCCGCATTTTGCGTCCTCTTGGCCGGGCGCGAAGTATTGCGGCGGTATTTCACGAGAAACGGAATGTGGTGCGGAGAGTTCCACTTCTGATCATCGTCCTGGCATCCTCCGGAATCCGTAGCGTCGGCCGCGGTGGCCGGAAGTGCGGAAACGCCGTTCCCGGGCCAGCTGGCAACGATGTCCGCGGCATGTCCGCGACGGATTCCTGGCCGGGCCGCGAATTTTCCCTCCGTCTCACCGTGCGGAAATCGCTTTCCCGGCGACTTTCGGGCAGGGATGGATTTGCCCATGACCCCGTGGCGGAAAAGGAGCCTTGACCCCCGTGTGCGCCTGGCCCAGCTTTGATGCCGCCGACCGCCGGTCGGTTGCACATCCCGCTGAGAAGGGACCTGCTGTGAAGTCGACTGTCGCCATGAGCAAGAAGGCCGGCACCAAGAAGATTGCGGTGCGCCGCACCGGCGATGTGCGTCTGACGTCCGCCGCCTGTCAGTGCCCGTACTCCGTCCAGGCGTAACGATTCGCCTGCCGCTAGTACGAGTCCGTGCTCGGGTGCGCCGCTGGCCGGCGCGCCCGAGCACGGGCCGGCTCCGGGTCCTGAGGAGGGCGTGTGACCGCTGACGGTCTTCTGTTCCACGAATTGAGCTTCGTGCGCGAAGGCGACGACGTCGTGGTCGGCCGTCTGGACACCGGGTCCTACGCGGTCTTCCCCGCCGACGGGGCGGAACTGCTGAAACAGCTGACGGAGGGCATGCCGCTGACCGCCGCCGCGGACTGGTACGAGACCACCTTCGACGAGGAGGTGGACCTCGACGACTTCGTCGAGACCTTGCACGACCTGGGTTTCGTACGCGAGGAAGGTGGCCGGCATCCCACCACCGTGTCGGCCCCGGTACGCCTGCGCGGGCTCGGGCGCGCCGTGTTCTCCCCGGTGGCCTGGTGCCTGTACGCCGCCGTCGTCGCGGGGTGGGCGTGGGCCGCGGCCGTCCACACGGACCTGGCCCCCCATCCCTCACAGATCTTCTTCGTGCACTCGCTGCTGGTGGTCCAGCTCGTCATCACCCTCGGACAGGTGCCGCTCCTCCTCGTCCATGAAGGTTTCCACATACTCGCCGGCCGCCGTCTCGGTCTGCCCACGCGGTTGAGTCTCAGCAATCGTCTGACGTATATCGTCGCCGAAACCCAGATCAATGGACTCCTGAGCGTTCCGCGAGCGAAACGCTATCTTCCGTTTCTCGCCGGGATCGTGTGCGACGGAGTTGTTTTCGGTGCTTTCGGACTCGTCGCCGAGGTGACCCGTCGTCCGGACGGAACATTCTCCTTCGCCGGCCGGCTCTGCCTTGCCCTGGCATTCACCGTCGGCGTCCGGATGCTCTGGCAGTTCCAGCTCTATCTGCGCACCGACCTCTACTACGTGGCCGCCACCGCCTGGAACTGCCACGATCTGCACGACGCGGCCATGACGTTGCTGAAGAACCGGTTGTGGCGCCTGACGAACCGCCCGGAACGCCTCGTCGACGAGGAGCAGTGGACCGCCCGGGACCGCCGCGTCGGCACCTTCTACGGCCCCTTCATCGTGCTCGGCTATGGCGCACTCGCGGCCATCACGATCTTCGTCAGCGTCCCGGTGACCGTCCAGTACGGCAGCATCGCCGCACGAGCGATCGGCTCCGGTGAACTGGACCCGGCCTTCTGGGACGCCGTGCTCTCCCTGTGCATGAACATCGCCCAGATCGTCGCTCTCGTGGTGCTGTCCCGAAGGAAACGCCGGAACAGCAAGCCGGGGCCCACCCACTCGTCGTCGTCCCCGGAGGTCGAACTCTCATGACGCGCCATCTACGGATCGTGGGCGAGAGGCGTGAGGACCGCCTCCGCACCGTCGCGACCCACACCGGCAAGGCACTCGTGGTCCGCTGCCACCAACGGCTGCGCGGCCCCTACACCGGTGTGGACACCGTGCTGCGTGCCATCCTGCCCGAGGCCCGACTGCGCTGGCCCGACCTCGTGGACGAGCATCGTGTGGCCCTCCTGTACGGCATGCCCGAGCTGGCGGAGATCATCGGGCCGCCACCGCGGACCCTGGCCGACGACGCGCCCTACGAGGAACGGACACGCTTCTTCGGCGCCGGCTGGATCCGCGCGATGAACCAGGGAATCGTCACGTTCCTCCTCGAGTACGCCCAGCGCCTCCAGACCGACGGGACCCCGGCCGACGAGCCCGCCGTACCCCTGGAGGTCGCGTTCGACGAGGTCCACGCCGCCGAGGCGACCACGAGGGAACTGCTCGCACTGCTGGTGCGCCGGGCCGACGCGCGCGTCCTGCGGATCGTGGTCGCGGCGAACACCGGCACGCTGACCGAGGAGTTGGACGCCGCACTCGGCGACGCGGTCACGCTCCCGGCCCCCCGTGACGGCGGGCGTACCCCGGTCCACCGAACCGACGCCGAACGGGTGGCCGCCTACGTCGACGGCGACTGCACCGACGACGACCCCGCGCTGGTCCGCGCCTACCAGCAGGCGGACCCGCGGGCGGTCGCACTGCTCCACGACCGGCGCGCCGACGCCCTGGAGGAGGTCGCCACCTGGGGTGCCCGCATGAGTGCGCTCACCCACCACCGGGAGCACGGCAGCGATCCGTCCGGCTCGGGACGGGCCGCCCTGCTGGCCGCACAGCGCCACGCGGTGGCCAAGGGGTTCTCCGCCGCCGTCGTCGACCTCGGCCTGCGCGGCCGCGGCCTGAGTGACCCACGCGAACACGAGCACGACTACTGGGAGTTCACCCGAGAGGCGGCGGCCGCCTGCATCCCGATCGGCCGCCTGGAACAGTCCATGGAGCTGTACCAGGACCTGCTGCGCCGCTTCACCGACCCGAAGATCCACATGATGACCAGCTACGCCGTCGCCATGTTGCACACGCGCTTCCTGAGACCGCGTAACCACGAGCTGGCCGTCCAGTGGCAGCACAACGCGGTCGCCATCGCCGGCATCCTGCCCGACCCGGCCGAACGCCTCACCTACAGCGTCTTCCACGACAACGGCCTCGCCCTCGTGGAGATGCACCGCGGCAACCGGCACCGGGCCCTGGAACTGGTGGAGTCCTGCATCAGCCGCCTCGACGGCCGCCTGGAGGACGACCGCTGGGTCCTGCACCGCTCCCAGCTGCTCTACAACAGGGCCCGCCTCCTCGTCGCCCTGGGCCGCCCCGACGAGGCCCACGCCGACTACTCCCGCCTCGTCGACCTCGATCCGTACTACACGGACTACCTCTCGGAACGCGCCAGGATCGAACGTGACCGCGGCGACCTCGACGCCGCCCTGGCCGACTACGACCGCGCCGTACGCCTCGCGCCCCCCTTCCCGGAGCTGTACTACAACCGGGGCACGGCGCGGGCGCAGAACGGTGATCACAAGGGTGCCCTGGACGACTTCACCCGCGTCCTGGAGATGGAGCCCGACGACCTCGAAACGCGTGTCGCCCGGGCGGAGTTGCTGCTGGAGGCAGGTGATCTCGACGGAGCCGAAGCGGACACCGACACCGGCCTGGCCCGGCACCCCGACGAGGTGCAGCTGCTCTGCCTGAAGGGCACGGTCCTCCTGGAACGCGGCACGCTCGACGCCGCCCTTCTCGCCTTCGACGGAGCCCTGCGCAAGGACCCCCGGTATCCGGCCGCGCTCGTCAACCGCGCCGTCGTCCACTACCGGCAGGCGCAGCCCGGCAGAGCCGTGGCGGACCTCTCCGTGGCGCTCGACGTCGTCGGTGACGATCCCGACATCCTGCTCAACCGCGGTCTCGCCCACCTGGCCGACGGCCGAACGGAGAGCGCACTCGAAGACTTCGACCACGCCCTCACTCTGCCCGACGCCGATGTCGCCGAACTACGGCGGCAACGCGAGCTGTGCGGCGGAGGGGGCGCCCGGTAGCCGACGTGGTGCCTGCCGGGGCGGGAGTGCGGTCGTGTCACCGAACGGGGCCGGCACCACGGCTTGGTCTCGTGGCCGAGGAGAAGGCTGCCGTGGCGCAGTCGCTTGAGGTGTGCCGGCCGGGTTCCCCCTCCCCCCCCAGGGGGGTCCGTCGCCGTACTGCTCCAAGGGGTGTGACCCGCGGGCATGATGGGGGCCATGACTCACACCGCCCGCCGGATGTTCGAGCTCCTGGAGCCGATCTGCCTCGTCACCTACTTCGCCGAGGAGTCCAACGAGGAGCTGGCCGCGCTCGGCCACCGCACCTACTGGGACGGCTACTTCGCCAGCCGAGCCGCACCGCTGGGGCGGGTACCCGCGCAGGTCGTGCACGCCGCGTTCTACAGCTTCGCCGACGGGGAGGCCGCGCGGCACATTCCCAGTGCCTGGGAGACGATCCCGCCCGAGGCGTCCGTCGCCGCGCGGGAGCGCGGCAGCGCTGCCTCCGTACGACGGATCCTCGGCGACGAACTGGCCGGCTCCCCAGGCCTGGTGCGCGCCGCAGACCTGACCACCAAAGCCGCGACCAGTGCGCCCATCGAAGGCCGGGTGATGTACGCCGGAATGCGCGCCCTTCCGGTGCCGAGCGACCCGGTCGCCCGGCTGTGGCATTCCGCGACCATGCTGCGCGAGCACCGGGGTGACGGCCATGTCGCCGCGCTCGTCGGCGCGCGCATCGGCGGCACGGAGGCCCATGTGCTCTGGGCGCTCGCGAAGGACATCCACCCGCCGGAGTCGTTCGGGCGCATCCATCACCTGCCGAAGGAGCGGCTGGCCGCGGTCATGGACGGCTTGCGCGAGCGCGGACTCGTCGACACCGAAGGCCGGTTCACCGACGCCGGCCGCGAGACCAGGCGACGCATCGAAGCCCTCACCGACGAGCTCGCCGCCGCGCCGTACGACGCCCTGTCTCCCGCCGAGCTCGACGAGCTGGTCGCCGAGCTCGAACCCATCACCGCGAAGCTGGTCGCCGCGGGATCGCGGTGACGAGCGGCGACTGACGGGACGAGGAATCCACCGTAAAGAAGGGCGAGTTCACGGCCCGGTGGTCGCGCCCGAGGTGCTCGACCAACTGAAGCGTCTCCTGGCCGTTGGAGGGCGCCCATCGCGCCGCTGACGGTCGTCGCGGCGCCCGGTGGTCAGCCGGACGTCGCCATGTGCGCGGGATCGGGATGGTGATCCGCTGCGCCTTCTCGACCAGGGCGTCGGGCCAGTGCTGACCGAAGACCGCGGCCGTGATCCGGGGTTCGACGGCCACGAACGGCACGCCGATCGCCGTGCCCATGTTGACGCGCGGTCGACGACGGCAGCCGGGGACCAGAGGACGCCAGGGACATCGCCCCCCGCGAGATGTTCTCGCGCTTGGCCATCAGGATGGCTGGACTTGGTCGAAAAGAGCGAGGGCTTCGGCCGGGTCCGGGCTGACCAGGCGTTCCAGACCGGCCGTCGTGATCTTCGCCCACCTGCCGGCCCGTGCCCACATCTGCTCCTCGAAGGCGCGGACGGCGTCGTCGAGATCGTCCGGTCCGGCGGCTATGGACTCTGCGAGTTCGGCGCCTTCGAGCATCGCGAGGTTCGCGCCCGCCCCCAGCGGGGGCATCAGATGGGCGGCGTCGCCGAGGAGCGTCACCCCGGGGGCGTGGGGCCAGGTGTGGGACACGGGGAGGACGTGGAGGGGGCGGTGGACGAAAGTGCCGCCGTGGTGGAGGAGTTCGAGGACGGGAGCGGCCCAGCCGTCGAACAGGGCGAGCAAGGTCGACCGCAGGGCCTCGACGTCGGCCGGGTCCAGGTGCGTGTGCCAGTCCAGCGGCGCGCGGAACTGGGCGTACACCTTGACGTGGCCGCCGCTGTTCCGCTGGGCGACGAGGGCTCGGTTCACGCCGTACACGGCCAGGGAACCGTCGCCGATCAACCGGGCGAGGTCAGGGTGCCGGGTGTCGACGTCGTCCAGGGCGGTCTCGACCGAGGTGACACCGGTGTAGTGCGGGGTAACTGATGAGACTGCCGGCCGGACGCGGGACCACGCGCCGTCCGCGCCGACCACGAGGTCGAACGCCTCCTGCCGCCCGTCGGCGAAACGGACCAGTGCCCCGTCACTGGTTCCCGGCACCACCTGCGTCACGGTCCGCCCCCACCGGACGTCGAGGGTGCCGAGCAGCAGGTCGCGGAGTCGGCCGCGGTCGATCTCGGGATGGGCCCGGTCGTCCGGGCGGGGTCGCCAGTCGCGCAGGACGGTCCCGTCCGTGTCCAGGATGCGCATGGCCTGACCCTCAGGCCGAGACAGTGCCTGGAACTCCGCCAGCAGCCCGGCCTTGTCCAGTGCGAGCTGGCCCAGCTGTTCGTGCAGGTCCAGTGTGCCGCCCGGCGGGCGGGCGTCGGGGGCGGGATCGCGCTCGAAGACGGTGACGGGGCAGCCATGGCGGCGCAGGACGCGGGCGAAGGTCAGGCCGGCGGGGCCGCCGCCGATCACAGCGATGCGGTGTCTCATGTCGATACACTGTATTGATCCAGTACGTTGTATCGCAACAGTACGATCTACTCATGACTGTGTGGGACCGGCCGGAGCCGCCGACTCGCCCTGTGCCGCTCGACCGGGAGCGCATTGTCGCCGCCGCCATCGCGCTGGCCGACGAGGGCGGGCTGGAGGCGGTGTCGGTGCGCAAGGTCGCCGCCCGGCTGAACGCCGGCCCGATGCGGCTGTACGGCTACATCTCCACCAAGGAAGAGCTGTTCGACCTCATGGTGGACGAGGTGCAGGCCGAGATTCTCCCCGAGGAGCAGCCCGGTGACTGGCGGGAGGCGCTGCGCACCCTCGCCCACCGCACCAGGCGCGCCGCTCTTTGTCATGAATGGCTGGCCGACCTGCTCGGCGGCCGCCCGACCCTGGGTCCGAACGGCCTCGCCGTGGCCGAGTCCACGCTGGCCGCCCTCGACGGCCTCGCCGACATCGACACCGTCATGCGCGCCGTGGAGACGGTCAGCGCCTACTACACCGGCGCGATCAGGCGCGAGATCGCGAACCTGCGGGCCGAGCGTGCGACGGGCCTGTCCAAGCGCGACTGGCAGCGCGCCTCCGGCCCGTACATCACGAGGATGCTGGCCACGGGCCGCTTCCCCGCGCTGAGCAAGGCCGTTCACGACGGCACGGAGGTGGACGCCGAGACGTCTTTCGCGACCGGCCTGGACTGGGTCCTCGATGCCGTGGCCGCCAGACTCGCCCTGCCTCCGGCATGACTCGTCCCTGCCCGCTGCGCGGTCGTAGCCTCTTCTGAGTGCTTCCGTGCCGGTGGGTGCGCGGGGCGTCCACCTGGGGCGTCGAGCCGCGTTCGCAGGGTTCCACCGGCTGCTGGGCTCCGGAAAGCCGAGGGCCGGTGGTGGCAGGGCGCGCCGTCAGTGTTTCGAGCCCTTCGGCTGACGATGCGACACCTGCTTCCGAACCGAGCGCCACCGTGACCGCGTCTGCTCGACCACCGCGTCCCACTGCCGGCGCACCTCACGGTCGGACGGACGGTCGCCCGCACGGATCCGGTGCAGCTCGTCCCGTACCTCTCGTCCCAGTGCCGCCGACGCGACCAGGGCGAGCATGGCCGTGAAGAGGGCGGAGATCATCGCGAAGACCGCACCGACCACCCCGTAACGGGCCGCGGAGGAGTTGAAGAGACGTGGCATGTAGATGCCCGCCCCCACGGAGTACGCCGCTGTCAGAACGGCGCCGGTGACACCGAAGGGAATCAGGTCCGGCCAGCCGATCCGTTTCGCCGACAGCACCCAGCCGCTCCAGACGAGGAAGGCAGCGGTCACCGGGATCTCGCACACCACCGCGGCCAACCCCAGCGCGTGCCCGCCGAGAAGCGCGGACAGCACGGTGATGACCACCGCGTAACAGCCGAGGGTGAGGATCCACCACAAGCCGTTGCGCGTGTTGCGCACACTGAGGGGCTTGAGTTCCCACGCCTGCTCGAAGAGTCGCTGCGCGGCTCGCGTGAAACTCAGCACCGAGATCGTCAGAAAGACGAAGCCGAGGATGCCCACACTCGCGCTGGTCTCCTCGGCGGGGGAGAAGAGCGAGCTGACCGCCTCGGCGCCCGCACCGGTGAGGTTGTAGCGCTTGATGATCTGCTCTGCCGCGTCGTAGTGCCCGAAGGCGGTGCCCAGGATGATGGAGACCGGGACCAGTGCTGTCAGAGCGCTGGAGGCCAGGGCCATCGAGCGGTCGAAACCCACGATCTTCTGGAACCGGTTGACGACCCGCAAGGCGAACACCGGCCGCAGCCAGAACGTCAGTGTTCTGAGGAGGCGCTCTCGGTTGATCTCCGTCCCCCTGCCTTCCGCGAGGATGGGGCCATTGCCGCGAACTCAGGAACGACCCGGGGGCGCTCGACCGACCGTCGGGCGCCCCCGGAGTCTCACTCCCCGTCGACGAGTTTCTGGTACGCCTTGGCGTCGAGCAGGCCGTCGAAGGATCCCTTGGCGGTCTTGATCTTGAAGAGCCACATCTCGTACGGGTCGCTGTTGACCTCTTCGGGACTGTCCACGACCTCTTCGTTGATCTCGATGATCTCGCCGCCCACCGGGGCGTAGAGGTCCGACGCCGCCTTGACCGACTCCACCGTGCCGACGGCGTCTCCCGCATCGACCACCTTGCCGATGGAGGGCAGGTCGAAGAAGACGATGTCGCCGAGGGTCTTCTGGGCGTGGTCGGTGATGCCGACGGTGACGGTCCCGTCGTGGGTGCGGATCCACTCGTGGTCGTCGGTGTACTTGAGATCGGCGGGCACGTGGGACATGTCAGCTCCATCAGCCGTGGGGGATGCGGCACGGCCGCCTCTGTCGGCGACCGGCAGGGACAGCTTGCTGTACCGCCTGGAGATGACGTGTATTTCGGCCCTCACGGTCCGCCGAGCGGGTGACGCGGGCGCACACCGGCGCAGCCCGTCGGGTTGTGCTCGCCTTCGCACTCTTCTCAAACCGCGACATCGGCTCCATGCCGGGCGAGGCGCCCGTGGTGGCTGCCTTCCGGATCGGGTATGGCCGCCTTCGATGTCGATGTCGATGTCGATGTCGATGTCGATGTCGATGTCATGTCGATGTCACGATGCTGCCGTACTCAGCGCGGCCTCCGCGATCGCCAGGGTTTCCCGTCCTCCTACGGAGCCGAACCGTGCGCAGATGCGGATGCACCCTTTTCGTCATGGTCCGCATGGTCCGCGCAGGCCCGCGCGACCCGCTTCAGTGCTGAGGCGGTGGCAGGGTCACCAACCTTGGCGGGCTGCTCGTGGCCGTGGTCTTCGGCACGGTCGTGGTGGAAATGGGAGGGCGCCAACCGGTCGCCGGGACCCTGGTGCTCCTGTGCCATGGTCGTGCCGGCCGACGCCGGGGCTGGGCCGGTGCCGGCCGCGGTGGACGGCTCGTGGGGCCGGGGCGCCTTGCCCTGAACGCTTCGAGCCCGGCTGTCCGAGGTCGTGTCGTCGTACACGCTTACCGCGGGTCGCGGCTGGGTCAGCCAGGCGACGGCCGCACCGGCCAGGGCGAGGGGCCATTCCACCACCCCGGCGAAACCGAGCACACCGGCTCCGGTGTACACCGCCAGTCGACGACCGCGGGGAGAGATCGCTCCGATCCGGTCCAACGCGCCGTCGGTGATCTTGTTCAGCTGCTCGACGCCGGGGATGCGGCGCAGTCCGGAGCTGATGGTCTGCAAGGGCTGGGGCAGCTCCGATGCACTCGCCGTGACATGGCTCATAGCGGGCTCCCTCCGCGCGTCGTTCGAGAGTTCCACCCCCGAGTTTCCAGATCTCACGCTGTATACGCCCCGCGCGTCGCTGCCAAATTCCGCGACGTGCCTCCCGCTCGCGCACCCGATCCGGGGTCCGGTGGCGTTGCTGCCCAACGGCTACGCGTGTACTCGGGTGGGGGCGGGTGGCGTCGAGGGGGGTGACGGCCGTCCGAATGCCGCGCCGGCTGCCCTCCGGCTACGCGCCGCTGTACGGCCGCGTCGAGCCCGCCCCCGCCGCGGCGCCCCGGCACGGCCTGGGTGCAGCAAACCTGCCTCGCGGCATGTGAGCGTCCAGCTGCCCGTGCCGCTACCGGCGGAGTCTGGCCTCCACTCGACCGCCGGTGACGCGGGTGTCGAAGGCGGGCTGCGGCGCGGTGGCGGGACCCTGGACGTTCCAGCCGTCGGTCAGCCGGAAAAGGCTGCCGTGCCACGGGCAGCGCAGGCAGCCGTCTTCGAGGACGCCTTCCGACAGGGGGCCGGCGAGATGGCTGCAGTGCTCGGCCAGCACGTGCACCGCGTCGTCCGGCCGGCGTACGACGACCACGTTGACGTCCGCGACCGTGCGGCGTACCGGTTTGTCGTGGGGCAGGTCGCGCAGCTCGGCGACGTGGTGCCATCCCGGCCCCACCAGCTGCGCAACGGCTTCGGCGTGGTTGGCTCCGGCGGCCTGCCGGTAGGCGAGATGTCCGCCGAGCGCACCGCCCGCACCGATGACCGTCAACCCCGCCCAGCCGAGCATCCTGCCCGCGGTGTGCCGTCCGCGAAGGCGTGCGCCGAGCGAGGTGGCGTACAGGGCCACGCCGGCGGCGTTGGCCGCGGCATGAACGAATCCGATCCGTTGCTGCGGACGGTTGCAGTCCGCCCAGTCCACCCAGCCCGCCAGCGCGGCCGGTGCGGCCGCCATGAGGCCGGTGGCGACGAGGGTGCCCGCGGCGCGTCGCTGTCCGGGCAGTACGTCGAGCAGAGCTGCTGACAGCCAGCTGCCCACCGGTACCTGTACCAGCAACGGGTGCACCGGGTGGCCGAGCCAGCGGCCGTGCAGCCCGTCGCGCGCCCGGCCCAGCGGTGCCGCCTGGATCACCCGTTGCACGGCGTCGAGCAATCGGTCCGCGCCGGAGAACCGCTCCACCCGGTCGACGGCTTGCAGGAACCGGCCCGGGCCCTGGGAATCAGGCGAGAGGCGCTCGGCCGGCGGAGCTGTCCGATGCAGGACGTCACTGAGTTTCATCTGCTGCGAGTAGCCCCTACGACGGCGCGTAATCCGTCGCGGTGCGAGGCGAGCCATGGGTGCGGGCTGATGTGCGAACACCGGCGCGGGCATTGGGGCAGATGAGGCGGCCTCCTCCCCGAAAATGCCAGCTCAGGTTCATGACAACGCGACTAGTGTGACCCGGTGACAGAATTCAGCGTTCTCAGTGACAGCACGGAATGGCGGAAGCGCTTCGAGGAGCGGCTGCGCGCCTCGTACACGGCGGCAGGGCTCGGTGCGGCCGCGGCGGAGCGCATGGCCGAAGAGGCGTGGTCCGGCAGCGACTGGACCGTCGCCGAGATCACGGACGCCGGTCGCCACGCGGGGTACGTCGCCGTGGCCATGACCGAGGTCAACGGCACGCTCGCGGGCCGCATCGGCGATCTGCACGTCGACGCGTCCCATTCCGGCCGAGGGCACGAGCAGGCCGCGCGGAACTGGGCCGAGGGCTGGTGCGAGCAGCGCGGCGCACGCCGACTGGACATACGGCTCACCGAGCCCGCCGGTGAGCTGTTCGACGGCTACGGCGTCCGCGGCCAGTTGAGAGCGCGTCGCGTCGGTTCTGCGCCGGAACCCGGCGACGGGATCACCGGACGGCCGATGACGCAGGCCGAGTATCCCGACTGGCTCGACTTCGAGAAGGCCGCCTATGTCGGCGACATCGTCCGGGCGGGAGCCCTGAGCCCCGAAGAGGCCGTACGCAAGTCGGACCGCGACTTCGCCAGGTTGCTACCTGAGGGCCTGTCGACGCCCGACAACACGTTCCTGGTTCTCGAGGCGGCGGGGGAGCGGATCGGCACGGGCTGGCTGAAGCACGGGCACGTCCCAGGAGTCAGCTACGGCTATTCGCTGCACGTCGAGGAAGCCCACCGCGGCAAAGGGTACGGGCGGGCGGCGATGGCGGCCGGTGAACAGGCCACGCTCGCGGCCGGCGACTCCGTGCTGATGTTCACCGTGTGGGGCGGCAACGAGGTGGCGATGAACCTCTACACGAGTGCCGGGTACCGAATCGTGGAGGAAAGCCGTTCCCTCGGCCTTCCCCGCTCCTCGGTCTGACGCGACGCTACTTGTCGTAGGCGGCCGATTCGTCATGCGTGGTGCCGCGACAAGTCGTCGAATGGCGCGTTCCGTGCTGGGCCGCGCGCGTGGTCGTCTCTGCGAGCGAGAAATGCGCGCGGCCGGTTGTGGCTCGTGTCCAACCGGTAAGGGCCTCAAAAGGATCTCCCGGTCCGCCGCCTCCTCGACGGCCCCCGGCGCATCACGCGCGGCGGCACATATTCCGTTTCGCTTCTTGTCCAGCGCAGGCGGCCGTTGCATGCGCAGTCGGCCTCAATGGGGCGGCGGTGAACATGCCGCGGCCTTTTTGAGCCGACCAAGTCTCGGCAAGTCGAGAACCCGCCAAAAACGCGGTGCGTGCATTGCTTGACTCGAACTCGGCGAAACTGTTAGAACATGTGACGGAAAACGGGGGACGCCGCCCAGGGCGGTGAAAGCAGGGCGGGGGGCGCTGCGACAGGTATTTCTCATCCGGGGGTTCCGGGCGTCGGCCCGATGTGTGCGCGTATCAGTGGCTCAGATCATTTCGGCACCGTACTTGGTGTCGTCATTCGGTCTGTCCGCATTCCAGGTGAACGGGTCGCTTCGGCGCACCCTTTTTCTGCACCACTATACGGGAAAGTTGGCGTGAACAACACGCCCGCCCGTGCACTTCTGTTGCCTACAGGCTCATAGAACGGTGCGGTTACGTGAAAGCATATTTAGCCATTTTGCAGCTCAGGGACTACCGTCTGCTGTGGTCGGCCCTGGTATTGAATCTCCTGGGTGACGGCGCCAGTTACGCCGCGCTCGCCTGGATCACGCTCGACAAGGCCGGCGCCGCCGGTCTGGGCGTACTGGGCGTCTGTCTCACCCTCCCCGTGATCGTGGGAGGCGCGTTCGTCGGACCGCTTCTCGACCGGTTCTCCCGGCGCAGACTCTTCATCTCCGACTCGGTGTTCCGCGGCTTCGTCGTCGCCCTGGTGCCGCTGCTGGCGCTGGCCGGCGCACTGCATGTCTGGGTCCTGTACGCGGTCGCCCTGGTCTACGGACTGCTGAAGATCATCCCGCTGGCCGGTACACCGGCCGTCCTGCCCGAACTGGTCCCCGAGGACAAGCTCCAGGCCGCTTCCGGACTCGAAGCCACCGCCATGGGCGCCGCCAACGTCGTCGGACCCGCTCTCGGCGCTCTGCTGATCACGGCGTTCGGCGCCCAGAACGTCCTGCTGCTGGACGCCGCCACCTACTTCGCCTTCGCCCTCCTGATCAGCATGATCAACGCGCCTCTCGGCCGTCCCGAACCGACCGGCGACGCCGTGGGCGAGAAGCCCGGCTGGAAACCCGTGTTCCGCCTGGTCAGCCGTGACCGCTTCCTGCTGGTGCTCACCCTCTCCTTCGGAGCCTTCAACGTCTCCGCGGGCGCCCTGGTGGTCGCCCTGCCCTGGCTCGCCAAGGACGAGTTCCACGGTGGCCCCGGCGTGCTCGGCCTGATGCTGGCCGTGATGGCGGCCGGTGAGCTGATCGGCTCCCTCGTCTCCGGTGCCGCGAAGACCTCCGAGAAGCAGATGATGCGCATCGGCGCGCTGCAACTCCTGTCCGGCGCGGTGCTGTTCCTGCTCGTACCGAAGGCGCTGCCGTTCATCCTGATCGGTCTGGTGCTCAACGGCATTCTGTCCGCGCCCATGACGGTCCTCGGCGGCGTGGTCCGCATGACCCGCGTGCCCAACGCCATGCGGGGGCGGGCGATGACCCTGATGCGTACCGTCATGGCCGGTGCGCTGCCCGCCGGCTCCGCCCTCGGCGGTGTGCTGCTGAGCGGCGACCACTACAGCGTGCTCATCCTGGTCGTCGCCTCGCTCGCCGTACTGCCCGGTGCCCTCACCCTGTTCCTGTTCCGCAACCTCGCCTTCCAGTTGGGGGTGACAGCAGCAGATGACCAGCGTGCGCAGCGGGACACCGACCCGGACGCCGACGCCGTCCCCGCCGGTTCCTGACACCCGCCCCGACACCGACGGCGACGCCGTCCTCCTCGTCACCGACCACCCGCGCACCCGGGACGCCGCCGACGCCGCGCTCGCCTCGCTGCGCCTGCCGAACGCGGCGACCCCGCACGACCTGGCGGCGTTCGCCCTCCTGCTGCACCGCTACACCGGTCAGCGACGGCTGCTGCTCGACGTCGATCTGAGCGAACGCGGCGCGGGGGCGCTGACCCTCACCGTCGAACCGGACGAACCCGTCTCCGCCCTGCTGGCCCGGACCGCGCATGCGGCCCCGCACCAGCGCCCCGCGGACACCGCCGTACGCTACGCCGACCACCCCGTTCCCGCGGGTCCGGCGGAACTCGAGCTGACCCGGGACGGCACCGATCTGCTCCTCGGGTACCGTTCCTCGCTCTTCGACGAGCCGACCGTGCGGCGCCTCGGCGATCATCTCCGGCGCGTCGCCGTGTTCCTCGGCCGCCGCCCGCAGGCGGCGGTGCACGAGGCGGACCTGCTCGGGGACGACGAACGGGAGCTCATCCTCGGCGCCTTCAACGACACCTCCCGGCCCTACCCCGACAGCGCCGGCATCCCGGCCCTCTTCGGCGAGCAGGCCCGCAGCAACCCGGACGCGACCGCCGTCACCGACAGCTCCGGCCGGCTGACCTACGGCGAGCTCGACGCGGCCGCCGACCGGCTGGCCCACGCCCTCCGAATGGCCGGCGCACGGCACGGCGAGCGGGTCGGCCTGCGCACCGGCCGCACCGCAGACCTCGTCGTCGGTGCGCTCGGCATCCTCAAGGCCGGCTGTGCCTACCTGCCGCTGGAGACCGGCCTCCCGGCCCGGCGCACCGAATGGCTGCTCGCCGACGCCTCGGTGCGTGTCCTGGTCGCCTCGCCCGAGGTGTCCGTGGACTTCGCGTTCGACGGGACGGTGCTCCACCCCACGGGCCACCCTTCCCCGCACCCCGCGGAACACCTCACCGCGCAGTCCGGGGAGGACCCGTCCGCGCAGCCCGCGGACCACCTCACAGGGCCTGCCTCGGCGGCCGACCTCGCGTACGTCTGCTACACCTCCGGAACCACCGGACAGCCCAAGGGCGTCGAGGTCACCCACCGCAACGTGGTGCGGCTGGTCAAGGGCACCGACTACGTACGGTTCAGGCGGCCCCTACGGGTCCTGCCCACCGGCTCCATCGCCTTCGACGCCAGTACCTTCGAGCTGTGGGGGCCGCTGCTGAACGGCGGCAGCGTGCACCTGGTGGACTCCGACGTCATCCTCGACGCACGCGCGCTCGGGCGTGAGCTGGCCGCTCACGACATCACCACCCTGTGGCTGACCTCACCGCTGTTCAACCAGCTCGTGGAACAGGACGCCACCGCGTTCCGCGGGCTGCGCGAACTCGTCGTCGGCGGCGACGCCCTGTCGTCCGTGCACGTCGCGAAGGCCATGACGGCGTGCCCCGGGGTCACCCTGGTCAACGGGTACGGCCCCACGGAGAACACCACCTTCTCGCTCACCCACCGCATCACCCGGGACGACCTCGGCCGGATACCGATCGGGCGCCCCATTGCGCAATCGACCGCCTACGTGCTGGACGACCGGGGGCGGCTGTGCCCCGTCGGCGTGCCCGGAGAGCTGTGCCTGGGCGGGGACGGTGTGGCGCGCGGCTATCTGGGCCGGCCAGAGCTGACCGCCGAACGCTTCGTGCCCGACGTGTTCTCCCCGGGCGGCGGACGCCTCTACCGCAGCGGCGACCTGGCGCGCTGGCGGCCCGACGGCATCGTGGAGTTCCTCGGCCGGCGCGACCACCAGGTCAAGGTGCGCGGGTTCCGAATCGAACCGGCCGAGGTGGAGAAGGCCATGCTCGGCCACCCGGACGTGGCGGAGGCCATCGTGGTCGCCCGCTCCCGCCCGGGCCCGGGGGAGAAGTACCTGTGCGGCTACTACGCCGGGCCGCGCCCGCCGGCGCCGGAGGTCCTGCGGGCCCACCTCGCGCAGGCGCTCGCGCCCCACATGGTCCCCGCCCACCTCGTCCCGCTCGAGGCGCTGCCGTTGAACCACACCGGCAAGGTCGACCGCGCCGCGCTGCCCGACCCCGGCGGCGCCGACCTGCCGCCCGGCACCACCGCCGTCCCTGCGTCGGACGACATCGAGCGGGCCCTGGTGGACCTGGCCGAACGGGCCCTGGGCATCAAGGGCCTCGGCGTCGCCCATGATCTGCGCGACCTCGGCGCCGACTCCCTCACCGCCACCCTGATCGCGGCGGGCGTCCGCGAGAGACTCGGGCGTGAGTGCCCCGTCAGCGCCGTGCTGCGATCGGGCACCCTGGGCGGGCTCGCCGCGTTACTTCGGGGGAGCGCCCCCGTCACCGAACCGGCGATCCGGCCCGCGCCGCCCCGCCCCTCGTATCCGGTCACCCCGCAGCAGCGCCGGCTGTACTTCGAGCAGCTCAAGGACGAACGGGCCGTGCACTACAACGTGCCGGTCACCCTCGAACTCCCCGCCGGCACCGATTCCTTGCGGTTGACCGACGCCCTGCGCCGGCTGACCCGGCGCCATGACGCGCTGCGCACCCGGTTCGCCGTCACCGACGACGGCCAGGTCGTGCAGCACATCGACGCAGACGTAGAACCGTCGATCCGGGTGCACGACGGCGAACCCGCGCCGCTCGCCGCATTCGTCCGGCCCTTCGACCTGTCCGAGGCACCCCTGTGGCGCGCGGAGGTGCACCGCACACCGGCCGCCGTCACCCTGCGCCTGGACCTGCACCACATCGTGGTCGACGGCTATTCGCTGACACCGCTGTTCGAGGATCTCGCCACCCTGTACGCGGGCGACGAACCGCCGCCCCCCACGCTCCGCTACCGCGACTACGCCGTGTGGCTGGCCGGACCCGACGGGTTGAGGCAGCGGAAATCCCAGGAGGCCTACTGGCGAGAGGAGTTCGCCTCCCCGATCGACCCCGGCGACCTGCCCACGGACCGGCCGCGGCCGCCCCTGCGCGAACTCGCCGGCGATGTCGTCACCTTCGACCTGGGCCCGGACCGCACGGCACGGCTCAGGGAACTGGCCAGGCAGCGGGACGTCACCCTGTTCGCGGTGCTCGCCTCGGCCCACGGCATCCTGCTCGGCCGGCTCAAGGGCACGGCCCACGTCACGTTCGGCACACCCGTCTCGGGCCGCACCGCCCCCGGACTGCACCGCACGGTCGGCATGTTCGCCCAGACGGTATGTCTGCGCGGCGACGCGGATCCCGCGCTGCCCTACGAGACCTACCTGCGGCGTACCGCCCGCACCGCCGAGGAGGCCTTCGCCCACCAGGACTTCCCGTTCGACGACGTCGTCGCCCTGGCCGCGCCCGTACGCGACTACAGCCGCACCCCGCTGTTCGACGCCCTCATCGCCCTGCACAGCGGCCGTTACACGGCGGTCGACTTCCAGGGCGCCCGGGTGCCGCTGCGCCTGGAACCCACCGGGCAGGCCGTCTTCGACCTCAACCTGCAGATCCACGAGGACGCCGGCACCCTGCGGGCCGCCTGGCAGTACGCGTCCGGACTGTTCCGCCGGGACACGGTGGAGGGCTGGCGCGACGACTTCGTGGCCCTGCTGGACGCCCTCAACGCCGACCCGACAGCGCCACTCGGCGCCCTGTGTCCGGACCGCCCCGAGCGCCCGACCCGGGCCGCCGCGGACGCCTTCACCGCCGAACTCGACTTCGACCTCTGATCCGCCGGGCGCCCGGCGCCCGAGCACCTGACACCGTCGCCCCCACCATTCGAGGGTGACGCACCGTGGCCGCTCGGCCACTCCGCGCACATGTCTGACCCCACGTCGCTTCAGCGCAGGAGACATCGCATGCAATCGCTCGACCACGAGGCAGCACTCTTTGCACCGCACGCGCGGGACGGTCACTGGCGATCCCAGCTGGCCGCGCTCGCGCAGCCCGCCGGCTTCCTCGCCGACTTCCGGCCGCGCGAGGGCCGACGCGAACCGGAGACCGGCACCCACGTCCGCCGCCTCGGTACGGCCCTCACCGAACGGCTCGACCGGATCAGTCGCGGCAAGCCCGACATGCTCCACATCGTCCTGGCCTCCGCGCTGGTCGCCCTGCTGGGCCGCCACACGGGCCAGGACGAGGTGACCGTCGCCCAGCCGACGCGCGGGGCCGCGCCCGAGTTCGCGGGCGGTCCGCTGCTGGTGCGCGCCCGGCCCGACGGCACCCTGCGCGAACTGCTCTCCCGGGTCTCGGCCGCCGTACGCGAGGCCGAACAGCACCAGGACTTCCCGCTGGCCGACCTCGCCGCCCAGCTGGGCCGCTCCGACGTCTTCGAGACCGCGCTGGAACTGACGGACTTCCACGACCCTGGCCCGCGCACCCCGGGCGGCACCCGCTTCGTCGTCGCCCGTGAGGACGACGAACTGGTGGTGAGTCTCCACTACGACCGTCACCGCTTCGCCGAGGACTCCATGCGGTACGCCGCCGCCCAGTACGCGTTGCTGCTGGAGCGCGCCACGGCCGAGCCGGACCTGCCGGTGCACCGGATCGACCTGCGCACCGCCGAGGACGACGCCGTCCTCGCGGCGAGCAACGACACCCGGCAGCCCTTCGACGAGGACGCCACCCTGCACGGCCTGTTCACCGCCCAGGCGGCCCGCACCCCCGACGCACCGGCCCTCCTGACGGACGACACCACCGTCAGCTTCGCCGAACTCGACGCCCGCTCCGACCGGTTGGCGTGCACCCTGCGCGAGCGCGGGATCGGCCCGGGTGCGATCGTCGCCCTGATCGCCGACCGTGCCCCGGAGCTGATCGCGGGCATCCTCGCCGTTCTGAAAGCGGGCGCGGCCTATCTGCCGGTCGACCCCGCCTACCCCCGCTCGCGCATCGACTACCTGCTCGACGACAGCTCCGCCCGCCTCGTCCTGCACCAGGCCCGCTTCGCCGGTGCCGCCGGCGCCACGCCCGGGATCGACCTGGACGACGAGGCGTCCTACGCGGAAGACGCCGGCCCCGTCGAACCGTCCGCCGCGGCCGGGGACGTCGCCTACGTCATCTACACCTCCGGTTCGACCGGGCGCCCCAAGGGTGTCCTGGTGGAACACCGCAGTGCCGTCAACCGGTTGACCTGGATGCAGCGCGCCTACCCGGTGGGCCCCGGTGACGTCCTGCTGCAGAAGACCTCCGTCTCCTTCGACGTCTCCGTCTGGGAGCTGTTCTGGTGGTCCTTCACCGGGGCCGCCCTCGCGCTGCCCGCCCCCGGTGCCGAGAAGGACCCCGCCGCGCTGCTCGCCGCGATCGAGAAGCACCGCGTCACCACCGTGCACTTCGTGCCCTCGATGCTCACCATGTTCCTCGGACATCTCGCCCGGTTCGGCGACGGCACCGAACTCGGCACGCTGCGCCAGGTCTTCACCAGCGGTGAGGCACTGAACCCCACCCAGAGCGAGAAGTTCGCCGAACTCGTCCCCGGCGCCCGGCTCGTCAACCTCTACGGACCCACCGAGGCGACGGTGGACGTCACCCATCAGCCGGTGGCCGGCCTCGGCCACCTCGCCCGGCTGCCCATCGGCCGGCCCATCGACAACATCCGGCTGTACGTACTCGACGCCGAAGGCCGCCGGAGCGCGGTGGGTGTTCCCGGCGAACTGCACATCGGGGGCGTCGGCGTGGCCCGCGGCTACCTCGGGCGGCCCGAGCTGACCGCGGAGAAGTTCGTCACCGGCGCGGCCGTACACGCCGCCACCGGCGAGGAGCGGCTGTACCGCACCGGGGACCGGGCCCGCCTGCTGCCCGACGGCACGCTCGACTACCTGGGCCGCGTCGACCTCCAGGTGAAGGTGCGCGGCTTCCGCGTCGAGCCGGGCGAGATCGAGGAGCGACTGCGCGCCCACGACCAGGTGCGCGACGCGGCGGTGGTCGCCGTCGACGACGGCTGGCAGACCTCGCTGCGCGGCTTCGTCGTCCTGGACGGCGAGGCGAGCGAGGCGGCGCTGAAGGAGCACATCCGCCAGGAGCTGCCGGAGTACATGATCCCCGGCCGCGTCCTGGAGCTGGAGCAGCTCCCGCTCACGCCCAACGGCAAACTGGACCGGGCGTACCTGCGCACTCCCGAAGCCCTGAGCAGGAAAGCACCCGCCCATGTGGCGCCGCGGGACGACCGGGAGGAGACCCTCGCCGGCATCTGGCGGGACGTCCTCGGTGTCGCACGGGTCGGCGTGCACGACAACTTCTTCGCCCTGGGCGGCAACTCGATCCATTTCGTGTCCGTGCTCGCCAAGTCCCGTGCGAAGGGCCTCGACTTCACCTTCCAGCAACTGTTCCGGCACCAGACCATCGCCCAACTCGTCGAGTCCATCGACGGTGACGCCACGGCCGGTGACGTGGTCGCGGACGTGGCGGCACGCGGCGCCTTCCAGCCGTTCGAGCTGATCTCCGAGGCCGATCGGGCCCTGCTGCCAGAGGACGCGGAGGACGCCTACCCGCTGTCCATGCTCCAGGCGGGCCTGATCTTCCAGACCGAGATCACCGGCGGCCTCGGCCAGTACCACGACGTGCTGAGCTACTCGATCACCGGCGCCTTCGACACCGAGGCGTTCACCGAGGCCGTCCGGCAACTGACCGGCCGGCACCCGATCCTGCGCACCACCTACCACCTCACCGGCTACAGCGAGTTCCTCCAGATCGTCCACCGCGACGTGCCGCCGCCCCTGACCGTCGACGACCTGCGCCACCTCGACGAGGCCGGACAGGAGGCCTGGCACGAGGCGTGGCTGGCCCGCGAGAAGTCCCGCGCGTTCGTGTGGGAGGCGGGCGGCCTGGTCACCCTCCATGTGCAGGTGCTCGGCGACGACCACTACCGCTACACGGTCAGCCAGCACAACTCGGCACTGGACGGCTGGTCCATCTCCCTGCTGCACACCCAGCTGTTCGAGCTGTACCACCAGATCCGTGAGGGCCGCGACACCTCCCGCCCCCCGGTCGACAACCACCTGCGCAACTTCGTCGGCCTGGAGCAACAAGCCCTGCGCTCTCCGGAGTCGAAGGACTTCTGGCGCTCGGTGCTGGCGGACCCGCGTCCCGCGAGCGTGCCGCCGCGGCCCGGCTGCGAGCACACCGACGACTTCACCGTCGTCCTGCGCGACGTCCCGCTGCCCGCGGGCCTCGCGCGGCGCGTCGAGGCCATCGCCGACGCCCTGTCCGTGCCGTTCAAGGACGTACTGCTCGCCGCCCACATGAAGGTCCTCGGCCTGGTCACGGGCCAGGACACGGTGATGACCGGTTACGAGCACAGCGGCCGGCCCGAGCTGCCCGGCGCGGAGACCACGCTCGGCCTGCACCTGAACACCGTCCCCTTCCAGGTGGACGTGGCGAGCGGCACCTGGGCGGACCTCGTCCGCCGCGTCTACCAGGCCGAGCTGGACCTGCTGCCCCACCGCCGCTACCCCATGGCCAGGATGAAGCAGGACCTCGCCACCCAGCGCACCCTGTTCGAGACCACCTTCAACTTCACGCACTTCTATCTGCTGAAGAACCTCAGGCGACTGCCCGAGTTCTCCCTGCTGGGCATGCGCGTGGACTCGGAGACGGAGTTCCCCTTCCGGACGGAGTTCTCCCGCAACTTCTTCACCGACGAGGTCGAACTCTGCTTGCATTACCACACCCATCTCTACGACGAGGGCCAGATCGACCGGATCGGCGGCTACTTCGTCCGCGTACTGGAGTCGATGACGAGTGAGCCGGACGCCCCGCACGAGGCGCGCCGGCTGCTCGCCGACGAGGACGCGGCACTGCTGGGCCTCGCCCCCGCCGAGCCACGCGCCGAGTCGGGCACGAGCGGTCCGGCCGACGGCACGGCCTCCGCGGCCACCCTCGCCCGCATCCGTACGGCCTGGGCCGGCGTCCTCGGCCTGCCGGAGCAGGAGATCGGCGCCGACGCCGACTTCTTCGCCCTGGGCGGCAACTCGCTCTCCGCGCTCCGCGTGGTCCTGGAGCTCGACGGGCTGGTCACGCTCTCCGACCTGACCCGCGTGCCCCGCCTGACCGGCCTCGCCGCCCTCGTCGACACCCGCGAACAGGACGACGAGGAGGAACTGCTGCACCTGCTGTCGTCCACCGCCGACGGAGCCCGGGCCGCGGTCGTCTGCGTGCCCTACCCCTGCGGCCACCCGGTCAACTTCAAACCGCTCGCCGACGCCATCGGCGAACTCACCGACGAACTGGTGGTGTACGGACTCGAAC
The DNA here is from genome assembly GCF_043079785.1 of Streptomyces sp. NPDC015139. Taxonomy (NCBI): domain Bacteria; kingdom Bacillati; phylum Actinomycetota; class Actinomycetes; order Kitasatosporales; family Streptomycetaceae; genus Streptomyces; species Streptomyces sp. NPDC015139. Next base: position 49,877 of record NZ_JBIBUW010000013.1, on the reverse strand, counting down.
CGCCCGGGCACAACCCGAGCCGCCCGGGAGACTTCACCGACGTCACCGAGACGGTCGAGCGGACGGTGGCGCGGATCGAGGAGTCGGCCGACCTGCCCCTGATCCTGTGGGGCCACTGCGGCGGCGCCGCCGTCACCGTCGAGCTGGCCCGGGTGCTGGAGGAACGCGGATTCGACCTGCGGCACGTCTTCCTCGGCTCCAAGCTGCTGCCGCCCGCGTCGGAGATGCGGGAGTCCATCGAGATGATCGAGAGCTGGACCGACGACGAGATCATCCGTTACATGGTCGACGAGACCGGCTACAGCGAGCTGGACGGACTCGACACCCGGTACACCTCGTTCACCGGGAGTCTGTTCCGGCACGACGTGTGCGGCGGCTACCGCTACTTCATCGGCCTGACCGACGGCGGGCCCGACTGGCGGATCCAGGCGCCGGTCACGATCGTCGTCGCCGACGACGACAAGGGGCTGACCCACGCCGCCGACACGTTCCGCTGCTGGGAACGCGTGGCCGACCACGTCGACTTCCAGCGGCTGTCCTCGGGCGGCCACTACTTCGTGCGGGGCAACCCCGCCGAGACCGGCGAACTCATCCGACGGGCCTGGGCGTCCGCGGCCGAACTGGAGAACTGACATGCGGATTCCCGTCCTGTGCTTCCCCTTCGCGGGCGCCGGCGCCTCGGCGTTCCGCCGCTGCCAGGAGTACGGCAGCGACACCGTCCTCCTCACCCCCGTCCAACTGCCCGGCCGCGAGGAGCGGTTCGGCGAGGAGCCGTACACCGACGTGGTCGCGGCGGTGGACGACCTGCTGCCGGTCGTGCTGGACCAGGTCGCGGGCAGCCCGGCCGTGGCCCTTTTCGGACACAGTCTCGGCGCGGTCCTCGCCTACGAGATGGCACACCGCATCACCGCGCTCGGCCGGCCCGAGGTGGTCAAGCTGTTCGTCTCCGGTTCTCCCGGCCCCTGGACCCGGCGCGAGACCCGGGCCACCGGCCTGAGCGACGACGAATTCCTGCGGCAGGTCAGGGACTTCGCCGGCTACTCCCATCCCGCTCTCGAACACCCGGACCTGCGGGAACTGCTGCTGCCGCCGTTGCGCGCCGACGTCGAGATGCACGAGAACTACCTGGCGCCCTCCCAGAAGCCGCTGACGGTCCCGGTGGTCTCGGTGCGCGGGGAGACCGACGAACTGGTCTCCAGGGAGCAGGCAGCCGAGTGGGAGGCGTCCACCACGGCCGGCTGCCGCCAGGTCGAACTGCCCGGCGGACACATGTACCTGGTGGACTCTCCCGTCGGCCTGGTCCGGCTCCTGGACGCCGAACTCGCCGCGCCGGGGGTGCTCCGATGAGCCCGGTGCTCACCACCGGCGCCCTCGCCGGCAAGGCCGCGATCGTCACGGGCGCGGCCCGGGGCATCGGCCGGGCGTGCGCGCTGGCGTACGCCCGGGCCGGGGCCGACCTGCTGCTCACCGACATCGGCCACGACCTGGACGGAGTGCCCTACCCCCTGGGCACCCCCGGGCAGCTCGCCCACACCGCACGGCTCTGCCGTGAGCAGGGCCCCGGGATCACGGTGATCACCGCGGAGGCGGACGTCCGGGACCTGGACGCCGTGCGCACGGTGGCCGACACCGCGCTGGACCGGTTCGGCCGGATCGACGTCCTGCTGAACAACGCGGGTATCGCCGCCCCCTCGGGCAAGACGGTGCACGACATCGCGCCCGACGAGTGGGGCCTGATGCTCGACATCGACGTCTCGGGCGCCTGGCGCATGATCCGGTCCGTGGGCGCCGCCATGACCGGTCGCCGCTCCGGCAGCGTCATCAACGTCGCCTCCACCGCCGGCCTGGTCGGCTACCGCCACTTCGCCGGCTACGTCACGGCCAAGCACGCCCTCGTCGGTCTGACCAAGGCGGCCGCCCTGGACCTCGCGCCGTACGGGGTGCGGGTCAACGCCCTGTGCCCGGGTTCGGTGCGCGACGACGACGCGGCCGAGGGCCGCATGCTCACGGAGATCGCCCGGTCCCTGGAGGTGCCGGTCGAGGAACACGAGGAGACCTTCGTGGCGGCTCAGCCCATGAACCGGCTGATCGAGCCGGAGGACGTGGCGGGGGCGGCCGTATGGCTCGGCTCCGACGACGCACGCCAGGTGACGGGTACGACCGTGACGGTCGACGGCGGATTCACCAGCCGATGACGGGGGAGGGAACACGATGACCAACACCGACACGGACCGGCTGTGCCGGTCGATGGCACTGCGCGTGCACACCGGGGCCGACCCGCGCCGGCTCGGCCGCGCACTGGCACACGCCGTGAGCGGTGCCCGGCTGTGGGTGGAGGACGTACCGGGCGGCGCGGACAGCGAGGTCGCCGCCCTGCACCGGGAACGCGAACTGTCCCGCTCCGCCGACCCGCACACCGGACCCGGTCTGCGCGTGGTCCTGCTGCGGTACACGGACCAGGTGGCCGACCTGGTCGTGGTCGCCCACCGTGCGGTCCTGGCGGACCCGTACGACCTGGCCCGGGCGGTGCTCGGCGAAGCCGCCGCGCCGGACGACACGGACGACACGGACGCGGCGGAGCACGGCGAGCGGCTGCGGGCGGCACTGAACGCCCTCGACCGGACGGCGCCCCCCGAGTGGGGACTAGGCACGGCCGGCGACCCGGCCACCGGCGAGCACGCCTTCACGGTGCCCGCCGACGGCGCCCTGGCCGCCCAGCTCACCCTGCGGGCCGCACTCGGCCTGGTGCTGGCACGCTGCACCGGACGCGACGAGGTGGTGCTCGGCGTGGACCCGGAGCACGCCCTCACCCTCAGCACCGCAGGGGAACCCACGGTCGACCAGTACCTCGAACGTGTAAGGCGGGCCGTCCCGGCAGCCGGACCCGCCCCCGCCATCGGTCTGTTCACCACCGACGCCCCCGATCCGCTCACCGGTGAGGGCGTCAAGGCCGAGACCACCGTCGTCCGGCCCTTCCTCGCACCCCCGCACCACCTGTCACTGCACCTCGCCGACGACGGTTCCACGGTCCTCGCCGGAACCTGCCACTACCGCCGCTCCGCCTTCGGCGCCGAGACGGTGCGCTGGCTCACCGGCATGCTCGCCACCGCCCACCGGTCCCTCGTCGCGGCCGGCCCCGACACCCCTCTCGCGAGCCTCGACCTGCTCGACACGCCGCAGCGGCACGCCCTGGCCCGGCTCGGCGGCCTTCAGCCCCCGGCTCAGGTGCCCGACGAGCGAGTCGAGCGGATCGAGCAGACCGTGAGCGGCTGGGCACGGCGCACCCCCGACGAGCCCGCCGTCACCTTCGAGGACCGCACCCTGACCTACCGGCAGCTCGACCAGGAGGCGGCCAGAGGCGCCGCCGGACTGCGGCGGCTGGGCGTGCGCCCCGGCGACCGGGTCGGCGTCTGCCTCGACCGCTCCCTCGACCTCGTCGTGGTGCTGCTCGCCGTACTCAAGGCGGGTGCCGCCTACGTCCCGATGGACCCGGCCTATCCGGGCGAACGGCTCGCCTTCACCACCGAGGACGCAGCACTGCGCCTGGTGGTCACCGAATCCGAGGCGTTCCCCCGCACCGACGACGTACGGCTCGTACCGCCCGCCGCCCTCGCCGCCGACGCGGAACCGGACGAAGCCGCGGAGCCGCCGGTCGACGCGCCCGCCTACGTCATCTACACCTCGGGATCCACCGGCCGCCCCAAGGGCGTCGTCGTACCGCACCGCAACGTCGCCGCACTGCTCGCCGCCACCAAGGACGACTTCGGGCTCGGCACCGACGACGTGTGGACGCTCTTCCACTCCAGCGCGTTCGACTTCTCCGTGTGGGAGATCTGGGGCTGTCTGATGACCGGCGGCCGGCTGGTCGTCGTACCGTACTGGGCGTCCCGGGACCCGGCGCAGTTCGCCGCGCTGCTCGCCGCCGAGCGGGTCACCGTGCTCAGCCAGACCCCCAGTGCCTTCGCACAGCTGATGCAGGTGGACCGGGACGAGCAGATCTCCGGCTCCGTGCGCCTGGTCGTCTTCGGCGGCGAACCCCTGGACACCCGCCCCCTCAGGTTCTGGCAGGACCGTCATCCCGAGGAGGAGTGCCGGCTCGTCAACATGTTCGGCATCACCGAGACCACCGTGCACGTCACCGCACAGACCGTCACCCGACACGAGGCGATCACCGGCTCCCGTTCCGTGGGCCGCCCCCTGCCCGGCTGGCACGTCTACGTCCTCGATCCCGAGGGCCGCGAACTGCCGCCCGGCGTACCCGGCGAGATCTACGTCGGCGGCCGCGGCGTGGCAGGCCGGTACCTCAACCGCCCCGAACTGACCGAGCAGCGGTTCCTGCCCGACCCGCACGCGCCCGGACTCATGTACCGCAGCGGCGACCGCGGGCGGCTGCTGCCCGACGGCCGGCTGGAACACCTCGGCCGACTCGACAACCAGGTGAAGCTGCGCGGCTTCCGCATAGAACTGGACGAGATCCGCAGCCGGTTGCTGGACGCGCCGGCGGTCGACGCGGCGGCCGTCGTGCTGCGCGAGGGCACCGACGGCGACACGGCGGGGGCCCGGCTGGACGGCTACGTCGTCTTCCGCGCCGACGGCGCCCTCACCGGCGACCTCCAGGACGTACGGCGGCACGCGGCCCGCTTCCTGCCGGACCACATGGTGCCGTCCACCCTCACCGCGCTGTCGGCACTGCCGCTGACTCCCAACGGCAAGGTCGACACCGCCCGGCTGCCCCTGCCGCTCGCGGACCAGGACACCGCCGTGCCCGAGACAGCGGGCGACGACCTCGCCTCACGGCTGCGCGCGGTGTGGGAGAAGCTCTTCGGTTTCCGCGTCGGGCCCGACGACGACTTCTTCACCCTCGGCGGCAACTCCCTGCTCGGAGTACGGCTGTTGGCGGCGATGCGGGAACAGGGCCTGCCCACGTTCCCGTTGCCCCAGCTGTATCTGCACCGCACCGTGAGCGCCCTCACCGCGGTCCTCGAAGGGGCGGGAGCCCGCACATGACCCTGCTGCTGATCGGCGCCGGATCCCAGGCCTACCGCGCCTACCTGCTGCGCTCCGTGGCCGAGGAGTACGACATCCATCTGCTCGCCGACCGGGAGCCGACCTGGGAGACGCCGTACCTGAGCGGGCACACGGTGGTGGACACCACGGACGCCGCGGCGATGCGGGAAGCGGCCCGCGCGCTTCCCTGCGAAGGTGTGTTGACCTGGGACGACACCCGGGTCGTGCAGACAGCCCGGCTGGCCGCCGCCCTCGGCCTGCCGGGCACCCCGCCCGAGGCGGCCCTGCGCTGCCGCGACAAACGGGCCACCCGCGAGGCCCTGGACCGTGCCGGGGTGCCGCAGGCCGAGTCGATCCTGGTGACGTCGCTGCCGCAGGCGCGCGCCGCCGCGGCCCGGGTCGGCTATCCGCTGGTGCTCAAACCCCGTGCGCTGAACGCCAGTACCGGCGTGGTGAAGGTCGGGTCGGCCGACGCGCTGGCCCGCTCCTTCCGCCTCGCACGAGCGGCCACCGCCCCCGGGGCGGTGGAGGTGACCCCCGGAGACGTCCTGGTGGAGGAATACCTGGACGGACCCGAGATCAGCGTGGACGCGGCCTGGCAAGAGGGCCGTATGACACCGGCGTTCGTCGCCCGCAAGGAATGCGGATTCGCGCCCTACTTCGAGGAGACCGGCCACCTGGTCGACGGCTGGGACCCGTTGTTGTCGGACCCCCGCCTGCTGGAGGTGGTCCAGGCGGCGCACACCGCCGTGGGCTTCACCACCGGCTGGACCCACACCGAGCTGCGACTCACCTCGCGCGGCCCCAGGATCGTCGAGATCAACGCCCGCATCGGCGGCGACCGCATCCCCGACATCGGCCGGCTCGCACTCGGCGTCGACGCCGCACGGACCGCCGCCCAGGTGGCCTGCGGGCGGCCACCGGAGCTGACGGCGCGAGACCGCCGGGTCGCTGCCGTGCGGTTCCTGTACCCGGAGGCGGACTGCATCGCGCGCGAAGTGCGGGTCGAGCCGGGCGCGCTGCCCGGCTCGGTGGACTCGGCGGAGGCGATCGCTCTGCCGGGCCAGGAGCTCAGACTGCCCCCGAACGGGCATGTGTCCGGCCGCTACGCGCTGATCACCGTGGCAGGGGAGAGCGCACAGCAGTGCCGTGCCGATCTCGACAAGGCGGCCGAAGCCGTCGCCCTGGAGGTGCTGCGGACGTTGTGAGGTCCGGAGCGGGGAGCAGCGAGGTGATCTGAACCGGCTGGTCGGCGACGGGTCCGGGCACAGGGCCCGGCCCCGGGGCCGCTGGCCGTCGGGGGTTCACCGAGGGAGTCCGTGACAGGGCCGAGGATCGCATCGGACTCGCCACGTATGTGTCGCGGAGCCCCTGCCCGGCATCATCCGTTCGGCTGGGCAGTGGTCCAGAATGCCTGGGCGGTGCCGCCTTCGGTCTGCTCGGAGGTGGGGCTGTCGACGAAGCTGTACGGCGGCAGCGGGCCGTTGACCCGCAGGTCTAGGTGCGGATGCCGTTGGCGGAATTCCTCGATACCGGCCACGAACCGTTCCGCTGACCGGCGGTCCACCAGGAAGGAGAGATTGGCCAGCCAGCCGGTGCTCTGCGCTCCGGCGCTGACGTGCCCGGCCAGTGGTGCGAGTGCCTGGTGCAGCAGCTCGGCGTCGGTCACTTCGCGTTCTTGCACGGCAGCGGCGATCATCTGCCCGAGCCGCATCCTCTGCTCCTGCGTGCCACCGCCGGCCTTCCGGTTCGCGTCCGCCAGGGACCGGATGACCTCCCGCTGAGCCATGATCATGCGGAGGACGGCTTCCTCGTCATGGTTGGCCTTGACGTTGTACTCCGCCGTGCCGTCCAGCGCCCGCAGTCGCTCGAGGAAGTGTTCCGCCCGTTCGGCGAGGACCGCGGTCACCGTGTCGTCGTCCACGGAGACGCTGCCGAACCGCATCGGCAGTACCGTGCCCTGCGCTGCGGCTTCGTCCAGCACACGTAGGTGGGCGAGCAGATCCCGGCGCTTGGGCCGCAGCTCCTCGGGGGCGTCACTGACGATCGCGGCGAGCTCGCCCTGACGCATGACGCGTACCGGCCGCGCGGGCTCCCCGACGCCTTCAAGATCTTGGCGGAAGGGGGAGTGGGAAGCGCGGGCGATCCCGTAGACATAGGTGCCCACGTCTCATTCCCCTCTCCTGCGCGCGGCCCGCTCGCCCTGGCGCTCCCGGCCCTCGTCACGTGCCTGATTGAAGGCACCGGAGATCGTCTCGGCGGCGCCGGAGAGTGCTCCCTTGGTCTTGCCGCTGGCGCCGGACTCGGTGAGTTTTCCGGTGAGCTCGGTGAGGCCGGCCGGTTTGCGGGGCCCCGCTTCGAGGTCGAGGCGGTTGCACGCCTCGGCGAAGCGGAGGTAGGTGTCGACACTGGCGACCACGACCCTGACGTCGATCTTGAGTATCTCGATGCCGACGAGAGACACCCGGACGAACGCGTCGATCACCAGGCCACGGTCGAGAACGAGCTCCAGCACGTCGTAGAGGCCGCTGGAGCCGCCCCCGCCGCCCTGCTGCGTCACCATGGTCATCGCGACCAACCCCTTGTCATCTGCCTCTGCGGGGTCCCGCCGACGGACACCGTCGGCAGCAGCGCGTCGATCTCGCTGTCCCTCGCTGTGACGACGCTTACGCAGGCGAGTAGCCCCACCGCCTTTGATCAAACGCCGGTCCGAGATGGCCGAAGACGGTCAGGCACAACGCGTGCCGGGCCGCCTCGGGCCACGGTCCTTCCGGCGATCGATCACAGAGCGTGACCCATCCTTCCCGCGCCAGATCTGCCCGCTCGGGTCAGGGGGGAGACGGCATGCAGCACCTTGAGCCGGCCCTGGCGGCACGCTCGAAACGGCGTCTAAAGCCCCAGCACCTCGCCGTACTTGATGGCCCCGTGGGGCAGCGCGAAGCCGAACGGGGTCAGCGACTTGCCCAGCGGGTACGTCTCGTCGGTGCTGCTCGGCACGAACCAGACGCCACCCGACCTGGGCTCACCGGCGTTCTCCCCGGGCGCGCTCACCGCGGTGTCCCACAGACCGTCGCGGTTGTAATCGCCGACGGCCACCTGGGCGCCGAAGCGGTCGCCGGCCTCGGCCGTGCCGGGCATGTTCGGGGTGCTCTGGCTGCGGGCCAGACCGCCGTAGAGGCCGTGCTCCGTGCCGTTCAGGGTGACGTACCCGCCCGCGTCCTTGACGGTGCCCACGTCCTCGCCGGGCACGCCGACCACCAGTTCCGGACGGCCGTCGCCGTTCAGGTCGCCCGCGGCCAGCGCGGCGCCGAAGTCGTCGCCCTCCTCGGCGGCGCCGCCGACCTCGGGGTTCGACTGCGTGATGCATGCGCTCCCGGTGCCGAAGCCCGCGGTCTTCGAGCCTTTGAGCAGGAGCACCGCACCACCGAGTCGGTCCTCGCAATGCGTGGTGTCCGACTCGGGGTTGGGCTGTACGAGGCCGACCGCGAGGTCGTCCGTGCCGTCCCGGTCGAAGTCGGCGGCGGCGAGCGAGCTTCCCCGGTCGGCGTCGGCGAACCACTGAGCCGGCTTGGCCTGGTGGTCCCACCGCGTGATGAAGGTGCCGGAGTCCTCCATGCCCTGCCAGGTGGCGGCGAGGTCGTCCCGGCCGTCGCCGTCGAAGTCGCCGGTGACCAGGTCGCGAGTGGCGCCGCCCATGCTGTAGCGGCGCAGGGTGGTGGCGGTCACGCGGTCCGCGGTGAGCGGGCCCGGGCGGAACCGGAGCGAACCGCTCTCCTCGCCGTTCTCGCCGTACGCCAGGTCGGTGTCGCCATCGCCGTCGTAGTCGCCCGTGGCGATGGTGCGGCCGATGCTGCTGAACGCGCCCGCGCCCCTGGCCACGACGGTGCCCTTGACGTTCCACCCCGAGCCGTCCAGGACGGTGATGGTGCCCTCGTCCTTGCCCTGGTCGGAGGTGAGTGACTCGCCGCTCGCCCCGACGGCGAGTTCGAAGACGCCGTCGCCGTCCACGTCGACGGGTGCCACGGAGGACCCGAAGCGGTCGCCCGCCTCCGGCGTGCCGGGTATGCCGGCCTCAGCCTGGCTGATGACACCGGTGGACTGGCTCGGGCTCTGCGGGCCGCCATAGATCACGCTGACGTAGCCGGCCTTGGCCTTGCCGTCCACCGTGGCGTCGGGCATGCCGACGGCGATGTCCGTGTATCCGTCGCCGTTGAAGTCGAACCGCGCAGTCGTCGCGGCCGCGGCGCTCCCGGCGAGCGGCAGGGTCAGACCGGCAGCGGTGAGGGCCGCTGCGGCGGCAGTGGCGGCCAGGGTGCGTGCACGCACGGGGGAACTCCTGTGGTCGAAGGGGGCAATGAGGGCGAAGGTTCGCGCAGTTGTGACTCCCGAGGTGTACGAAGGGTTGCGTGAAGGTGGTCGTACGTCCGCAGGATGGTGACCGGCGTCGATCGGGCACGACTGCCGCGAGCTCAAACACGCCCTGGTCGCTCCTCGCGGCCTGGACCGGCGCTTGCCCCATCTGACACCGCGACAGGCCGGAGCGTCGAACGGAACCTGTGAGGTCACTGTGATGATCGTCGAGGCTGCTGCGCTCCTCTAGTGAGGCTCGATCGCCTCACTGTATCCACGCTACGTGCGACTTGGTTCGGGCAGCGCACGAGCCTGCCCGATCGGCCAAGATCGACATACTCCTTGGGGCAACCTTGACGAGAAGTGCAATGCCGAAGCGCCTGCTGGTCCGGACAGGGAGTGCTGTCGCGGCCATGACGCTTGCGCTCATGGCCGCGCCACTGGCGGACACCGCGCACGCCTACGGCGCGACGTCGGGAACGCTGAGCTTCAACGGCGAGCCGGGCGAGCCCATTTCGGGAGGCCGGTCGTACGAGTACACGTCCGGAGCAGTCCAGATGTTCGACGTCCAGGGCAGCACGGACGAGAACAGCCTCACCGTCGCCGTGGACGCGGAACAAGGCACGCTCTGGCGTCTCAACATCGCCGCCCCCGACGGCGAGAAGCTGACGGAGGGCACCACCTACACCGGGACGAAGCAATGGCCCGACGCCCAACCGGCCGATCCGGAGCTCACGTTCAGCGGGACCGACGACGGAACCGAGAAATGGTGCAGTACCAGCTCCGGCTCGTTCACCATCGAGCACATCGCGTTTGGCCCCTACGGCTACGTCCATGAGCTGGACGCCACCTTCGAGCAGTACTGCAACGGATCAACGGTGCCTCTGCGCGGTGCGGTTCACGCGGTCATGCCCGAGCCTCCGGCCGAACTCGCCATGGGGATGAACGTCGCCACCGAAGGCACGGTGGCCGTGCCCGAGGGCCGAATCACCGTCGGTGGCACCGTGAACTGCAACAAGCCCGCGTCCGTCTCAGTCGTCGGCCAGGTCTTCCAGATCCAGAAGAAGGGCACGCCGAGCGCAACATACGAGACAACCGTGGCCTGTACCCCGGGCTCGCCCATCCCCTGGTCTGTCAGCCTCACCAGCCAGGATCCTGGCGCCTCCTTCCAGCCCGGCCCCGCGACCATGCGCAGCAGGGCCCGGGCGAACGACAGGGACTATCCGGTGACCGCCGACACCGGACAGCAGGAGTCGGAGGTCAGACTCTCCAAGTCCTGACTCCAGCGCCATCGGCTGACTGCACTGATTCGTATCCCGCCCCTTGACTCGCCCGCCGTGACACGCGTCCGGCGGGCGCGTCCTTTGCACCTATTCCGCCGATGGCAGCGGAATGGCACCTGGCACCGGATCCTCACCGGTCTCCAGTCCACGGCCGACGCGGAAGGTGCGCTCACATGGGACCTCAGCGTCGACTCCACGGTGTGCCGAGCTCATCAGCATGCGGCCGGGGCCCGCAAGCAGGGTGACCGGCAGAAGAACCATCGGATGGCGTGTTGACCGAGCCCGGCGATCACGGGCTGGGACGTTCGCGCGGCGGGTTCACCACCAAGCTGCACCTGGCTGTCGAGCGCGGTCAGAAGCCCGTGGCGATCGTGGTCACGGCCGGTCAGCGCGGCGACTCGCCTCTGTTCGCGCCCGTGCTGGGGAAGATCCGCGTGCCTCGCGTCGGGCCGGGCCGGTCACGCCTCCGCCCCCACCGGGTGCGGGCCGACAAGGTGTACGCCTCCCGCTAGAACCGCGCCTACCTGCGCCGACGCGGGATCCGCTGCACCATCCCAGACAAGGCCGACCAGGGCGCAACCGCCGGAAGCTCGGCTCCCGCGGCGGCCGGCCATCGCGATTCGCCCCGGCCGACCACCGCGAGCGCCACGCGGTCGAGTGCGGGATCAACCGCCTCAAGAGACATCGCGCTGTCGCCACGCGATACGACCGGCTCGCCGTCCGCTACGAGGCTGCGACAGCCCCTGGGCCTGAACTCCGCCCATGCATGTCCTGGCCCGTGTCGCCCGACTACGCCGTAGCCTCGGCCCCTGCGCTGGGGGCGAACCCGCTCCCCTGCTCGGCGAACACCTTGATCGCGGCGCCCAGGAACTCCACCATCCCGGGGTGGTAGGAATCGTGGAACGCCCTCATGGCCTCGTCCTCGGCGTAGAAGAGCGACATGCCGACGTACGCCTCCCTGGAGGGGGTGTAGAACCGGCTGACGATGTCGAAGTGCCTGCGGACGAGCTCCTGGATCTGCTGGTCCCCTGGCAGGGAGCCGCCGTCCAGGAAAGCCGTGATCTCCCGGTACAGGACGTCCCAGTCCTGGTGGACCCGCTCCCTGTCCACATGCTCCCAGTTGTTGGTCCCGGCAAGGCTCTTCGCCTGCTCCTCGGCCAACGACCGGCGACACTCGTCCTCGTAACTGTTCCCCACGGCACCGGTTCCCCTCGTTTCGTCACCTCTCCGGTGGATCCCCGAGAGGCCGCCGACATGTCGACATCGCGGCCGCCGATGATCAACTGCCGGTCCAGGCACGAACGGTGACACACAGCCACCGGGTCGGCAAACCATTTCTTGGCCCCTTCGGCGCTCCGTCCCGGTCAGCCGGCGGCGGAAAGGCGCAGGTCGAACGGCGAGCCGTCGGAGCGGGGCGTCCGGCCGCTCGACCGCGCGGCCCGGCTTCTCGCGGCGACCTCGCGCGGCAGGACGAGCTCGGCCGGCACCGGGTCCGGTTCATGACGGCCGGACGACCGGTCTCCATGACGAGTGTCGTCCCGGGGTGGGCCGCGTCCGCACGTGGGCGCCGGGCGGTACGTGGCGAAAGCGGAGGGCGACATCGAGTGGCTCGTGCCGGTCGGCTTCACCGTCGATGGCGCCATGGGGTCGCGTACAAGGCGGGACCGCTGGCGACCCTCTCTGCGGGCGGGTAGGAGCGCCCGGTCGCGTTCCCCGTTCCTCAGCAGCTGGCGGCCCTGGGCCGCCCACCGGGCACGGCGTGCACCTCGGTATGACTGTGCGCAGCCGCCCTGTTACCGAATGCGGACATACCTGGGGGAACAACCCCCGCCCGAGCGTCATCTCATGGGGTGCAGTGAAACAGTCGACGCGGTCGGCTCCTTGCGGGAGCAGGGGGAGGTGCCGCGTCCTGGCAGACCATGGGGGAGCTTCATCATGAACACGCATCGTGCCCGTCGTACCGCCCGTTCCGCCGCTCTGGCCGCCGCCACCGCCGCGATCGCGCTGGGCCTGACCGCCTGCGGCGGCGCCGGCGACGACTCGAAGGCTGCGGGCGGCGACCACGCCGCTGGTACCGCGCAGAGCCGGTCCGCGCTTCACGGAGACGGCAAGGGCAGCGCGGAGCAGGCCGGCAGCCGTGGCGCCACCAAGGAGGGCGCGCGCTCGTCGACCACCTCGACGGACCAGATCGTGAGCAAGAGCACGACGGCCGGCGCCCAGCAGTGCCGAGGAGACGAGATGCTGGTCACCGCGGTGCACCGGTTCGCCGGACAGCCGGGCGACCACCTGCTGGTCACCGCGTCGAACGAGGGCACCAAGCCCTGCTGGGTCACCTCGTACCCGGCCGTGAAGCTCGGCGACGACGTCGACGGCCCCGCACTGCCGCACTCGAAGAAGGACAACCCGGGCGGCGACAAGCACATCACGCTCCTGCCCGGAGGCAAGGTGTACAGCGCGGTGAACCTCTTCGACTACGGCTCGAACCACCACACGGCGCAGTCGTTCGCCATCGCGCTGCGTGGCGCGGACGGCCGCACCGGCCCCTTCTACTCCGTCAACTCCAAGGGTCAGAAGCCGCAGTTCAGCTGGAACGAGGCCGATGTGCTGAACTGGAACACCGTGAAGCCGTACAACTTCTGACGGCTGGTCGGTGGATGGTGCGACACCATCTCCAGCACATCGACTGACTGCGCAGATACGGGGACACAGCACTGCCCGCATGGTTCCTGTACCGATGGGTGGGCAGTGCTGTGACGTGTGTAGTCCGGCCCGTGGTCGAGGGTCCAGCAGCGGTGACGGTCGACGCACCGGTGCCGCCGCCTGGCGCGACTCAGCTCGACGGGCTGTCGGAGCAGCAGCACCTGTCACGTTTCTGGGCGATCTTCGGCGCCGCTGTGGCGTACGGACGATCGGACTCGCCGTCCGTTCGTGGAGCGCCGCAGCGGCGCCGGACGCGCCGTGGGTCGAGACCGCAACGAAGATCACGGGACGACGGACCGACGCCCGCGACTTGAACTCCGGTGACACCCTCCGTGCCCCCGACGGCACAGGCCTGCGGATCGACAAGGTCACGCACTGGCAGGCACCTCAGGAGTCGCCGGACCGGCTCTCACCGGTGGGGAGACGCGGCGCTGGTGGGGGGCGTCCTCTCCTCCATGGCCTGATGTGACAGATCCTGGTCATTGCGGCCATGTCCAGCCGGGCGGAATGATCAGGCCATGCCCCCACCGCACCGCGTTGTGATCGTCGCCTTCCCCGGGACCGAGCTACTGGATGTCACCGGCCCGGCCGAGGTTTTCTCCGTCGCCTCCCGGGTCACTGGAGCCGACCGGCCCACCTACCTCGTGCAGATCGCGACGGCCGACGGCGGCCCGGTGGTCACGTCCAGCGGCGTCCGGTTGATGGCTGATCTGACCCTCGACGACGTGGCCGGTCCGGTGGACACCCTGCTGGTGGCGGGGGCGATCGAGTTGGCCGACGACGGCGGTGTGGAACCGGTGATCGACCGCACGGTCACGCACTGGCTTCGCCACGGGGCTTTCCGGGCCCGGCGGATCGGATCGATCTGCGCGGGAGCGCACCTGCTGGCCGCCGCCGGGCTGCTGGAGGGCCGGCCCGCCACGACGCACTGGCTCACCGCGGCGAGACTGGCCGCCGAGCACCCCGGTGTGCGGGTCGACCCCGATCCGATCTTCATCCGGGCCGGGCAGGTATGGACATGCGCCGGTGTCACCTCGGGAATGGACATGGCGCTGGCCATGGTCGCCGAGGACCACGGCCAGGACCTGGCGCTCGCGACCGCCCGGATGATGGTGATGTACGTCAAACGCTCAGGCGGCCAGAGCCAGTTCAGCGTGCCACTGTCCGTCCAGAGCTCAGAGGACGACCGGATCGACGAACTGCGAATGTGGATCGCCGAACACCTCACCGACGACCTCTCCCTCGAAGCGCTGGCGGCGCGCACGCATCTGAGCGTGCGCCACTTCACCCGGCTGTTCCAGCAGCGGACCTCGACGACACCGGCCGCATACGTGGAAGCGGTCAGGTTGGAGGCCGCCCGCCGACTGCTGGAGGACAGCGACCGGAGCCTGCCGGAGGTCGCCGCCGCCAGCGGCCTCGGCTCCGTGGAGACGCTGCACCGCGTCTTCCGACGCCGGCTGGGCACCACCCCGGCCGAGTACCGCCGCCGCTTCTGATCCACCCCCACACCACCCACCTGCCGACCGGGGCCTCGTCAGCGCACCGGCCGAGCTTCGTCATGCCCGTACGGCAGGGCATCGACCAGCCCACTTCGGAGGAAAGCCATGTCCCGCACGAAGGTCGTCCCCATCCCGGTCATGGGCCGCCACAACGTCAACGCCTACCTGCTGCTCGGCCGCAGGCCCGTCATCGTCGACGCCGGCACTCCCGGCAGTGGCCGGAGGATCCTGGACCAGATCACCGCTCACGGCGTCGATCCCGCCGACGTCGCGCTGATCGTCATCACCCACGGCCACATCGACCACTTCGGCTCCGCCGCCGAACTGCACCGGCTCACCGGCGCACCCGTCGCCGGACATGTCGCCGACCTCGGGCCGTACCGCTCCGGCAGGGCCCGCGAACCCTACCTGCCCACCGGCCCGATGGGCCGCCTCATGGCACGCAACCGGAAGCTCCACGTTCGGGCCGAGCCCGTCGACCCCGCTGTGCTCATCCGCGGCGAGACGGATCTGGAGGACGTCGGGCTCGCGGCGCGCATCATGCCCACCCCCGGCCACACCGCCGGATCGGTCTCCGTCCTCACCGACGACGGAGACCTCGTCGCCGGTGACCTGATCGCAGGCTCCTTCATGGGTCTCATCCCCGGCAGACCCGCCAACCCGCCCTTCCACGACGACCCCCGGCAGAACCTCGCCAGCCTCCACGAGATGCTCGCCCTCAACCCCATCAGCCTGCACGTCGGCCACGGCACCCCACTCGACCCCGGCCGGGTCCGGCGGTGGGCCGAGAAGGAACGCGGCCGCCTCGCACGACTCGACGCCGCAGAACGCCTCCCTACCCGCGGCGAGTAACGCCCCCCTTGTGGCCCTGCACTCGGACGGACTTCCGGCGGCCGAAAACCGCGCAAGCCGCCCCTAGGGAGCCCATATGGAGAGGGGAGAGGCGGAGGTCGTGCCGGTCGTCAGCCTCGGGCGTGAGGGTCCATGTCCGGGCTCCGTCGCCCTGGCATCAGCCGATGTGATGCACACCACACACTTGTGGTGTGCATTTCAGACAACCATCTTCGGCCATGGCTGGTCGTCCATGCGTACTCTTTCAGCCACTCACGTTCATGAGGTTCGTATGAAGCTTCGCCGGTCTCTGGCTCTCGCCGCCGCGACAGCCGCTCTGGCTCCGGCTGTCCTCTTGACGGCCTCGGCCGCCTATGCCGCGGACGACGACACCGCTTCCCCGACCGTCAGTGAGACGGCTCCCACGGAAGAGCAGTCCACGCCCGCCGCCGAGGACACCACCCCGGCTGCGGAGGACACCACTGCGGCCGGCGAGGAGACGACTCCCGCTTCCGAGGACACCCCGCCGACGGCCGACGAAAACCTTCCTGCTGCCGCGCAGTCCTCTTCCAGCGCACCCGCATCCGAGTCCGCTTCCGTGTCCGCCACTCCCTCTGCGTCCGCGTCGAGTGGCCCGTTCGAGTGCAACGAGGGCGAGGACAAGGTCCAGGTCGACAAGGATCTGCACACCGGTCTCTCCGGCCTGCCGTCGAAGATCGTCGCGGGCAGCGGCTTCCATGCATTCCAGCTGAACGTGAACAACACCGGTGGTCGCGCCTACCAGCGCGTCGACCTGGGCGTGTTCGCCGCCCAGATGAACGAGAAGGACTACTTCATCGACACCAGCCACCTCACCCTGCAGTACAAGGACCCGTCCTCGGGCACCTGGGTCGGCATCTCCCTGGACGAGAACGACGAGGGCGCCGGCTACCTCGGCTACACCGACGTGAAGGCCCACGAGTCCTTCTCCATCGACATGCGCCTGGCCGTCGACGCCAAAGCGCCGGCCGGCCTGGGCTACGCGATCAGCATCGGTATGTACGCCGACGACGAGGGCAACTGCGTCTTCTCCGGCGACGACAGCTTCTACGAGTTCGACATCCTCAAGGCCGGCGCGACGCCTGGCGACCCCGGTGACGCCAAGCCGCAGGGCGGCAAGAAGCCGCTGCCCAAGCACCAGCCTTCCGGCAACACCAAGATCGAGCCCCAGGGACACCTTGCCCAGACCGGCTCCAACTCGGTACTGCCCGTGATCGCTCTGGCCGGAGGCGCCGCCGTCGTCCTCGGAGGTGGCGCGGTGTTCGCCGTGCGCCGACGCAAGTCCGCAGACCAGGGCGCCGTAGCCTGACATGGAGTGGCTCACCGGCTGAACGCGTAGGTCGTGTTCGCCGCCAACAGGCCGCGCGGACTCGGCGCCGTGCTGTGTCTGAGTGAGGCTTGTTACTCACCGTTGGGTGAACACCTCTGCGGTGGTGGGATGGCGGGTCCTGGCGGCTGGTTGCCCCAGGCCCGTGATCCCGCTGCGGTCGAGCGGTCGAGCCTGATAGGCCGTCAACCAGGCGCGCTGGCCGCATAGATGGTCGTCGCGGGTGTGAGCCGTGGAGATCGTCGGGCGTCTCCCGGTCCACGTCCACACCGGCATCGGCTGGGGCCCCGCACCGATGTGTTCCAGAATCGGCGTGTGGCGCCGGCCGGTGAGCCGCCTTCCACTGGGCCTTGGTGCGCCACGCACCCGCACGGACACGGCACTCCTGCTGCTCACCGCGATTGGTGTGCATGGCGCGCGGCGCTCGCGCATATGCCCCGTTCCCCGCGGAAGTAACTCCCACCTTGTGGGCTTGTCAGCCAGAGGTGAGGGCACCTGGTGACCAGGAGGTTGATAGCTATGGTTCCCCTGCTTCTGGTTCTTCTGCTGGCTCTGATCCTGTTCGGTGCGGGTTTCGCGTTGAAGGCGTTGTGGTGGATCGCGGTGATCGTGCTGGTCGTGTGGCTGCTGGGCTTCGTCGTCCGTTCCGCGGACAGTGGCGGCCGTAAGGGCCGCTGGTACCGCTGGTAGGCGACGGACACACCCGGCGCCAGGAACGCGCCACGCGCGAGCAGTGATTGGGGCTCGGCCGGACACGGTCGGGCCCCCGCTCGCGTAACAGGACTCTCTGCGCGGGCGGTTGGGAGGGGGCGGCGGGCTCTTCGGGCGCGTCGTAGGGTATGTGGGTGATGCACCGGCCGCCTCACCCGTGGCGGCCGCATCCGGAGAGACGACGAACGGCTCATCCAGCACTCCGAGACACTGATCACCTGGGCCGCGATCACCCTCATGACCCGCCGCCTCACTACCACCGCCCCCAGCAAGTGCTGCACCGGGAACAACTCCGGCGCCACCTGAGCCCGAGGGCCAATCGCTCGAGGCCTCATCGGGCCCTGGTCCCGCAGGCACCACGTCGCTGCGCCTCCTGGGCCTGTCCGGTGGCGCCGGCGGCCATCCGGTACCAGCGCTGGCCACGCCGCCGGCCTACGCGAGGTCCTTCCGCATCAATGTGCACATGGTTTCGTAGCGGCGCAACGTTCCACCGGGGGTCTGCTCGTCCCATGAGTCCGGCTGACGGTCGTACGCGACATATCCCAGTCGTTCGTACAGGGCACGTGCCCGGGGGTTGTTCTCCTCTACGGCCAGCTCGGCATGCCGCAGACCTCGCTTCCTGATCCGCAGTTCTGCGGCTTCGACAAGGAAGGTGCCGATTCCGCACGATTGCAGCGCGGGGTGAACTGCCAGCTGCCACAACGTGCCGACATCCTGCTTGACTTGGTAGTCGACGCCGCCCTTCGCCAGAGGGATGTCGGTTGCAGCGCAGACCGCGAGGTAGTCGACCTCACCGATCAGGGCGCGTTCCAACTGCTCGGCGACGTTGGCAAGGTGGTGGTCAGAACCTGCCCAGCCGCACGACGCCAGGTCCGCATGCACCAAGTCACGGGCTGACAGCTTCAACACAACGTTGATCACCTTCGGCACCTCCGGCGAGCCAGCATGCACGCCGGTCACACGAGTGACAAAACTGTTTCTCCAGCCCGCGCTCCGGGCCGCCGAGGCCACCGCCCTCAGCTCCGATCGGCCGGTACGAGACGATGGTGCGAACCACAAGCATGCTTCACGTGAGGAGAGTTGGCATGGCGGGGGAGCTGTGGGTGTCGGCCTTCTCGCTCGGGGGTGTGGTGCTCGGCGGTGTGCTGACGGCGTTCACCGAGCGTGCTGCCCAGCGGTCGGCGGATCGAGCCGAGGAGCGGCGCCGGTTGTCGGCGACCACCGAGTTGCGCAGGGCCGAGCAGGTGCAGCCGATCAAGGATTTCCTTTCGTGTGCCCAAGACGCCGAGCGGGCCGCCTACACCCGCCCGGAACCGTGGAGTGCCGATGAGGACGGCTGGATGACTAGGACACAGGCCGTCATGACCAAGCTCTGGACGGCGGATCGTGGTGTCGCCCTCCTCTGTGACGCGGCCCTCGAGGCCCCTGCCCGCGCCTACGGACGTGCTCTCAACCAAGCGGTCTGGCGAGAGATCGGTGACCTGGAAGTCAACGAGCACCTGGAAGAACACAAGAACGCCTTCTTGATCGCCGCCCGGGCGAGCCTCGCCCGCACGTGACGTGCACCGTGTGGCGGCCTTCCGGCGGGCCGGGATCGAGGCCGTGCGGGGTCACTCGCCCGGCACCGAGGACCGGTTCACCGCCCTCGGCCGTCTGGCCGACTCCAGCGGGCCGCCGAGTCACGGCACTGGTGCAGCCGTCTGTGCTGATTTGGACGATCCGATTCCGGCGCCCCCTGATCGGCCGCCGTTCACCGGGCGCAGGCGTACGGCGGCGTCCAGGCCGGTGCCGGGGGCCGGGCGCAGGGTGATGTCGCCGCCAGAGGCGTGGACGACGTGGCGGGCGATGGCCAGACCGAGGCCGGTCCCGCCGTCGTCGCGACTGCGTGCCTCGTCGAGGCGGACGGACTGTTCGAAGATCCGCTCGCGGTCTTCTCGGGCGATGCCGTGGCCGTCGTCTGCGGCACCAGGGATTACAGCGTCCGCGGTTCCACGCACATACACGGTGATCTCGGCGGCTGCGGGCCAGCTGCCCGAACACCGAACACCAGCAAAGTGCTGCGGATGAGGCACTCGCGCAGCGGACCAAGTAAAGAGCAGAGTCCAGCCGGAAGCGGAAGGGTGCTTACCCGGTAAGCACTGCTGCGACGATCGCTCCCAGGAGCCCGGACGGCGAGCTCGCCTCCGTTTCCGGCGGGCACGAGCACGCGACGAGGGCCACACGTCGGTTGTGGCGTCTGCGGCGACTCCATACAGCCATTCTCCACCGGTACACGGAAGGCCGTGGGCGATGAGGGTGCTCCTGTCGCCCCCTCGCGGCGGTCGCTCGGACGGCACGGCTGGTAGATCGGCATAGGTCAAGGTTGCGAGGGTACTCCGCGTGACGTCAGCTCATATCTGGCTGGCGACGCACGGGGGGATGATGGGGAGGGAAGCTTCATGGCGACAATGACTGCTGCCGGTACCGACACGCGGATGGGGAGTCTGCCGGAGGTTGCCGATCCTTCCCGGGTGTCCCCGAAGGATGCTCGTGGGTTGTCGCGGCTGTTCTTCGACCGGCTGGCTGTGCTGGAGGAGGGTACGCCCGAGTACAGCGATGCCCGCAACACACTGATCGAGATGAACATGTCCCTGGTCCGCTACGCGGCCGGCCGGTTCCGCAGCCGGGGCGCGGAGGAGATGGAGGACATCGTCCAGGTCGGCATGATCGGCCTGATCAAGGCGATCGACCGGTTCGAGCTGACCCGGGAAGTGGAGTTCACCTCGTTCGCCATCCCCTACATCGTGGGCGAGATCAAGCGGTTCTTCCGCGACACCACCTGGGCCGTGCACGTGCCGCGCCGGCTGCAGGAGGCCCGCGTCCAACTCGCCCGCGCCGGTGAAGAGCTGCGCAGCCGGCTCGGCAGGACGCCGACGGACAAGGAGCTGGCGGAGCTGATGAGCCTGTCCGAGGACGAGGTGCGCGAAGCCCGCCTCGCGGCGAACGGCTACAACTCCGCCTCCCTCGACGCCGCGTTGAACAGCAGCGAGGACGGTGAGTCGGCGCTCGCGGACTTCATCGGCACCGACGACCCCGCCCTGGAACTCGTCGAGGACTTCCATGCCCTGGCCCCGATGATCGCCGCGCTCGACGAACGCGATCGGAGGATCATCCACATGCGGTTCGTCGACGAGCTCACCCAGGCCCAGATCGGTGAGCATCTCGGGGTCTCCCAGATGCACGTCTCCCGGCTGCTGTCCCGCTGCCTGACGCGACTGCGCGAGGGCATGCTGACCACTCGCTGACATGTCCGCGGGCGCGCGCGTGGCGTCGGGAAGGGCGGCAGCAGCCCCGTACGAACGACTGCCGGGAGGCGGCCCAGGTCGAAGAATCGGCACGTGGGCGGGCTAGCCGATCCTCGGCCCGGACGGCGAGGTACTGGGCAGCATGATGGAACCAGGCCGTGGGCGAGGGCGTAGCGGCGTCGCACGAGCAGCCGCTGTAGATGACGGTCGCGCCGGGCGGGGCGGCGCGTGCATTGCTCAAGCACGGCACGCGGCCGCTGATTTTCCCGCTCAGGTGTCCGTCTCCCCGTGCGCCATGGAGGTGACCCGGCTGGTCGTCAGCGAGCAGGTGACCAACGCCGGCAAGTACGCGCCGGGGCCGGCGCTGATGGATGTGCGGATCGACGGTGACGCGGTCGAGGTCGTCGTGCGGGACTCCGACCCGGTGCTGCGGGCTGCGCGAGCGGCCGATGCCGGGCGGGTGGGTCACCACGGCCTGGAGATCGTCATGGCCGTCGCTCAGGCTCTGGAAGCCGAGCCCTGGGTGGATGGCGGCCGTGCCTAGCCGCATGCCGGACGCCATGGGGCCCGCACCTCGACGCCCCGGGCCCGGCACGCCCGACCCCACATGACGGAGCAATACCGTCCTCCAGCGGCGCCGCGGCGGTCACCGGCAGGCAACAGCCCCGCGCTGCACGACACGGCCGACCGAGGGACCCTGGAATTGGAACGAGTGTCACCGTGGGACACGGCGACGAGACGGACGTGCCGTGCGCCGAAACGTCCCGGAGTCCCACCCCGGACCAACGGCAGCGGGCCCGCCCGAGTCTCCCGGGCCCGCTGTCGTTGCGTCCGAAACCAAGGTGCGCCGGCTGGCGCGCACGAGGGCAGGACGGCGCGAGAGCAGCCCCGCACATGCCATCCCTGCGGCACGCCCTCAGCGCCCCGGACCGACTTCCAGCGTGGCGTTGCGGGCTCATCGTCCTGTCCCCGGTCATGGCCGCCGGGGCGCTGATCGTTTGTGTCGTATTGGCTGTCGAGTTCCGGCCGGAAACGCCTGCCCGGGGGCAGTCTCGCCCTCGACCCCGAGGGCCGGATCACCTTCGTGACCTCAGGTGCCGCCCGCCTACTGGATGATGCGGGAGACGTGCATCTGGGAGATACCGAAGTGTTCGGCTATGCGGGACTGCGTCATGTCCTCGAAGAAGCGCATGTAGAGGATGGCGCGTTCGCGGTCGGTTAGGCGGCGCAAGCCGTTCTTGGCGGCCTCGCGGTCGACGACGACGTCGTAGGAGGTGTCCGGGGCGGCCAGGGGGTCGGCGACAGTGGGGCTGTCGGCTGTCGGCTGTCGCGAAGACGGCGGGACGCCATTGCGTAACCCACAGGCCGGTGAGGCGTTGCTCCAGCGAGGCTTCCCGCCCCTACCCTCGCGCACAGACACTCAGCGACAAGCAGGCGTGGGCCTTTCTGCCGCTAGCAGGCGGGCGAGGAAGGCGTAGCGTCGTGGATTGAGGCGAGACCCGCACTCTCTTCGCCAGGTAGCGCGGGTCTTCCACGGCCCGGATGGAACTCCGCCACGGCCCGGCCAGCTGCATGCTGCTCCCGCATGATGCCCGCGTGGTTGGGCCCGGCGCTGTCCGCCAAGGGCTCGCGCCTGAGGCGGGGCATGCGGGAGCGGCAACCGGGGCCAAGCAGCTCGGCTAGGCCGTTTCCTTCGGATCATCGGATCGTTTGGTGATGTGTGTCGTTGACTGACGCCCAGTGGGCACGCATCGAGCCGTTGCTGCCGGATCGGACTCCGAGGCGGGGTGGGCGGTGGCGGGATCACCGGCGGGTGATCGACGCGATCGCGTTCAAGAACCGCACCGGGACACCGTGGATGGACCTGCCCGAGCACTTCGGGTCTTGGAAGGGCGCCCACAACCGGTTGCGGGAGTGGGCCGCCGACGGCACCTGGGAGAAAGTCTTCACCGCATTACTCGCTCAGGCCGACGCCGAATGCGACCTCGACTGGGTCGTCGCGGTCGACTCCACCGTGGTCCGTGCCCATCAGCACGCCGCCGGGGCCCGTCAAAAGGGGCACCGGCCGCCGAGCCGGCCGACCATGCCCTCGGACGCTCCCGCGGCGGACTGACCACCAAGATCCACCTCGCCGCCGACGGCCAATGCCGCCCGCTAGCCTTTGTCATCACGCCCGGCCAGGCAGGTGACGCACCCGCCTTCACCAGAGTCATGGCCCGATTACAAGTGCCCAGGCCGACCGGCCGCCCCAGAATCACACCGGACGCGGTCCTGGCCGACAAGGCCTACTCGTCCCGCGCGATCCGTTGTCATCTCCGCCGGCGCGGGATCCGGGCAGTAATCCCGCAGCCCGCCGACCAGGCCGCCCACCGCAAACGCCTCGGCAGCCGCGGCGGAAGGCCACCCGCCTTCGACCGCGACGCCTACAAGCAACGCAACACGGTCGAGCGCTGCATCAACAAACTCAAGCAATGGCGCGGCCTGGCCACCCGATACGACAAGACAGCCACCATCTACCTGGCCGGACTCCACCTCGCCGCCATCTTCATCTGGTCAGCAAGGTGATCCGAAAGAAACGGCCTAGGGCGCGGGGAACGGCACTGGCGCAACTTCTGCCTGTCAGGAGCCACCGAACTGCGCGAGGATAGGGACACCCGCCGTCGCGGCCGCGACGGACATCATCGCTCAGCTCACACCCACGATGCCGTTCGACGCCCTCGCCATCCAGATCGACGAAACCCAGGCATGGGACGAACAGCTCAGCCTCGACGTCCACCTCACGTGCCCCGGCTGCGCCTGTCCAACGGCGTGCTCTTTTGCAGCGCGGCCGCGCGGACGTCACGCTCGCGACGACGGTTGCTGCACCTCCCTCGCTGGGCGAGTGCCGGCCTGACGCCGGGCGGGCGTCCGGGTCGAAGGCCGCTGTCGGTGCGCCAGCGCCTGCCTGCCGTGCTCGACCGGGTTAAGTAGAACGTCCCGATCGCCACCCCGTGAGGCCGGTCCCGACCACCTCCGGCGGAAAGATGGCCACGCACGGCGACGTGACACGGTCCTTGATCGGGCCGCCCTGCTGAGGGAAGTGGACCTCCATGCCTGATTGACGCGATGGCGGTTTCCTTCGACCTCAGAGTGGCGAAGTGGTCGTGCCGGTGCGGGCACGAGCGGCAGTGGCAGCCGAAGGTGACCGGAATCTGTAGATTTACCCATGAAGGGCCGCGACTGTCGGGTGCGCGGCGATGGCGTCCGTGCTCACGAACCTCGCAAGCGAGGCAGTATGTCCGATCTGAGTGCGCCGATCGTAGCCACGTTCCTCGTGTACCTGGCCTTCATGATCGGGACAGGTATCTGGGCGTACCGCCGTACGCACACCCTGGCCGACTTCGCTCTGGGCGGCCGCAGGCTGCCCGCGTTCGTCGCCGCTCTGTCCGCAGGGGCCAGTGACATGTCCGGCTGGCTGTTCCTTGCCTTCCCCGGAGCGGTTTACGCCGCCGGTGTCGGCGCCGGCTGGATCGCTGTCGGCCTGGTGCTCGGTACGTACCTCAACTGGCTGTTCGTCGCGCCGCGGCTGCGCACCTACACCGAGCGCGCCGGGAATGCCGTGAGCCTGGCGGCTTACCTGGAGGAACGGTTCGAGGACCGCACACGGATGCTTCGCATGGTCTCAGCGGCGGTCACCCTCGTGTTCTTCACCGTCTACGTCGCCAGCGGGCTGGTGGCCGGCGGGCTGCTGTTCGGGCACATCTTCGGTGCCGGTTTCAGACTCGGGGTCGCCTTGACCGCCCTGGCGATCGTCGTCTACTCCTGCCTGGGCGGCTTCCTGGCCGTGAGCCTGACGCACGTCATGCAGGCCACGCTGATGTTCTTCGCCCTGTTGGTGCTCCCGGTCGTAGGCATTATGACTTTCGGTGGCTTCTCAGCGCTTCGTGACTCCCTCGACAGCAAGACGCCCAGCCTGCTGGACATGGGTGCCAAGGTCGACTTCACCGATGGCCGGTGGTCGGGCGGCGGCGGGTCGCTCGGCGCCGTCGCGATCATCTCGTTGCTCTCGTGGGGTCTCGGCTACTTCGGGCAGCCACACATCCTGGCTCGCTTCATGGGCATCCGTAGCACCGGTGCCGTGCCCGCTGCCCGCCGTCTCGAGACTGGCTGGGTGGTCGTCGTGCTGGCCGGCGCCACGCTCGTCGGCCTGCTGGGCGTCGTGCAGTTCGGAACACCGCTCCGCGACCCGCAGACGGTGTATATCACCCTGAGCCGGACCCTGTTCAGTCCGTGGGGTGCCGGTGTGTTGCTGATCGCGGTGCTCGCCGCGATCATCTCGACTGCGGACAGTCAGCTCCTTGTGTCATCCGTCGCCCTCACCGAGGACTTCTACCGTGCCTTCCTCAACCGGCGCGCCTCGGATCGGGCCCTGGTGTGGGTAGGCCGCGCCGCCGTTGTCGTCGTAACGCTGGTGGCCTCCCTGATCGCGCTCAGGGGCGGCGGGCTGCTGGGCATCGTGGGCTATGCCTGGGCGGGCTTCGGGGCGGCCTTCGGCCCGGTTGTCCTGCTGTCGCTGTACTGGCCGCGCATGACCTGGGCGGGGGCCATGGCAGGGATCGTGTCCGGCGCAGTCACGGTGCTCCTGTGGCGTGTGGTCAAGCCGCTGCACGGCCCCTTCTGGTCAGGCATCTACGAGACGATTCCGGGCGTCCTGGTCGCCACGGGCGCTGCACTGATCTTTGGCAGGTTCGTCGGCCGGCCTCCGAAACAGGCCTTCTGGCGGATGCCGGGCGGCGGGGTGAGCCAGCTGATGCTTACACCATTCCTCAGTCACGCGCCGGTCGGCATTGCGGTCCTCGACACGGATCTACGCTACGTCTGGGTGAACGAGCCACTCGACCGCCAGATCCCCTTGAGGCGACGGCTGGGGCGACGGATGGCAGAGATCCTGCCGCAAGCCGAGGCCGACGCCTTCGAGGAGAAGATGCACGAGGTTCTCCGGACCGGCGCGCCGGTGATGGACGTCGAGTATCGCGGAGCCGACCACACGGTGCATGATCGGAGTCGCGCGATCTCTGCCTCCTTCTTCGTGATGAAGGACCGCCACGGCCGGAATGTCGGCATCTGGTACATGATCATCGACGTGACTGAGCGCTGGCGGGCGCAGGAACGCCTGGCCCTGCTCAATGATGCCGCCGCGCGTATCGGTAGCACCCTGGACGTGACAAGGACCGCTCAGGAACTGACCGACGATGCGGTGCCGGCCGTCGCCGACTTCGTGGCCGTCGACTTGCTGGACTCGGTCATCAGGGGTGAGGAGCCGACGCCCGGGCCGATCGGCATGGCGCCCGTCCTTCGCAGAGCGGCCCAGCAGTCGGTCCGCGAGGGCTGCCCCGAGGCGTCACTGGCTGTGGGGGAGACAGTCCGACGTGCGCCCGCGACGCCCGTCACCCGGTGTCTGCTCGAGAGCAGGACGTTGGTCGAGCGGGTCTTTGACCGCATGAACAGTCCGTGGGTGACCGTGGACGAGACGCTGGGCGCCTCGTTCCTGGACTACGACTTCCGTTCGGTGATGGTGGTCCCCGTGCGGGCGCGCGGCGTTACTCTGGGGGTCGCGACGTTCGCCCGATCACGGCGGCTGGGCCCCTTCGAGGACGATGACGTACGCCTCGCCGAGGAACTCGTCTCGCGCGCGGCGGTGTGCATCGACAACGCACGCCGCTTCACCCGCGAGCGCACTGCCGCCCGATCCATGCAGCGTTACCTGATGCCGCAAGACCTTTCCGGAGGGTCCGCTCTCGCGGTGGCCTCGTGGTACCTGCCCGCTGATGCCCCGAGCGGTGTGGGCGGCGACTGGTTCGACGTCATTCCGCTCTCCGGTGCACGCGTCGCCCTGGTAGTCGGGGACGTGGCGGGGCACGGTATCAACGCGGCGGCGACCATGGGACGCCTGCGCGTCGCGGTACGCACGCTCGCCATTCTCGACCTGTCCCCGGACGAATTGCTGGCACATTTGGACGACCTGGTCATCGGCCTTATGGGAGCGCACGACACTGACGCTCCGATGGAGGCCGAGGGCGAGGCGACGGGCACCGCGTTCCTGGGCGCCACCTGCTTGTATGCCGTCTACGACCCGGTCAGCAGGTTGTGCACGATGGCTCGGGCCGGTCACCTTCCTCCGGTGATCGTCGCTCCCGACGGCGCCGCCCGGGTCCTGGACCTGCCCGCCGGACCCCCACTCGGCCTCGGATACCTTCCCTTCGAGGCCATCGAGACCGAGCTTAAAGACGGCAGCCTCATCGCTCTCTATACCGATGGCCTCATCGAGTCCGTCGACCGGGACATCGACGACGGGCTTGCCCGGCTAGGCGATGCTCTGGCAGCACCCCTGCCCACCCTGGCGGAGACCGGTCAACGAGTGATCGACAGTCTTCTGGCGGGCCCACCCGCTGACGACGCGGCCTTGCTCCTCGCCCGGACCCGCATCCTGGCCCCGGACCGCGTCGCCTCATGGGACCTTCCCACCGACCCGGCTGCCGTCGCGCATGCCCGCGACCTCGCGGTGCAGAAGCTGACCGAGTGGGGCATCCCCGATCTGAGGTTCACCACAGAACTCATCGTCAGTGAGCTAGTAACCAACGCGATCCGCCACGCGGCTGGACCGGTCGGCCTGCGCTTGATCAGGGACCGCGGCCTGATCTGCGAAGTCTCCGACGCCAGCAGCACCGCGCCACGGCTGCGTCATGCACGGACCACCGACGAGGGGGGACGGGGCCTGCTGATCGTCGCCCAGATGGCCCGCCGGTGGGGCACTCGGTACACGAAGACCGGGAAGATCATTTGGACGGAACAGCTCATTGCAACTGGATCGCCGAACTAGCGAGGCGGGCGGATCGGCCAACGACGCGCAACGTGGATCTGATGGCTCCAGCAGGCGGGGCAGCGGGGCGACTGCCTGCCGTCAAGGTGATAGACGGGGGCGATCCTGTCATGTATGTCCACGATCATGTCGATGTCGTACGTGCCGTCCCAGCCGTGTCTGCAGTCGAGGCAGAGAAATGAGCAAGGGATGCATCGGGCGTGTTCCGCGTCCATGGCTGACCTTCTGAACATGGCACTGTGGAGCCGATCACGGGGCTCGCTCTGACTCGCCTGCCTCCCGTCATCGGCTGTGGCAGGTGGCATCCGAGCTGCTGGCTACGTATGGCACGCCAGTGGCCTCCTATTCGCGCGCAGGGGTGCGAGCCCGGCGGGCGGGGGGCGCATGAATAGATGTCGTAATAGCGGCGAATCAGGAGAATATGCGGCAGCGCAAAGTGACGGCAACCGTGTCGTCGCTTGTATGCCCGCCCGGGGGAACTCCGCAGCGCAGAATCGGCCACCTGATGCGTCGAGCGGGCGATCGACCCGGTCGATCCCCAGCGCTCCTCCGTCGTCTGAGCGCGAGAGCGGCTGCGCTGATGGCGAGCCGGATGAGGGCCGCGGTCTTCGCACTGGCGGTAGGGACCGGCCCGCAGGACCCATCTCGCGCCCTGTCGGGTACGGCGCATGTGCGCGATTGGATGCGCGAAACGTTGCAGTGGCGCCAGGCGCCGCCCTCGGGCACGGTGGCGCGGCTACAGGCTGACCGGGTCGAGGAGGTGGGGGCCGTTGTTGCGGACGTTGTTGACGGCCGTGGAGACGGGGCGGGCGTCGAGGTGCCCGTCGGCGGGCTGGCCGAGGAGGGCACGGAGCTCGTCGGCGTCGTGGTGGGTGGGGTCGAGCCAGGCGTCGTAGTGGTCCTCGGTGAGCGCCAGGGGCACGCGGGGGTGGACGTGGCCGGCTGCGTCGGTGGCTTCGGTGGTGATGATGGTGCAGGTCATCAGCCAGGCGGCCGGGTCGTCGTCGTGAACGATGGCCGGGTCGCGCCAGTACTCGTACAGCCCGGCGAGCGCCATCACCTGCTCGTCCTCGGGGTGGATGAAGTACGGCTGCTTGCGCCTTGCCGGTGGCCGGGTCCGTGCCCGGCACCCACTCAAAGTGGCCGTCCGCGGGGAGCAGGCAGCGGCGCTTGAGGAATGCGCGGCGGAAGGCCGGCTTCTCGTGCACGGTCTCCACCCGGGCGTTGATCATCCGCGCGCCGATCTTCGCCTCCTTCGCCCAGGACGGCACCAGGCCCCAGCGCAACGGTCGCAACTCCCTTGCGGGCGCTGCCCCGTCGTCGCCGCGCGGGGTGCGCTCCAGGACCGCCCACACGTCATCGGTGGGGGCGACGTTCCAGTTCGGTGCGAGCGCCTCGGTGGCCGGCCACTCGGCGGCATGGAACAGCTGCGCCAAATCCTGCGGGCGCCGGGTGGAGACGTATCGGCCGCACATGCGCCCACTGTCTCGCCGCCTGGTTGCTCGACGAGGTATCGGCCGGTGGTGGAGGGGCGGGTCAGCCGGTGGGTGGGCCGGTCGGGGGACGTACGGGGGCGGCCGGAGGGGCTGAACTGGAGACACGAAGGGCCGACCGGCCCAGTCCCCGAACAGCTTCCGAAGGATCTTTCCCATGCTGAACGCCCGACGTCACCTGGCCGCCCGCCTCGCCGGCATCTCCTGCATCGCCGCCGTGGCCGCCGGAACCCTCGGTGTCGCCAGCGCAGAGGCTGCGCCGATGCACCACAGCGCCTCGCACGCCAGCAGCCACCACCAGCAGCACCAGCAGCACCACGGCAAGAACAACAGCAACAGCAAGAACAGCACGTCGAAGAGCAGCGCATCGAAGAACGCTGCCATGCCGAAGGGCGGGAACACGCAGGGCGGTACGCAGGGTGGCGGCTCCGGGAACACGCAGGGCGGTACGCAGGGTGGCGGCTCCGGGAACACGCAGGGCGGTACGCAGGGTGGTGGCTCCGGGAACACGCAGGGCGGTACGCAGGGTGGTGGCTCCGGGAACACGCAGGGCGGTACGCAGGGTGGCGGCTCCGGGAACACGCAGGGCGGTACGCAGGGTGGCGGCTCCGGCAACACCCAGGGCGGAACCCAGGGCTGATCACTGACAGGTCGGTGCCCCGCGGAGCGAAGTATCCGCGGGGCCCCGGCACGCTCTCTTCGGTGATCGCGGCCTGTGGACCTGCCGGATCTTGCTCTTGCCGGATCTTCCTCTGTACCGCTTCCGCAACCGCTGGGCCCACGGAGGGCCTAACACTGCGTAGAGCACCACCGGCCGCCGGGCTGCAGAGCCGGGCGGTGAAGCTGCACAGGTCCTGCGGGGGCTGCGGCTGCCGGTGCGGGGTGCCGAGGGTCGGGTACCGGACCTCGGCTGACCGCCGTCGTCGTTCTCAGTCGCCGAGGCCCTTTTCGAGGATGGTGCTGGGGTCCACCGGCTCGTCCGAATGCTCGTCGGGCTCGGTATATTCCCAGGTAACCAATGGCGGAGCCACCGGGGGCGGGTCCGCCGGGAAGGGGCCGAGCGGGGGGTCCACCGGGTCCACCGGCGAGGCGGTGGGCATCTCGGCCGCCGGGGCCGCCATCGCCGTGGTGGCCGGGAGGACAACGCCTCCCGTGACCGCCGCGGCCGCCGCCGCGATCGTCGCGAACCTCAGGCGGACGGAGTTGTTGCGGATCTTGCGAGCCATGGAAGTCTCCCGCTGGTAGTGAAGGGCGCCCATCTGGCGTCCTCGGCCTCGGTTCCAGTAGGCCGGAGGCACCCTGGCGGGTCATGCGCCGGGTTTTCGGGCTTGACACCGCCGTCGACGCCGCCGCGTTGTCCACGGCTTGTCGACCTGCCGTCGCGCCGGCCGGCGGCTTGCTCGCCGACGGATCGGCTCGGGGGCCGCTTCCAGGGCCAAACCGTCTGGATCTGCGCCCCCCGGGGAGTGCAGGTCTCTGCTGCACCGGCCGCTGAACTGCCGCCGAGGGCGAGCCCGCACATCAGAAGGAGGCCCGGTTCCAGCTCGAATCGAGGCCGTGGGCGCGGGCGGTGCGTGGGCGGGGGCAGGGCGACGGTGAGGTGCGTACGCGGGCGTCGTCGGGGCCGCCGGGCGAGGCGGTGCAGCCGCACCGAGCGGGCCAGACGGACAGATGGCGCACATCTATCGTGCATTTTGCGCACAGTACGGGAGTCTGTCGCGTGGCTTCGGCATCGTTCATTCGTGCCCGCGGCTTGATGGACGATCTGGCTGTGCTCTCCGACGGTCCTGGACTACCGGCTGCGCATACACGCCCTCGGCCGTGACACCGCCACCGACCTCGCCCTCATCCGCGTCTGGCCGGCACCGGTAGTGGACGCGGCGGCCCTTTGGCAGACCGACAGCTACGGAGCCGCCCTCCGCGCCACCTGACCGGCTCAGCCGTCTCTCCGCGTCGCTCAGGACGGGCCCGGGCAATGATCCTACGTCCGGCTGCTCCTCGTTCCTTGGGTACCGTTTTGCCGGAGCGGCAACGGGAGTGGCGCGTGGCCGGGCCACGATGGTGACGTTGGGCCCGTGACCGACAACATCGCAGCGGGATCGCCCGCGTCTGACACTTCCTTGCCTGGCGACGGATACGTCGGGGACCCCGCGGTGCGGGCTGAGTGGGACAACCGATACGCCGACCGACAACAGTTGTGGAGCGGCCGGCCCAACGGTGCGCTCGTGGCCGAGGTCGCCGGGCTCACGCCCGGGCGGGTGCTCGACGTCGGCTGCGGCGAGGGCGCGGACGCCGTCTGGCTCGCGCGCGGCGGCTGGGACGTTACCGCGCTCGAGGTCTCGGGCGTGGCGCTGGAGCGGGCCGCCGGGCACGCGCGGGACGCAGGCGTCGCCGTTCGCTGGGTACACGCCACGCTGACGGAAGCGGCGCTCCCGCCGGCCTCATTCGACCTGGTCTCCGCGCAGTATCCAGCCCTGCTGCGCACCTCCGACGCCGCAGCCGAGCGAGCGCTGCTCGCTGCCGTCGCGCCCGGCGGCGTGCTGCTGCTCGTGCACCACGCGGGGATGGACACCCAGCAGGCGCACGACAGCGGCTTCGACCCGGCTGACTACGTCTGGCCCTCGATGGTCGCCGCCCTGCTCACCGACGACTGGAAGGTGGAGGTGAACGAGCAGCGACCACGCGTGGCACCCGACGGCGGCGCCGGCGCGCACCATACCGACGACCTGGTGCTGCGTGCGCGACGGCTGCGCTGAGCCCCTCCGCTCACAGCAGGCCTGGCATCTGGGCAGACTGGGTGACCGAGCCACCGAAAACGAGCATGCCTTCGTTGTAATGATGTGGAGGTGAACGCTCGGCCCAGCAATGCCGATGGCGGACAGCCGCTCCTCGTCTCGGCGTTCTCGCAGTGCTCGAAGCAGGGATCGCTGATGGATAACCGAATCGCGGGCCCAGGTCCTCACGCCGACCGCCAGGCCGGCTTCTGACGTCGTCGCGTCGAGGACACCCTCACCGGACGGTGGTCGGCCGCTGGCGGCCGACACACAGCGCGGTGACTTGACGGTCAGTGGGTCCAACCCGCGGTGGGTCGGCGGCGCTCGTGGGGGACACCGCCGGACTCGGCGGGCTAGTGGCGGCAACGGGCCTCTACCATGCGCTGCTCAGGTCACGCCGCGCGGGAGCAAGCTCCGCTGCAGGGTTACCCGGTGCGTAGGGGGGCTCGGCCGTCTGCCTGTGCAGGATGGGGATCAACGCTTGGAGGCGGGCATCCACACCCCCCGCCTCGTCGGTGTGGCGCGGCTGGCACTTCGCGTACCGGCACTCGCCGAGTTCTAATCGCCCGCCACTAGCCATATGCAAAGCCGCACGTTGCCAGACGGAGACGGCCGGCTTTTGCCAGATTGACGCGCCTGTCACCGGTTCAGAGCACCCGGACGGCGAGCGCGCGAGCTCGAACCACGGCCCATCGGAGCCGCTGCCGGAGTTGCCCGCCGACCTTCGGACGCTCGCCGTCGGCGCCCTGGACCGAGTAGTCGAGGAGCGGTCTGAATCGCCGAGCTGCGGGATGAGGCCACGGACGGGCCGAGATGGCGATCACCCACCACCGGGATGTCCTCGCCCCTCCGATCCCGCCACAAGACGAAGCCCTCTTCGGGATATAGCCCCCACAGCCATGGACCACCGGCCGGACCGCTGGTCAGCAGTTGACGGGGGGATTCCCCGAGGCGACTTGGCAGAAGTCCGTCCCGGCTCCGCCGTCGACGATGCCGGCGTTGGGGCCGACGAGGATCGAGTCGCCGTCTGGGCCGCCGAGGATCCTGCCGGGCACCGAGGTACCGGCGTTGGCCATGAGGAAGTCGTTGCCGGCGCCACCGTCGACGGTGCCGGCGACGATGCCGTTGACGACGATGTAGTCGCTCCCGCCCGAGCCGTTGACACTGTCGCCCTGGGCCAGGGCGCCGCAGCTGATGTAGTCGGAGCCGGCAGTACCGTTGACGGTGGTACCGGACACGGGCCGGCCATTGACCGTACAGGAGGTCAGTGCCTGTGCGGGCGTCACGGTCAGGGCGAGGGGAACGGCCACGAAGGTAGCGGCGCACAGCGTGCGCATCACATGTCTGATCATGTGATGAGTGATTCATGGCAACTTCATGATCGCAATTCTGCTCGGTCGGTGACTCTTCCGTCCGGGCGGTGTACAGCCCGGACGGACCACCGCTACAGCAGACCGAGCAGCTCCAGCGTGGCGCCGTTCGCCCAGCGCCGGAGCAGACGGCCGTCGACGAGGTGGACATCGCCGCCACGGACGTCTGGTGGGGGTACGGCATGGTGGAGTCCGGGACCCGCACCGGGCGCCGCGGGTGGGTAGCCGGCGCCCAATTCGCCACCGGCTACAAGCACCCCTGACCACCACCGTGCGCCCTACGATCACCCACACCTCGAAGGACGGGATGCACGACCAGGACGCGGCCAGCGAGCATGCCTTAGCCGTCACCGTAGGACTGCTGCTGCTCCTCGGCACCGCGCGCTGCTCATTTCCTGCTGGACGGGTCCTGTCGCCGCGTTCGTCGCCGCGCCCGTCCTCGGCGCCTATGCCCTGCCCTGCCTCTGCCGCGCCCTGGCTCTGCGTCGGGCCGTCCGCCGACTGCTGCGCTGAGGAACACCCGCAGCGCCCCTTGCCCGTGGCGTCGGCGCGCACCGGATTGCCCAGCCCGGGCGACGACTGCCCTATCTCTGCACAGTGCCGGCTGTGGGCTTCCGTCTCGCCCTGGCTGCCAGATACCTCCGTGCGCAGGCGCTGGCAGGTGCGGCTTGATATGGGCTGCTCTTCGCACTGCACCTGATGTGTTGTCAGTGCTGGCGTCTACCGTCGTTTGTGTCGGTGTTTGCGGTGGGAAGGGCGGTTCTGGGTGGCCAACATCGTCTGGCATGCGAAGTTTCGGATCTACCTGGATCTGACCCAGGACGATCTCGGCCATGAAGAGCACGAGGGCCTGTGGGACATGGTCTACGGCATGGACCGTATGTACGCCGCCCGCGAGGTGCCCGTACGGGAGCGTGACCTGCAGTGCGGGGGCGTCTGCCAGGAGGCCGGCGTGGAGGCTGCGATGTTCCTGCGCGTACGCAACGGCAAGCGAGAAGCCGTTCACGAGCGCGCGGAGGACGAGGAACGCCACACCGCTCCCGTAAGCGACGAGCACAAGGCCTACCAGGAGCGCATCCTCAGGGCCGCTCACGAGGGAGGATGGTGCGGGGACAGCGAGGTCCGTACCCGGGTGGGGCGCAGTTGGATCCAGACCGACACCCTCATCGAGGGCGCCGACGGACGGCGCATCGGCTGGGAGATCCAGCTCTCCTCCGTCGGTACCGACGGCCCCCGCAGCGTCCGCGCCCGCGCCGCCAAGGCAGAGAAGAACGGGATCACCCCCGCCTGGCACACCGACCGCGCCGACTACGCCCACCGCCACGACAGCCACTGGATTCGCAGCAACAACCTCCCCGCCTACGTCATCGCCAAGACCGGCGACCTCCGCGTCGTCTCCGGCTTCCGCGCCCTGGACTTCTGGCGTTGCGACACCCGCGCCGTGCACCCCTGCCCTGAGGGCGTGCGACGCTGCGGGAAGGCTCACGCCACCCCCACACCCCGCGACATCCTCTTCGACGACCTCGTCCGCAGTACCGCCGCCGGCCTTATCGTGCCCATCCAGTTCCGCACCGCCACGAAGCAGCACCGCTTCTGGGTCACCGACGCCGACCGCGACCGCCTGGACGACCTCTACGCCGACGACAGCCAGCTGCACCGGTGCCCGGCACGGTCTCCGCGGACAGGGCAAGCTACAACCGCCCCACCTGCAAACCGATCCAGGAGGTGGGCTCCTCCCCGCTGCCGGCGCCGACGCCAATCACCGCCGCGATTGCGCTGCCCCATATCCCCGCTCAGCCGGCCGCGCCGGCGAGCGAAACCGCGCCTGCACCCGCGAGCCCCGTCACCGGCACCCCTGCTCATTCCGAGGACGATGCTGCCTTCCCTCAAGCACTGATTGCAGCTCAGCAGGGGCCGACGATGCCCGCGGGAAGCTGGAACAGCTGACCGGCGACGACGAACGGCGCCATCAGCGGACGGTCTGGTTCGCAGCGGCAGCACAGGCACAAGCCGCAGTGACGCGGTACGCGCAGGCCAAGCGACTCAACCAATTCGAGGTCGAGCAGCGCGTACGCCTAGCTGCCCGCAATGCGGTCGGACGGGGGCACTGAGGTACTGGAGCGTCTCCCGGGCTGGCGTACGCGGCGATACCGTGGCCCTGAGACGCCTGGAGGAGTCATGAGCGCCCAGCCCGACCACGCCGCCCCGCCGTCGGCCCCAGCGCCTGCAGCGGCGGCGCAGTTGCTCGCCGAACTCCGTGCCAGCAACCGGGCCGAAAGCTGGGTGCCGGCTTTCGAGCGTGACTGGGCGGCCGCCCTGGACGACGCCCGGCACAGCTACAGCCTTGCCCCCTCCACACCGTGGTCGCCACCTGGACGGCCCGTCTTGCCGCCCTGCCCGCTGTGACCGCGTTCCTGGACAGCGGCATGGACGACTCCGACGGCATAGACGCCCAGGACATCCTCGGGACTCACACGTGAGTGACGCCTTCACCGCACGCCTCTCCCCGAAAGCCCACGACGTCCTGACCGCACTGCCCGACCACGCGCGGCAGATCGTGCGCGACGCGCTCGACATCGCCGGCCGCGACCCATGGGCCTTCCCGCCGTTCGACAGCCGCGACCCCGAAGGCGAAGACGTCCGCTCCGCCTCAGTCGGCCAGCTCACGTCCCCGACCTTGTCTGGCTCGGCTAGGTCTTGTGACCACCTCGCCACCGGCACTGGCGGCACGCACTCTGGCGGTGTTATCCACGGGCAGCCCTGCATCTGGGTCGAGGAGACCGGCGGTCCGTCGCTGCCGTACAGCCGCACGACTTCCGGAGAATCTTCGTGACCGATGCCCTCCGCTCCGGCCTGCCGCCTCACATGTCCGTCGTTCATTGATCTGGTCGAGTTTGATTACTCAACTCATATGGTGGTCAGCGAACATGAGGTGAGGCGTCGGAAAGAAACTGATCAAGCGCAAGACGGGCCTTCTCTCCCCGCCGCGTGCGTTCTTCTTCGTCCTGCGCCGCAGGAATCTGGGTCGTGGCATCGAGAGCGTCCTGGGCTCGCTGACCAAGGACAGGGTCGCCGCAGATGAGGCGGACTCGACATAGTGCTGCTGTGGCGTCGGCCCGCCTCTGATAGGACTCGTCACGAGCGCTGATGAACTGAGGACCATTCAAGTCATCCTGCTCCAAATGCCAGCGGTCATTCTGACTCCGGCGGAAGTCGGTGAGGGCAGCTGCGAAGGCACTGTAGGCGGCGACCCGTTCGTGCCAGAGCTGTTGGTTTCGGGTGAACTGTTCGGCCTGCCGGGCGGTGTGCCGTTGGAAGATGAAGGTGAGGGTGGAGCCAGCTAGTGTTGCGAAGACGGCGACGAGGCTTGTGAGCGCAGTATTCATATCCTCAGATTTTCCCTCCTTGTCGGCGCGCGACTACCGCTCCCTGTCTGTTTGTGAGCGAACGCTCCCAGTCGGCGCCCGCGAGAGTGGCTCGATTTGGTTCGCGGCCGGGTGAGCACCCGGAGCGTCACGCCCCTGGACGGCCGCGACGGCGCTAGCCTGCAGCCCTGGCACAACACCCTCTCGGGGTGCCAGGACGCGGGCCCATGGCGTCGTCACCCTGCCTGTGTCGCCGCTGAGGCGCACAGCGTATTGGGGGGCGGTAGCGGGATTCCAGATCCGCACCGGTTCGTATTCGCCGCCACGGACCAGGCGTGGGGTGCCGTCGGATGCGGGGAACACGGCGAGCACGTTCACCCCGCCGGTGCCTGTCAGGGCCGGGCCGTCCTGGGTGCCGGTGGCGGGAGCCCAAACCCGCACTGTCCCATCGTCGCCGCCGATGGCGTGGCGTGGGGTGCCGTCTGGTGCGGTGAACGCGGCCACCGCGGTCACTTTGCCGGTGTGGCCGGTGAAGGATTCACCGACCTGGGTGCGGCATGATCGCCAGGACAGTACGCGGATGAGGTGACGGATCATGCGTTGTGGCCCACTGTGCCTAGGCTCCTCGCCCGTCTACGAAGTCTTCGGCGGCCGCTACCTTGTTCCGACTCAGCCAGCATCCCGTGAACTACACGGCAGATGAGGACGTCCGCGCACCGCGTCGTGGCTATTCGCCCAGCAGAAGGATCTCCAAGAACTCCTGCGGGGCATCC
This sequence comes from Streptomyces sp. NPDC015139, assembly GCF_043079785.1. Lineage (NCBI taxonomy): Bacteria > Bacillati > Actinomycetota > Actinomycetes > Kitasatosporales > Streptomycetaceae > Streptomyces > Streptomyces sp. NPDC015139. The sequence continues at coordinate 12,212 of NZ_JBIBUW010000013.1, read as the reverse complement.
CTGCAGATATCGTGGCCGCAGTCCAGGGTGTGGACGCGCCAGGTTGGATCGTTGGCCAGCCGGTCGCGGACGGCGGTGAAGGGCGTGCCGTCCCACCCGGACAGATAGACGTAGTCCCGGGTCTTGATGTCACGCAGGCCGGCCGCGTCCAGCCGGATCCGCTGGAGGAAAGGGGCCAGTGGATGTGCGGTCACGCGCGGGTCGCTGCCGGACGGCGGCTGGACCGCGTATCCGTCCGCCGCCGCGCCGTCCAGGAACCGGCTGCGGTAGGCATCGGTGGTCAGGTCCCAACAGGACTGGCCGTCCTCGGGTACATAGGCGTCGCAGTAGACCAGGCGGCGCACCACGCCGGAAGGGGCGCGGTCGGCGGCACCGGTGATCACCATGCCGCCGTAGCTGTGCCCGACGAGAACGGCGTCGCTGACCTCCTCGATTGCGAATACGGCGAGCACGTCGTCGATGTGGGTGTCGAGATTGACGCTGGCAGAGTTCAGGTGGGCGCGGTTGCCGACACCGGTGAGGGTGACGGTCAGCGCCCGATGTCCGGCGGTGCGCAGCCGGTCGGCCAAGCCGGAGAAATACCAGCCGCCGCGCCAGCCGCCGGGAACGAGAACGAAGGTCGTCATGCAGGCATGAACGATGCCCACATGACGCTGATTCCGCGTGACCCCTGGAAGAAACCAGCGGCTTCGGGATCTGGGTCGCTTCGGTAGCTGCATACTCCGTTGCCTCGTCTGCCCGCCCGCCTCCGGCAAAGCGTCAGTTGCGCCGCTTATCCGCACCTCGCGCAAGGTCCGTTCCGCCGCCCCACGCATCGGGGCCGCACTCGCCAAGCACCTGGCTCGGCGAAGTTCTCAACTCGTGAAGGACCCGGCGTGTTCACCGCACACGACATCCACCAGACACTCACCGCCACCGGCACCTTGAACGGCGTCTACGCCGCGCTCATGGACTCGACACCGCCCCTGTCCGTGCGCCGGCACGAAGACCAGACCGCCGGCCTGGTGTTCTTCGAACAGAGCCCCCGCATGCGCAACAGCCCGATCAAGGGCACCATCATCTTCGACGCCGACTCCGGCGCCATCCTCGTGCATGCCAGCGGCTACCCCGGCCCTCGCTGGCACACCGCCTTGGAGCGCCTCGCCACCACGACCGCCGCCTGGTCGTGGAAGCCCACGCCCGACCGCAAGCTGGGCACGCTCAAGGGTGCCCTTCAGCTCGGTGCAAACATCACCGCAGAAACCGCGGAAGGACGTCCCGGGAACCTGCATCTCCGGCCTGTTCCGGCATGACACGCCCGGCCACGGCCTCCCCGCCCGGGAGATGCCACCTCCGTCCCAGGCCCGACCGGCCCTCCGCCCCACGTGCGGGGTGCAGTGTCGAGTGCGGCGGTTGGTAACGCCATTGATGGGCGTCAGGTGCAGGGACAGACAAGGCGTTCACCGCCGACACCTCCGGGGTCGCGTCGGTTGATCGTCGCGGCTCGGGGTAGCGAAGCGCCATGGCAACCGAGAACAGCTCAGGCCCCGCCAGCGGCCGGCTCCAGCCCGAGATCGACGTCCCGGCCCTCACCGCCGTCCTCGACGGCGAGTACGCCGGGATCCGGGACCTCGTCCGGACCAACCTGGTCACCCATGCCGCCGTCCTCGACGAGGCCGACGCGCTCGGCATCGACGCGTTCCGTGAGAGGGTCCGCGATGTCGTCGTCCAGTTGGCCGCGACCGGCCAGACCGGCATGGGCTTCCCCGGCGCGTACGGCGGCGGTGATGACGTCGGCGCGTCGATCGCCGCCTTCGAGACCCTGGCATTCGGCGACCTCTCCGTCCTCGTGAAGGTCGGCGTCCAGTTCGGGCTCTTCGGCGGAGCCATCCTGCATCTCGGCACCGACCATCACCACAAGACCTACCTGCCCCGCCTGGTCACCGGAGAGCTGATGGGCTGCTTCGCCATGACCGAGGTGGGGCACGGTTCCAACGTCCAGGCGCTCGGCACCATCGCCCGCTACGACCCCGAGAACCGGGAGTTCGTCCTCACCACTCCCGACGAGCAAGCTCGCAAGGACTACATAGGCAACGCCGCCCGCCACGCCGAACTCGCCGTCGTCTTCGCCCAGCTGGAGGTGGACGGCCGGACCGAGGGAGTCCATGCCTTCGTCGTTCCCCTACGGTAGGACGGCCGGGTCCTGCCGGGTGTCGCCATCGAGGACGACGGCCGGAAGATGGGCCTCAACGGCGTCGACAACGGACGCATCCGCTTCGACGGGGTACGCGTCCCCCGGGAGGCGCTCCTCGACCGCTTCGCCCAGGTCACCCCCGAAGGTCGCTATGAGAGCGCCATAGAGAACCCCGACCGACGCTTCTTCACCATGCTCGGCACCCTCGTGCAGGGCCGAGTCAGCGTTGCCGGAGCCGGAGTCAGCGTCGCCAAGGTCGCACTGGCGGTCGCCACCAAGTATGCCGACCGGCGGCGCCAGTTCACATCGTCCCGGGACACCGAGGAACAGGTACTCCTCGACTACGGCCTCCACCAGCGCCGGCTGCTCCCCCTCCTCGCCCGCACCTACGCGCTGCACTTCGCCCAGGACGTCGTACGAGCCCAGCTGCACGAGGTCTTCTCCAGCATCGAAAACGACCCGCAGGCACGGCGCCGCCTGGAGTCGCGAGCCGCCGGCATCAAGGCCCTCGCCACCTGGCACGCCACCCGCGTCGTCCAGGAGTGCCGCGAGGCGTGCGGCGGCGCGGGCTACCTTGCCCGGAACCGCTTCGCCGCCCTCAAACGGGACAGCGACGTCTTCACCACCTTCGAGGGCGACAACCACGTGCTCCTCCAGCTCGTGGCCAAGGGCCTGCTCACCGACCACGCGACCGAGTTCGAGGACCTCGACCAGCTCGGTATGGTCCGTTACGTCACCGGCCTCGCCGTCGAGACCGTCATCGAGCGGACCTCGGCCCACAAACTCCTCGAACGTGTCCGTGACCTGCTGCCCGGCGGTGACGCATGGGACCGGGAAGCTGGACTCCTCGACTCGGAGTACCACCTCGCCATGGTTCGCTTCCGCGAGGAGCACATGCTCGCCGGCCTCGCCCGCCGCATGAAGCGCGGCATCCAGCAGGACGAGCCCGGCGCGGTCTTCTCGCTGATCCAGGACCACGTCATCGCCCTCGCCCGGGCCCACGTCGAACGGCTGGTCACGGAAGCCTTCGTCGACAAGGTGCGGGCTCTTCCCGAAGGCACGGAGAAGGATGCCCTGGGCCTGCTGTGCGACCTGTTCGCACTCTCGACCATCGAAGCCGACCGCGCCTGGTTCATGGAACACGGCCGGCTGACCGTCCAGCGGTCCAAGGCGATCAGTCGCGAGGTGAACGACCTCTGCCGCAAGGTGCGCCCCCTCGCCGTCGACCTCGTCGACGCCTGGGGCGTCCCGGCTCCTGTCCTGCGAGCACCGGACCTGGTCGGCCCCGCCGACTGACGGCAGGGACGAGCAGCGCGACGACGACGGCTGCGGAGGCGGTGCGGACGAAGCGCACAGGACGGACACCTGTCGAAGATCACGAAAGGGTCGTGATCTTCGTAGCGTCACCAAGCCGCGCTAAGCCCGGTGACCGGCCCCGGCTCTACCCGATCGGGCGGTAAGTCGGATGGTCAACCGCGCTGTTCATGACCAGGTACCGTGCCCCGACCGGCACGCTCGCCGACGTGATGGCGGGGCCGGTGACGCCGCCAGCGGACAGGCCGCTGGTGTTCTCGCCGTTCGGCCCGGGAGTGCTGGACCTCGCCGTCGGCAGGTTCGTCTACGACGAGACCGTCCGCGCGGGCCGATTCCACGTGGTCGAGGACTTCTTCCACGACCTGAGCCGGCACGGCTGGCGATCCGTCCGATCCGGCGCAACTCCTCGCGACTGCGTTCGAACACCGCCGAGTCGGGGTGATTCGGCCGGTGTCTGTTGAAAGCGGAAACCTCGCAAGCGCTTGCTGACGTCATGATGTGATCGCCGGGTGGGGAGACGCGGCAGGCCTTGGGGGGCACATGGAATCTTTGCGCGCGCTGGGGGCGGGGGATCCGGATCGCGTCGGTCCGTACCGCGTGGTGGGTCGGTTGGGTGCCGGCGGTATGGGACGGGTCTACCGGGCCCGCTCCAAGGGCGGCCGAGCCGTCGCTGTCAAGATCGTGCGGCCCGAACTCGCCGAGGACCGCGAGTTCCGGCAGCGGTTCGCCCGGGAGGTCGCCGCGGCCCGGAGGGTCAACGGCGTCTTCACGGCGGGCGTGGTGGACGCCGACCCGGACGCGGACCCGCCGTGGCTGGCCACCGCCTATGTGCCCGGCATCTCGCTGGACACCGCCGTCGCCCGGCATGGCGCCTGGCAGGCCGGCCCGGTGACCACGCTTGCCGCCGGGCTCGCCGAGGCGCTGGAGGCGATCCACGCCGCGGGGCTCGTGCACCGCGACCTCAAGCCGTCCAACGTGCTGCTCGCCGCCGACGGTCCGCGCGTCATCGACTTCGGCATCTCGACGGCGACCGAGGCGAGCGCGATCACCCGCACCGGGGTGGTGATCGGGACGCCTGGCTTCATGTCTCCGGAACAGCTCACGGGGGAGCCGGTCGGCCCGGCGAGCGACGTGTTCGCGCTGGGCGCGGTCCTCGCGTTCACCGCTTCGGGCTCCGGCCCCTTCGGCACGGGCTCGGCCCAGGGGCTGATGTACCGCGTCGTCCACGGCGACCCCGATCTCGAAGAGGTGCCCGGCCCGATCCGCGGCCTGATCGGACGCTGTCTGGCCAAGCGGCCCGGCGACCGGCCGACCGTGGACGCGCTGCTGTCGGAACTGATCGACGCGGCGGGCGCGCCACGCACGGCGCTCCTGTTCACGAACGCGACATGGCTCCCCCCGATGGTGGCCGCGGAGGTGCGCGGCGCCCGGGACGGCGGCCCCGAAGCGACGGTGCCCGAGACGCCGCCCGGGGGCGGCCGTCCGCAGGGCGGCACGTCGCCGGCCCCGGACCCCGCCGGAAGGAATCACCAGGCGCCCACCGTGACCCGGCCGGTGCCGCCGACCCCGCCGCCCGCCTACACGCCGACCGCGGTGCTACCGACCCCCGTTCCGCGGCCGCCCGGGAAACCCTCCCGGGCGTTCACCGGCAGACGGCGAGCGGCCGTGATCGGCTCCGTTCTCGCCGGGGTGGTCGCGATCGGGCTCGTGGCGTGGCAGGCCGACGCCGTGCTCGGTGGCGGGTCCGGCTCCGGCTCGGGGGCCTCCTCGCCGGGGTCCTCGCCCTACGACAGCCCGACGCCGCTGGACGGTCCCTCCTCGCCCGCCGCCACGCCGGCGCCGCTGGACAGCCCGTACACTCCGGCCGGCACGCCCGATGACACCCCGACCCCGCCCGCGAGCACCCCGCCCGAGGACAGCCCGTCCGCCCGCGCCTCCAACGTGACCGACCTTTCCGGTCGGTGGAACGGTAGTTACGTCTGCAACCAGGGCATCACCGGGCTGGTGCTCACCATCGAGGACCACGGCGACGGCACCGTGGACGCCGTGTTCGCGTTCTACCCCGCGCCGTCCAACCCGCAGGTGCCGCGCGGCTCCTTCGCCATGGCGGGCACCCTCCAGAGCGGCGTGCTGACGCTGCGGGCCACACGGTGGATCGAGCAGCCGCCGAACTTCCTGGCCGTCAACCTCCAAGGCTCATATGACACCCAGACACCGGATCACCTGGACGGCCGGGTCTACGGCCCCAACTGCACGACGTTCTCGGCGGACCGTTCCTGACCCGTCGGGCCGGTCGACCGGGGCGAGCTCGCGGGGGGAGCTGGTGGCCGGCAACACCCGTGGCCCGCCCGTGTCTACGCGCACGAAGAGCCGGACGTCCCGCGGCAGGGCCTCCTGTCAGGGGACGTTTCCCGTACGGCGCGACCCAGCGGCGGTCCTGCGGCGCCAGGCAGTCCAGTAGATCCCATCGCGGCGGCTCCTCGCCCGGCGCGCTGCGTCGCACGTACGCCTGCTGCATCAGCGCCTCGCGCGGCAGCGTCAGCAGCGCGTCGCGCACCGGACCGGCCTCAGCCCGTGCCTCGCCTCCCGCTCGGCGACCATCGCCATGCGCGCGGCAGCCGGATCCACCGCGACCGAAAGCGGATCGGTATCGGCTGGCCGTGCCGCCGGTCCGGGCGCCCAGCCAGCCATGGGGGCGGCCGGGCTGGTGTCCAGGCGCGTCATTGCCTGTCCCACCCCCTCTGCGAGTACAGGCGGCCGGCGCGCACCCCGTCGATCGCCTGGCGGGTGTAGGGCACGACGTCGGCCGGGAGGTCCTTCGGGTTCCAGAACCGCCACTCGACGCACCGGTCGGGCTCCCGGACGGCCGGGGTGCCGGACCAGGTGCGGGCACGGAAGACGAGGCCGATTCTGGGGCGGGCGGACGGTGAGTCGACGAGGTGGACGAGGTGCACGAGCTCGACGTCGTCCGGCTCGATGACCAGCCCGGCCTCCTCCTGGGCTTCCCTGACCAGGCAGCTGACCGCCTCCTCGCGTTCGCAGTGCCCGGCCAGGAAGTGCCATGTGTTGCCTGCATACGCCGAGTCGGGGTGCCGCAGGCCGAGGAGGATCCGGCCGTGGGTGTCCTCCAGGTAGAGGTGGACACCGACGATGTGGCGCTCGGTGCCCTCCGGCGCCTCGCCTTGCAGCAGCCGGGTCGGGGGCGGCGGGCTGCCGGCGGGGGGATGCTCGGCGGCGTGCCGGCGGATGAGGTCACCGAGGCCCGGGCTCAGGTTCAGCCGCTCGAGCATGTCCGGGGTGAACCACCGCAGCAGCACGCCCTCTTGCAGGTCCACCGTCTCCGGGTTGCCGCTCCAGCGGGCCTGGAAGACCTGGATCGGCACCGCGAGGCCGTCAACGCTCGTCGCCTCCTCCAGCGCGTAGGGCGCCAGATGCTCCAGCTCCAGCCCTGGTGTCTCCTCGGCGAGTTCCCGCCGCAGGGTCGCCTCCAGGCTGACGTCGTCCCGGGTGCGGCCGCCACCCAGGAGCGCGAACGTGCCAGGGGCCCAGATGCCTTCACGCTGGTCGCGCAGGTGGAGGAGGTATCTGCCGTGGCCGTCGTGGATCAGCGCGGAGGCGTTGACGGGCTCCGGCCTCCCGTCGAGACCCTGGTCGAGGGCGTCCAGGAGCTTGGCTCGCAAAGTCCTGGAGCGGACGTCGGCGAAGTCGAGCCAGCGGGCGCCGGCAACCTCTCCGTCCTGCAAGGCGAGCTGGGGGTGCTGCTCGGGCACGAGGTAGAAGACGAAGCGGAAGTCGAAGTGCTGGTGTGCGCCCTCGCCCTTGGCCGGGTTGGCGTCGATGTCGTGGACGTCGATGTCGATCGGGGCGCCCAGGAACTGTGGGGTGAGGCACAGGTCGCTCGGACGCAGGCCGGTCTCCTCGCACACTTCCCGTAGCGCCGCGGCCAGAAGCGTGCGGTCCCCTTCGATGTGGCCGCCTGGGGCGAGGAGCAGCCCGGTGCCCCGGTGGCCGATGTGCAGTACGCGCCGTTCACGGTCGATGACGGCCGCGCTGCACGTGACGTGGCTGGGGAGCGTCGCACGGTCGGCCGGGTCGTCGTCGCCGTCCAGGAGGGACGTCAGTCCGGCGAGGGAGTCCCGCTCATGCGGATGCCGGGTCAGGTACGCCTCGGCGGTTTTGCGGATGTGGGCGCGGGCGAGCGGCACGTCATCACCTCGGGACGGCGGTAGAGGGGCGGGAAGGTCCTCCAGGGTGCGGGCGATCGCTTCAGCGGGGCGCGCGGAGGTGGCGCCGGGGCGGCTCACGCGGGGGCCTCGTGCTGGTCATCGTCCTGCTCGGACGTGATCTGGTAGGACAGCAACTTCTGGAAGAGACCGGGTTGTTGGCTGAGCTGGGCGTAGGTGCCCTCCTGGACGATCTTGCCTTCGTCGAGGACCACGATGCGGTCGGCGATGGCGACGTTGGTGATGCGGTGGGTCACCAGCAGTACCGCCCGGTCCCGGGCGAGGGTCCGCAGCCGCTGGAAGATGCGGAATTCGGCGCGGGGGTCGAGGTTGGCCGTCGGCTCGTCGAGGACCAGCAGACCGGCCGGGCGGAAGAAAGCCCTGGCCAGGGCGATGCGCTGCCACTGGCCGCCGCTGAGTTCCTCCCCGTTGAGCCACTCGCGGGCCAGGAGAGTGTCCAGTCCGGCTCCAAGCTTGGCGACGACCTCGTCGGCGTCGGCCGCCTCGCACGCCTGACGGACCGCCGCGTCGCCCCGGGCGGTGGGCTGGCCCTGGGTGACGTTCTCGCGCACAGTCAGCGGCCAGTGCGCGTAGTCCTGCGGCACGAGAGCGACCTGCCGCCACAGGGCCTGCGGGTCGCAGTCACCGGTGGGGACGCCGTCCCACAACACCTGCCCGTCGGTGGGCAGGTAGAGGCCGCTGACCAGCTTCGACAGCGTCGACTTGCCCGAGCCGTTGAAGCCGACCAGCGCGGTGACCTCGCCGCGGCGCAGGGTGAGGGAGACGCCGGACAGGGCGTCGCGATCCTTGCCGGCGTAGCGGTGGGTGGCCCCCCTGACTTCGATCGTCTGCGGCGGCGCGGGGTGGTGCGGGCCGCGGCGCATGCGGAAGCCGCCGGCCTTGTCGAGAAAGCCGGTCCAGTCGTCCATGTACAGCCCGGTCCGCACGGCCCGGGCGCCGACGGCCACCAAGCCGCGGACCGCCATGCCGACGGTCTGCAGGGCGAAGACCGCCGTGCCGGCATGTCCTACGGTGATCCGGCCGGTCGCCAGCAGCCACACGACCGCCGCCCACACCACCGCCGACCCCAGCCCTCCGCACATCGCGCCGACCAGGGACATCCGTGCGCCCTGGTCGGCTGCGGCCCGGTCCTCGCGGTTGATCCGGGCGACGGTGTCCCGATAGCGGCCGGAGAGGAAGTCGGCCATGGTGCCGGCGCGAATCTGGTCGGCGGCGTCCTTGGTGTAGATGTGCCAGCGCAGCACGGACAGCATCCGGTCGTCGCCGTTGCTGCGCAGGTTGGCCAGGTAGCGGACGCGGGCGGCGCTGACCTGGGCGAGGGCCTGCGGGAGGCTGGCGGCAACGAGAAGGGGGAGAAGGACCCAGTGCACGCCGGCCAGGACGATCGCCCCAGCGAGGAAGGCGGCGGCCGAGGCGATCAGATCCTGGCCTTCGTTGATCAGATCGCCGGTGACCTGGGCACCGCGGTCAGCGGCCTCGCGGTCGCGGTTGAAGCCGGGGTCGTCGTACGCGCACAACTCGACCTCGACACAACCGGTGAGCAGCATCTGCTCGGCCTCGCGGGACATCAGCGGGGCCAGCCGCAAGGAGAGCCAGTTGACGGTGATGCCCAGGAGTGCCCGCGCGCCCGCGGCCCCGGCGAGGAGGGCGACGGAGGGCCATGCCTGAAGGAGACGGTGGTAGACGTCGCCGTCGCGTAGCAGAGCGGTCAGGGTGCCGGCGATGGCGACCAGCCCCAAGGCCTGCATCACGCCGGCAACCATCTGGCACAGCAGGAGGCCGGCGGCCGCCCGCCGGTCGACGCGCCAGGCCAGGGCCAGCGAGCGGCGCACCAACTGCGGTAGGCGGCGGGCCATGTCGCGCATCCGGATCGAGCGGCCGGCCGCCTCGCGGCTGCCGGTCAGGTCGACGTACCGCATCTGTGTCTCGGGCGTAGGCGCGGTGACGGAGACGGCGGGGGACGGTGCGGTGGTGGTGCGCGGTCCCGGAACGGTGTCGGCTGATGCATTGATGGGCTCACTCATGCTGCCCACCCCGTATCCCGGCGTGCTGAGGTGCGCGTGCCGTCAACGCTGTGCGTGAGCAGGCGGGGCTGCCGTTCGATTCTGGGAGGCTGCTGCAAGGGGGCGGGGGCGGGGTGCATGGCGTCCTCCGTCTGGGCGTCGATGTGGCACTGATGCTCTAAGAACGCGGCGAATTGGGTCCCGTCACGGCCCAATGGAGGGCATTCGGCGAACGCGAGTTCTCATGCCAAGTTCAGGCCGTGTGGGCTCTGAGGTGGAGCCGCTCAAACTCGTTCGATCAGGTCGGGCCACTCTCTTGGGGGATTGCGGACAGCACAGACCGGCTCTGACCGTCGCCGAGACGCGAGCATTCGCGAGAGCTGGCCGACACCCCCCCGTGCACGTGGGCCGCCCGCAGCGGGGTGGCCCTCGTGCTCGCCTTGCCCGCGGCTGCTGCCCGACTCAAACGCCCTCCGCGTCACCTGCCGTCCTCACTCAGCACACCGCCGCCCGCGCCGCCGCGCCACCCGACGTTCGGCGTTCTGCCCGGGCCGCATCTGCGTGACCGCACCCAGCGGTCATGCAGGCGCTGATCTCCGCGCCGCTCGGCGCCGCCTCGTCCGTCGTCTCGCCCGCCCGGGTAGCGCGCGGGCCGCAGGGCCGTCTCCCGCCCGTCAGGCCGACGGCCCCGGCCAAGTGGTCATCCCCCTGCCGTGCTTGTAGTGGTTTGCGGCGCTTGGTGTGCGGACGGTCATGGTCACCGTGCCCGCCGTGCCCCCCGATTCAGGGGCGTGGTCGAGGCGGCCCACCGCCACCTTGCTGTTGAAGGAGACCAGCCCTGTGACCAGCCATGCCGTCCAAACCGCCGCTTCGCCGAAGACGCGTGCTGCACGGATAGACGTAGCGCCCCTTCAGCGAGCGGACCACGCCGACTACCTCGCTCTACTCGCCCTGACCACCTCCGGTGAGAGCCTGCCCCCGGGAGCCGAACAACTCCTCGTCCTGACGCCGTTCAGGCCGCCGTTCACACACGGGCCCGCACTGTGCCTGACTGCCCGGCCGCGCCGCAGCCCCAACCCGAAGCCGGTCGGCGCCGTCTTCGCGTCCTTCCCGGACTGGGCCCACGAACACCCCCTGACTCAAGACAATCCCGCACTGTCCGAGCTGCTCAGCCGCACCGCGATCCTCATCTACGGCCTGGCCGTCACCTCGCACCGCCGCAGGCAGGGCATCGCCCGCACTCTGCTCACCGCAGCGGAGGAGAAGGCGCGCACCACCGGCTACCGGCTGGCCACCCTCATCCACGAGCCCGAACTCGCCCCCTTCTACGAGCGCCTGGGCTATACCAGCGCGCACCACTTCACGATCCCCATGCCGCACGCCGCGCTGGGAATCACCCAGCCTCCGCCGTTCATGACCGCCGTCAAAGCCCTCCCCTCCGACGTGGAGCTCCGCACGGTGCTCGGCGCTCCCGGGCCGGTGGTGACCGGTCTCCTGCCAGGCTGGGACATACCGCCCACCGCCCACTTCGAAGACGGCGAACTCATCGCCTGACCCGCACACCCACGCCTCGACGGCCCGCCCCCAGCACCACACCAGGGGGCGGGCCGTCCCACACCGCCAACCTCCCCCTCGGCTTCTCGGTCCCACCCGGCGGCCTCGCGGCTCCGGCGCGCCCCACCCCTCCTGCAGCGCACTGCATTGCCGTTCCAACGGGGGAGTTGCCCGGCTTGGTCAGACCAAGGCCAGTGTGCGGGGGCGTCGAGAACGCGGCTCCCACCTCCGGCCACCCGCCGGGTTGCGGTCGAGCCGCTTGCGGCCCGACGGGCGATGGCCTCGGCCGGGCCCGATCCCGCCCCGTTTCTCTGCCACCTCTCTTCAGCAGTCGTCATGCCCGCGTCCACTCAGGTCGCTTTCACGCTGCCCCACTGATGGCGCAGGATGACTGGCGTGATGCTGACCTTCCCGTGCGTGTGCTGCGGCCATCTGACCCTGAGTGAGTCGCCCGGTTCCTATGAGATCTGCCCGGTGTGCTTCTGGGAGGACGATCGCGTGCAGCTGCGCTGGCCCGACTGGGCCGGCGGCGCCAACCGGCCTTCGCTGACCGAGGCTCAGGCTAATTTCAAGGAGTACGCGGCGTGCGAGGAACGGTTCGTGAGCAAGGTTCGACCTCCCCGGGAAGACGAGCCGCTGGATCCGCACTGGCGCCCCATCGATCCGGAGCAGGACCACTTCGAGCCCCAGGGCACGCAGGAGGCACCATGGCCCGACGACTGCACAGTGCTGTACTGGTGGCGATATCGCGACACCGGATCCTGGCGTCGTGGCGGTTGAGACAAACCGGCTTGCTCACCGAGACAGGTCCGCCTCAACCGCCGGCAGGTGTCGCGGGTTCTTGAAGACTGACCCCCAGGAGACTTCCGAAAGTTGACCCCCCTTGTCGATCATGGAGGGTGCTGAAGGTGGAGGACTGGGCCG